>JAYZWL010000142.1:0-5353 GCA_036154955.1 Pseudomonadota bacterium | reverse complement strand
CGGACGTGACCGGGACCGTCGCGCTGCCCGAGGGCACCGAGATGGTGATGCCGGGCGACAACCTGAAGTTCACGGTGCAGCTGATCGCCCCGATCGCGATGGAAGAGAAGCTCCGCTTCGCCATCCGTGAAGGCGGCCGCACGGTTGGGGCTGGGGTCGTTTCGAAAATCATCGAGTGATGATTTTCGTCACTGGGGGCGTCGCCGGCGTCGTCTCCAAGATCATCGAGTGATCCGGCCGCCGGCTCCGGCCGGCGCAAGGATTTGAATGACGGGCCGCCCCTCGGGGCGGCCCGTTCGCGTTTTCAGGCGGGGCAGGGGGCCGCGCGACGACCCGGACGCGGGCGGGAACCGGGCGCCCGCGCGGCGCGGCGACCGGGGGGAATGCGGCGCCGATCACGGGCTCGTCGGTTGCGCGCCGGGGGCGGGCGGCGAACATGCGCTTGCGTCAACTTGACCGAGCACCCGCAGGAGCGCCGCCATGGACGACCGTCCCGATCCCGCCCCCCGCCGGCTGACCGCCGCGGATTTCGATCCGGAGCTGCTGGAACTCTACGACTTCTACGCCCATGGCCGGATCTCGAAACGCGAGTTCCTCGACCGCGCCGGCAAGTTCGCCGTCGGCGGGCTGACCGCCGCCGGGATCCTGTCGATGATGAGCCCCGACTACGCGCTGGCCGAGCAGGTCAGCTTCAACGATCCCGATATCCGGCCGGAATGGGTCTCCTACCCCTCGCCCGAGGGGCATGGGGAGGTGCGCGGCTACCTGGTGACGCCGACCGTCGTCGCGGGCCCCGCTCCGGCGGTGCTGGTGGTGCATGAGAACCGCGGGCTGAACCCCTATATCCGGGACGTCGCCCGCCGGGTCGCCAAGGCGGGGTTTCTGGCGCTGGCGCCGGACGGGCTGAGCTCGGTCGGCGGCTATCCCGGCAACGACGACGCGGGGCGGGAGCTTCAGCGCACGGTCGACGGGGCGAAGCTGATGAACGACTTCTTCGCCGCCGCGGAATGGCTGATGCGCCACCCGTCCTCCACCGGCAAGGTCGGCTGCGTCGGCTTCTGCTACGGCGGCGGCGTGTGCAACGCGCTGGCGGTGGCCTATCCGGAGCTGGGCGCCTCGGTCCCCTTCTACGGGCGCCAGCCGAAGGCCGAAGACGTGCCGCGCATAGAGGCCCCGCTGCTGATCCAGCTGGCCGAGCTCGATACGCGGATCAACGAGGGCTGGCCGGAATACGAGGCCGCGCTGAAGGCCGCCGGCAAGACTTTTGAGGCCCATATCTACCCGGGCGCGAACCACGGTTTCCACAACGACTCGACGCCGCGCTACGACGCGGCGGCGGCGGAACTGGCCTGGACCCGCACGATCGCGCATTTCGACAAATACCTGCGCTGACAGGGTCTTGCGCGGCCGGAACCTTGCGCGACCGGGACGCGGCGCCTAGCGTGACCCCCGCCCCCCTCCCGCGCAAGGATCCCGACATGCAGGACGACTACGGCTCCCCCCTCTTCGCCGCCCTTCGCGACGCCTGCGCGGCGGAGTGGGAGGGCTACGTGGCGCATCCCTTCGTGGCGGGGCTCGGCGACGGCTCGCTGCCCCGCGCGGCCTTCCTGACCTATCTGCGGCAGGACTACCTGTTCCTGGTGCATTTCGCCCGCGCCTGGGCGCTGGCCGCCGCCAAGTCCGACCGGATCGAGGAGATGCGGGCCTGCGCCGGCACGCTCCACGCCCTGATCGGGGAGGAGATGAAGCTCCACATCGCCATCTGCGCCCGGGAGGGGATCGACGAGGCCGCGCTGGCCGCCGAGCCGGAGGCGCCCGCGACGCTCGCCTACACCCGCTACGTGATCGACGCGGGCCTGTCGGGCGACCTGCTGGACCTGCTGGTCGCGCTCGCGCCCTGCGTGATGGGTTACGGAGAGATCGGGCGCAGGCTGGCCGGGGCCGCGCCGGGCGGCTTCCATGGCGAATGGATCGGGACCTATGCGGATCCCGGCTATCAGCAGGTCTGCCGCGAGGTCGGCGCGTTGATAGAGACCGTGGCCGCGCGGCGGCTCGGCCCCGACCCGACCGTCTCCCCCCGGTGGCCGGAGCTGGCGGCCGGCTTCGGGACCGCCTGCCGGCTGGAGGCGGATTTCTGGTCCATGGGTCTCGCCGCCGGCTGACGCGGCCGGCGGGGGCGCCGCGCGGACGCGGGTCGGGGGAGCGCGCGCCCCGGGCTCGACCCGGGGCCTCGCGACGCCGGCCGCCGGCGCCGGGCCGCCGGCTCCGGTGCGCCGCCTCGCCCCGGCGGGACATCCCGCCGCGCCGCCCTTGCCCTCGGCCGGCATCGGGGGCAGGTTCCCCACAAGCGCCCCGCACAAGGACCGGACCGATGGACCTGCCCCGCATCTGACCCGCAGACCCCTTCCTCGCGACAGATCCGGAGGCCCTCCATGCCGGCCCCATTCCTCGACGCCGCCGCGCGTCATCCCGTTCGCCTTCCCGACGGAACCGTCCATGCCGGGACCGTGCATCTCGCCCGGGTCGTCGACCACCCGAACATCACGGTCGGCGACTTCACCTACGCCAACGATTTCGAGCCGGTGACCGACTGGGCCGCCCGGCTCGCGCCCTATCTGCATCCCGACGCGCCGGAGCGGCTGGTCATCGGGCGCTTCGGGCAGATCGCCCACGGGGTCCGCTTCGTCACCGCCTCGGCCAACCATCCGCGGCGGGGGATTTCGACCTATCCGTTCGGGATCTTCCAGACGGAGGTTCCGACCGACTGGGCCGCGCTCGCCGGGCCGCATCCCGACACGGTGGTCGGGGACGACGTCTGGCTCGGGCATGGGGCGGTCCTGCTGCCCGGCGCGCGCCTCGGCCCGGGCGTCATCGTCGCCGCGGGCGCGGTGGTGCGGGGCGCGGTCCCGGCCTTCGCGGTGGTGGCGGGAAACCCCGCCCGGGTTGTGAAGATGCGCTTCCCGCCCGACGCGGTCGCGGCGCTGGAGGCGATCCGCTGGTGGGATCGCCCGACCCCGTGGATCGAGGCCCATCGCGGGTTGATCGAGGGCGCGGATATCGCCGCCCTCGCCCGCGCCGCGCAGGGCGCGGGCTGGGCGCCGGGGCAGGAGACCCCCTTCGCCGCCCGCGCGGGCGCGGGACGGACCGAGCTGGAAAGGACGACGCCATGAAATACGTGACCGCGGGCGAGGCCCGCATTCCCGCGCTGGGCTTCGGCACCTGGCGGCTTCGCGGGGCGGAGGCGACCGACATGGTCGCCCGCGCGCTGGCCGAGGGCTGGCGGCATGTGGACACCGCCCGCATGTATGGCAACGAGGCCGAGGTCGGGGCGGGGATCCGCGCCGCCGCCGTCCCGCGCGACCAGGTGTTCCTGACCACCAAGATCTGGCCCGACGACCACGCGCCGGACCGGCTGCGCGCGGCGGCGGAGGATTCGGCGAAGACCCTGGGCGTCGGCGTCCCGGACCTCGTGCTGCTGCACTGGCCCTCCAGGACCGTGCCGCTGGAGGAGACGGTGCCCGCGCTCTGCGCGCTGGTGCGGGACGGGCTGGCGCGGCATGTGGGCGTGTCGAACTTCACCCGCCCGCTGCTGGAGAAGGCGGCGGCGCTGGCCGACGTCCCCCTGACGGTCAACCAGGTGGAATATCACCCCTGGCTCGACCAGTCGCCGATGCTGGCGCAGCTCGCCGCGCAGGGCATGGCGCTGACCGCCTATGTGCCGCTCGCCAAGGGCCGGGCCGCGCAGGACGCGACGCTGGCCCGGATCGGGGCGGCGCATGGGGTGTCGGGCGCCACGGCCTGCCTCGCCTGGCTGCTCGCGCGCGGCGCCATCGCCATTCCCAAGACCGCCAGCCCCGCCCGGCTGGCCGAGAACGCCGCGGCGCTCGACGTGACCCTGTCCACGGCCGAGATCGACGAGATCGCCGCGCTGGCGCAGCCCGACGGGCGGCTGGTGCAGGGGCCGGACGGCGTGGCGCCGGACTGGGACTGACCCCGGGCGCGGGGGGGCCGCCGGTCCCGGAAACGCGAAAGGGCGGCCCGATCGGGCCGCCCTTCTTGATTCCGCGCCGGGGGCGCCCGGGCCTATTCGACCCGGCTGAGGCGCAGGCGGTAATACTTGCCGCTGGGCAGCATCATGTCCGCCTCGATATAGCGGCGGTGATCCTGCTGGTAGAGGATCGCGTGCGCGTTCAGCACCATGATGTGGCCGGACAGGGTGAAGGCGCCCAGCCAGCGCTGCGGGGCGGGATCCACCTCGGGCGCGTTCCAGCGGATGATGCCGCTGGCCAGATTGCCCTTCACGTCCATGATGGTCAGCACCGCGTCGCCGACCGGCGGGCCCTCCACCTCGAAATAGCGCATGTTGATCGGGGCGAGCGGGCCGGACCAGACGCCCAGGTAGCGCTCGGGCGCCTTGGGGTCCATGCGGACCTCCCGGATGGCGCCGCCGCCGTCCTCGAACCGGCCGGCGGGGGGGGCGCCGGGCAGCACGTCGTCGGAGATGCTGTCGCTCTCGTTCACGATGTTCGGCCCGGCGGAGGGGCCGTCCTTGCCATCCGCCAGCGCCGGCGCGGCGGGCCAGGCGAGAAGCGTCGCCAGCAGGGCGAGCGCGGGGCCGGCCCCCCGGACGAGACGCCGGAGAACCGGACGGGAAGCGGATCGGCGGCGGGGCGCTTGCATGGCGGGCTCCTTGATCATCGGCGGCCGGGTTTCATCGCCGGCCGGGCCGGGGGGTGAGCAGCCCGGCGGCCATTCGGGCCGCGAACCAGCGCTCCCCGCTCAGGCTCAGGCGCAGGGCGGCGACGGGCAGGGGGACCCGGACGGGGACGTGGTCGGGCTCGGTCGGCGGGCCTTTGCGCAGGCCGGGTCGGCACAGGTAGACATGACAGACCTTGCGCGCCCAGAAGCCGTAATCGGGCATGTAGCAGTAACGCTGCCAGGCGCCGAGACGGCGGATGGGGGCGACGGACCAGCCGGTCTCCTCGCGCACCTCCCGATGCAGGGCGCGCAGCGGGCTTTCGCCCGGGTCGATCCCGCCGCCGGGCAGGAGCAGCGCCTCGCCCGCGTTGGGCGTGGCGGCGAGCAGGACCTGGCCGTCGTCGCCCAGGATGAGCGCATAGGCGCCGGGTCGGTCCCGATACGGGACGCCGGGCCGCCAGGATTCTCCGAACCGTCGCATGGCCGGCATCCTTCACCCAGCCGCGGGGCGACGCCAAGCGGCGCGGCGCCGCGGTCACGGGGCTGCGAGGTTGCCGGAGCGGCGGAGGCCGCGCGACCGGCCCGGACGAGGGCCGCGCCGGGGCGCCCGCGCGGCGGGTCGGCCGGGCGCCCGGCGGCGCCGCGGACCGGCGCG
>JAYZWL010000141.1:0-24994 GCA_036154955.1 Pseudomonadota bacterium | reverse complement strand
TCGTCCGCGGTTCGCCAGGCGCGACGGACATGGACGCCGGTCGCCGAGGCGGGGCGTTCCCGGGCGCGCCCTCCGTCCCGCGCGCCCCGGAAAAGCGGGCGGCGTCCGCAGGCCCGGCGACGGGCCCGCGGCGCGCGGCGAGGGGTCGGGTCCCGCGCGCCGGCCGCGCCGGGGGCTCGTCGGAGGGCGACGCGCGCGCAGCCCCGCCGGCGCCGCCGTCGCGATCCCCTGTCAGGCGCCTCATCCGGCGTCGTTCCGCGCTTCGGCGATGATGCGGGCCGGCCGGCGACGCCGCGCGCAGGGCATGGCGGCGGCGGCGGCGCGCCCGGCGCCATCCCCGCCCCCCGGTCGGAGGCGTCTGGCGGACAGGCTCGGTCCGGTCGGCGCGGAGCCGGTCGGCTCTGGTCGGAGCGGGGCGCGAGGCGCCCTGCGCGCCGTGGGATCGCCCGGAGGGCGGCCATCCGGCTCCGGGATGCGCCATGACGCAGGTCCGGCCGCGCGCGCTTCGGACCGGCGTCCTCCGGCCCGCTCCCGCGACGGGTCCGCGGGCCTCCGGGCTGTCGCGGTCGTGATCCGGCGTGCATGGCGCGGCGCGCGCGTCGACGCGATCTTTCGCGGGAACGACCTTCGGAGGACCCTCATGCGCCGCGCCTGCCCGCCGCCCCCTTCTCCGGCTCTGTCTCCGCCATCCGCCCCGGCGCGCCCTCGGGCCCGCGCCTTGTCCGCGCTCGCCGGGCTGGCGCTGGCGCTGGCGCTGGCCGCCGCGCCTGCGGCCGTCCCGGCGGCCGAACCCGAAACCGCGGTCTTCGCCGGCGGCTGCTTCTGGTGCGTGGAATCGGACATGGAGGCCCTGCCCGGCGTGATCGAGGCGGTGTCGGGCTATGCGGGCGGCGCTTCGCAGGCGCCGAGCTACGCCCAGGTCTCGGCCGGCGGGACCGGCCATCTGGAGGCGGTCGAGGTGCTGTTCGACCCCGACCGCATCTCCTACGCGACGCTGGTGCGGACCTTCCTGCGCACGGTCGACCCGCTCGACGCCGGGGGGCAGTTCTGCGACCGGGGGCCGAGCTACGCCACCGCGATCTTCGCGCAGGACGACGCGCAGGCGGCGACGGCGCGGGCGGCGCTGGACGAGGCCTCGGCGGCGCTCGGCCAGCCCGTGGTCACGCCCCTGCGCGAGGCCGCGCGGTTCTGGCCGGCCGAGGCCTATCACCAGGACTACGCGAAGACCCACCCGCTGAAATACCGCTTCTACCGCTGGAACTGCGGGCGCGACGCGCGGGTGGAGGCGCTTTGGGGCGCGCCGGCGGGCCATGGAGGCGAGCAAGCGACCGGGGGCTGAGAACGGCGGCTGTCGGCGGCTGACGTCAGCGTCCGCACGCCTGCCCCCTCGGGCGAGCCCCCTCCCCAACCCTCCCCCGCAAGCGGGGGAGGGAGGCGCGGGCGGCCTCGGCGCGCCGCAACCGGGAGGGGGGCGCGGGTCTCAGCCGTACCAGGGGCCCTGCACGACCTTGACCGCGGGCGCGGCCTCGCCCACCAGTCGGGCGAACTCCATCGGGTCGCTGTCGCGGTAGTGGTAGGGATAGACCACGCCGGGCGCGAATTCGGCGACGGCGGAGGCGGCCTGCTCCACAGTCATCGTGTAGGGCAGGTTCATCGGCACGAAGGCGATGTCCACGCCGTCGAGCGCCCGCATCTCGGGAATGTCCTCGGTGTCGCCGGCGATGTAGACGCGGGTCCCGTCGATCTCCAGCACATAGCCGTTGTCCCGCCCCTTCGGATGATATTTCAGCCGGTCCTCGGTGAGGTTGTAGGCGGGGATGGCGGAGATCGGCACGCCCTTGGCCTCGGTCGCGCCGCCGTTGGCGATCTCGGCGGCGCGGGCCTTCAGATCGGCCGGCAGCGCCTCCATCACCGTGGGGTTGACCACCAGCGCGGTGTCGTCGCCGACGATGGCCGCCAGCGTCTCCGGCTTGAAATGGTCGCCGTGGTGATGGGTGATCAGCACCAGATCGGCGGGGGGAAGGCCGGCGTAGAGCGAGGGGTCGCCCACCGGGTCGGCGTAGATCGTGGCGCCCGGCGTGGTCATCGCGAAGGAGGCGTGGGCGAGGGGATGCACCACGATCTCCCCCGAGGCGGTCCTGTAGGCGTCGGCGGCGCCGGCGCGGGCGGCGGGCACGGCGAAGGGCGCGAGCCGGGCGGCGGCGAGGCCGCCCAGCGCGGTCGCTCCGGCGGCGAGGGTCTGGCGTCGGGAAAGAAGCATGAGGTCGGTCTCCCTGGCGTCGGTCGGGCGGGCGCCTCGGACCGGACGCCTCGCATATGCGGCGCAGGATGCGCGGCGGCGGAAAGCCTAGCGCGATTTCGCGACGATCCATCGCCCGGCCCGCGCACGGTTTCGCGAGCGGGCCGTCGCGCGCGCCCTATCCGCCCGCGCTCCTCTCCACCCGCGCCCCGGCGCCGGGGCCGGCGCGGCGCCCGGGCCCCGCCGGCGCGACCGGGGGCGCCGGCCCGCCCGGCCGGAAGGGAGGGAGCCGCCGCGACCGCCCGCGCGCCCGACTTCGCGGCCCCGCCCGCGGCGGCGGGCGGCCGGGGCGCCGGGCGGGCCCGTCTCTTCGCCCCGTCTCTTCCCGCCCGCTACTCCGCCGCCACAGGCGCCAGGTTCAGCCCGCCCTCGCGGGCGATGAAGGCCGCGATCTCCTCGATCCCCTTGCCGTGGCGCAGGTCGGCCATCACGAAGGGCGCGCCCCGCCGCATCCGGCCCGCGTCCTTCTCCATCACCTCCAGCGACACGCCCACATAGGGCGCGAGGTCGGTCTTGTTGATGATCAGCAGGTCGGATCGCGTTATCCCCGGCCCGCCCTTGCGCGGGATCTCCTCCCCCGCCGCGGTGTCGATGACGTAGAGCGTCAGGTCCGCCAGCTCCGGCGAGAAGGTGGCGGCGAGGTTGTCGCCCCCGCTCTCGATCACCACCAGGTCGAGATCCGGGATCGCGGCCTGAAGCTCGGCGATGGCGGCGAGGTTGATCGAGGCGTCCTCGCGGATCGCGGTATGCGGGCAGCCCCCGGTCTCCACCCCCCGGATCCGCTCCAGCGGCAGAACCTGGGCGCGCATCAGGAACTCGGCGTCCTCGGAGGTGTAGATGTCGTTGGTCACCACCGCCATCGACAGCCGCCCCCCCAGCGCCCGGCAGAGCGCGGCGGTCAGCGTGGTCTTGCCCGCGCCCACCGGCCCGCCGATGCCGACGCGCAAGGGCCCGTGCGGGGATTTGGCGGGACCGGAGGCGGAAGCGGGAGAAGGAGCGGCGACAGGCGTCTGGGTCACGATCGGAACAGCCTCGTGCGTTGGGTTTCGTGGAGCATGGCCGAGAGGTCCCCCCGCAGGCAAGCGCCGCCGAGGTCGTCCGGATCGGCCGCGATCGCCTCCGCCGCCACCTCGGCGCAGAGCGGGGCGAGCGACGAAAGCGCCGCCTGCGCCTCGGTCTGGCCGAGCGGCACGAGGCGTTGCGCGGCGGAGGTCAGGTTGGCCGCGAAGGCGTGCAGGTAGAGCGTCGCCACCGTCTCCAGCGGCATCCCCTCCCGCCCCGCCGCGCGGCCCAGCGCCACCGGCAGGGGCGCAGGCTCGGCGGAATGGCCACGGATGGCGACGGTGGTGCGGGCGAAGGCGGCGCCGGGGGCCTCGGCCTCCAGACGCCGCTCGGAGGACGCGGCCAGCGCACGGGCGAGCGCGGCGGGCTCCGGATCCTCCGGATCGCGCCAGGCGGCGGCGAGCAGCATCGCGTCCGTTCGCCCCGCCCCATGCGCCAGCAGCGCGGCGAGCCAGTCGCGGAAGGCGTCCGCATCCCGCACGTCGCCCGCCTCCACCGCCCATTCCAGCCCGTGGGAATAGGCGAAGCTTCCCAGCGGATAGCCGGGCGACAGCCATTGCGTGAGGGTCTGCAGCCAGTCGGGCGCTGACGTGCGTGCGGGCGCAGGCGCGCAGGCGGGGCCGGGATCGGGCGGGGCGTCCGGACCGCTCATCCGCCCCTCGCCCGCCGGGCCCGCTCGGCCAGCGTCTCCGCCTCGCCGCGGCGCAGAAGTTGGATCTCGCGCGCAAGCCGCAGGCTGGGCTTGGCGGCGAAGAGGATCGAGCCCACCAGGAACAGCCAGGTGCCCGGGATCATCCACGCCTCGGAGAAGAACATGACCGAGCCGATCACGAAGCAGAGCGCCGCGCCGAAATCGACGCCGGTGTAGATCAGCTCGTAGCGCGCCCAGATGCGGGCCGCGCCTTCGTCGGTGCGCTTGGCGTCGGGATGGAACAGGGTCACGCGGCGCCTCCGTCCCCGGGCGCGGCGTCGCGCAGATGGGCGTCGGGGTCGTGATGGGGGTCGTGGGAATGGCTGTGGCCGTGGGTGCGGCCCATGCCGTAGGCCCCGCCCTCGGGCCGGAAGGGCGCGTCGAGGCGCCGGATCTCCGCCCCCAGCCGCGCCAGCATGTCCTCCAGCACATGGTCGCGCAGGATGCGCAGGGCGCCGTCGGCGATCTCGGCCGGGGTGTGGCGGTTGCCCACATGCCAGGCGAGCCGGGCGAGCGCGTCGGGGGCGGCGCGCACCTCCGCCACCGGCTCGGGCGCCGCGACGAGCGCGATGCGGCGGCCGTCCTCGAGCGCCAGCGCGAGGTCCTCCGACAGTTCCGCGGCGCGGGGGAGGTCGAGCAGGATCGCCTCGCCGCCTTCGGTCACCAGCCGCCCGCGGCGCCGCCAGCGGGCGTCGTAGGGCAGCGAGAGCCGGTCGGCGGGGGCCGGCCCGTCGCCCGCGGGGACGAGCGCGAGGGCGCGGACCGGCATCCCGGCGCCGTCCGGCGCGGCCGCGCCGGCCTGCGGGGCGTGAGCGGCGTCGCCGGGTCCGGCATCGGGGACGGCGCCGTGGGGATGCGCGTGAGGATGATCGTGGGGCATCGCGGCTCCGGGGTCTGGGCCGGCGCCCGGCGCGCGGGGGCGGTTCGGGACGCGGCCGGGGGGCGAGGCGTGGTCGGTCCCCATGGGGCCGCAAAGCGCGCCGCGCCGCAAGGGGGGCTACGGCCACGTCCCGCAGGCGCCGCGGCAAGGTCGCGCCCCTGGCCCGCTCCCGCCCGCGGCGCGCGGATCGGGGGCCGCGGTTGGCCGAGGTCTCCGCCCCCGCCGGTCGCGCCCCGGCGCGTCGGGCGCGGGGATGTGGGGTCAGGAGGCGGCGAGTTGCGGGGCTTCGGGTTGCGGGGCTTCGGGTTGCGGGGCGTCGGGTTGCGGGGCGTCGGGCGCGGGGCCGACCGCGAACGTCACGCCCCTGACGACGCTGGACAAGGCGACCGGAGGCGCCTCGCGAAACCCCGGTCGCCCGCCCCGCCGCCAGGACGCCGGCCACCGGCCCCTTCCGTCACTCGCTGCGACCCGTCGCGCCCGCCCCCCCGCGGACATATCGGGCGACGGAGCGCCGCGACCCGGACGGCGGCGTCCCGGCTCCGGCACGTGGTGGACGGCGCCTGCGATCCCGGAGACCCGCCGTCCCGGGCCTCTGTCCGCGGTCGGGCGCGAAGCCGCGACGGGACGCGCGGCGCGAGATGACCGCGACCGCAGCACCCCCGCCCCGCGTCCCCGTCCCGCATCCCCCGTCCCACGTCCCCGTCCAGCGCAAGGCCGGCTTTCGCGGGACGTGTTCCCCTCGCGCGAAGGCCCCGTTCCGCGGTCCGGCGGCGACCGGCGCCCGGCGCCGCCTCCGCCGCGCCCCGGCCGCCGACATATCAGGGCGCCGGGATGCGGCGGCGCCTCCGCTCGCCGCCACGAGGCGCCCCGCCTCCGCATGACCGTTCCCCGCGAGCCGCCCGGATCCCGGCCGCCGCCCCCGCGCCCGCCCGGGCGCCCCGGGTCCGTGCGCCGCGGGCGCCTCGCCGGGGCTCGCGCGCGCCTCGCCGCGGCGCCTCGCTCCGGCGGGGCTCCCCCCGTGACTCACCGTCCCCGCCCGGCGCCGCCCCTTGACCGCCCGCGCCGGGCGCGCGAAGGAACGCCGCCTGCGAAGCCGGCCCATCGCCGCGCCGCCTCCGCCCCCCTTCGCCCCCTCGCCAGGAGAGCCCCATGCAACCGTCCCGCCGCATCCGCTCCATCCTCGACGGCGGCGCCTCGGGGTGGGAGATCGTCTACGCCGCCCGCGCCCTGCAGGCGAAGGGCGAGACGGTGACCATGCTCACCATCGGCGAGCACGAGCAGCCCACCCCCGCCCCGATCCTCGACGCCATGGACGCCTCCGCCCGCGCCGGGCGCACCGGCTATTCGCCGGTGATGGGCTCGGCCGGCCTGCGCGAGGCCATCGCCGCGCGCGCCGCGATCCGCACCGGAGCGCCCGTCGACCCGGACGAGATCGTGGTGGCCGCCGGCGGACAGGCGGCGCTGTTCCAGACGCTCTGCGCGGTCATCGACCCGGGCGAGGCGGTGGTGACCATCGACCCGCTCTACACCACCTATCCCGGCACCATCCGCGCCGCGGGCGGCGCGCCGCGCATCGTGCGCGCCCGGCCCGAGGACGGATTCCAGCCGGATCTGGAGGCGCTGGACGCCGCCTGCGCGGGGGCCCGGGCCCTGCTGGTCAACTCCCCCAACAACCCCACCGGCGCGGTCTATTCGGCGGCCTCCATCGCCGGGATCGCCGAGATCGCCCGCCGGCACGACCTGTGGCTGATCTCCGACGAGGTCTATGACGGCATGGCCTGGGACCAGCCGCATCTGTCGCCCCGCGCCCTGCCCGGCATGGCGGAGCGCACCGTGGTCATCGGCTCCCTGTCCAAGTCCCACGCCATGACCGGGTCCCGCCTCGGCTGGGCGCTGGCCCCGAAGGAGATCGCGGCGCTGATCGTGGACCTGGCCTTGAACGCGAATTACGGCCTGCCGCGCTTCATCATGGACGCCGGCGAATGGGCGCTGCGCGAGGGCGACGCGATCGAGGCCGACCTGCGCGCCGCCTTCCGCGCCCGCCGCGACCTGGCCCGCGCCGCGCTGTCGCAGCGCCCCGGCTTGCGCCTGTCGCCGCCGCAGGGGGGCATGTATGTGATGCCCGACATCCGGGCGACCGGTCTGACCGGTCTCGCCTTCGCCGAACGGCTGCTGGAGGAGGAGCGCATCGCGGTCATGCCGGGCGAGAGCTTCGGCGCCGCCGCCGAGGGGCATGTCCGCATCGCCCTGACCGTGGCCGAACCGGCGCTGGCGGACGCGCTCGACCGGCTCGCCGCCTTCGCCGACCGCCTCGCCGCCGGCTGACCCCGCCGGGGCTGCGCCCGCGTCCACACCCCGATCCGATCCGAAAAGCGCCCCCCGGCGCCGGATTTCGCCCCCCTCCCGCCCCCGGAGGGGTTCGCGCGCCGGCCGCTTTGCGCTATGCTGGCCCGAACAACGAGCAGACGACCCAAGAAAACAACGCAGGCAGGCCCATGAAGGCTTCACCGTTCGCGGCGCTGGCGATGCTGGCGCTCGTCGCCGGCTGCGCCAGCAATTCGCAGCCGCCCAACGTCGAGAACGCCTGCGCGATCTTCGACGAGCGCCCGCACTGGGAACGCGCCATCATCCGCTCGGAGCGGAAATGGGGCGCGCCGGCCAACGTGCAGATGGCGATCATCTGGAAGGAAAGCTCGTTCCGGCCCGACGTGCGGCCGCGGCGGACCTATTTCCTCGGCATCATCCCCACCGGCTACGTCAGCTCCGCCTACGGCTTCTCCCAGGCGCTGGACGGCACCTGGGCCTGGTACAAGCGCGAGACGGGCAATTCCGGCGCCGACCGGGACGACTTCTTCGATTCCGCCGATTTCGTGGGCTGGTACATGCACAAGTCGCAGGACGCGGGCATCGCCATGGACGACGCCTACAACCAGTATCTGGCCTATCACGAAGGACATGCCGGCTGGCGGCGCGGAAGCTGGAAGTCCAAGGAATGGCTGCGTCGGGTGGCGAGCGAGGTGCATCGCAAGGCCGCCGAATACAAGCGCCATATCGAGGCCTGCACCTGAGGCGCCCCCGATCCCGATGACCGCAGGCCGCGCGACGACCCGCGCGCCCGATGGCCCGGCCCCGCCCGCGCGGCGGCCCGGCGGCGCGCCGGAGGCGCCGTCTCCCGGCCGCGCGGGCGCGACACGGGGTCGAAGGGAGAGAGGCCGGCGGGAGAGAGGTCGGCGGGCGGGGGGACGGCGGGCGGGACGATGCCGGACGGGCCGGCAGGCCCGGCGGCGAGGCCCGGACGACGCGCCCCCGCACGTCTCGCGGCGAAAGGCGAAGCCACGCCTGCGCGCTCTCTCCCCTTGCTCCGCCCCGCCCCGCGCCCTAAACCTCCCTGCGCGCCCGAAAAGGGCCGCGAAACCACCGGCAAGGCGACAGAACGGGGCGCGCGACGCATGATTTCCGGCAACCAGATCCGGTCCGACTTCCTGGGCTACTTCGCGGGCCGCGACCACCAGGTCGTGCCCTCCTCGCCCATCGTGCCGCGCAACGACCCGACGCTGATGTTCACCAACTCGGGCATGGTCCAGTTCAAGGACGTGTTCACCGGGCTGGAGACGCGGCCCTATTCCCGCGCCACCACCTCGCAGAAATCGGTGCGCGCCGGCGGCAAGCACAACGACCTCGACAATGTCGGCTACACCGCCCGGCACCACACCTTCTTCGAGATGCTGGGGAATTTCTCCTTCGGCGACTATTTCAAGGACCAGGCCATCGAGCAGGCCTGGGAGGTCTCCACCAAGGTCTTCGGCCTGCCGGCGGAGAAGATCCTCGTCACCGTCCACGCCACCGACGACGAGGCGGCGGGTCTGTGGCGCAAGATCGCCGGCCTGCCCGACGACCGCATCATCCGCATCAATTCCGACGACAACTGGTGGCGGATGGGCGACACCGGGCCCAACGGGCCGTGCTCGGAGCTGTTCTACGACCACGGGCCCTCCGTCGCCGGCGGCCCTCCGGGCTCCCCCGATGAAGACGGCGACCGGTTCATCGAGTTCTGGAACCTCGTCTTCATGCAGTTCGAGACCTTTCCCGACGGGTCCTCGACGCCGCTGCCCAGCCCCTCCATCGACACCGGCATGGGGCTGGAGCGGGTGACGACCATCCTTCAGGGCGTGCACAACAACTACGACACCGACCTGTTCCAGCCGATCATCCAGGCCTCGGCCGAGCTGACCGGCCACGCGCCGGACGGGTCCATGGTGACCTCGCACCGGGTGATCGCCGACCACCTGCGCTGCGCCTCCTTCCTGATCGCCGAGGGCGTGCTGCCCTCGAACGAGGGCCGCGGCTACGTGCTGCGCCGGATCATGCGCCGCGGCATGCGCCACGCCCACCTGCTGGGCGCGAAGGAGCCGCTGATGCACCGGCTCGCCCCCGCCCTGATCGACCTGATGGGCGGCCACTACACCGAGCTGCGCGAGGCCCAGGGCCTGATCAAGGAGACGCTGCGCGCGGAGGAGGAGCGGTTCCGCACCACGCTCGACCGCGGCCTCAAGCTGCTGGACGCGGAAATGGAGGGGCTCGCCGAAGGCGCCCCCCTGCCCGGCGACACCGCCTTCAAGCTTTACGACACCTACGGCTTCCCGGTGGACCTGACCGCCGACATCCTGCGCGGCGCCGGGCGCGAGGTCGATCAGGCCGGCTACGACGCCGCCATGGACGCGCAGAAGGCCAAGGCCCGCGCGGCCTGGTCGGGCACCGGCGACGCGGGCAATGCGAAGGTCTGGTACGACGTGCGCGACCGGGTGGGCGCGACCGAGTTCCTGGGCTACGCCGACATCCGCGCCGGCGCCTCGGTGGTCGCGCTGGTGCGCGACGGCGCCGAGGTCCCCCACGTCTCGGGCCCCGAGCCGTTCGAGGTGGTGTTCAACCAGACCCCCTTCTACGCCGAACAGGGCGGCCAGACCGGCGACGCCGGCGAGGCGGTGACGGACAAGGGCGTGCGGCTGGCGATCTCCGACACCCAGAAGCGGGCCGACGGGGTCTACGTTCACACCGCCCGGATCCTCGGCGAGGACGCGCATGTGGTGAGCCTGGGCGAGGGCGCGACGCTGACCGTGGCCCGGGACCGGCGCGACGCGCTCTGCGCCCACCACTCCGCCACCCACCTGCTGCATGAGGCGCTGCGCCGCCGGGTCGGCGACCAGATCGCCCAGAAGGGGTCGCTCGTCGCCCCCGACCGCCTGCGCTTCGACGTGAGCCATGACGGCCCCATCGACGCCGCCGCGCTGGCCGACGCCGAAGCCGAGGTGAACGCCCGCATCCGCGCCTGCTCTCCGGTCGAGACCCGGGTGATGGGGCTGGACGAGGCCCGCGCCTCGGGCGCCCGCGCGCTCTTCGGCGAGAAGTATGGCGACGAGGTGCGCGTCGTCTCCATGGGCGGGACCGATGCGGGCGAGAACCACGCCTGGTCGATCGAGCTCTGCGGCGGGACGCATGTGAGGAACACCGGCCAGATCGGCTTCTTCAAGATCCTGCGCGAGGAAGGCGCCGCCGCCGGCGTGCGCCGCATCGAGGCGGTGTGCCACGAGGCGGCGGAGAGCCATGTCTCCCGCCAGACCGCGGTGCTGGCGGAAGCCGGCGCGCTGCTGTCGGCGACGCCCGCGGAGCTCGCCGGCCGCATCGAGGCCCTGCAGGCCGAGCGCAAGGCGCTGGAGCGCGAGCTGGGCGACGTGAAGCGCAAGCTGGCCACCGGCGGCGGCGAGGCGGCGTCGGAGATGATCGGCGACGTCGCGCTGACCCTGCGCGAGGTGGACGGGCTGAACCCCAAGGAGATGAAGGCGGCGGTGGACGAGCTGCTGGCCCGCGCGCCGGGCGTGGCGGCGCTGGCGGCGCAGGCCGACGGCAAGGGCTCCATCGTCATCGGGGTTTCGGAAAGCCTGACCGACCGCGTGGACGCCGTGACGCTGGTGCGCGCCGCGGCGCCGCTGCTGGGCGCCAAGGGCGGCGGCGGGCGGCCCAACATGGCCCAGACCGGCGGCCCCGACGGCGCCGGCGTGCCCGCCGCCCTGAAAGCGGTGGACGAGGCCGTGCGCGCCGCCCTGGCCTGACGCCGTCCGCCCGGCCCCCCCGCCGGGAGGCCGCGCCCCGACCCGCGCGCCCGATGGCGCGCGGGCGCCGACGCGGCGCGGGACGGGCGCGCCGGCGGCTCCGTCTCCCACGGGGAAGCGCCGGCGCCCGGGCGATGGAGCCCCGGGCCAACGGTCGCTCCATGCAGCGGACCCGCGCGGGGGCGCCGTTGTCGGTCTGGGGTTGCGCGTCCGGCTCAGGGGCCGGCGCCCGCGCCAGTCCCCGGCTCAGCCGATGGCGGCGAGGCCCGGGAAGGTCTCCAGCAGCCAGAAGGCCAGCGTTTCGAACGTGCCGGTCATCATCATCGCGCCGACGATCACCAGGAGCCCCCCCATCGCCGCCTCCACCCGGCCCAGATGCCGGCGGAACCCGGCCATCCAGCGCAGGAACGGCTGCACGAAGGCCGCGGCCAGGATGAAGGGCGCGCCGAGCCCCAGGGCGTAGACGGCCAGCATCCCCACCCCCTCGCCCACCGTGTCCCGCTGCGCGGCGAGGAACAGGATGGAGCTGAGCACCGGCCCGATGCAGGGCGTCCAGCCGAAGGCGAAGGCGAGGCCGATCACATAGGCCCCCGCATAGCTCCCCGCCGCGCCGCCGGCGTCGAAGCGCGCCTCCCGCATCAGGAAGGGCAGCGCCTCGTGCCCGGAGAACCGCAGCGCGGCGGCGAGCGCGACCAGCCCCGCCAGCACCGGCCAGTGGTCGGCGACCTGCGCGCCCAGGTCCGACCCCGTGGCCAGCGCCCCGACCGCCAGCAGCGCCAGCAGCGCCGCCACCGTCTGCGGGGCGCGCCGGAAGCCGATGAAATGCTGGCCCAGCACGTAGATGACGAAGCCCGCGCCGATCCCGAACTCATAGCGCCAGGCGTTGAGGGTCTGGCCCACCAGGCTCGCCGTCGCGCCGAGGCTGACGAAGACCGTGCCCAGCCCCGCCACGAAGAACAGCGACGACACGAACACCTTGCGCGCCACCGCGCGGTCCACCGTCTCCCGGTCCGAGAGCTGCTCCAGCGAGGCGCCGGCCATGAAGGCCAGGTAAGGCGGCGCCAGCGGCAGCACGCAGGGCGAGAGGAAACTGAGCAACCCGCCGAAAAATGCGGTGACCAGGCCGATATCCGTCATCCGGGCTCCCCGCGCCGCGAAGGGGCGCATCGATAGATCCGCCCCGGGGGGCGCTTTTTCCGGCTCGCCCCATCCGGGCGGTCTTCGGTCCGCCCCCTTGGGGCGGTATCAGGTCGCCCCATCGGGGCGCTCGTCAGATCGCCGCTGCGGCGCGGGGCCGGGCGAGCCCACCGTCGAGGCGGCGCGCGCCTCGGCGACCGTTCTGGCGCCTGCGGGCGGCGGCGTCACCCTTTCGGGCCCCGGAACCGGCTCACTTCGCCGTGTCGGGAGCGGAGCCGGACGCGGGCGGAAGCGCGGCGGGCGCGCCATCGGTCGGCGGCGGCGCGGCGGGCGAGGTCTCCGGCGGCTCGGCCGGGGCTGCGCCCGGCTCGGTCAGGGTGGCGAGATAGGCCACGACGTCCTCCACCTCCTGCGCCGACAGCCAGGGCTGGCGCAGCGCCGGCGCCCGTTCGGCCAGCGCCAGCGACACGTGGTGATAGGCCGGCATTCGGGACCCCGGGCGCCCGATCTGCGGATTGACCACGGCCAGCCGCAGCTCCCCCACGCTCAGCCGCGCGGCGACGCCCGCCAGATCGGGGCCGACCGGGATCGGCAGCAGCGGCGGTCCGTGCCGGGGCGCGCCTGACGACGACGACGGCCGGCGGCGCGCGCGCTCGCCCCGCCCGTCCGCGTCGGCCTCGCCCGAATCGATCTGCGCCTGCTCCGCGGTCTCCGCGTCCTCGCCGGACGGGTCGCCGCCGTCCTCCCGCGCCGGCCGGGGCGGGGGCGGCGGACCGGCCGACGGGGCGAGACGGGAGCGGGAGGTGGAGCGCCCCGCCTCGTCGCTCGCCCCCCCGTCGCCGGAGCCGTCGCCGGAACCGTCGCCGCTCACCGGCTCGCCCTCCCCCGGGTCGGGAACGGCGTCGGGATCGGGGGACGGCGCGATCTCGGGCGGCATCGGCGGCAGCCGGTCGCGCAGGATGCGGGGAACCTCGTTGCGACGCGGCGCCCCGGGGGCGGCGTGGCAGCTGACGCAACCGCCGATGCGGTCGGACAGGAAGATGCCGCGCCCCCGCGCCGCATCGCCCGTCGCCCCGCCCAGAGGCGCCTCGATGGCGCGTCCGTCGGTGACGGCGTAGGCGAAGGCGGGCGGGCGAAGCACGCGCTCGGGCTCCGGCGCGGGGTCTTCGGCCGCCGACGCGGCGTCGGCCGCGGGGTCTTCGGCCGCCGGCGTCTCCGGCTCGGCGCCCCGCCCCGGCTCCTGCGCCGGCGCGGCCGCGCCGCCGGCCAGCCAGACCAGCGCGGCGATGGCGAGCGCCGCGGATCCGGCCCGCCGGAACGGCGAGGCGGGGCGGGCGGCGGGCGCAGGGCGGTCGGGGGCGGTCATTCCGGTCTCCGTCGACGGACGCGGCGAACCTAGGCGCCCCCCGCCCGGGGCGCAAGCCGCGCCCCGGCGGCGCCCTCTTGCCCCGTCCGCCCCCCGGCGGTAGCCGTGAGACCCGCCCGCGCCCCCGTCCGGAGCCCCGCCATGCACGATGCCGAGCCGACCGACCCCGCGGCCGCCGATCGCGTCGCCGAAGAGATCGACGCCCGCGGCCTGCTCTGCCCCCTGCCGGTGCTCAAGGCCCGCAAGCGCCTCGCCGGCCTCGCGCCCGGGGCGCGGCTGGCCATCGTCTCCGACGACCCGGCGGCGGTGATCGACATGCCGCATTTCTGCGCCGAGCAGGGCCACGCGCTGGAGGCGCAGGACCCCGACCCGCGCGGCGGCCGGCGCTTCGTGATCCGCAAGGGCGGCTGAGCGCCTCTCTTCCCCCAGTCCCGGCCGCGCGCTGAGACCCCGTCGCGCCTTGACGGGGCGTCTTTCTATTAACCCTCAAACGATTGCGAAACCTTGGCGAGCAACCCTGAATAAACCAGGAAAGAAACCCGAAACCACGGCGCTTTATCCCCTGTTTGCGCTGAAAATATTCCATAACCAAGTCGCGTTACTACGACTATACGCGACGCCTCGTAAGACACCCCGGCGAACGACAGCAATCTCCAGGGGTGGGGACGAGGATGACCAACGACGCTTCGGCGGCGGTCGCCAGGGCTTTGTCCGGCGGCAACGGCGGACAGACGCTTCTGGGCGGCGAGGCCGGCGACCGGCTGCGCGGCGACAAGGGGCTGGACGGCGCCTCGGGTCAGCTTGTGGTCCGGGACGAGGACCGGGACGCGGGCGAGGCGGCCGCGGGCGCCGGCGACAGCGTCGGCCTGCTCCACAACGGCGCCTATCGCTTCTACGCCGCGGGGGCCGAAACCGGCTCGGGCGGGGTCGCGGCCTTCGCCATCGGCGCCGGCGACACGCTGGGCGCCGTCTGGTCGCAGACCGCCATGCACTATGACGCCAACGACCTGCTGACCGGCGCGCCGGCGCTGGACGCGGTGACCTGGGGCGCGCAGACCTATCTGGTCACCGCCGGCCACGGGGTGAGCCTGTCGCGGCTCGACCCCGCCGGGGCGCCGGAGCTTCTCGACAGCCTCGACCACGCCTGGGGCGACGGGCTGATCTACCCGGGCGCGGTGGCGGCCTGGGTTTCGGGCGGGTCGCTGATGGCGCTGGCCGGCGGCGGCTGGGAGGGCGGGCTGACCCTGATGCGCTGGTCGGCGACCGGCCTGTCGGTCGTGGCCCGGGTCGAGGACGACGCGGCCCGGCCGATCTCCGACATCGACGCGCTGGCCGAGATCGTGATCGGCGCGCGCCGCTTCGTGGCGGCGGCCTCGGCCGACGAGGGGTCCATCTCGGTCTGGGACGTCGCCTCCGCCCGCCTGTCGATGACCGACAAGCGCGGCTTCGGCGACGCCGAGACGCGGTTCGACCTGGCGGGCGTCGCCTCGGTCGACGCCGCCGCGGTCGACGGGCGGGCCATGGTCTTCGCCGCGGCCCCCGACGCGCTGGTGGTCTACGCCCTGTCGGGCGCGGGCCGGCTGACCCGCCTGTCCTCGGTCGCGGGGGCGACCGAGGCGCGCCACGTGTCGCTCGGCGGCCGGGACCTGCTGTTCTGCGCCGACGGCTCCGACACGCTGAAAGTCTACGAGATCGCGTCCAGCGGCCGGCTCGATCTGGTGCGGGAGACGCGGGTGGCCTGGGGGGCGCAGGTCTCGTCGCTCTCGGTCACCGCGGCGTCGGACCGGGCGCTGGTGCTGGCGGCGCGGGACGATGCGGACGGGCACGACCTGTTGTCCTTCGCCTTCGCGGAGGGGAACGACACCATCGACGGCGCCGGCGGGAACGACTCGATCTGGGGCGACGGCGGCGACGACCTGCTGATGGGCGGCGCAGGCGTCGACCGGATCTGGGGCGGCGAGGGGAACGACCGCATCCAGGGCGGGACCGAGACCGACTGGCTCTATGGCGAGGCGGGCGCGGATTCGATCGACGGCGGCGCGGGCCGCGACCAGATCGAGGGCGGCGAGGGCAATGACCGGCTGTTCGGCGGCGACGACGCCGACAAGCTCTTCGGCGGCTCGGGCGCGGACACGCTGGACGGGGGCGGCGACGCGGACACGCTGTCGGGCGGCGACGGCGCGGACCGGATCCTGGGCGGCTGGGGCGACGACGCGATGACCGGGGACGGCGGGGCCGACTACATGGACGGCGGCGACGGCTACGACGTGATCGACGGCGGCGCGGGCGACGACTCGCTGCTGGGCGGGGCCGGCGCCGACACCATCGCGGGCGGCGAGGGGAACGACCGGATCGAGGGCGGCGACGCCCCCGACGCGCTGTCGGGCGGGGCGGGCGACGACGTGCTGATGGGCGGCGAGGGCGCGGACGCGCTGCAGGGCGGGGCCGGCGACGACGAGCTGCGGGGCGAGGCCGGCGACGACGCCATATGGGGCGAGGGCGAGGCCGACCTGCTGCTGGGCGGGGCGGGGAACGACCTGCTCGACGGCGGCGAGGCGGCGGACGAAGTGCGGGGCGAGGACGGCGACGACCAGCTGTTCGGCGGGGCCGACGACGACTTCCTGTTCGGCGACGCCGGGAACGACGCGCTGGACGGCGGCGACGGGAACGACCGGCTGCAGGGCGGCGCCGGCGACGACGACGCCCATGGCGGGGCCGGGAACGACCTCGTGAAGGGTCAGGGCGGGAACGACTCGGTCCATGGCGACGGCGGGGCCGACCGGCTCTTCGGCCAGGGCGGCGACGATTTCGTGTTCGGCGGCGGCGGCAAGGACATGCTCAAGGGCAACGCCGGGAACGACCTCCTGAACGGCGGCGGCGGCAAGGACGTGCTGAAGGGCGGCGGCGGCGCCGACGCGCTTCAGGGCGGCGGCGGACGCGACCAGCTGGTCGGCGGCGGCGGCAACGACTTGTTGATCGGCGGCCGCGGCGCGGACCTGCTGCGCGGCGACAAGGGGCGCGACGTCTTCCAGTTCGGCGCGCGCGACGGCAAGGACACCGTCAAGGACTTCGCGCTGGGCTTCGACCACCTGGAGTTCGCGGGCGCCGACGACATGGGCGACCTGCGGATCTCCGATTTCCGCGGCGACGCCATGGTGGCCTTCGGCAAGACCAGGGTGATCCTGGAGGACGTTTCCGTCCGCGATCTGGGGGAGGGCGACTTTCTGTTCGGCTGATCCCGCACGACGCCATCCCGTTTTCCGGGCCGCCCTGTTCGCAGGGGGCGGGGCCGGGGCGGGGACGAGACCGGCCTCCCACCCCGTTGGCCCCCGTCCCCCGCGCCCGTCCCGCGCACTCGCGCGACCCGGACCGAAGGGGCCGCCATCCGGCCCCCCGCTACTGCGCCGGCTTCGCGAAGCCGGCGCAGGGATCGTCGCGCCCGGCGCGCGCGGTGACGACGACGACGTCGAAAGGCGCGGCCTCGGCCGGACCGCCCGGAGACGCCCAGGGCGCGAGCGCCGCGCGCCAGCCGGACCCGAGGTCCGCCGAAACGGAGGAGACGTCCGCAGGCCATTCCACCATCGCCACCGACAGGGTGGCCAGACCCGGTTCCGCCCGGCCCAGATAGGCCGGAACCCCGCGGTCCCGGCGCGCATGACCGTCGCCCGTCACCAGAACCGCGGGCCCCGTTCCGGCGGCGTCTCCGGCGGCGTCGCGCGTCGCCGCCGCGGCGGCGGCCGCGCGGCCCTCCGCCCGCGCCCGCAGCAGGGCGGCGGCGAAGGCCGCGTCGCGCAGGCGCTGCGCCTCGGCCATGCCCGGCAGCATCGCTTCGGGCAACGCGCCGCAATGGGCCGCGGCCATCTCCGCCTCCACCTCCGCCTGCCGGTCGGCGTCGGGCGGATCGGAGAGGCCGTAGACCGCCCCCGCGTCCGAATCCGGCGCGCCCCCCGCCTCGAACAGCGCGGGGCCGATGGCGGCGGCCGCCCCCTCGGCGATGGCCTGGCGCAGCCGCGCGCGGCTCAGCCCCGCGCCGGCGATCGGCGCGCCGGGCGGAGCGGCGGCGATGACCGGCAGGTAGGCGGCGTAGCCCCCCGCCTCCGCGCCCGGGCGCAGGTCGTCGCCCGCCGCCCGCGCCGCGGCCAGCGCCGGGGCGTCGGCGGCCTTGAGCATCTCGAAAGCCAGACCGACCGGGGCGAGCCGGCGCACCATCTCCGCCTGCAACGCCTGGTGGCGGGGGTTGTCGTGGATCTCTCCCAACACCACCAGGTCATGCCCCGCCGCCAGCGCCTGCAGCGCGTCGAGGCTTGAGATCCGGTCCCCCGAGGGCAGCCGCACGATGACCTCCCCTTGCAGGAGGCCGGTCTCCTGCGCCGGCGCGCCACCCGCCCAGAGCAGCAGGGCGAGGGCCAGCGCCGCCGCCCCGCCCGCCGGCCGGCGCGGGCTTCGGTCCCGTTCCCGAACCGATGCGCGGCGGGGCGCCCGCCCCGCTTCCGCGCCCGCCCGACCGGCCGCCGCCCGGCCCGGATCACGTCCGCGTGCCATCCGCTTGATCTCCTTCGCTTCCGCGCCGTGGCGCCGCATCCGCGAATATGGCGCGGCGCGAAGGGGTTGGGTATCCTCCGCAACTCCGAGCCTTCGCAGAATCGAGCGCAGATGCCCCGAGTTCCCGCCCTGCCCGGCCTGCGCTTCGCCCGCGCCAGCCTCGCCCCTCCCGCGTCCCGCGCCCCGACCGGCCCCGCCCGCGGTCCAGGCCGACGCGCCCGCCGGCTCGCTTCGACCGCGCTGGGCGCGGCGCTGGCGCTGCTGGCCGGCTGCGCCGACGGCATCGACGCCCGCTACGCCCGGACGCTGGCCAACTACCAGGCCGCCGGCCTGATGCGCACCGAGATCGACCCGCCCGACGCGCCCTTCGGCGACGAGGACCTGATCCGCGATTTCGAGGCCATCGCTTTCCACATGGAGTTCGAGAGCGCGACCTCCCTCGTCTCCCGCCCCACCGAGGTGGAGCTGGTCAAGTGGCGCGGCCCGATCCGCTGGAAGGTGACCGGCGACGGGGTCAAGGACGCCGACCTCGACGCCTACCGGGAGCTGACCGGCCGCATCTCGCGCATCACCGGGCTGGAGTTCCGGGAGGTCAACGCCGAACCCGACATCTTCATCCTGATCGCCAGCGCCCGGGTCCGCGACCAGTTCGTCGCCCAGATGCTGCGCAACGGCGGCGAGGGGCGCATCGGGCTGATCCAGGAATGGGCGCGCAACGACGTGTTCCCCTGCGTGGGCCAGGTGGGGCGGTCCAAGATCAACGGACGCTGGAAGAACCAGGCCACGATCGCCATCAAGGACGAGCTGCGCGGCGTGCTGCGGCTGAGCTGCATCCACGAGGAGCTGACCCAGACGCTGGGCCTGCTGAACGACGATCCGCGCGCCCGGCCCTCGATCTTCAACGACGACCAGGAATTCGCGCTGCTGACCCGGCATGACGAATACCTGCTGCGCATCCTCTACGACCCGCGGCTGAAGGCGGGGATGAGCGCGGAGAAGGGCATGCCCATCGTGCGCCGCATCGTGGCCGAGATCGGGCCCGGCCCCCGCCCCGCCCCCGGACCAGCCCCCGGCCCCGCCGGCGCGACGCTGGCGCCCTCGGCCGGAACCCCGCCGCCGCCGCCGGTCAGGGCGGACTGAGCGCCGGGGACGGCGGGCCTGGCGGACCCGCCGGGATCGGGGTCAGATCGGCAGGGCCTCGTCCGCCGGACCGAACAGCTCGTAGGCGATCCGCTCCCGCTCCACCCCCAGCGCCAGCAGCCCGCGCAGCATGGCGCGCAGGAACGGGCGGGGGCCGCACAGGAAATAGCGAGCCTCGCCGAGCGGGGTGTGGACCTTGAGCCAGTCCGGCCCGATCAGCCCGCGATGGTCGTAGTCGATGCCCGCCACGTCGCCGGGCCCCGGGGCGCGATAGAACACGTCGCAGCGCGCCCCCATCGCCCGGCACAGCGCCCGCACATGCGGCCCCATCGCGTGGGTCGCGCCGTTCTCGGCCCCGTGGACGAACTGGGCGCGCCGCTCCGGCGCGGCGGTGGCGATGAATTCCAGCATCGCCACCATCGGCGTCAGCCCCACGCCCCCGGACAGCAGCACCGCCGGCGCCCGCCCCCCCTCGTCCAGGTGGAACGCCCCCGCCGGCGGCGTCGCGCGCACCACATCCCCGATCCGCGCCCGCTCATGCGCCCAGCCCGAGACCGCGCCCCCCGCCTGCCGGCGCAGGGTGATGCGATAGCTCCGCCCGTCGGGGGCGCTGGAGATCGAGTAGCTGCGCCGCGCCAGAGGCCCGACGCGCCCGTCCCCCGCGCCCCCGACCTCCCGCGCCCCGCCGGAGCCGAGATCGAACAGCAGGTTGAGATGCTGGCCCGGCCGGTGGCGGGCGACGGGGCGACCGTCCGCCGGCTCCAGCACCAGCGACCGGATGGTCAGGCTCTCGTCCCGGATCCGGGCGATCCGGAACGGCCGCCAGCCGGCCCAGCCGCCCGCCTCCGTCGCATGGCGGGCGCCGATCTCGGCCTCCCGCGCCATCAGGGCGTCGGCGAAATGCCAGTAGGCGGCGGACCACGCCGCCAGCGCGCCGGGAGGGACCGCGCCGTCGGGCGCCTCGGCGAAGACCCGCTCCAGCGCCCGCATCAGGGCGGCGGCGACCTGCGGGTAATGCTCGGGCCGCACCATGTGGCCGGCATGCCGCTCCGCGATCCGCTGCGCCGAACGCCGCAGGCGGTCGGGATCCCGCGCCTCCTCCGCCAGCGCCTGCAGGGCCAGCGCCAGCGCCGAGGGCTGGGCCGGCTTCGCCCCGCGCAGGTGGGAGGGGTCGAACAGCGCCCGCGCCTCCGGATCGCGCAGCAGACGTCGATAGGTCTCGCGCGCCACGTCGAGGCCGCGGGCCTGGATCAGCGGAGCGGTGGCGCGCAGGGTCTCCGCGGCGCCGGGAGGCAGGTCGGACGACATGGCGAGCTCCCTGGGGGGAGGGGGGCGCGACGGGCCGGGATGACGACTCGGGAACGGCGTCCGCAAAAGTAACACTTCGGAACCGTTCTGCGATGCAATTTCTATCGCAGGTGCGAAAGAATTCCGCGGCGCCCGCGAACAGGCCGGATCCGCGCCCGCGCGAACGCCGCGCGCCGACCCGGTCGCGCGCCGCGGCCGGACGCCCGCTCCCTCTCCCGCCCGCTACTCCTCCGGCTCGGTCACGAAGCGCAGCGGGTAGCCGGCGGATTTTCCCGCCTCGGTCGCGGCCTGGGCCTTGGTCTCGGCCACGTCGCGGGTGAACACCGCCACCACGCAGACCCCGCGCCGGTGGGCGGTGATCATCACCCGATACGCCTGATCCTCGCTCAGCCGGAACACCGCGCGCAGCACCGCGGCCACGAATTCCCGCGGGGTGAAGTCGTCGTTGAGCAGGATCACCTTCCACATCCGCGGCCGCTCCGCCCTGATCTCGGTCCCCGGCTTCAACACGGGGGCGTCGGTGACGGGCGCGTCCGGCCCGGCGGCGCGGAGCGGGCCGGCATGGGGCGGGAGGGCGATCGGGAGGCTGCGCATGAGGAACGCTCCGCAGGTCAGGGCGGGGCCGGGGCTGGCGAACCGGCCGCATATAGGCTCTCATGCCCCGGCGCGCCCGTCCATGGGGCGCGGCCGCCGCAGGCGCGCCCCGCGAAGGGCGACCGGCGCAAGGGAGGATCCATGGCCTATTATCATGACGACATGCGGGCGCTGCAGGACCGCTACGAGGGGCGCGCCGTCGCCGACCGGCTGGAAACCCACCGCATGCACCGCGCCTTCTCCGACGCCGACCGGGCGCTGATCGAGGGGGCCGGGTTCTTCTTCCTCGCCACCGCCTCCGACGAAAGCGTGGACTGCTCGTTCAAGGGGGGCGCGCCGGGCTTCGTGAAGATCGTCGGGCCGGCGACGGTGGAGTTCCCCGACTACGACGGCAACCGCATGTATCGCAGCCTGGGCAACATCCGCCGCTCGGCGCGGGTGGGGCTTCTGTTCCTCGACTTCGGCGGGGGGAAGTTCGACGGCTCGGCCGCGCGGATGCGGATCAACGGGATCGCGGAGATCGACGAGAGCCCGGAGGCCGCCGCCCGCCACCATGGCGCGAAGCGGGTGGTGCGGGTGACGGCGGAGCACATCTTTCCCAACTGCCCCCGCTACATCCCGCGGATGGGCGAGGCGCGGACCTCCGACTACGTCCCCGCCCCCGGCCACACCCCGCCGGAGCCGCCGTGGAAAAGCTTCGACTGGGTGGCCGACGTGTTCGAGGCGGAGCGGGAGAAGAGCTGAGCCGGCGGCCGGCCCCCCGTATCCGGAGCGTCGTGGCGGCAAACGGCGGGGGGATGCGGACGGCGCCCCGGGCCTGACCCGGGGCCTCGCGACGCGAGCCGCCGGCGCCCGCCCGGGGGGGGCCGCGTCGCGCAAGCCGCCCGCGCGAGGCCCCGGATCAGGTCCGGGGCGCGCTCTCCGACCGCGCCGCTTCGGCCGCCGCCTCCCGGCCGCCTCGCCGCCCGCCCGCGCCGAGCCTGACCGTCGCTCGCCCCCGCCCGACCCCGGCGCAAGTCTCGCCCCCGCCGATCCGCGCTAGAAAGACCCCTGGAAAGCGGCCCGTCCGAGGCCGCCCGGCGCGAGGGTCGCGCCAGATCGGGAGGAGACGACATCATGGCCGCGAACGGGAACCGTCTGAACGGCAAGGCCGGGCTGATCACCGCCGCCGGCTCCGGCATGGGGCGCGCCGGCGCGACGATGTTCGCGGCCGAGGGCGCGCGGGTCGCGGTCTGCGACCACGACGCCGCGGCGGTGGAAGCGGCGACCGCCGCGATCCGCGAGGCGGGGGGCGAGGCGCTGCCGCTGGTCGCCGACCTCTCCGATCTCGCCGCCGCCCGCCGCGTCGCCGACCAGGCGGCGGAGGCGTTCGGGCGGCTGGACTTCGTGTGGAACCATCTGGGCCATCCCGGCCCCGGCGCGGTGGAGCAGGTGGACGAGGGCCTGCTGGCGCTGGCCATCGACCTCAACCTGCGCTCGGTCATGGCCACCACCGACGCCGCCATCCCGCATCTGCGCGCCGCGGGCGGCGGGGCCTTCCTGTTCACCGCCTCCACCGCCGGGCTGGTGGGCTCGCGCTATTCGCCGGTCTATTCGGCGATGAAGCACGGGGTTGTCGGCTTCGCCAAGGCGCTGGCGCTGAAGCTCGCGCCCGACGGCATCCGCTCCAACGCCGTGTGCCCCGGCCCGATCGAGACCCCGATGATGGTGCAGTTCGGCAACCGCCCCGACCTGCCCAACCGGCCGGAGGAGGAGGTGCGCGCCGCCGCCGGCGCCGTGACCCCGATGCGCCGGGTGGGGCGGCCGGAGGAGGTGGCGGCCGCGGCGCTGTTCCTGATCTCGGACGACGCGAGCTACATCACCGGCGCCGCCCTGCCCGTCGACGGCGGCTTCACCGCCGGCTGACGCCGGGAGCGTCGGCGCGGGGCGCGGCCGGGTCGGGGGCGACGCCTCGCCTGCCTCGCCTCGCCTCGCCTCGCCTCGCGTCGCGTCGCGTCGCGTCGCGTCGCGTCGAGAATACTTATAAGTTCCGTATACTTAGCAAGTGACCTTCGCACGGTTTCGTTTGACGACCGGCGCATTCCACACATAGTAACCGTATGGAACACCCAACCGATAGCGCCGCCGCCGGCGGCGGGCAGGCCGCCTCGCCCCCCGGCGACGCGACGCCGGCCCGGCCGCCGCAGGCCGCGTCGCGCGGGCCGTCGCTGCGCAGCGTGCCCGAGGCGCCCCGCGACCGCATCCTGTTCGCCGCCGAGCGCCATTTCGCGGAGCAGGGAAGCGCCAGCCCCGATCTCGACGCCATCGCGGCCCGCGCCGGCGTCGACCGGGCCGAGATCGGCTGGCATTTCGCCGGCCCCGAGGATCTGACGCACGAGGTGTTGCGCGCGGTCGCCCGACGCTCGGTCCGCATCCAGCTCGACGCGCTGTCGCGGCTGGAAGGCGGCCTGCGCGCGGCGCCCGCGCCCGGTCGTCCGCCCGCATCGCTGCGCGCGGTGATCGAAGCCTTCTGTTCGCCCTTCTTCAACGGCGACACCGGGCCGATGCTGGCGCTGCTGCTGATCGGCCGCCAGCGCCAGCCCACGCCCTGGTCGCTGGCGCTGGTGCGGGACGAGTTCGACGACCTCGACCGGCTCTACATCGCCGCCCTGGGCCGCGCCGCGCCCTGGCTGTCGCCCCAGACCCTGCGCTGGCGGTTCAATTTCATGGTGGCCAACGTCCTGCTTTCGACGGTCGAGCCGGGCTTGCCGCGCCGCGTCGCCCGGCTGGCGGAGCGACCGGAGCCGGTTCCGGCGCCGGGGCGGATGCGCGAGGAGCTGGTCGACTTCCTCGTCGCCGCCTTCGGGCCGAGCATCTGACCCAGCGTCAGCGTCCGCCTTCGCCCCTGCGCATCCCCGTCGCGGACGGCGCCCTCAGACCGGCGCCGGGATCGAGACCACCCGCCCCGCCTTGCCCAGCGTGACCCACAGCCGGTCCCCCCGCACGCACAGGTTGGTGGGGCCCGAGCCGCGGCCGAAGTCGATCAGCCGCAGACAGGTTCCCGAAAGGTCCAGCACCGCGATCTCGTTGCAGACCGAGCCCGCGACGTAGACCCGCTCCCCCGACACGACCATGCCGTCGGAATGGAACATGTCGTGAAGCTGGCAGAACGGCTCCGGCGCGCCCAGCGGGGCGCCGCCCTTCCAGGCGTAGCGCACCACACGGTGCCCGGTGGTCAGCCCGACCAGCAGCGAGCCGTCGGGATGGAAGGCGAGCCCGTTGGGAAAGTCAGGCTCCGCCAGGAGGACGGTGGTTCCGTCCGGCTTCGCCAGCACCAGCTGCCCGCCGGCATAGGCGGCGTCGTCGCGGCCCACCGCCTCCCAGTTGCGGGGGTTGGTGAACACCACGCAGCCCTCGGGGCTGAACACCAGATCGTTGGGCCGGTTGCGGTCGGGGGCGGGGAGCCTGTCGACCACCGTCTCCCATGTCCCGTCCAGCGAAAGCCGCATGATGCAGCCGGGGATCTGCGGATCGGCGAGGTGGAGGGCGCCCCTGGCCTTCAGCCCCAGCCCGCCGTTGTTGGCGATCCACAGCGCGCCGTCGGGGCCCAGCCGCATGCCGTTGGGCGCGCCGGGCAGCGTCGCCAGCACCCGGGTCTCGCCGTCCTTCGTCACCCGCACGCAGGCGTCCACGAGGTCCACGAAGGCGACCGATCCGTCGGGCAGAACCACCGGCCCTTCCACGAAGGCGCAGCCCTCCGCCTCGATCCGCATGTCCTGCGGCGCTTCCGCCTCGACCATCTCCGCCTCCCGCTCCGGTTCCGTCCGCGCCCGTCGTGGCGCCCCGCCCCGCCGCCGCGCTTGCGCCGTGCGGCGCAAGCGCGGCGGCG
>JAYZWL010000140.1:0-24582 GCA_036154955.1 Pseudomonadota bacterium | reverse complement strand
CGAGCTGGATGCGGTCCAGCGCGCTCGCCTCCGTCACCGCCTTGCCGATCGTGGCGTAGGGCGCGCCGGAGGAGCCGTCCCCGGTGGTGTCGTTCCCCGAAGGCGAGACATGCCAGGTGGCCCCCGTGTAGGCCGCGAGGAAATCGGCCCCGGTCTCCGCCACCGAATAGCCCGAGGCGTCGCGCTGCAGCGTCACCGGGAACGGATCGCCGGGGATGGCGAGGGTTTCGAGCGACGCGCGAACCCGCGCCGCCATCGAGGCCGCGCGCCGCGTGACCAGTCGGGCGCGGTGCATCAGAACACCGAAGCGACGATGCCGGTCGCGGTGGTGCCTGTCGCCCGCACGCGCCGGACGGCGCAGAAGAACGTGAAATGATCGGGAACCTCGCGCTCGCGGCTCTCGCCCTCCAGCGTGTCGTAGACGATGGTCCCGCCCCCGGCGCAGTAGATCGCGTGCGCGATCTTGGGCAGGTCCTCGGTGTCGGAGGGGGTGACGGGCAGGTCGTCGGCCGGGATGCCGAAGGCCGCCGATCCGTGGCCGTTGAAGAAGGCGGGCATGGCGTGTCTCCTTAGACGAAGGTGGAAATCATCTGGCCGCGGGCGGGCCAGATGCCGAGGTTGCCGCGGCCGACCGGATCAAGCGCGCCTTCGACCAGGATCGGGCAGGAGAAGATCGCGGACACGCCCTCGGTCCCGCCGTAGAAGTTGACGGTGACGGTGCTGTCGGGGGCGATGAAGTTCATGCAGCGCCACAGGTCGCCGTTCTCCTGCGCGCCCTCGCCAAGGTCGCGGGTCAGGATCACGTCGCCGCCGCCGTCGCGGATCGCGTAAGGCGTGCCGCCCAGGCCCAGCTCGCCGGTCCAGCGCAGTCGGAACATGAGCGTGTGCAGCTTGCCGGGCGTGCAGCCGGTGGCCGAGTAGGACAGCTGGCGCCCTCCCTCCAGGCCGACCTCGAAGGGCTGAACCCCGGTGACGGACGAACCGCCGCCGCCGGTGCTGGTCCAGTTGGTGATCGCCCCGCCGGCGGTCGCGGCGAAGGCGGGCAGCTTGTTGTTGTTGACGTGGGTGGGCAGCAGTCGGGTCCGCACGAAGGGCAGGCGGTTGTGAGCCTTCACGCTCGCGGCGTAGCCGGGCGCGGTGGTGATGTCGGGTTCCGGAACCAGAGTGATCCCGTCGCTGTAGACATCATCGAAGCCGTAACCCTCGGCGACGCCTTCGACATGGATGCCGGTCCAGAAGCGGATGTCGCTGTTCTCGCCGGGCGTGGCGTTGATGACCGTGCCCAGGTCCACATGCGGCGACTGGCACGCCAGGATGTCGGCGCCGTGGGCGAGCCGGGTCTTGGTCATCAGCACCCGCGTGTCGCCGCTGGGGTTGCCAAGCCAGCCGAGGATCACGTCGCCGGCGTTGCTGTTCAGGTCCTCGCAGCTGAAGAACTTGGCGCTGCGCACCACCAGCGCGTTCTGGTGTCCCTCGGAATGGACGGTCCCCAGGGTCACGTTGTTGGTCGCGTCCCAGGGGTAGTCCTGCGCGTCGATCTCCGCCTTGTCGGCGCCGATCAGGATGAAGGTCCCGGTGCCGTCATACGCGGTCGGGTGCCATGGGCTCGTCTCGTTGTCCGGGCCGTTGACCGTGTGCAGGTCGTCGATCCGCACGTCGACGGTGGCGGAGGCGCAGTTGAGCGTGCCGCCCCGATAGGCGCCGAGACCCGGCTGCAGCGCCTCATAGTAGGCGACGGCGGGGCCGCCGCAGCGGCGGCCGTAGCAGTCCGCGATCCGCGAGTTGCCGAACTGCGCGAACAGGTAGAAGCCCCAGCCGCTCACGTCCTGCGCGGCGCAGCCCCGGATCGTGACCACGCCGTCGCCGCCGACGGTGGGGGTCGCCTCGGGGTCGGCCAGCAGCAGCTCGGTCCTGGTCGGGATGAAGCGCAGGTTGCGCCCGAGCTGGAACCCGATCTGGCCGACATAGCCGGGCTGTTCGAACAGGTTGATGGTCCCGGCCGGGTGGGCCGGGTCGTCGTTGTTGAGCGCGCCGCCCGCCCAGGTGATCCCGAGGTCCAGGATCACTTCGTGGGAGAACAGCGTGGCGGTGTCCACGTCCGGCGCGGTTGACCAGATGGGCTGACCGTTGGAGTGGATCCAGGTGCCGCCGCCGGTCCACAGGTGGTTCGGCGACGCGCCGGCGCCGCGGACGCGGACGCCGCCGGAATAGACCGTTCCGGCGCAGAAGGCGTGACCAGCCGGGTGCCGGCCCGCCTTGCCGGTGACGCGCAGCATGTGGTGGAAGGCGTTGATGGCGGCCGTGTCGTCGTCGGCCAGGTTCCACTTCGCGCCGACCTGGCGGGACAGGGGTTCCTCGTCGATCAGCTCCCACCAGGCGCCGTCCGCGGTCTGGAGTTTGCCGGCATGGCCGGGATCGGCGGCCACCTTGCGGTAGGAGCCGTGGCCCCCGTCGCCGCGCGCGGCGTAGCCCTGCGTCTCGATCACCTGCACGGCCGCATCGACCGTCACCAGGTAGGCGGTCACGGCGGTTCCGATGATCCAGCTTCCGTCCGCGATCACCGCCACGGTCGGCTCGGCCGCGATGGGGTCGCCCTGCGCGTCGAAGGCCAGCAGCCGGTTCGCCCGATAGGCCAGCGCGGGCAGGGGACTCACGCTCGACAGAAGCTCGGGGATGCGCAGGGTCCGCGCGAACGCCGCCTGGAGATAGGCGGCCTTGCGCTCCAGGTCCTGGATGCCGCGGGTCAGGCGGTCCAGCTGATCCTCCAGCCCGGTCTCGCGCGCGCCGCCCGCGCTTTCCCAGCCCTGCTCGACGCGGGTCGCCCGGGTGATGCGCAGGGTCTTGCCGGCGTGGGTGGTCGCCGCCGCGGCGGTGAGGTTGAGGTTGCCGGCCGCGGCCTTCGCCTCGGGACTGACGGTGAAGTCGATGCCCGCGGTCAGGGTCAGCGTCGTCGTCCCCGTCACCACCTCGGCCGTCAGGGCCGCGGTCTCGTCATAGGCGTGCGGGATCGGGTAGGGGCCGACGCCCGCGACGGTGTAGTCATCGGCCGGGATGAACGCTTCGGTGGTCATCGGCTGTCCCCTGCGAGGCTGGAGAAGGTCGGGGCGCGGTCGGGCGCGGTCTCGCCCTTGCGCCACCAGGCGGCGTTGCCCCGGTCGCGCTGCGCCTTGCGCTCCTGGCGGCTCCAGAGGGTGCGCGCCTCGGGGTCGAGCATGTCCTGCAGCTGGTCCCAGACGAGCCGGTCCAGCGCGAGGCGCCCATACCAGAGCGAGCTTCCGGGCGTGTAGCGACGGGCGAGGTTCACCGCGTCGCGGCCGATCAGGGGCGCCTTGCCCTGCGTAGCCCGGTCGGCGTTGGAGGCCACGGCGCGGGCCACGTCCGCGCCCAGCCCGACCACGGGGCCGGCCAGCGTCTCGGCGAAGCCGCCGCCGGCCCGGCTGGTGGAGGCGGAGAAGAAGTCGCCGAAGATCCCGAGCCCGCCGCCCTGGAACACGGCCGCGCCCCAGAAGGCGGGATCGTCCATCGGCCGCGGGTCGCGACCCTTGGCGACTTCCTTCAACTGCACCGCGACCCCGCCCAGCAAGGTCAGCCCGGCGATCAGCTGGCCTGCATAGAGCGCGCGGTTCATCGGCCCCGGCTGGGCCATGGTCCGGCGCACCTGGTTCAGCGTGAGGCTGAGCGCGAAGTTCTTGTACATCGCCGTCGAGCGGATCAGCTCGCCATAGATCGTGCCCGGCGGGGCCTCGCCGATCAGGGCGGTGCGGGCGTCGAGCGAGACGGAGGGAACCGCGAACTCCATCTGTTCCTCGATCATCGCCTGGACGCGGATCGACAGGCCCTCCGCCTCGGCCATGTCCAGCCCGGCGGCCAGCGCGGCCTCGCGCCAGTGCTTCGGCGCCAGGAAGGTCTCGCCGGTGTCGGTGCGGAAGTGCAGCGCCGGGTCGGCCAGCAACGCCCATTCGGCGTCATCGAACCCCTTGCCGCGGAGGATCGAGCGCAGCGGCTCGTCCACCTGGTCGAGCGTCCGGCCGGCCTGCTCGGCCATCAGCCCGGCGAACTCCATCTGGAAGGCGAGCCGGTTCATGTCCGTCCAACGGGCGAGGCCGCTGGCGCGCATGACGAAGCTCGCCAGCCGCTCGGTGATCTCGGGCGACCACACGTCGCCCAGGTAGCGCGCGGCGGTGGAGCCGGTGTCGGCCAGCGTGTCGGCGATGTAGCCCATGCGGGCCGCGGTCTCGCGGGTGGAGCCCGAGGCCATCAGCGAGACGAAGCGGGCGAACACCTTGCCGTGCCCGATCCCCACGGCGCGCGCGGCCATGTGCTGGGTCCAGAGGTCGGTCGGCGAGCTGAGAAGGGCGGAGCCCAGCTGCGCCGCGGTCAGCACGTTGCGCGTCCCGGCGAGGAAAGCGGCCATGCCGGTGTCGGCGGGGTCGTTGGCGGAGCCCGTCAGGTGGGCGAGCATGGCCCGCGCCTGCACGGCCGCGCGCTTCACGCGCCGCTCGGCCACGGGGTCCGCGGCCTGCGAGGCGGCGCGCTGCGCGGTCTGGATCGCGTGTTCCAGCCCGGCCTTGGGATTGGGTCCGAGGACCCGCATCAGGGCGATGTCGCGGGCCATCCCGTCCAGGTGCGCCACGATGGCGTCGAAGGGGTTCGCCTGCCCGAAGCTGTCGTTGTAGGCGAGCCAGCTGGAGGCGTCGCGGAAGTGCAGGACACGGTGTTCCGCCCGCCGGTTCGCCAGCGCGGCCCCGCCGGTCATCAGCGAAGGCGCCCGGTCATCCCAGCCGTGCGTCGTGAGGTTGGAATAGATGTCGCGAAGGAACCGTTCGGCCGCGGCCGCGTTCGGGGACGCCCCGCGGGAGCTGGCGAAGGGCGCGCCGGTCTGGTGATCCACGATCCGCGACCAGTCGAGCCGGGGCTGGATCGCGTCGCGCCAGGCGTCGAACCCGGCCTGGCGCAGGCGGCGCGGGTCATGGCTGTGCGGCAGGCCGAAATCCTCCAGCTCGCCGATGTCGCCGCCATGGGCGTTGAACAGGGACCGGGCGCGTTCGAACGCGGCCTGGACGGCGCCGGCCATCCGCGCCGCCTCGGCGTTGCCCGACCCCTCGCCATGCAGCTCGCGCACCACGTCGCCCAGCAGCGCGCGGTTGCGCGGCCGACCGGCCAGGTCGCGGGCGTTGCGTTGCAGGAACTCGGGGATCATCCCGCGCAGCTGGCGGCTGAGCGCGTCGCGGGTGGAGCGGACCGACTCCTGCGTATGGCCGCGCCCCTCGCCGCGCTCCAGCAGGCTCTTGACGGCGAGGTCCGGGCGCGCGGCCTGGCCGACGAAATGCTGGTTGGCCCGCATCCGCTGGAGCTGGGCGAGGACGGTATGGCGGCGGCTGGTGACGGCGCGCGCGAGGGATCGCTTCACGTCCTGCTCGGCCATGGCTGCTGCGGCGGCGTCCGGGTAGTGGCGGCGATACCGCTGGAACAGCTCGTCGTAGTCGCGCTGCGCGGCGGTCCCGCGGTGCGGGTCCATCTCGCCCGCATCCATCGCCGATTGCAGGCAGTCGAACAGATCAGCCATCGCGCTTGCCTCCGAAGCCGCAAAGCGCGACCTGCTCGGCGAAGTCCTGGTCCTCGTCCAAGTCGCGCAGAATGTCCGACGCGCGCAGTTCCACGCCGTCGATGGTCACGGGGAAGTCGCCTTCCGGCGCGTCATTGACTTGACCGTCAGGGGCGCCGATATTCTGGATGTCCCGTGCTGATGAGGGATCTTCCATGGTGTTCGTGAACTGGGATTGGCGACCGGCGGTCATCGTCGGGTCCAAGGCGTTCGCGCTGCTCTCGCCGGGCGAAGGCTGGTCGGAAGTCGACCGGCTCGATGTGGGCCATGAAGGGTCGGAGCTGCCGTCGGAAGTCGTGTTCCGCACGATCTTCGAGCCGGAGTTCGGCGCCTTCGATCTCCCAAAAAGCGCCTGAAGCGCCGGGTCGGACCGGGCCAGCGCATCGTTGTAGAGGTCCAGCTGCTCCTGGTTGAGCCGGGCGATCTCGTCCGGATCGGTGGCGGAGCGCGTCCTGGTGTAGAGCGCCTGGCCGCGGGTGGACTTCGCCTCGATCATCGGCGCGGACCAGATCTGGATTTCGGCCAGCAAGCCGTTGTCGAGCCGCAGCAGCGCCTTGCGGTCCACGAAGCCGCTGTCGGGCTTGCGGGTCCAGCCCTCGTCCACGAAGTCCAGGCCCGCCTCACGGAAGGCGGCGACGATCCCGTCAGCCTGCGCGGCCGTGTCCACCACGAAGCCGCCGCGAGCGATGTCGGTCAGCTGGGTGATCCGCCTGTATCCCTTGCGGACCATCTTTTCCTCTGTGGTCTCGCGCTTCTTGATCCCCGGGTTCTTGAACGTCACGCCCAGCTCGGCCGACAGCCGCTCGCCGATCCCGGCGAGCTGCGCCTGCGCATCGGGGGCGAGCTGGTAAAGCTCGTCCATCGTCTCGAAGGGCTGCGCCTGCGACAGCGCCTCGGTCCGGCGCTTGATGTCGAGCTGGCGCGCGGCCTCCTGCGCCTCGGCCTCCGGGGTCGGTTCGGTCGCGCGCGGGGCGACCGACGCGCGCAGCTCGGCCGCGGACTGATCGTCGGCGGCTCGGGCCGCGGCCGATCCCGCGCCGTCGCGCCACGCCGCATCGTCCATGCCGGCCACGTCGATCAGCGCGGGTTCGTCGGCGCCGGCGCGGGCGGTCGGCGCGCCCGTCTCGGCCGGCGGCGGCGCATCGTCCAGGCGGCGGGTCACGGCGTCGATCACGTCGAGCGGGCCGACCGGCGCGATGTCGTCCAGCAGCCCGCCGCCGTCCGCGCCGACGCGCGCGGCCTCGTCGGCGTAAAGCCGAAGGCCGCGGGCGCTGTCCTCGCGGCTGCGCGCCCGGGCGCCGCGGTAGAGAAGCCCGACCATGCGCGCGGTGGCGGGGCTCACGCCTCCGCCCAGCATGTCGTCCTGCGCCATCAGGTCATCGAGCGCGCCGCGCACCGACATTCCCTCGGCCCGGGCCTTCTCGCGCGCCTGCGCGACCAGGCGCACGGCGCCGGTCAGCGCCTCGGTCAGGTCGTATTCCGCGCGCACCCGCCCCTCGGCCGCGTCGGCGCGCAGCTGCGCCCAGGCGGGGGCCGCGTCGGTCATCGCGTCCAGCGCCGCCTTCACGTCGCGCCCGCCTTCCTCGGCCATCGCCGCCACCAGGTCGGGGGCGTCGTAGCCGCGCGCGAACAAGGCGGCCTGGAGGCGGGTCAGCCCGACGGTGGACAGCTCGCCCTTGTCGGTCAGCAGCTCGCCCCGCTGGCCCGAGGGCAGGGCGGCGACCAGGGCGCGCAGGAAGTCGCGGTTGCCGGGGGCGGCGACCCCGCCGGCCTCCGGGTCGAAGCGGGACAGCACCTCCGGCGTCAGGCCCTCGGCGTCGGCGCGGGCCTGCTCGGACGGGCTCATGCGCTCCACGCTGTCCTCGTTCGCCTCGCGCACGAAGCGGCGCAGCTCGTCCGGGTCCAGGTCGGTGCGGCGGCGGGCGATCAGGACCGGGCGGGCGATCCCCTCGGGCACGTCGAAGCTGGCGCGGATCGTGTCCACGTAGGCCGCGTATCGGTCGGGGAACTGGTCGGCCGCGTGCATCAGCGACATGACCCGGCCGTTGCCGCTGTCGATCACGTCATCGGCCCCGACCACGGGCGCGCCGTGGCTCGCCAGCGGCGAGGGCATCAGCAGGGCGGGGTCGAGCGCGGCGGCCCGCTCCTTGACCTTGGCGCTGGGGGCGAGGCGGGAGCGGTCGCGGGGCTGGCGGTCGCCGGAAGCGAGCCGCAGCGTGTCCATGTCCACCACCTCGTATTCGACCTGGACGCGGGTTCCCGCGGGCGTCGCGACCTCGTTCCCCGCGGTGTAGCCGCGGCGGCTGGCCGACTGGTAGGCGGCGCCGGGATCGGCGGCCTGGCCCATCTTGAACTCGGACCAGCGGCGCAGGTCCTTGACCGTCCAGTGCTGGAGCGGCCGGCCGGCGAAGGTGATCCTGCGGTTCGCCTCGATCTGCGCCGCGGACATGACGGACGTGACCGCCGCGTCCGGATCGGCCAGCAACGCCTTGGTCGCCCCGCCCGGCCCGAGGAAGTGGGCCAGGTAGAGGTTGGGTTCGGTGGCGTCGAGCCCCTGCGCCTCCAGCTTCGCGGCGTTTTCGGAGGCGTAGGCGGCCGTCATCTGCCGCGATAGCTCCGGGTCGGAACGCAGCGCCAGGATGTCGGCTCGGCTGCGGGTGGCGGCGAGGTCCGGGCGATGGCGAGCGATCATGTCCAGCCAGGTCGCGTCGATGAACTGCCCGGCGCCGGTGGCGCTGCTGGCCGGGTTGCGCGCATCGGCGCGCCCGCCGCTCTCGGCCCCGACGATGCGGCGGGACAGCCGGTCGAACGCGGCCGGGCCGGAGACGGGCGGCGGCAGCGGCACGGGTCGGCCCTCGCGCAGGGCGGCCGTCGCCTGGTCGGTCGCCACCTCATGCTCGACGGCGCCGGCCGCGGCGGGGCGCGAGGCGTCGCCGGCCTCGCGCCCGAACTGGCGCATCGCCCAGCCGGCGCCGCGCGCGGCGGCGATGGGGCCTGCGCCGAACAGCACGCCGCCCCCCACGCCGTAGCCGATCTGGGTCAGAGGATCCGGGTCGGGCTGGTCCAGCGCCTCGGCCGAGCGGAACTGCGCCGGCAGCGCCAGGGCCTCGCCTACGGCCCCCAGCGCAGCCTCGGCGGCGATCACCCGCAGGAGCCCGCCGGAGCCGCCCAGCGGCATCATGACGAGGCTGAGCGGGTCGGTTGCGGCGCTGCCAAATCCGCCCAGAAGCTCGGCCGCGCCGCCGCCGGCCCCGCCCATGGACAGCGTGGTCTGCGCGTCCTCCAGCTCGGCGCGCAGCCGGCGGTCGATCTCGGCCTGGAAGGCGGCTTCGCTGATCGGAAGCGCGCCCCAGCGGCCGGGGTCCTCGGCGGCGGCGCTGGCGGCGGCGCCCAGCACCTCCCGGCGCAGCGGCGCGAGCCCGCCGGGGCGTCGCTCCCACTCCGCCTGCGCCTCGCGGGTCATCGGCGACGGGACTTTCATGCGGGCGAGATTGGCGTTCGCCTCGTCCAGCAGCGCGCGTTCGGCCTGGCCGCGGCGGTCCCAGCTGTTCTGCGTGATGGACGCCTGCGTCCAGGCCGCGGCGGCGGTGTCGCCGAAGCTGGCGCGCGGGCGGGGCGCCGGATTGATCGGCCGCGGCTGCGGCTCGGCGGGCAGGAAGAAGGTCATGGCCGCGCTCCTTCTTGCGCCGCTTCGACCGTGCGTCCGAAGCGTTCGGCCTCTCGGACCAGCTGGCGCAGGTCGATCCGGAACGGTCCGCCGGTCTCCAGGTCCACCAGGTCGCGCAGCTCGCCTCGGGCCTCGATCTGGACGATGTGGCTTCCCTGCGCATCGGCGGTGAAACGCAGGGCGGACAGGTCCTCCCAGGCCAGCGGCTGGCCGTTGCCATAGCCCGGCGCGCCGCCGGACTTGCTCGCCCGCGCCAGCACGCCGGCCGACAGCGCGCGCATTCCCTCGCGCGTGCCGGCCTCGGGCAGCAGCGACGGGTCCGCGTCGCCCAGCTCGTCCAGCGCATCCAGCGCGTCCTCCACCTGGTCGGCGGCGAGGTCGAGCGGCAGGAGGGTGGGGCGGCCGTTCAGCTCCTGCACGCCGCCCGCGTCGTTCCGGGCGCTGATCGCGTGGCGACCGAGCGCGCCCTGGATCGCGCGGGCGTAGGCGTCGGCCGCGGCGTCTGGGTCCTCCTTCGGGTCGATGCCGGCGCCGTATTCCCCGTAAAGCGCATCGGCCGCGGCCATCACCGCGCCCTGCTCGTCGGGCAGGAACCGCATCGCATCGCCCAGCGTGTCGGCCATGGCGAGCCGGCGGGCGTCCTCGGAGGGCAGCTTGACCAGCTTGCCGGCGAGCGCCTGCTGGCCGCGGAACGCGGCGAGGGCGACGCGTTGGTCGCCGCCGCCGACGATCAGCGCCCCGTAGTGGCGGAAGGCCGGATCGTCGGGCGCGATGGCCTTGAAGGCCGCATCGGCGTCCGGGCCAAGCGCGGCGGCGAGGGTCGCGGCCAGCGCCGCGCGGTCCTGCGGCGGGGTCTCGACGCCGGCAAGCCCCGCCAGCCGCTCGCGCTCGTCGCCCGTGAACAGCGCGGGGGACCGCGCATAGCCCTTTTCAGCCAGCCAGCCGCTGATCGCGCGCCGCTCGCGCAGCGCCGTCGCCCACGCGGCCGGGTCGGCCAGGTCGCCGGGCAGGGCGCCGGCCCTGACCAGGCCCAGCTCGGCCGCGTGGGCGAGCGGGTCCGCGCGCCATGCCTCGGCCGAGGCGTCGCGGGTCTGGCGCATCACGTCCAGCAACGCGGTGTCGGCGGAGCTGGCGGCGGGGCGCGCGGCCTCGGCCGCAATCATCCGGTCCATGTCGGCCGGCGTCATCAGGGAGAAGCCGGGCACGGTCTGGCGCAGGTTGATCGCCGCCTGCGCCGCCGCGAAGCCCGGATGCCTGATCGCCTCGGGGTCGGTCAGAAGCAGGGCTTCGCCTTCCATGGTGCGGCCGGCGGCGGCGATCCGGGTCAGCTCGGCGAGCTGGTCGCCGATCTCGGCCGTGCGCTTGCGCGCGGCGCTCTCACTCTGCGCGGCGAGCGCGGCCGTGCGGCGCTGGTCCTCGGCCACGGCGCTGGCGCGGAACCGCTCCCGGGTCTCGGGCTTGAGGTCGTTGAACCGGCCCACGTCGATCTCGGCCAGCAGGCGGGCGGGATCTTCGGAAAGGGTCCGGATCGCCGCCGCCGCGGCAAGTTCCTCGCGTTTCGCGGCCAGCATCCCGGGAATCTCTTCAGGGCTGTAGTTGCCCTGGGCCAGCTCGGCGGCGAGCTGGTCGGAATACTGCCCCATCAGGCTCGCCCGCGTGTCGAAGTCGGCGATGCCCGCGGTCGCGTCGAGGGCGTTCCCCAGCTCGATCATGCCCGCGCGGGCGCGGGCGCGGCGCAGCTCCATGGCGCGCTGGCCGATGGCGAGCCCATGGCGTCCGGCCAGCTCGTCGAAGGCGATGCCGGCCGCTTCCTGGTTCCGCGGATCTACGCCTTTCAGCAGGTCGCCGCGCAGCTGGGTCCGGCGCGCCGTCCAGGCCGCGTCGATCTGGTCGGGGTCGGCCAGCCCTTCGGCGTCCAGCCGCAGCTCGGCCAACCCGTTGGCGATGCCGACGCGAGCGCGGGCCAGGTCGGCGCTGAGCCGGCTGGCCTCCAGCGCCTGGCCGCCCTGGATCATGCGCTCGCCCAGCTCGGCGAACGCCTGGCCGACCCCATCGTCCACCGGACGCGGGACGCCCGCGGTGGCGCCGCCGGCCAGCGGGGCCTCGGGGACCGTCAGGCGCGTCATGCGAAGACCCTTGTTTCGGCGAGGCCGGGCCAGAGGTCGGGCGCCCGCGTCAGCAGCGAGCCGGCGGCGTTGATCGTGCCGCGCATCAGGGCGGAGGACGCGAGGGCGCGGGACTGGCGGGCCTCGGCTGTCAGCGTGCCGGCCCGGGCCGCGGCCCCGCTGCGCGCGCTCTGCGAGGCGAAGGAGGTTTCGCGGGCGGCGCGCTCACCGATGGCCAGCGCGGACGGGCTGTCGAGCTGCACGCCCCGGGCGGCCAGCTGGGCCAGCGTGCGCCCCAGCTCCTGCCGCATCCGGTCCCGCGTGCGCTCGTCCTCGATGGCGCCCAGCATGGTCTCGTATTGCGCCCGCTGCGCCTGCGCGTCGGCGTAGGCGCTCTGCGAGCGGGACTGCTGCACCGCGCCGTAGAGGGAGCCGGCGGTGGCGAGACCTGCGCCGATGGTGGACGCGAGCGAACCCAGGGAGATCCCCGCCGCGGCCGGCGCAAGGGCTGTCGCTGTGGCGGCGATGGGGACCATGGCTGCTGTCGCAGCGGCGGCCGCCGCGGTTCCCGCCGCGACGGCCCCGCCGGCCGCGGCGGTCCCCGCGCCTGCGGCGGCGAGTGGAGCGAGGGCTACGGCCGGCAGGCACATCAGGACCCCTCCCTGGGCTTGGTGTCGTCCGGCGTCTCGGTCAGCGGCGCGATGGACAGCAGCGTGAAGGGCGCCGCGCCCACGGGGGCGAACTCCAGCCGGATCGCCCGCAGCCAGCCCGTGGTCAGGTCGAGCATGTCGGCGCCGCTCCACCCGCTGCGCAGGTCGCCGGGCACGCCGTCGCCGGTGCGCTGCACCCACGCGCCGGGCCGGGGCTCGCGCCCCCACGCGCGCAGGATCGCCCGGGCGCGATAGGCGGCGGTCCGGTGCAGGCGCGCGCCGACGCCGCGCAGCGCCATCTCGTCGCCCAGCGCGTCGCCCTTCCGGCTGGCGGCGTAGAGGTCGAAGGTCTCGGCCGCGTGGGTCTCGTCATGCAGCCCGATCACGGCGCGGCCGACCGGGGCTTCCAGCTCCACCGCGCCGTCCGCGACGGTGAAGGGGCCGAACTGGCCCTGGTCGGTCCAGGCCAGGACGCTTTCGTCCTCCAGGTGGTCGAGCCCGACGAAGCTCGTCGCCGGCTCGCCGGCCGGATAGACCACGGAGGCGGACAGGTGGTTCGCGTCGGCGATGTCGATGGCCCCGGTCAGCAGCCCGAAGAAGGGCGCGAGGCGTTCGACATGGCGGCGGGTTTCGCCGCCGATCTCGCGCCGGACCACCAGCGTCACCTCGTCGTCGCCGCCGTCGAGACCGGGCGAGACCGACACGCTCTCCACCACCCCGCCGGCGACGGGCAGGGTCGCCCAGCCCAGCACGTCCTCGGCCGTCTCGTGGATCATCGCCGCCAGCTCGCCGGAGGCGCGGGTTATCCAGCCGATGCGCAGCGGAGCCGACTGCCAGGCGATGGCCTCGAACCGATCGGCGCCCAGGTGGCGGGCGGGAAGGCTCAGCTCGCGCGGCTTCACCGCGTCGTCGGCGAGGCTGTAGGCCAGCTCATAGATGCGTCCGCGCTCGCGCGAAATGTAGATCGGCGAGCCGTCCGGCGAGATGGGTTGCGCGTCGTCGGCGCCCAGCGTGGCGACCATGGAGAAGGCGGCGTTCTCGATGGTCACGGCCTCGGCCTGGACGGTCGAGCGCGAGGCGTGGACTTCGCCCGTCGCGCCGATGGCGAGCCCGCGGGCGCCGCTCTCCAGCCAGAGGATGCGGTTCAGGCCGGACTTCGCGGCGATGGTGTAGGCGAAGGCCAGGTCGGCCGCGGTCCCCAGCGAGAAGTCCGTGTAGAGCCCCACGGCGGAGAACCAGACGGTGCGCGGCTCGGTCGGCGTGGCGGCGAAGATCAGGCGCTGATCGTGGATCGCGACGGCGGCCGGGTAGCCGTAGGCATCCGACCACGCGCCGGGCGCCCAGGTCGCGGTTCCGGCGCCGCCCACCAGCTGCGCGGGGATGCGCTCCAGCACCTTCGCCGTCGCCTCGGTGGCCGACGCGACCGCCGTGATCCGGACCAGGCCGGTGTCGGTGGAGAGATACCGCCAGGTGATCCCGCCCTTTTCGGCGAGCGCCCGGCCGCTCAGATGCGTGGGCGGGTTGACGCCGGTGTCCTTGCCGGTCGGAACCTCCGTCACCTCGTAGACGCGGCCGTCGTAGCGCATGAGGTCATCGACGGCGACGGTCGTGTTGCCGGTCCACAGCGGGACGTCGGTCCAGTCCTCGACGCGCAGGGCGAACAGGCCCCCGATCTGGCCCGCATCGAACACGTCGCCCCCGGCGGCGGTCAGGGTGACGGTCCCCGTGGCCGCGTCGGCCGAGACGGTCACGGTCTCGTCGTCGTTCCAGGGCCGCAGCGGGCCGCCGTCGAACTCCGCCGTCTCGATGGTCCAGTCATCGAGCGCGAAGCGGGACAGCTTCTTGATCGGTTTCGCGCCGTCCACGAAGTAGATCACGTCCGCGGACTGCGCGAACTTCAGGCGCTTGATCGCGGCGAAGCTGTTCCACGGGGTCGCCAGCTCGTAAGGCGCGCCGCCGTCCATCACCAGCTCGCCGTAGCGCCAGACGCGCATCCAGCCGGGCGTGAACTCCAGCGTCACCGCATCGTCCACGTTGAACATGAAGTCGATCAACCGGGCGCGCGCGTCGTTGCGGGTGCGGCCCTGGTAGATGGTGCCGGGCGCGCGGGTGATCGGGCCTTCGACCAGCGGCAGGAACCCGCGGCAGAGGGCGAGCCCGGTCTGCACCCGCACGAAATCCTCCCGCCCGGCCAGGAGCGGCGAGACCTCGCCGGCGGCGAAGCTGCGTTGCGCGTTGGAGCGGATCACGACAGCACCCGCCCGACCCAATCGCCCTCGCCGCGGTCGCCCCATTCCTGCGGCGACGCCTGATCGCGGTCGGTGCGCAGCGCCTCGCGGCGGGCCAGCCCGGCGCGGGCGGTCAGCTGCTGGGCCAGCTTCTCGCCGGCGAAGCGGGGGGCCAGGTCGCGGGCGAGGACCAGCGCCACCCAGGCCACGAACTCCGCCGGCCAGCCGGCCTCGGCCGCCACGGTGGCCTCGTCGTCGGTCTGCGACCCGGCGCCGGTGGGCGCGAGGGTGACGCGCACCACCAGCGACCCGGGCTCGTCGGCGAGGATATGCGGTCCGGCCCGGCGCCAGGCCACGCCTTCGGGCCGCACCTCGCGGATGGTCAGCGCCCCGGCCGGCAGGGCGTAGGCATGGGGCAGGTCCTCGTCGTCGGTCCAGTCGTCGTCGCCCGCAGACGGGTCCGCGATCTCGGTCAGCGTCCGTAGCTTGCTCGCGAAGCTCCAGTCCGCGGAGCCCAGGCAGGCGCGGACCACGCGGCGATAAAGCCGGTCCGTGGCCCGGGCCTTCTCGCCATCGTCGTCGGGCAGGGCGCCCTCGGCGGCCTCGATGTGCCGCCACGCCTGTTGCGCGATCTCCGAGCCCTCCAGCGTCTCGGACAGGAACGGTCCGGCCGACCGCTGCACGCCCTCGGTCTTGATCGCGAAGGTGCGGGCGGCGGCGAGCTTGTCGGCCAGCAGTTGCGCCACCTCGGCCTGCGCGGCGAAGCGCGGGGCCAGCATCTGGGCCAGCGTCAGCGCCACGTAGTCGCGGAAGGCGGCGGGAAGATCGGCCTCGGCTGTGGCTCGGCGGGTGAAGCGCAGGTCGATGGCGTCGGCCCGGTCGGCCCGGATGAAGGGGCCTTCCCGCCGCCAGCGCGTCCCGCGGGGCCGGACGGCGCGCGGTGTCAGCGCGTCGTCGGGCAGGGCGAAGGCGTGGGGCAGGGCGGCGTCGTCGCGCCAGCCGGCGACCGTGGCGGCCGGGTCCGCGTCCTCGGCCAGCTCGCGGGTGGCGGAGGCGAAGGGCCAGTCTTCCTCGGCCAGACACTGGTCGAGCGCCTTGGGGTAGAGCTGGCGCGCGGCGCGGGCTTCTTCGCTGTCGTCGCCGAAGCCGCCGGCCTCGGCGCCGATCACGTATCGGAACGCCTGCTGCACGATCTCGGAGCCGGCCAGGGTCGCGTCCAGCCAGGGGCCGGGCGACGCTTGGCCCGCGTCGGCGGCGATGGCGGCAGCCAGCGCGGTCTCGCGCTGCTCGCCGATCATGGCGAGGCGGGCGGCGTCCCGGGCGAAGCGGGGCGCGAGCTGGAGCGCGAGGGTCAGCGCCACCAGGTCGCGGAAGCTCGCCGGCAGGTTCTCTTCGTCCTCGCGCAGCAAGGTCGCGCGCAGGGCGACGTTCTCGCCCACATCGCAGCGGATGTAATCGCCCTCGCGCCTCCAGCGGGCGGTCCGCGGCTGGATCGCCCGGGCCACCAGCACGCCCGCGGGCAGGCGGAAGGTGAAGGGCAGGTCCGCGTCCGCGGTCCAGTCGGGATCGGTCGGCGTCGTCGGGGCGAGGCGGCGGAGCCCGGAGGCGAAGCGCCAGTCCCGAAGCTCCAGACATTCGCGGATCGCGGCCGAAAACTGCGCGACGGCGGCGCGCGCCTCGTCGCTGTCGTCCCCGAAGGAGGACGGCGTGGACGCCCCGATATAGCGGAACGCCTGCTGGGCGATGCCGCCGGCGGCGATGGGTGTGGGCATGACGTGGCTCCGGTCGCGGAAGCCGCCGGGGCCGCGCGGCCCCGGCGCGGCCGGGTCAGATGGTGTCGAGCCAGGCGATGCAGAACGGCATGGAGCCGGCGCCCGTCGCGTTGGCCTCGGCATGGGCGTAGAGGTCGATGGACCCGTTCGGGTCGACCGACATGCCCAGCACCTCCCACAGGCGCTTGCCGTGGTTGGCGTCGCCCCAGGCGAAGGGCGACTGGCCGGTGGCGGCGGAGCGCGCCACGTCCAGGATCTGGTCGGTGATGTCGCGCGAGCCGATGACCACCTGGGCGAAGCCCCAGTTCTCCACGTCGAAGAAGGTCGACGGGTGCAGGATCGCGTAGGAGGGCAGCTTGGCGAGCCGATACATCGAGCCCGAGCTGTCGGTGGAGGCGTTGGCGACGGTCCCGACCGCATGGCGCACGACGCCGGCGAGCGCGTGGGGATCGGGCATGAGGTCCAGCGCCTGCGCCGAACGGTAGAGGTTGGAGTTGCCGGTGACGATGGCCATGACAGGGCTTCCCTGGATTGGTCAGAAGCGGAAGGGGGCCGGCCCCGGCCAGCCCCCTCGATCAGGCTTCGGTGCACTCGATGACGTGGACGCCGGCGTCCTGCTTGCGGACGCAGTCCATGTAGGCGTCGATGTGCACGTAGGGGGTGTTGCGCGCCGCGGTGTCGTTCCAGGCGCGGGTCTGCACGTCCTGCCAGACGCCCAGCACGATGTTGTTCTTGAGCCAGACCGGGCAGCAGCGGGTCGTCCCGGTCTTGTAGAGCCCGTTGTGCTCCACGAAGTCGAAGCCCAGCAGGCGCTTCACCTTGCCGTCCACGATATGCGGCTGCTCCAGCATGTTGAGATTGGCCGAAGCCGTCTCCACGATGCCCAGCAGGTCGTCCATCTGGGTCGTGGTGATCGCGCAGACGGGGGTGTAGAGCGCCAGGTCATTCTCGCTCAGACCCAGTTTCTTGCGGGCCTTGCGCAGCTTGGCGATGCTGAGCCCGGTTCCGCCGTGAACGGTCTTGAACTCGGCGCCCAGGGTCGAGGTCGAGCTGAGGCGCTTGCCCTCGACGGCGGAGCCGAGGATGCCGCCGACGCTCAGGTTCCCGTCATCGTCCAGGCCCAGGATCAGGTCGTCGATGGCTCGGCCGATGGCGTTGGCGTGGGCCTGGATGATCTCGGACTGCGGCTCCATCGCCGACCGGAACTTGTCCTCCTTGTCGAGATACTGGCCCGTCTCGATGGGGTCCCGGTATTCGAGCCAGCGCCGGGTCTTGGGCACCGGGTTCTCGATATTGGAGCGGCGGCGTCCCTGGCCGCGGCGGGCTTTCACCGTGCCCAGCAGGTCGGAAGCGGGAACCGCCTCGCCGATGCAGGGCTTTTCGGTGACATAGGGACGGAGCTTCGGGCCCAGGCGCTGGAGCGCAAGCTCGACGGCATTGGACATGCCGAGCTGGTGGTGGGCTTCCACGAGTTGGTCGAAGGACATGGCTTTCCCCTTCTGACGACCAAGTAAACGGATTGGCTGTCGGAAGGGGTGCCCGGAACGCCGGACCCTGCCTCGCGATGCGCTCGCGTGGGCGGCGGACTGTTCCCGCGGGTCAGCCGGACCGCTGGGGTTGCGGGTGCCCGGACATGAAAGGCGCTAGGCCTGACCCGGCGAATCTCTCAGGACGCCCCATCTGGTGTCAAGGAGAAATCGTAGGTCCGGAAGGCGGAAACGGACAGCAAGCTTCGCTTCCAAGACGTGGTTTTTGCGAATGCAACGGGATGAGCCGCCCCGGTCAAAAGCAATGGGAGATTGACTCTAGGTCGGGTCTCCCGACATTCAGACGAATGCAGGAAGATCAACACGATTACGGATATGTTCTTTTTATCGATGAAGCCGGTGACGACGGCTTGGCGAGGGTTCAGCCTATTGATGAGAACGGCGGCAGCGAGTGGCTGGTAATCGCTGGCACCCTTGTTCGAGCAATTCACGAAGATGATACTGTGGAGTGGATCCGAGAAATTCGCGAGCAAATCGGCGCAACTCAAGGCCCTGCGCTACACTACAGGCGGCTTCCATATTTTAAGAAAGTTGCAGCTTGCTTAATCGCAGGGGAGAAGCCGTGCCGCTCGTTCGTGGTTCTGTCCAATAAGAAGAACATGCGGGGGTATGACAATGCCAGAGCAGCCCGCCGTGGCGGTCGTCAATGGTTCTACAACTATTGCGTAAGGCTCCTGCTTGAGCGTGCAACTGACTTTTGCGCCAATCATTCGATTGCGAACGGAAACAACCCCGTTGTCAAAGTCGTGTTCAGCAGAAGGGGAGGGCATTCGTATCCGCAAACGAAAGCTTACTTGGAAGTTCTTAAGGCGCAGGCGAGCGCCAACAGTACCTATCTAAAGAAGCGGCAGATTCGCCATGAGACGCTTAAATTCAATCTCATCGAATATGTTCCTCACTATCAAGTGGCGGGACTGCAATTGGCGGATATTCTGGCAAGCGCATTCTATCAGGCGGTAAATCCAGCTGCTGGCTCGTGGTCTACAGACCCGGCCTGGGCTTTTCGGAGGGTCATCGCTCGCGAAAACGGGGAAGCTTCAGACTATGGCATTGTGTTGCAGCCAACTCCTCCAGCGCGGGCGGCCCTGACGACCGACCAGAAGAAGGTGTTCGAGCTATATGGCTACGTGTTCTGAAGCGGGCTGCGAGCCCCCGGCCCCTGGTAACCACCGACTGCTAGGCCGCCATCCTCTGGGCGACCGTTCGAAGGTTTCCCACTCACTCTGCAGGTGAGCGGCGAGAGGTAACTCCGGTGAGCCCGCAACAACAGAATCCCCGATGTTCGAGTCGCTGTAAAGTCAAGCTTTGAGGATCAGGCAGGACAGGCCGAGGTAGTGAGGGCGGGCCCCGCTTGGGTTTGGGCGGAGCCTTGCTATTCTGATTACCGCCGCGCGGACGGCGCGGCCAGCTTCATCAGCATCTGCCGCCGGTTCTCCAGGTCCTTGGGAACCTTCCCCGCGGCGTAGGCTTTGCCGTAGTCGCCTTCGCGCGAGGTGAACCGCTGCAGCTCGGCCTTCGCCTCGGCCGGGGTCATGCCCATGCCGCCGGCCCCGCCGCCGCCGGCGACGAAGCCGTCATCGCCCGCCATGTCGCCGATGGCCGCGAACAGGCGCATGATCCCCGCGTCGCCGACCTTCGGTTTCAGCAGCTCGCCCATGCGCATGATCGCGTCGGTGTCGAGCCCCGCCGCCTGGCCGATGGCCTGCGCGGCTTCCTGGGCGCGCCGGATCTTGGCCGGATACTGGTCGCCCCAATCGCGCTCCAGCTCCTGCCGCATGGCGTCGGAGGCCTGCTGGAGCTGGGCGCCGACCGTCTCGAACTGCCGGGCCTGGAACTCGGCGAAGAACTTGGCCCCGGCCTGCACCTGGGCGGGGGTCATGGCGTGTTTGTGGGCCAGCTCGCGAAAACCGGCCTCCAGCTCGCCGTTCCATTCCAGCCCCTTGGGCAGGTCGGGTTTCTCGATCTCGTAGCCCTCGGGCGCGTCGGGCAGACCGAACGTGTCGCCGTTCGCGCGCAGCCAGTCATGCACGTCCTGCCCCTTGGCCGGCCGGTCCATCAGCTGGTCGGCCGGCTTGCCCAGCCGGGTTTCCGCCGCCATGTGCCCGCGGACCGCGCGCATCAGCACGCCCTCGGCGTCGTCGGTCAGCATCCCGCGGGCCTTGAGCCATTCGCGCTCGGGGCCGGTCAGAACGCCGTCGCGCTGATGCCAGGGCGTGCCGCCGGCGGGCTTGTCGCCAGCGCCGCCGCCTTCGCCGCCAGCCGCGCCGCCCGCGCCGGCGCCCTCGCCCGCGCCGCCCTCGCCCGCAGGCGCGCCGCCTTCGCCAGCGCCCGCGCCGCCCTGGCCGTCGCCCGCGTCTCCGCCGCCGCCCGCGCCGCCGCCTTCGCCTTCGGGCGCACGGATCAGCTCAGCCCAGCTCGCGATCATCATCAGTCGGTGCATGGTCGATCTCCATCATCAGGGTTCGGATTTCGTGGGGGCTGACGCCCATCAGCGCCAGCAGCTCCAGGGCGAGGTCCCGCCGCTCCGCCTCGGCCGCCAGCTCCAGCGGATCGCGGGCGATCTCGCCCGAGGGCGCGCGCGGGCTCGCCGCGAACACCCGGCCGATCTGCAAGAGGTCGTCGGCCAGGCGCGGATCGGTCTCGAAGGCCCGCCCCCAGCGGCGGGCGCGGGCGGAGGTCGCGCGCAGCATGGCGCGCCGCACCGCCCGGTCGCCCTCGCCGAACAGGTCGGCGCAGGCGATGTGCAGGGGGCTCCAGACGCGGGCCATCACGCGGCCCCCGCGGGCTGGGCGGCGGCGAGGTCGCGCGCGATCCCGCCGCCGGTCTGCGCGGCCTGGAGCATGGAGGCGGCCTGCTCCCGCTCGGCCCGCGCCTGGCGCAGCTGGCCCGCCTCGTCGCGCGACAGCAGCAGGCGGGCGGGGGCGCCGCGCGCCTCGGCCAGCACCTCCACGATGTCGTCCACCGACAGGCGGTCCACCACCTCGGGTTTCACCTCGGCGAGCGGCCCGAGGTCGGCCAGCAGCCGCACCGTCGCCGCGCCCTCGGCCGACCGGGCGGCCATGGCCGCGGCCGACGTGTATTCGACCGTCAGCGGCGAGCCCGCCGCCTCGGGCGGGGGCGGCGGCATCTGCCCCGCCTTCCACAGCAGCTGGAACCGCCGGGCGATCTTGGGCGCCAGGTATTCCTCCTGGATGCGGCCCAGATGCGGGGCCATCAGGCGCAGCTTCTCCTCCTGCCGCTCGATGACTTCGGTGGCCGTCATGCCGGTGCGGCCGGCGAGGTTCATCAGCGACCAGTGGAAGCCGTCGCGCATCTCCTCCACCGCCTGCTGCTGCATCTCCAGCGACAGGCCGGTGTGCGAGGTCACGTCGAGCGCGCGGACCAGCTGGCGCCCGGCCATGTCCACGCCGCCGTAGAGGACGTGGCCCGGGCGGATGCGTCCGCTCAATGGCCAGTCCTCTTTCGACGGGGCCAGCAGGGTCGGATCCGCGGCCCGCTGGCCCGCCCGCAGGTTCGCCGCCGTCATCAGCTCCAGCTTCCGGCCGGCGGGCAGGGCGGTCCAGCCGGGGCCGCGGGCGTAGACCGCCCCCGTCTCCACGTTCCAGCGGGGCGCGAAGAAGGGCATGTCGTCGTAACCCGCATGGCGCAGGACCGTCGCGCCTTCCTCGGCCGCGTGGATCGAGAACCAGCGTTTGCCCTGCGGCCCGAGCTGGCCGCGCCGCCAGGCGTGGTTCCGGCCGACATGGTGGAAAAAGGTCAACCGATCGCGCGACCCCTTGTCGGCCAGCTGGCGCAGCTTCTCGGGCAGGCGGTCGTAGCCATACCGCTGCGCCGCGGCCGTGGGGGTCAGCATGAACCGCCGGATCACCTCGACCACGCGCCCGTAGGCGTCGATGTCGTAGCAGACCTCGGCCATGCTCAGGGTCACGTCCAGGAACCCGGGCTCGCCGGAAGGCTGCTCGTCGTACTGGGCGCCGTTGCCGAACACCGACACGTCGCCGAACAGCTGCGTCGCGGCGCTGTAGAAGGGCGAGTTGGCCGGGGCGAAGCTCAGCAGCACCCGCCGGGTCGCCAGGTCCAGCCATTCGCGCATCGGCTGGAAGTCGCGCAGTCGCTCGTCCGGCGTGGTCATGGCGAACCAGCGGTTGGCGCTGTTGGTCAGCGTGCCATGGAGCCCGGCCGCGAAGTTGTCGGCGGCGATGATCCCGGCGCTGTTCAGGATCTTCTCGTCCCGATGCGCGCCCGGGTCGGCCGCAGTGAAGCCGCCCCGGGTCGGGCGGATCAGCCGGCCCAGCTCCACCCAGTCCTGCTCGTGCTGGGACCGGGCGCCTTTCAGCTCCTGCCAGGCGCGGATCGCGGCTTCGGCCCGCGGGTCCTTCTCGACCGTCCCGGACATCACGCGGCCCCCAGCTGGCGGTTGACGGGGCGCGCGCCGGGGATGCCGGCCGGCGAGGTCAGGATGTTGGCCGCGGCCCCCGCCCGCATCCGCTGCATGGCGCGGGCCAGCGAGGCGTCGCGGTTCGCCTCGGCGTTGTCGGGGGCCGGGAGGATCGGCGCGGCGATCTTGGGCGTGGACGGCGTGAGGCACATGGCGCGGTCTCCGGTCAGAAGGGGATGCCAGGGAGAAGGGCGAACTGCTGGAGCGGGGCGGGGTCGTTGACGAAGCGGGGAACCGCGGCCTCGCGCGCGAAGCCGATGGCGCCCAGCAGGCCGGGCGCGGTGGGGTGGCTGCTCCAGCACCGCGCCTCGATCCGGTCGACGCCCCGCGCGCGCGCCCAGCCCGGCAGGTCGACGCGCAGCGCCAGCGCCAGACGCGCGAGCGGACGGCGCCAGCGCCGGTGATCGCGGGCCAGCAGCGCGCCGGCGACGCAGCCGGGCATGTAGACCGGCGAGAAGCCGCCGATGGCGAAGGGCATGGCGCCGCCCGCGGGCGCGTGGCTCCAGACGGTGAAGAACAGCGCGCCCGCCGCCTCCTGGCGGAGGATCTGGCGCAGCGCCTCGCCCGGCTCGAAGCGTGAACCCAGCGCGAAACCGGCTTCGGTCCGGTCATGCCGGTCCAGGTCGGCCAGAACCGCGAGCGCCGGCCCCGGCTCCAGCGCCGCCAGGCTGAGCCCGCGCCAGGCGGGGGAGGTCAGGCCGTCGATCACCGCGCGCCCTCCCCGTAGGGGTCCGACACGCTCCAGCCGGTCACGATCCCGCGGGCCTCGACGGGCGCGCCCCGCCGGCGGTCGGAGCTGGCGCGGGCATGGAAGCCGGACGGACCGGCCGCGCCCCGCGCCTCGGACAGCAGCAGGTATTCCAGCGCGTCCATGGCGTTCGCCTCGGCGAACTTCTTGTTGGGGACCTTGCGCTTGTTTCCCGAGGCGTCGATTTCCTCGGTCCAGACGTAGCGCGCTTCGAACCCGCCGCGCAGATACCGGCAGGACGGGTCCAGGATCAGGCCGGGCCGGCCTTCGCGCAGGAACTCCAGCGGGGCGCGGACCGCCTCCAGGCGCGGGTTGATGCGGTTCGCGCCGATCCGCTGCGGGCGCACCCGGAACCCGGCCGTCTGGCCGACGATCCGGTTCCACGTCGCGTTCTCGGCGGCCTGCGCGGCCTCGGCCTCGCCCGCCACGTCGCCCCAGGCGGCCTCGACCGGGTGGCCGGGGAAGCGTTCGTCCAGCAGGTCGGCCAGCCGCTCGCCGAACACCCGCGCCAGCAGGTGTTCGGTCGGGAACATCAGCTCGGCGAGGACGGTCCAGTGCATCGGCGGCTCGAACTGGCCGATGACCGCGGCCGGGGTGAAGCCCTGGTCGAGCCCGATGCGCAGCCCGCGGGCGGGATCGGCGCGCAGCTTGGCGCCGGCGACGTGGATCGCGGGGTTGAACTCGCGCTTGAACACCGGATCGCCGGCCTTGATGAAGGCGGGCTTGTTGTCGACCAGACGCGTGACCTGATCGCCCCGCCCGGCGAGCGTCATGGCGGCGATCTGGCGGGCGTAGTAGCCGGGGGCGAGGTTCTTGAGGTTCTCCGCCCCCGGCTCGCGGGCGCCGGGCTGGCGGTGAAAGGCGATCCGGATGGGGCGCGCGCCTTCCTCAAGCCCCTCGCTGAGCTGGCGGGCGATGCGGGCGCGCTCCTTGTCGTCGTGAAAGACCCGGTAGGTCCAGTTGTCCTCGTCCGGGGCGTTCAGGTCGAAGCACATCTGGCCCCAGCTGCGCAGCTCGGGCGGGTATCCCTCGAAATGCGAGCGGGGCGGGTATCGGTCGACGCGGCCGATGCCGGTGGTCAGCACCTCGACGGGCAGGGTGTCGGCCTCGTTCCCGTAGATGTCCGTCACCTGCCAGCCGCGCATGGCCTCGATCACGTTGTCGCCGAAGGCCAGGAACTCGGCGACCCACTCGATCTCGCCGAACTCGTCCTCGAAGCGGACCGTGTGGCTCACTGGGTCGCCGCGCCCGCCCGCCCACACGCCGAGCGCCTTGGGCACCGCCTCCAGGTAGGACGGGATGGTGGTCGCCCAGAGCTGGCGGTAGGTCTCGCGCACCAGCCCGAGCTTGTAGCGCCGCACCCCGTCCTCGACCGAGCGCGGCATCATCACCGCGCGCCGGATGCGGGACATCAGCGCCGCGGTGGTCTTGCCGGAGCCGACAGGCCCCTGGATCGCCACCACGTCCGCGTCGTCGTTGAAGAAGGCTTGCGCCACCGGCCCGGGAAAGGTCATCTTCCCGACCGAGGGCATGTCCCCCGTCGCGCCGCCGGCCAGCTCCTGCACGGCGTCCGCGGCTCCCATGCCCTCCAGCCGGGCCGGATCGGCCCCGTTCCCCGCACCCATGGTCATCGCGTTCCCCCCACCCCAGCCGGCGCCCACCCGTTCGCGGCTTCGCCTCGGCGGGCGGGTCGGCCCGGAAGGCTGCACGGGGTCGGAGCGGGGGGCAGACCTTGCGCGCCGGGCCGGCCCCCCCGGGGGGGCCTCGCGCGCGCCGGCGCGCCCGGGCGCGCAGGCGGGGGGGCGGGCGCGCGGGCGCGGGC
>JAYZWL010000139.1:0-48169 GCA_036154955.1 Pseudomonadota bacterium | reverse complement strand
GGCGCCGTCGCGCCGGGGACGCCCCCTCCTCCCCCTGACCCCGGATCCCCGATGCTGACCGACAAGGCGCGATACTGGCTTCTGGCGCTGCCGGCGCTGGCGGTGATGATCGTCTTCTACATCTGGCCGCTGGTGAACATCTGGCAGATCTCGCTGACCGAACCGGTCGCGGGGCTGGGCAACTATGAAAAGATGCTCGACAGCCAGGCGGTGCAGACCTCCTTCGTCATCACCTTCCGCGTGGCCGGGGTCACCACCCTGATCTGCGTGCTGCTGGGCTATATCTGCGCCTATTCGATCACCAACGTCATCCGCTCGGCCCGGCCCCTGCTGATCGCCATGGTGCTGCTGCCGTTCTGGGTGTCGGTGCTGATCCGCTCCTTCGCCTGGATCGTGCTGCTGGGCCGCTCGGGGCTGGTCAACGACACGCTCAAGGACGCGGGCCTGATCACCGCGCCGCTGAAGCTGATGCACAACGAATTCGGCGTCGTGCTGGCCATGGTCCATGTCATGCTGCCCTTCGCGGTGCTGCCGATGATGGCCAACATGCGCGGCATCGACCGGGCCTTCACCGAAGCCGCCCGCGGGCTCGGCGCCTCCGAGTTCACCGCCTTCCGCCTCGTCTACCTTCCCCAGACCCTGCCGGGCGTCGCCTCGGGCGCGCTGCTGGTCTTCGTGCTGTCGCTCGGCTTCTACGTCACGCCGGCGCTGCTGGGCGGGGGCCGGGTGCTGATGGTCTCCGAATACGTCACCTACCAGATCCAGGAGTTCCTGAACTGGGGGCTCGGCTCCGCCATCTCGGTGGCGCTGCTGGTCGCCACGGCTCTGGTCCTGATCGTCGCCGCGCGCTTCGTGAACCTGCGCAGCGCCCTGCTGGAGCGGAGCTGATGAGCGCCCCCCAAGCCGACACCGTTCCCGGCGGCAAGGCCACCGCCTTCCGCATCGCCATGGGCACGGGGGGCTGGCTGGTCGCCGCCTTCCTCGCCCTGCCGATCCTGGTGGTGATCCCGGTCTCGCTGACCGACACCTCCTATATCGGCCTGCCCAAGGAGCATCTGTCGCTCCAGCACTACGAGGCGTTCTTCACCTCGTCGCGCTGGCTGGGGGGGACCTTCGCCTCGATCATGGTGGGGCTGGCGGTGGCGCTGGCCTCGACCGTGTTGGGCACGGCCTTCTCCATCGGCTGCTGGTTCCTGGGCGGGCGGGCCGCGACCATCGCGCGCTGGATCCTGATCGTCCCGATCCTGGTGCCGCCGGTGGTGCAGTCGCTCGGCTTCTACCGCTTCTGGGTGACGCTGGGCCTGATCGACACCTGGACCGGCGTGATCCTCGCTCACACGCTGCTGGCGCTGCCTTACGTGTCCATCTCCGTCTTCGCGGCGCTGGCCAATCTCGACCCCAAGCTGCCGCAGGCGGCGCGGAGCCTCGGCGCCTCGGTCTGGCGCACGGTGTGGGAGGTGGTGATCCCCGCCGCCCGTCCCGGCATGATCACCGGCGCCATCTTCGCCTTCATCGTCTCCTTCGACGAGATCGTGGGCGTCCTCTTCATCACCGTCCGTCGGGTGGAGACGCTGCCCAAGCTGATCTGGGAGGGCATCCAGGACAATATCGACCCGACCATCGCCGTGGTCGCCACCGTTCTGGTGCTGATCACGCTGGTCGTGGCGGCGCTGGCCGCGATGCGCCGGGCATGAGCCGCCTGCTGCTGACCGGGGGCGCCTGCGCCCTGCCGGGAGAGGCCGGGACCGACGGCCCCCGCATCGCCCCCGCCGCGATCGCCATCGAGGGCGACCGCATCGCCGCGGTGCTGGAGAGCCCGCCGACCGGGACCGAGTTCGCGGATTTCGAACCCGTCGACTGCGCCGGCAAGCTGGTCATCCCCGGCCTGATCAACGCCCATACCCACGCGGTGCTGCTGGCCCTGCGCGGCACCGTCGAGGATATCGAGGGCAACCTCGTCTACCAGTACATGGTCCCCGTCTCCTACCTGCTGAGCGGGGAGGAGCGCGCCGCCATCGCCCGCCTCGCCTGCGCCGAGGCGATCCGGTCCGGGACCACCACCCTCGTCGACCCCCTGCGCCACGTCGCCGACTACGCCCCCGCCATGGCGGCCTCGGGCCTGCGGCTGTGGCTGGCCGAAAGCTGCGCCGACGCGGTGACGACCGAGGTGGGGAAGGGAACCTACCGCTTCGACCGGGAGTTCGGAGAGACCTTCGTCAAGCGGACCGAGGCGCTGATCGAACGCTTCCACGGCTCCGAAAACGACCGGGTGCGGGTGATGATGGCCGCCCACGGGCCGGACAACTGCTCGCCCTGGATGCTCGGCAAGGTGTCGGAGCTGGCGGCGAAGCACGGGCTGCGCCGCACCATCCACCTGAGCCAGATCATCTCGGAGAAGGAGCAGGTGGAGAAGCTGCACGGCTGCACCTCCACCGAATATCTCGACCGCAACGGGTTTCTCGGCGACGACCTGCTCGCCGTTCACTGGACCTTCTGCACCGAAAGCGACGTGGAGATCCTGGCCCGCAACGGGGTCCACTTCATCCACTCCCCCGCCTCCATGTCCGCCAAGGGCCCGCATCCGGCGCCCGCGAAGGCGATCCAGGAAGCGGGGATCAACATCGCGCTCGGTTCGGACAACATGACCGAGGACATGTTCCAGTCGATGAAGATGGCGATGACCCTTCATCGCGGCGCCTTCGGTCGCTCCGTGCGGCCCTCGCCCGGGCGGGTCTTCGACTACGCCACCGTCAACGCCGCCCGCGCGCTGGACCGTCCGGACCTCGGGCGCATCGCCGTGGGCGCCAAGGCGGATCTGGCCACCGTCGACCTCAAGACCGCGACCATGGCGCCCGCCGTCTCCGCGATCTCCAACCTCGTGCATTACGGGCATCCGGGGCTGGTGGTCGACACCATCGCCGACGGCCGCTTCCTGATGCGCGACCGCCGCCTGACCACCATCGACGAGACCGCCGCCGTGGACGAGGCTCAGGCCGCTGCGCGGTCCATGTGGCGCAAGTTCGAGGCGGAGGGCCATGGCGTGCCCCTGCCGCGTTTCGACGACCTGGGCTGACCAACGGGAGCCGTTCCATGACCTTCTCCATCCTCGGCCGCTGCCAGCGCACCGGCGCCTTCGGGGCGGCGATCACCACCTCGGATCTCGCGGTCGGCTCCCGCTGCGTGGGGCTGGTGCATGGCAAGGGCGGGGTGCTCAGCCAGCACCGCACCGACAGCCGCCTGCGCGACCTCGGCGCCCGCCGGCTGGCCGAGGGCGACGACGCCGAGACCACGCTCGGCGTGATCTGCGACTCGACGCCGGACATCGAATGGCGCCAGGTGGGGGTGATCGACGCGCAGGGGCGCGTCGCGGTGCATCACGGGCGCGCCATGTATTCGATCTACGCCCATTCCGCCGGGCCGGACTGCCTGGCGCTGGGCAACATCCTCGACAATCCCGACGTGCCCGTCGCCATGGCCGCGGGCTTCGCCGCCGATCCCGCCGCCCCGCTGGCCGACCGGCTGATGGCCGCGCTGGTCGCCGGGCGCGATGCGGGGGGCGAGGTCGGGGACCGGCTGATGTCCGCCGCCCTGCGCGTCACCGGCCCGCATGAGATCGACACCTGCGACCTGCGCGTCGACCTCTCCGACGACGGCGACGCGGTGGGCGCGCTGGGCCGCCTCCACGCCGCCTGGGGCGCGCGCGGAGAGACGCTGCGCGCCGTCATGCTCTCGCCCGACGCGGTGCCGGTGAACCGTCAGCTCTTCGAATCCTCCGTCGCCCGCATCGCCGAACTGGGGCTGGAGGACCGCTTCCCCGCCGAACGCCGGCGCAATTCCTGGACCCTGACCGCGTGACCGACGACCCCGCCCGCAACTACTGGCGCGACGGGCGGGCGGCCTACGTCCCCCGCCCGCATCCGCTCCCGGCCTCGGTCGACGTGGCGGTGGTGGGGGCGGGCTTCACCGGGCTGCGGGTGGCGCTGGAACTGGCGCGTGCCGGCCGCTCCGTCGCGGTGCTGGAGGCCGAGGACATCGGCCACGGCGCGTCCTCGCGCAACGGCGGCATGGTGGGGCCGAGCTTTCACAAGCTGGGCATGGCCGGCCTGACCGCCCATTACGGCGAGGCCCGCGCCGCCGCGATCATGGCCGAGGGCATGGCCGCGCTCGACGCCTTCGAGGCCTTCGTGGCCGAAGAGCGCATCGACTGCGCCCTGCAGATGACCGGCCGTTTCCGCGGCGCCCCGACGCTCGCCAGCTACGAGGCCACGGCGCGGGAATGCGAGCGGCTGGAGAAGGCCGTGGGCCTGCCCTTCGAGATGGTCCCGCAGGCGCGGCAGCGCGACCAGATCGGCTCGGATTTCTACCGCGGCGGCGTGGTCTACCTGCGCGACGGAACCATTCAGCCCCGGATGCTGGTGGAGGCGCTGGCCCGGCTGGCCGAGGACGCCGGCGCCATGCTGTTCGAACGCCAGCCGGTCTCCGGCATGACGCGGGACGGCGACGCCGTGCGCCTGCGCCTGCCGGGCGGGGAGATGCGGGCGCGGGAGGTGGTCATGGCCACCAACGGCTACGGCGCCGCCCAGGCCACCGCGCCGCTGGGCCCGCGCGTGGTGCCGATCCTGACCGGGGTGGCGGCGACCGAGCCGCTGTCGGCCAACCTGATGGGCGAGCTCACCCCGCAGGGCCGCGCCTTCGGCGAGAACCGCCGCGTGTTCATGTGGTTCCGCCCGACGCCGGACCGGACCCGCTTCATCTTCGGCGGCCGCATCGGCCCGATGCAGGCCGGCGACGCCCGCCGCTCCCGCGCCGTGGCCGCCGCCGCGACCCGGGTGTTCCCGCAGCTGGAGGGGGTGGCGTTCTCCCACCTGTGGACCGGGCGCATCGCCTACACCCAGGACCACGCCCCCCATCTGGGGCGCATCGACGGGGTGTGGTTCGCGGGCGGCTATTGCGGCTCGGGCGTGACCCGCAGCCTCTATTTCGGCCGCAAGCTGGCGCTGAAGATCCTCGGCCGCCCCGACGCGGAAACCGCCTTCGACGGGCTCGACTTCCCCAAGGTTCCGTTCCGCCCCTTCGCCCCCCTCGCCGCCGCCGCCGTCACCCGGTGGAGCGCGCTGCGCGACGTGATCGACGACCGCCGGCGGGACTGAGGGCGCGCGGCGGGTTCGATGGGGCCCGACCCTTCAGGGCGAGCGCACCCCCGCAAGCCGCCCCCGGTCACCGCTTGGCGACCACGACCCCCGCGCGGCGCCCCGGGCGCGACCCGGGGCCGCCTGCGCCCCCCGGCCGCCCGCGCGAGGCCCCGGGTCAAGCCCGGGGCGAGACGACGGCGGGGCGCGCCCGCCCCGCGCCCCGGCCCATCCCGCCGATCAGGCGGCCCACATGCCTTCGAGGCGCTGGCGCACGATGGCCTCGGCCTCCTTCATGATGCCCGAGATCAGCTCCTCGCAGGTCGGGATGTCGTGGATCAGGCCCGCGACCATGCCGCAGGACCAGGCTCCGGCCTCCATGTCGCCGTCGATCATGATCTTGGGGTAGACGCCCGCCACCTCGTCGATGATGTCCTCGAACTTGATGTCCTTGCCGAGCCGGGCCTCCTTCTCCAGCAGGCGTTCCACCGCGGCGTTGGTCAGCACGCGCTCGGTGTTGCGCAGCGGGCGCATGACCAGGCGGGTGTCGAGTTCGGAAGCCGCGACGATGGCTTCCTTCACCTTCTGGTGCACCGGCGCCTCCTTGGTGGCGATGAAGCGGGTGCCCATGTTCATGCCCTCCGCCCCCATCGACAGGGCGGCGACCAGCGATCGCGCGTCGGCCATGCCGCCCGATGCGACGAAGGGGATCTCCAGCTCGTCCGCCGCGCGGGGCAGCAGGATCATGTTGGGGATGTCGTCCTCCCCCGGATGCCCGCCGCATTCGAACCCGTCGACCGACACCGCGTCGCAGCCGATCGACTGCGCCTTCAGCGAGTGGCGGACGGAGGTGCACTTGTGGATCACCTTGATGCCCGCGTCCTTGAGATAGGGCATGACCTCCGACGGGTTGCGGCCGGCGGTCTCCACCACCGTCACGCCGCCTTCGATGATCGCCTTCACATAGCCCGGATAATCGGGGGAGGAGACGGTGGGCAGGAAGGTCAGGTTCACGCCGAAGGGCTTGTCGGTCAGGTCCCGGCACTTGGCGATCTCGTTCGCCAGGTCCTTCGGGGTCTTCTGGGTCAGGCCGGTGATCACGCCCAGTCCGCCGGCGTTGGACACGGCCGCGGCCAGTTCCGCGAAGCCGACATAGTGCATGCCGCCCTGGATGATCGGGTGCTGGATGCCGAACAGCTCGGTGATGCGGGTCTTCATGGGGTCTCTCCCTGGGTGGATTATCGTTGGAAAAGGTTCTGCCGGGTCGGGGCGGCCGCGGTCTTGCGGTCAGCCCGTTCCTGACGATCCGGAGCCGGAGGGCCTGGTCCCGCGGGGGGCGCGGGCGCGGGCGGCGCGGGCCTCGGCCCAGGCGGGCGAGACCTCGACCACCGAATCGCGGGCCGTCATCGGCTCCCCGCAGGCGGCGCAGGCCATGCGGGGCAGGGCGGGGGCGCCGCAGGATCTATGCACCAGGCGCATCGTTTTCGGCCCGAACTCTTCATCCGGCGCATCGATCCCGACGTCGTCGGCGAGCCACCGGTCCCCCCAGCCCTTCAGCGCCGCCACCACCGGCCACAGGTCGCGGCCCTTCTCGGTCAGCCGGTATTCGTCCCGCGGCGGGCGCAGCGAATAGCGCCGCCGCCGCACCACGCCGTCCGCCTCCAGCCGCTTGAGCCGTTGCGAGAGCAGATGCGGGGAGCCGCCGGTCTGGCGCTGGAAGTCGTCGAAGCGGCGGGCGCCGAGGAACAGCTCCCGCAGGATCAGCAGGGTCCACGGGTCGCCCAGCAGCTCGGCGGCGCGGGCGACGGTGCAGGGATCGCGGGCTAGGTCGGCGCGGCTCATGTTGACTCGCTTCAAAACTTGAAGCCACCTGACCGCAAGAACGCGCGGGACGCAAGGCCGACGATCCCGCCGGACATGCAAGGGGAGACCGCCGCCATGACCCGCACCCGCCAGGTCGTCATCCGCACCCTGCCCAAGGGCGCCCTCGCGCCCGGGAATTTCGAGATGGTCGAGACCGACCTTCCCGCCCCCGGGCCGGGCCAGGCGCTGGTCCGCACGCTGCTGATGTCGATCGACGCCGCCAATCGCGCCTGGATGCAGGGCGCCACCTACCGGGACGCGGTGAAGGCCGGCGACGTGATGCACACCTACGCCATCGCCGAGGTGGTGGAGAGCGCGGACCCCGCGCTCGCCCCCGGTGACATCGTGGCGACGGAGGCGGGCTGGTCCGAATACGCGATCGTCAAGGCGAAGGGCGCGGTGAAGCTGCCGGCCCTGCGGCCGCTGTCGAACCTGATGTCGGTCTACGGCATCGCCGGCAAGACCGCCTATCACGGGCTGGTGCAGGTGGGGCGGCCGAAGGCGGGGGAAACCGTGCTGGTCTCGGCCGCCGCGGGTTCGGTCGGCATGTATGTCGGCCAGATCGCCAAGGCGCTGGGCTGCCGGGCGGTGGGCATCGCCGGGGGCCCGGAGAAATGCGCCTGGGTGGTCGACGAACTCGGCTTCGACGCCTGCGTCGACTACCGCGACCCGGGTTTCTTCAAGGCGCTGAAGGCGGCCTGCCCGGACGGCGTGGACGTCTATTTCGACAATGTCGGCGGCGCGGTGCTGGAGACGGCGCTGTTCCTGATGAACCTCAAGGGCCGGGTGGTCTGCTGCGGCGCGGTCAGCCAGTATGACGAGGGCGCGCCTTCGGGCCCCCGCAACCTGCCGGGGCTGGTTGTGGTCAAGCGGCTGCGCATGGAAGGCTTCATCGTCATGGACTTCGCCGACAGGGACGCGGAGGCGGAGGCGGCTTTGTCGGGCTGGGTGCAGGACGGCCGGCTCAAGGTGGTCGAGGACGTGGTGGAGGGGCTGGAGAACGCCCCCGCCGCCCTGATCGGCCTGCTGGCCGGCGAGAACCGCGGCAAACGCATGGTCCGCGTGGCCCCCGACCCCGCCTGACCGACGGGGGCGGCGGCTCCCGCGCCCGCCCTGCCGCAACGGCGCCCCGCGCGACGCATTGCGCGGTGGCGGGCGGCGCGCGGGCGGGGCATGAGCGGGCGCGTGTCGCGGCGGGCGTCGGCGGGTGGCCCGCGAAGGCGTTCCGGCCGCGGCGACCCCGCCCTGCGGCCGGCCGACATATAAGTGCAATCAAGCGTTGTTAATCGTGGCCCCCCGTTCCTCCCCCCCTGACCGCGGAGCCTCCATGTCCCGTCTCCCGACCGCCCTCGCGCGCTTCTCGCCCCTCGCCCCCCTCGCCGCCTCGCTGGCCGTCGCCGTCTCTTTGCTTTCCGGCCCGGCGGCCGCGCAGGAGGGCAAGCTCGTCCTCTACACCTCGCAGCCCAACGCGGACGCGCAGCGCACCGTCGACGCCTTCATGGCCGCCCATCCCGGGGTCGAGGTCGACTGGGTGCGCGACGGCACCACCAAGATCATGGCCCGCCTGCGCGCCGAGTTCGAAGCCGGCGCCCCGCAGCCCGACGTGCTGTTCATCGCCGACTCGGTGACCATGGAGGGGCTGAAGGCCGAGGGCCGGCTGATGGCCCATCCCGACGCCGACGTCTCGGGGCTGGAGCCGGGGCTCTACGACGACGAGAAGACCTGGTTCTCCACCAAGCTGATCACCTCCGGCATCGTCTACAACACCGGCTCCGACGCCAAGCCCGCCGCCTGGGCCGACCTGGTGGAGGGGCCCTGCGCCGGCAAGGTGGCCATGCCCTCGCCGCTGACCTCCGGCGCCGCCGCGATCCACATGACCGCCCTGACCTCCGAGCCGCAGCTCGGCTGGGACTACTACGAGAAGCTCGCCGCCACCGGCGCCGTGGCCCAGGGCGGCAATGGCGGGGTGCTCAAGGCGGTGGCCGGCGGCGAGAAGCTGTGCGGCGTGATCGTCGACTTCCTCGCCATCCGCGAGGCGGCCAAGGGCGCGCCGATCGCCTTCGTGTTCCCGCCGCTGGGCGTGTCGGCGGTGACCGAGCCGGTGGCGATCCTGTCCACCGCGAAGAACCCCGAGGCGGCGAAGGCCTTCGTGGACTTCCTGATCTCGCGCGACGGTCAGGCGCTGGCGGCCGAGATGGGCTATCTGCCCGCCCGCGCCGACGTGCCCGCGCCCGAAGGCTTCCCGTCCCGCGACGCGATCCGGCTGATGGCCTTCGACCCCGCCAAGGCGCTGGCCGACGACGAGGCGAACAAGGCGAAGTTCAGCGCGCTGTTCAGCAACTGATGACGCGACGCGCCGGAACGGGCCGCATCGGGGGCGGCGGGCGGATCCTGCCCGCCGCCCTCGCGATTCTGACGCTGGCGGTGATCGGCGGGCCGTTCCTGCGCCTGCTGGTCGCGGGGCTCTGGGGGGCCGAGGGGCCGAGCCTCGCGCCCCTCGCCGCGGCGCTGGGCGACGAGACGGTGCTGCGCGCGCTGCGCCGGTCGCTGGAGACGAGCCTCGCCGCGGCGGCGCTGTCGCTGGGGCTGGGGACGGGCTGCGCGCTGCTGCTGGGGCTGACCGACATCCGCTTCAAGGCCGGGTTCGTGTTCCTGATCCTGGTGCCGATGATGATCCCGCCGCATGTGACGGCGATCGCCTGGATCCAGTCGCTGGGGCCGTCGAGCGTGCTGCTGCGCACGCTGGGTCTCGCCCCGCCGCTGGGCGCGACTCATCCGCTTTACTCCCCCGGGGGCATCGTGCTGCTGCTGGCGATCCAGCACGCGCCGCTGGTGCTGCTGCTGGTGCGCGCCGGCCTGCGGGCGCTGCCGCGCGAGGCGGTGGAGGCGGCGCGGCTGGCGGGGGCGGGGCCGGGGGCGCTGTTCCGGCGGGTGCTGGCGCCGATGCTGGCCCCGCATCTGGCGGCGGCGTTCATGCTGGCCTTCGTCTCGGGCCTCGGCAATTTCGGGATCCCGGCGCTGCTGGGCATTCCGGCGGGCTATTCCACGCTGCCGGTGTTGATCTACCAGCGGCTGGCGAGCTTCGGGCCCTCGGTGCTGCGCGACGTGGCGGTGCTGGCGGCGGTGATGGCGCTGGCGGCGCTAGGGGCGGCGCTGCTGCAACGGCGGCTGGAGGCGCGGGCCCGGGCCGAGAGCGTCGGCCCGCCCTCGCGCCCGCTGGTCTTCGCGCTGGGGCGGGCGCGGCCGGCGGCGGAGGCGGGGCTGGCGCTGCTGGTGCTGGCCACGCTGGCGGCGCCGATGGCGGCGCTGGTCTCCACCGCGCTGGTCTCCACCTACGGGGTGACGCTGACGGCGGACACGCTGACGCTGGAGAATTTCCGGGAGGTGCTGTTCGGGCAGGCGGTGGTGGCGCGGGCCTTCGGCAACTCCTTCCTCGCGGCGGGCGGGGCGGCCGCGGCGCTGGCGGTCTTCGCGGTGGCGTTCGGCTACGTCTCCCGCTCCGGGTCGGGATCGGGCGCGCGGGGGCCGGGGCCGCTGGTCGGGGCGGCGGCGGCGATGGGGGACGTGGCCTACGCGCTGCCGGGGCTGGTGCTGTCGATCGCGCTGATCCTGATCTTCGTCAATCCGCTGCCGGGGCTGGGGGTCAGCCTCTACGGCTCGCTGGCGGTGATCTTCATCGCCTACCTGGTCCGCTTCGCCGCGGTGGCGCTGAAGCCGGTGCAGGCGGCCTACGCCCAGCTCGACCGCAGCCTGGACGACGCGGCGCGGGTGGCGGGCGCGGGGCTGGGGGCGCGTCTGCGGCGGATCTTCGGGCCGGCGACGGCGCCGTCCGCCGCCTCGGCCGCGATCCTGGTGTTCATGACGGCGTATAACGAGGTCACCGTCTCGGCCCTCTTGTGGTCGCGGGGGTCGGAGACCATCGGCACGGTGATCTTCAACTTCGAGGACGGCGGCTACACCGCGCTCGCCGCCGCGATGGCGACGGCGACGGTGGCGGCGACCGCGCTGCTGATGGGGGCGCTGACCCTGCTCGGCCGCCGCCTGCCGCGGGGCGCGGTGCCCTGGCTGGACTGAGGGCCGCGGCTTGGGGGGCGCGCGCCCCGGGCTCGACCCGGGGCCTCGCGCCCTCGCCGTCGCGCGAATGACCTCCGGAGCGAGGTCCCGGGTCAAGCCCGGGACGCGGGGGCGTCGGGCGGAGCGATCAGACGGGCGCGGCCGCGCGGGCGCGCGCAGGCGTGGGCGGGGAGACGAAGCCGGGCGCGAGTTCGGGGGCGGGCAGGGGCCAGCCGCCGGTGAGCGAGACCGCGACCGTCTCCCCCGCCCGGGTCCGGACCGGGGTCGCGGCCTCCAGACGATGGCCGGCGGCGTCGAGCGTCAGCTCCCACGCGCCGCCGCGATAGATCGAGCGGACCACCCGGGCCGGGGCGCCGTCTCCGCCCAACCTCACCTCCTCGGGCCGCACGAACAGGCCGCAGGGGCCGTCGGCGGCGGCGGGATTGGCGCGCGCCGGCGCCTCGCCCAGCCCCGCCACCGCGGCCCGCCCGCCGCGCAGCTCCGCCGGCAGCAGCGCGCCGCGGCCGATGAAGCGGGCGACCTCGGCCGAGGCGGGGCGCCAGTACAGCGCCTCGGGCGCGTCGACCTGCAGGAACCGCCCTTCGGCCATCACCGCGATGCGGTCCGCCAGCCCCATCGCCTCGCGCTGGTCATGGGTGATGTAGAGCGTGGTGGCCCCGCTGAGCCGGTGGAAATCGGCGAACTCCGCCTCCATCGCCGCGCGCAGATGCGGGTCGAGATTGGCCAGCGGCTCGTCCATCAGCACCACCCGCGCGTCCGAGGCCAGCACCCGCGCCAGCGCCACCCGCTGACGCTGCCCGCCCGACAGCTCCGCCGGGTGGCGGTCGGCGAAGGCGGACAGGCCCACGGTCTCCAGGTGACGGGCGGCGAGCGCGCGCCATTCCCGCGCCGGCCGCCCCGCGACCTCGGCGGGGAAGGAGACGTTGCGCTCCACCGTCAGATGGGGCCAGAGCGCGTAGGACTGGAAGACGAAGCCCACCCGACGGTCTTCGGGGCGCAGGTGGCGGCCGGGGGCGGACCAGAGCGCGTCGCCGCAGCGGATCTCGCCGTCCGTCGCCGTCTCCAGCCCCGCGATGAGGCGCAGGAGGGTGGACTTGCCGCAGCCCGAGGCGCCCAGCACCACGAAGAATTCGCCGTCGCGGATGTCGGCCGAGAGCCCGTTCACCGCGGCCGGGCCCGAGGCGTCCGCTCCGAAACGCTTGACCAGGTTCGAGATCCGCAGCTCCGCCATCGACGCCTCCCGCCTCCTGTCCGGTTCCCGCCATCGGGACGCCGCCGGCCTAGCATGCGGGGGCGCGCGCATCCACGAAGAAGCCGGCGCGGCGCGGGCCGGGCCTGCGCCCGAAGGTCGCTTCCCCGGGCGCGGCCGATTAGCGCGGCGGGGACGTTCGGCCCTTGCGGATTTCGGCGTATCCCGGGGCGCTTGACGCAAACGCCGCGCCGACTGCGGTGGCGCTGTCCGCGCCCGAGGACCTGGCCCCGGGCGCCAGGGTCGCGACCCTGGGGGGCGTCGACCCGGACGGCGACGCGCTGCGGATCGGGCGGGCGCTGGATTTCGAAACCGAGCCGGCGCTGAACTTCCGCGTCCGGGCCACTGATCCGGGCGGGCTGAGCTTCGAGACGGATCTCAGCCTCGCGGTCCGGGACGTCGACGAGGCGCCCGTGCTCTCGGCGCAGGGGGCGCTGGTCTCGGCGCCGGCCTCGCTCGACCTCTCGTCCCGGCGGCTGGCGGCGGAGCTGACGGTCGCGGACGACGCGCTCGGGTCCGCCGAGATCTCGCTGAGCGGTCCGGATGCGGAGCTGTTCGAGATCTGGCGCGGCGATCTCTACCTGATCGAAGGCGCCGATATCGGGCCGGGGGGCGGGACGCTGGAGGTGACCGTGTCCGCCGTCGACCCGGCGCTCGGCCCCTCCGAGCAGGGCGTCGCGCGGGTCGTGGTGGCGGTGGAGCCGGCCCCGCCGACGCCGATCCGGGGCGAGAACGAGGCCGACCGGATCGCCGGCTCCGACGGGGCGGACCGCATCGAGGGGCTGGCCGGCGACGACGCGATCCGCGGGCAGGCCGGCGACGACGTGGTGCTGGGCGGCGCCGGGGCCGATCGGTTGCGGGGGCAGGCCGGCGACGACGTGCTGAAGGGCGAAAAGGCGACGACCGGCTGTTGGGCGGCGACGGCGCGGACCGCCTGTTCGGCGGCGGGGGGAACGACCTGTTGAAAGGGCAGGGCGGCGACGACGTCCTGTCGGGCGGCGGCGGCCGCGACCGCCTGCTCGGCGGTCCGGGGGACGACGTCCTGACCGGCGGCGCGAAGGCGGATGTCTTCGTGTTCCGCTCCGGCTGGGGGGCCGACGCGGTGACCGACTTCGCCGCATCGGGCAGGGGACGCGACCTTCTGGACCTGCGCGGCGTCGACGTCATCCGCGGCTGGCGCGACCTGCGCGCCGCTCACCTGACGGTCGACGGCGACGACATCGTCATCGACGCCGGATCCGGCGACGTGGCGACGCTGCTGAACGTCGCCCGGGAGGATCTGGACAGGACGGATTTCCTGTTCTGACCCTGGCGCGCGCCGGCGACGGCCCGCTCCGGCCCGGCGGGCCGAGGGGTGCGCGGTCGGGAAAGTCGCCCCGGCGCAAGGCGGCCGGCGACGGGCGCGGACGGGCGGCGAACATCGCGCCCCTCGTCCCCCGCCATGCTCCCGGAAGGACGACGCGCGGACCGCGCTCAGCGGCGAATGTCAGCGGAAGCCGGACTTGCAAGCCGTTCGGCAAGGCTTGTGGCGGAGAGATAGTCCGACATAGGCGCGTCTCGCTGAATCTCTACGCGTCCGTATACCCTCTGAAAAGTAACACAAAAGGTGTTGCCATGCGTTCAAATCCGTCTCATGGCATATCTGATGTTCTTGCTTCGTATCAATTTTGATGAGGGGTGGCATGTGGGGGTCAAAGCGATGTCGGACGCGTCTCGCAGCGGCGGCGGCAAGCCGAAAGGCCGCCACCCGGACAAGCGGCTGACCCCGCCCGCCATCCGGGCCGCGGGACCGGGGCGGCATGCGGACGGGAACGGGCTCTATCTCGAGGTCGACGCCTCCGGGGCGCGGCGCTGGGTGCTCAGGACGCTCGTCCATGGAAGGCGGCGCGACATCGGGCTCGGCGGCGCGCAGGTGGTGGGCCTCGCCCAGGCCCGCGAACTCGCCGCCCGCCTGCGCCGCGTGGCCCGCTAGGGCGACGACCCGGAGGCGGAGCGGGATCGGGACCGGCGTCGCTCGATGTCCTTCGAGGAGACAGCCCGCCAGGTCCATGCCGCGCAGATCGCCCCCAACAACCGCAACGCCAAGCATGTCGCCCAGTGGCTGAGCTCGCTGGAGACCTACGCCTTCCCCACCCTCGCCCGCCGCCCGCTGCACGCCGTGGCGCAGGCCGACATCCTGCGCGTGCTCGCCCCCATCTGGACCGAGAAGCCCGAGACCGCGCGCCGCGTCCGCCAGCGCCTCAAGACCGTCTTCGACTGGGCGTGGGCCGCCGGCCAGATCGAGGGGCTCAACCCGGTCGAGGGCGTCGAACTGGGGCTCCCCCGCCAGCGCGACCGGGCCGAGCATCACCGGGCGCTGCCCTGGCGGGATCTGCCCGCGCTGATGCCCCGGCTCGCGGAGGCCGGCGGCATGGGCGCGCTGGCGCTGCGCTTCGCGATCCTGACCGCGGCGCGCTCGGGCGAGGTCCGCGGCGCGACCTGGGCCGAGATCGACCTCGAGGCCGCGACCTGGACGATCCCCGCCGCCCGCATGAAGGCCGGGCGAGAGCATCGCGTGCCGCTCAGCGCCGCCGCGCTGGCCCTGCTGGCGGAGGCCCGGGCCTTCGGCGAGGCCCCCGGGGCGCTGGTCTTCCCCTCGGCCCGCCCGGGCCGGCCGCTCTCTGACATGACCCTCGCCGCGGTGTTGAAGCGGCTGGAGGTTCCGGTAACGCCGCACGGCTTCCGCTCCACCTTCCGCGACTGGGCCGAGGAGGCGACCGGCTTCCCCCACGAGGTGAAGGAGGCCGCGCTCGCCCACGCGGTGCGCAACAAGGTCGAGGCCGCCTACCGACGCACCGACCTCTTCGACAGGCGCCGGACGATGATGGACGCCTGGGCGAGCCACGCCCTGTCCGAGGGCGCCAAGGCGGTGAGGATCGGCGCGTGACCGATGATGAGCCGATCCTCCCGGAGGAGCCTCGGCTGGTCGGCTCCGACGAGATGTTCAGCGTCCGGCGCACCCTCACGCCGCCCGACGGCACGTCGTCGGAAGCGGGGCGACCGTTTCGCCAAACGCTCGAACTTCGCCTCGTCTGGATTGACGAGATGTTCAGGCGCCGTGACTGACCCGGCCTTTCGCAGCGCGTGTTCGTTTCGCGAGAGGATCAGCGCGAGCGGGCGGAGATCCCTTCGGAATTGCAGGAGCGCTGGCAGGCGAAGGGGGATGAAGGCCGTCCGGAAGCCGTCCCCTCCGACTGGGGCGGCATCGAGATCGGAATCAACTTCATAGCTCTGCGGGCTGTTCCGCAAAGTGATGAGCATTGGCTGATCCTGGAGGCGCAGAATATCGTCAAGGTCCTGAGAGCAAACGATCCGGATGCGGCGATCGAGGCTGCTCACGACTTGGGGATGCTCCACGAGCAAGCGCATCTGCACAATCTGCATGGGGCGACGGTCTCCGTGCGGGCCAAGCAGCTCAAGCCGTTCAAGGCGGGCGCGGCGCAAGGAAATCGACGCGCCCGAGTGCTCGCCGACGCCTGGGTGCTGCACGCACGGCAGCTCGCCAGGGGTGTCTGGTCGCGACGCCCGGATTTGAGCGCGCAGGCCGTGCCGGAAGCCATCCGCGGTCAGGTCGTCGACAAGGGCTGCAAGACGAAGACCGGCGAGCCGCCAAGCGTCTCGACCATCCGGAAGCGCATCGGCCCGGAAAAACCCCGCAGCTCGCAAAAATAGTCGGCCGATCCGATCGGATCGGCCAGCAGGCGCAGGCCAATCTCAGCCCATCGCAATGCGACCTCGGTCGCCAGCATGAGGGGCTCTGATCCTATGCCGGATGAAATCGCAATACTCCTGCAAGACCACGCGGCCGCGGAGCTGCTGGGTCTGTCACGCGCGACCTTCTGGCGTCGCGTCGCCGACGGAACCCTCCCAGGACCGTTGAAGATCGGCGCCGGCAGCCGATGGCGAAGGGGCGAGATCCTCGCCGCCATCGAGCGGCTTTCGGAGCTGCGCGGCCGCTGAGCCGCGCAGTCCTCACCCTCCCTACTTCCAGGATCCGTGATCATGGCCCGCAAACCGTCCGTCCCGAAATCCCCGTCCCCGCAGGAGACCCCGCCTGCGGCGGAACTCGAAGCCGAACTGCATCGGCTCGCCCGACGTCCCCTGCTCGACTACGAGAAGGCTCGCAAATCCCTGGCCGACGCCCATGATATTCGGGCGACGGCCCTCGATCGGCTGATGGCCGAGATCCGCCGCGAGGAGTCGCGCAAGACCGCGCGCGACGTGGTGGAAAACGCCGAGCCGTGGCCTCATCCGGCGGAGGGCGCCGCCCTGGCCCGCCGCATCCTCGCCACGCTGGACGCCCAAGTCGTCTTCGCCTCGCCGCACGACGCGGCGGCCTTGACGCTCTGGATCATGGGGGCGTGGATGATGGACGCGTCGCGGCTCTGGCCCAAGCTGCAGTTGCATTCGCCGACCAAGCGCTGCGGCAAGACCACCCTGCTGGACGCGATCCGCGGCTTCGCGCGGGCGCCGCTGGCGACCTCCAGCATCTCCGCAGCGGCGCGGTTCCGCGGCATCGACGCGTGGCAACCGACGCTTTTGATCGACGAGGCCGACCTGCGCCTGCGCGGCCGGCCGGATCTGAACGGCATTCTCAACGCCGGCCATACGCGTAGCTTCGCCCAGGTGATCCGGGTCGAGGAGATCGACGGGGTGCGTGAGCCGCGGGGCAACGACGTCTTCGGCGCGCAGGTGATCGCCGGCATCGGACGGCTCCCGGAGACGATCGAGGACCGCTCGGTCCGCATCGGCCTGCGCCGCAAGCCGCCGCACGAGCGCGTCGCGAAGCTTCCCTTCGATCACTTCGAACGGAACGTGGATGTCCGCCGTCAGCTCGCCCGGTGGGCGAAGGATGCGCTGGCACGCATCCGGGCCGATCGCGCGGGGGCCCCGCCCTGCGGAAACGACCGCGCGCAGGACAATTGGACGCCCCTGTTCCGGGTCGCCCGGGCGCTCGGCGATGACTGGCCGGAACGGGCCGCCGCCGCCTATGGCGACATGGCCGTCCGCCGCGACGCCGACGAGCCGGGCGATGGCGTGACCCTGCTCTCGGACCTTCGGGACCTGTTCGTGCGCGAAGCCGGCCCCCACCTCGCGACCGCGCGGGTCCTGGAGGAGATGCACGCCCTCGAGGAACGCCCGAGGCGCGCGTTCCGCGACGGTCAGCCGTTGCAACCCCACCAGCTGGCGCGGCTTCTGAAGCCCTTCGGGATCAGCTCGAAACAGGTGAGGGAGGAGAATCGGAGGTTCAAGGCCTGGCAGCGCGGCCCGGTGATGGAGGCGGCGCATCGCTATTGCGGAGCGAACGTCGAAACGCCGAAACAATCGTGGGGTCACAAGGGTTTGGAGGGCGCTGACGCCGAAACACGCGACGCGTCCGTTTCGGCGCGGATGGCTGGCAAGCGATTGGACTGTCTTTCTTGTTTCGGTGTTTCGGCCTTCGCCCCCAGACTGCGCAGGAAAGGCAATTCGATGATCGTGCCCCGCTAAAACCGAGCGAACACGGGCCGCGACGCCGGCGGCCGTTTTGCGCCCGGCAATCCCGGCAAGCCCCGCGGCGCCCGCCACAAGGCCACCCGCGCGGCCCTCGCCCTCCTCGACGCCGAGGACGAGGCGCTGACCCGCGAGGCCATCGACCTCGCGCTCGCCGGCGACCCGACGGCCCTGCGACTCTGCCTCGAGCGCCTCGTCCCGCGCCGCAAGGACGCCCCGGTGGCGCTGAACCTGCCCGAGATGCGAGGCGCGGCCGACGCCGTCGCGGCCCTCGGCCGGATCGTCGAGACCATGGCCGCCGGCGAGATCGCCCCGCAGGGGGCCGCTTCCGCCGCCGCGCTGGTCGAGGCCTTCCGCAGGGCCCTCGAGACCGAGGATCTCGAGGCCCGCATCCAGGCCCTGGAAACCCGCGATGCGCCGACTTGAAGCCCGCCTGGCCCGCCTCGAGGCGGCCAGCGCATGACCGCTGACCGATCTCACGGACGCCGAACTGGCCTGTCAAGCCTGCACCCTCATCTTCGGCCCCGACCCGATCAAGGGCGGCGGCTTCCCGGACGCCGCCGCCCTCCAGGACTGGTTCCAGCGGAACCGTGGCCTTTTCTTGGGTGTCCCTTTTCCCGAGTTCTTCGGCGGCGATCGTGTTTCGATCCGTCCCCGTGAAGAGAGCGACCGCCTGATCGACGCCGCCCCTTCCGGGGCGGTGCTGTTTCGATCCACGCCCCCGTGAAGAGGGCGACGGTGCGGGCCGCCGGCTGCAGGCGCGAGACGGGCGGTTTCGATCCACGCCCCCGTGAAGAGGGCGACGCCATAGGTGTCAAGCTTCCAGACCCCGTCGTAGACGTTTCGATCCACGCCCCCGTGAAGAGGGCGACCGCCGTCATCCTGCGCGTGGTCAACGTGCTGGCCCTGTTTCGATCCACGCCCCCGTGAAGAGGGCGACTCCGCTCCCCGGCTCAGGCGCCGACCGAGATTGAGTTTCGATCCACGCCCCCGTGAAGAGGGCGACGTCATCGCGGGCGGGAACACGGGGAGGCGGCTTACCGTTTCGATCCACGCCCCCGTGAAGAGGGCGACCCCACCACCATTATGCCGTTGCATCTGTGATGGAAATCCTGCGCGGCGCGCGAACCCGTCGGTTTCGCGCGCTGGCTCGCCCAGCAAATCGGCTCAATGAAATGCATCCCGGCGATTCCAGTGGCTTGCGCGGTTGCGAACCTCGCTGTCCGCACAGGCGCCCTCGGGGTTCGCAGTCCTACAAGATCAGCGGACCATTCAAATCGAGGGAGGGTTTGGCGCCGATGTGCTCGACCTTCCGGGTCCAGTTCGCGCCCAGGTGGTAGAAGCGCAAGCTGTCGGCCTCGGGATTGATGATCCCCTCTAGGCGCGCCTTTAGCTTCGCCCAGCGCGCGGGCTCCAGTTCGATCTCGAAAACCGAAAACTGAACGCGTTGGCCATAGTCCTCGCATGCGCGGGCGACGCGTCGGAGCCGTTTGCGGCCGCCTTCCTCCGTCGTGCTCACATCGTAGGTCACGAGAACCATCATCGCTCAGCTCCAGAACCAGGGCGGATAGGCGTCGAGATCGCCGCGCAGGCGCCGGGAGAGCAGCTGGGCCTGCAGATGCGGGACCAGACCGAAGGGCGCGCGCTCGTCGAGGAAGGGGTGGCGGCGCTCCTCCTTGCGGCGCTCCTGCCATGTGGTCAGCACGAGGCGGCGCGCTTCGTCGGAGAGCAGGACGGCCCCGCCGTCCATCCGCCGGAAGTCGCCGTCGCGCAACTGGCGCCGATTGATCAGCGACAGCGCCAGCCGGTCGGCGAGCGGTGCGCGCAACTCCTCCATCAGATCGAGCGCGAGACTTGGGCGGCCCGGGCGATCACGATGCAGGAACCCCACCGCAGGGTCGAGGCCGACGGCTTCGCAGGCGGATCTGCAGTCATGTACGAGCAAGGTGTAGAGGAAGGAGAGCAAGGCGTTCAATGGATCGAGCGGCGGCCGGCGCGACCGTCCGGTCCAGGCAAGCCCTTCATCCGGCGAACGGACGAGATGCCCGAACACCGCGAAGTATCGGCCCGCCGCCTCTCCCTCCGAACCGCGAAGCGTGTCGATCGAGGCGTCCTTGAATTGCGCCCGACGCAGGATCGCCGCGAGGCGCGCGACGGCGTTTTCCAGAGCGTCACGGGCTTCCGGAGGGGAGTCGGCGCCGTGGTCTCGAAGGGCGCGACGCAGGACGGCGCGCTGGTTCGCGATCTTTCCCATAACCACGGAACGGGCGATGTCGATCCCGACCGGCGCTCCGGGCTCCGCCGCACGATGCTGGGCGCGTCGCAGCAGGACGTTGCCCGACACGGGCCCCTCGATCCGCGCCTGGAAGCGCCCGGCGCGGTCGAGCAGCGCCACGGTGATCCCAGCGGCGGCGCAGGCGCCGATCAGCGCTGGCGAGACAAGGGTCGGGCCGTAGCAGACCACCGATGCGAGCATGTGCAGAGGAATGCGGATCTTCTCCGCGCCGTCGATTTCGGCCGACAAGGTTTCGCCATCCTTCCGCAGCACGGCGCCTTCGGATGTGACGTAGATCGTGTTGAGCAGCTTTTTCATGCGCCGTCGCCTTCGGCCAAAATCCGGGCGGCCATTCGGTCACGCCAGGCGCGAACGGGGCGGGCGACGGCATCCGGGCGGCACATGTCGATTAGCGAGCACGCGCGGCAGCGAGCGCGGTGGGGCGTTGGCGGCGGCGTGACCCTGCTCGCTAGCAATTCGGCGAGTTCGACTGCAGCCGCTTCCGTCAAGGTGCGCAGCCCGTCATCGAAGGGCACTACCTGCCGTCGCTTCGTCCCGGCGTAGTAAAGGGCCCCGCGCGGGACGGTCGCGCCCGTCATCTCTTCAAGGCAAAGGGCCTGGGCGCAGAGCTGCACCTCATCGGCCCGGTGCAGTTTGGGCTTGCCGCGCTTGTACTCCACCGGGAACGGAGTTTCCCGGCCGTCCGGGCCAGCCTCGAATTCGACCAGGTCGGCGATCCCGAACAGGTTCAGCCGCACGGAGCCGAGCGGAAGCGCATGGACCCGACGAAGGCCACGCGCCCGTCGCGCCCCGCCCTTGTCGGCGACCCTATGCAGCACGTCCCCTTCCGCGGTGAAGCGATTTTCTGCCCACAATCGCTCCAGATGGATAAGCGCCGCCTGACGCGGGCAGTAAACGAGATGCTGGAGCGCGGAGATCGGGATGGGATCGGCGTCCGCATCCCTAGCCGCCCCCGCATCCGTTCCCGCGCGGGGCTCCGAGCGGTCCATCAAACCAGTTCCAGGATCTCCACGCCTGTCGGCAGGTCGACGCGGTCGATCTCCACGACATAGTCCGAGAAACGTCGGGCGGGCGGCAGGTTGTCCAACCTCCCGTCGATGTCGCGGAACTCGCCGTGGAGGTTTCTGCCGATCCGCACGCGTTCGAACAGTCGGTGCGCCGGGGCGTTGCCAAGCGCGGCGTCGTGACGGAAGACGATCAGGCCGCGGGTGGTCATCTCGCCTCGGGCGGCGGAGCGGTCATGCTCGAACATCGCGCCCAGCGCCTCGAAAAGAAGCTCGAGATCGGCTTCCGAAAAACCTGTCCGTTCGGCGAACTTGGCGGAGATGAAGCCATGCGCGACGTAGAGCCCATAGGGCACGATATGCTTGCGGCCCATGGTTCGGTTTTCGGTCCGAGCGTCGTCGTCGGAGCCCTCGCCGCGCTGCTTCTTCTCGGCCTCGTTGGTCGCGGCCATGCGGGTGATGGAGATTTCGGCCGGAAGGATCGGCTCGACGGAACTGGCGAACGTCATCTGCACAGGGCCCTTCACCTGGCCGCAATTGACCCCGGTCGACATGACGGCGCCGAAGGTGCGGACGTCGAAGAAGTTCATGCACATGAAGTCGCGCAGCGCCTTCGCCTCTTCGTCGCCCGAGGGGTTCAGCTTCGCCTTCGCGTCGCTGGTCTTCTTGTCGTCCGGGCGCAGGGCGCGATAGGCCTCGCGGTGCTTGTCGTTGAGGATCGCGCCTTCCTCGACATAGATGCGCATCCCGTCCCGTCCGCTATGGGCGAGGTCGATATAGTTGCGGATCTTGCGTTTCAGGCTGACGTCGGTGACGAGGCCGTGGCCCGTCTCCGGGTCCATCCGCGGCAGGTTGCCGGCGTCGGGATCGCCGTTGGGATTGCCGTTCGTCACGTCGAACAGCAGCACGAAATCATGGCGGCGGGCGAGTGCGGTCATGCCGCGGTCTCCTCTTCGTCGGGATCCTGGGCGGAGCGCTTGCGGAAGAAGTCGCTCCGCTGATGGTAGTAGCCGAGACCGAACAGCGCCTGCTCCGCCAAGGGCAGCGAGACCGGGAACGGGTCGGCGCCCGGCGACATGCGCTCGGCGATGGACGCCAGCAGTTTTTCGAGGTTCACCGCCCGGCCCGGGTTGAGCTTGCGCAACTTCTGGACGTGGTTCGCGGAGCCGCGGTCGAGCGCGCTGAACACCTTGCGCGGCGTGGCCGAAGCCGAGCCGTAGAACTTGTCGCGCACGGTGGCGTTCACTTGGCCGCCCAGGGCGGCGCGCTGGATCTCCTCATATACGGCGAAGAGCCGTCCGAGCAGGTAGCCCCTGTCATCGCATTCCGGGTCGAGCGCCACGGGAACCTCCCTTCTGTAGTTTCGCGCCAGCACGGCGCGCATCATGCCCGCGCGGAGCGCATCGAGCCGGCCGTCGGCCCGGATCCGCGCCACGGTCAACGTCAGCAGCGTCAGCGGGTAGGGCGTGCCGGCGAGGATCGCGCGCATCCAATCCCCGGCGAGGCTGGGGGGCACGTTCTCGCGTTTGCCCTGCGCGGCCAGTTCGGCCAGCCAGCGCCACAGCGGCGGAAAGCCGTCGCGGGGCGGGGGCGAAACCGCGGTGTCGGCGAGGAAGCGCTGGTAGTTCTCAGTCAGGCGGCCGAAGTCGTCCTCCCAGGCGAAGCGGATCGACAGGCGCGCGGCGTTGGGGGCGAAGCCGATGACGTGAAAGCGGACGCCTTCGGCGAGGCGCGGCGCGACCTCCGCCAATCGCTGGCCCTGGCGGATACGTTCGAGCTGCAGGCCGATCCGTTCGGTCGCCGAGGCATCCTCCGCCGCGGGATCGACGAAGGCGTTGAAACAGAACTCCGCATCCTGGGCGACGGCGGCGTCGGAGGCGTCGGCCCAGAACACGACGGAGGCGTCGCCGATCTGGATGCGATGGTCGCCGCCCGTTTCGAGATATCGGTTGAGGACCGTCGCATAGGCGAAGGCCGCCGCCTCCGACACCGGCGCGTTCTCGCCCTGCTCATGACCGTAGGAAGTGAAGGCGTCGAGGTTGAAGGACACCAAGCTCGCGCCTGAGGATTGCGCGCCCCAGACGCCCTTCACGGACGGATGCAGACGCGCGGCCGGCGCCAGTTCGCCGGTGACCAGGCAGCGGCTGGGCGCGCCGGCGTCGTCCGCGCCCAGCCTGTCCCATAGTGCGCGTGCGGCGGGGCGATCATGGAGATACCGCTCGCGCCGCTCCTTCTCCAGCGCGAAAACGATGTTCTGGTCGAGCGCATCCTGCGGCCAGAGCGGCGGCGCGAAGCTTTCCGGCATCCAGGCGTCGAGAAAACGGAGCAGAGCGATCAGCCCCTCGTCCTGCGACCCGCCCAGCCACTCGCGGTGCCGGTCGCGGAACGCCGCGTGCTCGTCGGCCGTGCGCCGACCCTCGCCGGCGGTGACGCCAAGCACATAGGCGCTCTTGTCCCAAAGAAAGTTCGGGGCGATGGCGACGGTCCGCTTCACCGCGCGAGGCACCAGCAGCGGCCGCGGACTGCGCCGCTTGTCCGTGTCCCGAAGGTCGAGAAATTCTGCGACCGATCCGTCGGCATTCAGCGAGATGCAGAAACCGATCTTCTCGGTGGAGAACCCGAAGGGCGGCGCGTCGGGAAGCCTGTGGTAGGCACGGACGAGCGAGGCGAGAACGCTCATCGAAGCACCTCGGGCGAGTCCGGCTGCGGCACCTCCATCACCCCGTCGACCAGGCGGGCGCGGAAGAACATCGACGGGCGGCCCGGAGCGGCGTGGTCGATATCCCACAGCATCAGGCCGAGGTCGCGCGGGACGCCGAAGCCGAGCTCATAGGTGTCGGCTCCCGTCGCGCGGCCGGGCAGCGGCGCATCGGGCGGGACCAGCGCGAAATCGGCGGCGAACTCCCGCGTGCCCAGGCAGGGTTGGGCGAAGCATTGCCCACGCGCGGCGCGTCGGTTGAACATGTCGAGATGCTTTCCGACGGAATCCTCCGCCCCGGCCCGGGACGTCAATTCGAAATGCGCCTCGATGACATAGGCGGGATCGACGAGGACGGTGGAGGCGCGCTGCTGCCGGTCCTCGTCGACCAGAAGCTGGAGCCCCGCGAGATCGCCCCGCTTCATGGCGCGCCGGGCGGCGCCGACGGGGATCTTGTGCCCGACCTCGTTGCGGCGGATGGACTGGAAGCGGATCGGCGCGAGGGCGTGGATGCGGTCGATCACCCAGCGGATCGCGGGCTTCCAGTGGATCGCCTCCAGCACGCCGCGCGCAGCGGACGGAGTCATCACGTCGTAGCTGACGCGCTCCACCTTCATCTCGGGGCGGGTGAACAGGGCGCGACGTCCCCGAACGTGCAGGCGAATGCCGTAGGTCATCGAAATCTCCCAGGGCGACAGTCGCCGCGAACGTGAACGCGTGAAAGTGGTTTCGTCGCGCAGGCGTCTTCCTGATTCATTGTATGCTGGATCGTAGATCAGCATATGTAGATTGACATCTCACCGTCGTGGTGTCAACGTCGCGATCCTCCCGAACCGGTCGGAGCGCACAGATGAAGCGGCGTGTTTACACAATCAGGATGAGGGTCGCGCACTTGGTGATCGAATTGGAAGTAGAGGTTCCATAGTCGACAAGCCTTAGTCACGGCGATGTCGTGTGGATCGAAACATTGTGTGCTGAATCGGCGATCAAGCATTATGGCGCCTCGCAATGATTGCGAGGCGCCACTATTTTAAACGATCGTCGACTCGACGGCCAGGTAATCCGCGTCCTCCCAGTTCAGCCCGCTGTCCTCGCGGTAGAGCGAACGCGTCTTCAGAACGCAGAACTGGTCGCCTCGCAGATCGGGGTGGGCGAAACCGGCGTGCCCGCATGCGACCAGCCGCGCCCGCGCCCGCGCCGGGACCTGCACAACATGCCGCTGGAGCGCGCGGGCGATGCGGCCGGAGGAGATGGCTTCCACCCCAAGCTCGCGCACCCGCGTCTCGGCCGCCTCGTCCCGCGGCGTGATAACGGGAACCATCGTCGTCTCCACCATCCGGTAGAGTTTCGCGACATCCCGGAACGCAAACTCCGCGCCGGCGGACGTCACGCGGAACCGGTCCAGAATGCCGTGCCGGTCCAACAGGGCGTCCTTGTCCCAGTAGACCTCCTCGAACCACGCGCGCATGGCAGTGGGCGAAAGCAGGTCCTTATGCGTCTTCGCCACCCTGCGCATAGCATCGGCGAGCTTGCGGACCTCGGCGGATCCCGGATGGTCGGGCGCGGCGAACACGGTGACGAGGCTGTCCTCCGCCGGCCGCCGACCCTCCCGGTTGCAGCGGCCTGCGGCCTGCACGATGGAATCGAGCCCGGCCTCCGCCCGCCAGACCCTCGGGAAGTCCAGATCGACGCCCGCTTCGACGAGGCTCGTCGCGATCACCCTGCAGGGCGCGCCGCCGCCGGGTTTCAGCCGTGCCCGGATGTCCGCCAGGATTTCGAGCCGGTGAGCCGCGCATTGCCGGGTGGTGAGATGCACGACGCCGTCGAGTTCAGCCGCCTTCGCCGCGTGAAACAGGGCGAGCGCATGGGCGCGGGTGTTGACGATCACCAGCCCCTGTTCGGTCTCGCCCAGCGCCTCGATGAGTTCATCATCGCTCAGGGCGCCCGCGATGCGCACCGTCGCCCGGCGCAGCCGCTGCGCGAGGCCATCAGGATCGGGCGCGAGCTCCCGTCCGGCGAGGGCGAGCCCGCCGCCCTTCAGCCGCGCGCTGTCGAAGGCCGGTTGCGTGGCGGTGCACAGCACGACGGAGCAGCCATACGCCCGCACCAGCGTGTCGATCATCTTCAGCGTCGGCGACAGCAGATCGCGTGGCAGAGCCTGCGCCTCGTCGAGGACGATCACAGCGCCGGCGAGGTTGTGAAGCTTCCGCGCGCGGGACGGCCGGGCGGCGAACAGGCTCTCGAAAAGCTGCACGTTGGTCGTCACGACGATCGGCGCCGCCCAGTCCTCCATGGCGAGACGCAGCTTGTCCCGACCTCCGCGGCCTGCGTCCGTCGGGGTTTCGTCGTCGATGGCCGAGTGGTGCTCCAGAACCGTGGCCTCGCCGAAGATGTCCCGGAACACTGTGGCGGTCTGGTCAATGATCGAGGTGTAGGGAATGACGTAGACGATGCGGCGAAGGTCGTGCGCGCGGGCATGCGCCAGCGCGAAGGCCATGGAGGCGAGCGTCTTGCCCCCACCGGTCGGAACGGTGAAGGTGAATAGCCCGGGCGCCATCGTTGATCGCTCACGGGCGTGCGCGAGGACGGAGCCGCGCAGGGCGTTCAGGTCTCCGTCCGCGGGCAAGGACGCCAGCCTGGCGTCGAGGGCGGCGGAAAGATCGGGCAGCAGCGACTGCAACGTCGGCCAGTCGCGATCCGGCTCATTGCCATCGAGGTCGGCATAGTAGGCCTCGGTGTCGCGAAAATCCGCATCCACAAGGCAGGAGAAGGCCATGCGCGCGGCCACCGAGAGGGAGAAGGCCGCGTCGCGGCCGGGGAGCGCCTTCGCCGCCAATTCCGCAGAGGCGCCGGCCAGATCCACCCCGACCTCGTCGCGCCATACGGAATCGAGCCGATCCTCGAACCGCTCCAGCCGCTGTTCCAGGCTGCCGGCCGAGTCGTCGCGACGATTGGGGAGGCCCGCGTGGTGGCCGAGAATGCCGTAGGCGAGGAGTTCGGCCGCCAGTCGTTCCCGCGGCCCGGCGATGGTGCCCAGCAGCGCCGCGCCGGCGGTGGAATGATCGAACCGTATCGTCTCGCCGGACAGGCGGCTATCAAACTCAGGATCATACTTGCCGAGATCGTGCAGCCAACCTGCCGCGCGCGCCGCCGCCTCAAGCCCTAGCGGCCGTCCCCGCGTCGCCCCGAGCTTCGCCGTCGATTTCAGATGAGACCGAAGTGTCTGCCAGTCGCTTCGATCAGCTTGACGGCCTGAATGGGCATATCTCAAGACGGAATTCCGATTGAATGCTGAAAAAATTCCGTCAGGACTACTGGGCCCCGCCGGAAATGTCTTGGGAAAGTTCATGTCCGAGGCTTAACGAGCCTGATCAGGATAGCCCAGTCGCCCTGATCGCGGCTTGCGCAATCTGCGCCTCGGAGCTCGAATGGCGAGATGGTCGGCGTCGCGCAGAACTCTATCGCAGGCCAACTAAGCGCCACGTTTCGGCGACTGATCGAGATGCGAAACGACATCGGTCGTCGCATCCAGTCTCAATAAAGATGTGAGGTGAAATGATGGCCGCGCTCAAGCGCGCAGGATCTATGATGATAAATGTCTTGAAGAAATAAAATTCTATGGCGGAGAGACAGGGATTCGAACCCTGGGTGGAGTCACCCCCACAACGGTTTTCGAGACCGCCCCGTTCGACCACTCCGGCACCTCTCCATGATCCCGTGGTCGGATCGCGGGCACTCCTAGCGGCGGGCGCGGGAGGATGCAAGAGGCTGTCGGGGGGGATTTTCGGAGCGCCCGCGAGGCGGGGTTCGGGGGCGGGGCGGGGCAGGGGGCGCCGCCCGGTTCGGGGCGCGGTTCGCGGCCCGGTTCGGGGCCCGGTTCGGGGCCTGGCTCGGAGCGGTCGCGGCGGCGGCGGCGGGAGGGCGCGGGACGCGGGGAAAGAGGGCGCGGAAACCGTCCGGATCCGGCTTGCGGCGCTTGACTTGGCGGCCGGCCTGCGGCACACACCCGGCTCCGGTCGCGTCGGGGTCCTCCCGGCGCGATCTCGTCTGGCGCGACAGGCGCCGCACGTCCCCGACGGGGACGCGCCGTCCGGGGCGGGGCGGGGAACGGGCCGGACCGGCCTCGGACCCCCTCCCATCAAGTCCGCGCAAGCGGCGCCGCAGGACGCGGAAGCATGAAGGAAGACGCGATGTTCGCTGTCATCAAGACCGGCGGCAAGCAATACAAGGTCGCCTCCGGCGACGAGCTGCAGGTCGAGCTGCTGGCCGCCGAGGCCGGCGAGACCGTGCAGTTCAACGAGGTTCTGATGCTGGCCGGCGAGGGCGAGCCCTCGATCGGCGCGCCCTTCATCGAAGGCGCCGCCGTGCAGGCCGAGGTGCTGGACTTCACCAAGGGCCCGAAGGTGATCTCCTTCAAGCGCCGCCGCCGCAAGCACTCGTCGGCGCGCCGCAAGGGTCACCGCCAGAAATACGTGCTGGTGAAGATCACCGAGATCCTCGCCACCGGCGGCGACGCGACCGGCGTCAAGGCCGCCGTGGGCGCCGGCTCCGCCCCCAAGGCCGTCGCGGCCGAGTAACCGTCAGCACCAAGGAGACATCGAGATGGCTCATAAAAAGGCAGGCGGCTCCTCCCGCAACGGCCGCGACTCCGCCGGTCGGCGCCTGGGCGTGAAGAAGTATGGCGGCGAAGCCGTCATCCCCGGCAACATCCTGATCCGCCAGCGCGGCACCACCTGGTGGCCGGGCGACAACGTCGGCATGGGCAAGGACCACACCCTGTTCGCGACCGTCGAGGGTTCCGTGAAGTTCACCAAGGGCTTCAAGGGCCGCACCTTCGTATCGGTGATCCCGGCGCCGGCCGAGGCCGCCGAGTAACGCACCCCGACAGGGCCGATTTCACCAGAGGGCCGGCGGGGCGAAACCCCTGCCGGCCCTCGACGCATTCCAAGGCGCGCGCGACCCGACCGATCCGCGCGCCGCGCCGGCCGAAGCCGTCCGACAGAGACGCGCGGCCTATCCGGGGGAGACGTCTCGCCAGCAGGGCGAGCCCTGTTCCAGGGAAGGATTTCGCCATGTTCGCGGCGATGATGGACGGACTGACGCTGCCGGCCACGATCGAGGCCGATCGGCTGGACCTGCGCCCGCCGCGGGCGCGGGACGCGGGCATGATGTCGCTTTATCTCGGCGACGCGCGGGTGGCGAAATCGCTGTCGCTGATCCCGCACCCGTTCCCGCCCGGCGCCGCCGAGCAGATGATCGAGCGGGCCAATGCCGGGCGCCGCTCCGGCCCGCTCTACGTCATGGACGCGAGCCGGTCGGACGGGCCGGAGATGGTGGGGCTGGTGTTCCTCAACCGCGCCGCGGACGAGGGGCCGGGGATCCCGCGGCTGTCCTATGTGGTGGGGCCGCCGTTCTGGAACACGGGCTACGCGACCGAGGCGGCCATGGCCGTGTGCGGCGCGCTTTTCGACGCGGGGGCCGAGGCGATCGTCGCCCAGGTCTACCAGGACAACGCCGCCGCCTCGGCCCATGTGCTGACCCGGGCGGGCTTCGACTACACCGGCGACGGGGAGGCGTTCAGCGCCGCCCGCGGCGCCGCCGCGCCCGTGTGGCGCTACCGGCTGGATCGGGAGAGATGGCGACGCCAGACCTCATGACGCCGCGGCTGCGCCTTCGGGCGCCGCGGCCTTCGGACATCCCCGTGCTGGCGGAGCTGAGCTCCGACCGGCAGGTGGCGCGCATGACCACGCGCATTCCCAACCCCAACCCGCCCGACGCGCTGCGGCACGCGCTGGTCTCCATGGCCATGGCGGACGAGCTGGTGCGCGTGATCGACGACGGGGCGCCGCAGGGCATCTGCGGGCTGGGGCCGCGGGGCATCGGCTACTGGCTGGGCGCCCGCGCCCGCGGCCGGGGCTATGCGCGCGAGGCGGCGGAGGCGCTGTGCCTGCACGCCTTCGGGTCGCTGCGCGCCGCGCGGATCGAGGGGGCGGTCTTCGCCGACAACCCCGCCTCGTTGCGGGTGCTGACCTCGCTGGGCTTCCGGCGCACGGGCGCGTCGCGCGCGCATTCGGTGGGACGGGGCGGGGAGGTGGACCAGATCGACCTCGCGCTGAGCCTGGAGGACTGGCTCGCCGGCCAGCGCATCGCCCTGCGCACCCCGCGTCTGACCCTGCGCCCGATGACGGCGGAGGACGCGCCGGCGCTGGCGGCGCTGGCCGACCCGGTCGCGGCCCGCATGACCTCCACCGTCGTCCACCCGATGAGCCGGGAGGCGGCGGCGGCGCGCATCGCGGCCTCGGCCTTCCGGGACCGGCCCGGCTTTCGGCTGGGGGTGCGGCTGGGCGGACGCCTGATCGGGGAGGTGGGGCTCGCCCCGGCCCCCGCGACTGGGGCGCCGGATGTCGGCGTCTGGTTCGGCCCGCTCTGGCGCGGCCGCGGCTACGGGCGCGAGGCGCTGGCCGCCTTCCTGCCCCATGTCATGGACCGCTTCGCCCTGGCGGAGCTGGAGGCGGAGGCCTTCGAGGACAACGCCGCCTCCCGCGCCATGCTGACCTCGCTGGGATTCCGCGATATCGGGGGGACCGAGGGCACGGCCCCGGCGCGGCCCGACCCCGCCCCCATCCGCCGCTTCGCGCTGTCGCGCGGGGCGCTCGCCGCGGCGCTGGCCGCCGACCATCGACCGGGCAGGAGCGCGGCATGAAATTTCTCGATCTCACCAAGGTTTACGTGCGCTCCGGCGCGGGCGGCAACGGCTGCGTGTCGTTCCGGCGGGAGAAGTTCATCGAGCAGGGCGGCCCGGACGGCGGCGACGGCGGCGATGGCGGCGACGTGTGGGCGGAGGCGGTGGAGGGGCTCAACACCCTGATCGACTTCCGCTACCAGCAGCATTTCTTCGCCGGCAACGGCCGGCCGGGCGCCGGGCGCCAGCGCACCGGCGCGGATGGCGACGACATCGTGCTGCGGGTGCCGGTGGGGACCGAGATCCTCGACGAGGATGAGGAGACGGTGCTCGCCGACCTGACCGAGCTGGGCCAGCGCGCGCTTCTGGCCAAGGGCGGCAACGGCGGCTTCGGCAACCTGCACTTCAAGTCCTCGGTCCAGCGCGCCCCGCGCCGGGCCAATCCGGGGCAGGAGGCGGTGGAGCGCACCCTGTGGCTGCGGCTGAAGCTGATCGCGGACGCGGGCCTCGCCGGCCTGCCCAACGCCGGCAAGTCCACCTTCCTCGCCGCCGTGTCCAACGCCCGGCCCAAGATCGCGGACTATCCGTTCACCACGCTGCACCCGAACCTGGGCGTGGCGGGCGTGGACGACACCGAGCTGGTGATCGCCGACATCCCCGGCCTGATCGAGGGCGCGTCGGAGGGGCGGGGCCTGGGCGACCAGTTCCTCGGCCATATCGAGCGCTGCGCGGTGCTGCTGCACCTGGTCGACGGCACGGCGGAGGACGTGGTCGCCGACTGGCAGGTGATCCGGGCGGAGCTGGAGGCCTATGGCGCCGGCCTCTCCGAAAAGCCGTGCGTGACCGCGCTCAACAAGATCGACGCGCTGAGCGAGGAGGAGCTTGCGGAGAAGCTGGCCGCGCTGAAGGCCGCCGGGGCCGGCGAGGTGCTGCCCATGTCCGGCGTCGCGGGAACCAACACGCTGGAGGCGCTGCGCCTGCTGCGCCGGGAGGTGATGGCGCGCCGTCGCCGGGAAGCCGGGATCGACGAGGACGGCCGCAGCGCGGAGGACGAGCCTTGGCGGCCCTGATCTCCGGCGACGCGGCTTCGGGGGAGGCGCCCGCCGCATCCTCGGCGGCGCGGGCGACCGCCGCCGCCTCGCGCCTCGTCATCAAGATCGGCTCGGCCCTGCTGGTCGACGCCGCCACCGGCAAGCTGCGCCGCGGCTGGCTGGAGGGGATCGCCGCCGACATCGCCGCCCTGCGCGCGCGGGGGGCGGAGGCGCTGGTGGTGTCCTCGGGCTCCATCGCGCTGGGGCGCCGGGCGCTGGACCTGCCGCGCGGGCCGCTGGCGCTGGAGCATGCGCAGGCCGCCGCCGCGGTCGGGCAGATCCTGCTGGCGCAGGCCTATTCGGAAGTGCTCGCCCCCCACGGGATCCCCGCCGCGCAGGTGCTGCTGACGCTGGAGGACACCCGCCACCGCCGCCGCTACCTCAACGGCCGGGCGACGCTGCGCACCCTGCTGGGCTTCGGCGTGATGCCGGTGATCAACGAGAACGACACGGTCGCCACCGACGAGATCAAGTTCGGCGACAACGACCGGCTCGCCGCCCGCGTGGCGCTTATGGCGGGGGCGGACCTGCTGGTGCTGCTCTCGGACGTGGACGGGCTCTATACCGGCGACCCGCGGCGCGACCCGGCCGCCACCCGTTTCGACGCCGTGGACCGGATCACGCCGGAGATCGAGGCGATGGGCGCGGGCGTCGGCTCGGACGCGGGTTCGGGGGGGATGCGCACCAAGCTGCTCGCCGCCAAGACCGCGATGCGCGGCGGCTGCGCCATGGTGATCTGCAAGGGCGAGACCGACCGCCCGGTCGCGGCCCTGCTGGACGGCGCGCCGGCCACCCTGTTCCGGGCCGAAGCCAGCCCGCTGACCGCCCGCAAGCAGTGGATCGCCGGGATGAAGCCGGTGGGCCGGCTGGTGATCGACGCCGGCGCCGCGCGGGCGTTGCGGCGGGGCGCCTCGCTGCTGCCCGCCGGACTGCGCGGGGTGGAGGGCGACTTCACCCGCGGCGACCCGGTGGCCATCGTCACCCAGGCGGGCGAGAGCGTGGGCGCGGCGCTGGTCGGCTACCCCGCCGACGAGGCGCGCGCCATCGTCGGGCGCCAGTCGAGCGAACTTGAAGCCGCGCTGGGCCACCCGGCCCGCGCCGAGGTCGCGCATAGCGACAACATGGTGATATGGGATGCGCAGGGGCCGTCGGGCCTCGCGGAGATCGAGGAAGGGAGCGGGTCATGATGGACGGAACGGCGATCGACCGGGAAGAGGCCGTCGACATCCCGGACCTGATGCGCGGCATCGGCGAGGCGGCGCAGGCGGCCGCGGCCGAACTGTCCTACGCCTCGGGCGCGACCCGCGACGCGGCGCTGCTGGCCGCGGCGGACGCGATCGGCGACACCGCCCCCGCGATCCTGGAGGCCAACGCGGCGGACATGGAGTTCGGGCGGGCCAAGGGGCTGAGCCCCGCGATGATGGACCGGCTGATGCTGGACGCGGGCCGGGTGGCGGCGATGGCGCAGGGCCTGCGCGAGGTGGCGGGCCAGCCCGACCCCGTGGGCCGGGTGCTGGCCGAATGGGACCGGCCCAACGGCCTGCATTTCCGCAAGGTGGCGACGCCGCTGGGCGTGATCGGGGTGATCTACGAAAGCCGCCCCAACGTGACCGCGGACGCCGGCGGGCTCTGCCTGAAATCGGGCAACGCCGCGATCCTGCGCGGCGGCTCGGAGAGCTTTCATTCCTCGGCCGCCATCCATGCCGCGCTGGTCGCCGGACTGCGGGCCGCGGGCCTGCCGGAAACCGCCATCCAGCGCGTCCCCACCCGCGACCGCGCCGCGGTGGGCGAGATGCTGGCCATGCAGGGCCTGATCGACGTGATCGTGCCCCGCGGCGGCAAGGGGCTGGTGGGCCGGGTGCAGTCCGACGCCCGCGTGCCGGTCTTCGCCCATCTGGAGGGCATCTGCCACATCTACGCCGACGCCGCCGCGGACCCGGAGAAGGCCCGCGCGGTGATCCTCAACGCCAAGACCCGGCGCACGGGGATCTGCGGCTCGGCCGAATGCCTGCTGTTCCACCGCGATTTCCTCGCCGCCCACGGGGCCGAGGTGATCGGCGACCTGCTGGCGGCGGGGGTGGAGGTGCGCGGCGACGCGGCGGTGCAGGCGCTCGACCCCCGCGTGGTCGCGGCGGGCGAGGACGACTGGGGCCGGGAATACCTGGACATGATCGTCGCGGCGAAGGTCGTGGACGGCGTGGACGAGGCCATCGCCCATATCCGCCGCTACGGCTCGGCCCATACCGAGGCGGTGCTGACCGAGGACGACGCGGTGGCCGAGCGCTTCTTCGCCCGGCTCGACAGCGCCATCCTGCTGCGCAACGCCTCCACCCAGTTCGCGGACGGGGGGGAGTTCGGTTTCGGCGCCGAGATCGGGATCGCCACCGGCAAGATGCACGCCCGCGGCCCGGTGGGGGCGGAGCAGCTGACTTCGTTCAAATACCTGGTGACCGGCGACGGCACGCTGCGACCGTAAGCGGCGCGTCCGCGGCGCTTCCTCGGTTGAACGGGCGGGTCGGGACGGCTCGACCGGGCGGAGGCCTCCGCCCGGCTCGGCCTGTTGCAAGCCCTGAAGGCGCGGCCGGTTGGCGTCGCGCCAAGCGGCCACGCGGATCGCGGAACTTCTCGCCCTCGCGCGGCTGCAGGCGGACTGCGCCGGAGGCGCCGTCGCGGCGATCCGGCCGGAGGGAGCCGCGCGACGACCGCGGCGCCTCCGTCGCCCGCGCGCCCGCGCGGCGCTGAGGCGGGGCGCGGGCGGGCCGGTTCGCGTCTGGCGCGCGCGTGCGTCGCGTGTCGGCGGCGCCGGGGGGACGGGAGGGCCAGGGCGCGCGCCGGAATTGACCCGGCTCGGCAGGCCGTTGCTGGGGAGAGTTGAGGCGGGGGACGGATCCGGTCCCGGGCGAGAGCGCGGTTCCCCCCGGTCAGGCTCGGGTCAGGCCCCGGTCCGGCCCGGCGCCCGGACGGATCCGCCGCGCGGGCGACCGGGCGATGGCTCGCGTCAGGGTCGTCGCGCGGCGCGCGAGCCGCAGGGCGCCCCGCACGTGGAAGCAGGCGCGGCCCATCCCCGCCGTTCGGCCCCGGTTCCCGACGACGCGGGAGCGGCTCAGGCGCCCCAGGCGCGGACCGGTCCGCAATCCAGATGCACGAAGCCCGAGCGCGAATAGGTGCCGACGCCGCCGCCGCAGAGCGCCTTGCCCGCGCCCGCGATCTGCCGGATCGACCGACCCTTCAGCTTGAGGTCGATCGCCATCGCGCGGGTGTGGTAGCTGTTGCGCGCCACGCCCGAGCGGTTCTGGCGCATCGCGGCGTTGGTCTGGGGGCTGCGGTAGCCCGAGACCACCTCGAACGGCTCGGCCGTGTCGAGCTTGCGATGCACCGCCGCCAGCACGTCGATGACTTTTTCGTGGTAGGGTTTGACCAGTTCGGCGCGCCAGTCGCGCAGGATGGCGCTGACTTCGTCGAGCGCCTCCGGCACGTATTGCCCGTCGACCCAGTACACCACGTCCAGCTTCTCCTGAAGCCGGGGATTGGTGAACCGGATCCTCCGGAACTGTCCCTTGCCGATATTGATCGCCGGGGCCGCGAAGCCGGGCCTGGCCCAGATCGCCGCCGTCGCCACGCCGGCCAACGCCCCGAGAGCGCCGCGCCGGCTGAGTCGCCCGCTGCAGATTTCCGTCACTGTGTCCGCCTCGTTCGTCCTGCGGCCGATGTTTCTCGGCCCTTTGATTGGACGAAACGAGGTTAACATGATGATAGCAGGCTGCAAAGTTGCAGATTGGCGGCGCCGGAGCCGGCGTCGAAACCGATTTTCCCCCGGCCGGGCGCCGCAGGACGGGCGGACGCGCCGCGGATCGGAACCCGCCGACGGGAATGCGGCCTTATTCCCACGGCGTTAACGAATTCTCCGCAAAAGGAGACGGCCGGCGCTCGCCGGCGGCCCCTGTTTGCCCTACCCTTGCAAACAGTCCCCGCTCGCTGTGTTCGAGGCGCCACAATGACGTTCACCCCTTTGAAATTCGCCGCGATCGCCGCCATTTCGGCCGCCGCCGCGCTGCCGGCGGGCGCCCCGTTCGCGCAGACCTCCGGCATCGCCGCGACCCCGGCCGGCGCCTATGCGGCCGGAACCCCCGCGCAGGACGCCCGGGTCGCCGGGCTGCCGGCGGCGGTGCTGGAAGCGGCGGCCGACATGCCCGAGCTCGCCGCCTGGTATCAGGCCCGCGACGGCGCGCCGGTCTGGGCGCCGGCCGGCGGGGCGCAGTCGCCCGACCGGGCGCTCGACCGCATGATCGCCGCGGGGGAGGAGGCGCTGCCGGCGCCGCTTTACGGCGGCCTCGCGCTGCGCGCCCGGGTCGCGGCCGCCGGCGCGCTGGACGAGGCCGGGCGCGCCCGGCTGGAGGTCGACCTGTCCCGCGCCGTGGCCCGCTACGCCGGCGATCTCGCCGCCGGCGCGCTGAAGCCGAGCCGGGTGGACAAGGAGATCCATATCTTCCCCGAGCGGCCCTCGATCGCCGCCCTGATGACCGCCGCCGCCGCCGCGCCCGACCTGGCGGTCTGGCTCGACGCCGTGGCTCCGCGGGACCCCGACTACAAGGCGCTCAAGGCCGTCTACGCCCGGCTGAAGCGGGAGGCGGCGGCCGGCGGCTGGCGCGCCGACCTGGCCGAGGGCGGCACCCTGCGCAAGGGCGATGTCGGGCCGCGGGTGGCGCAGGTGCGCGCGCGGCTGTCCGAGCTGGGCGAACACGCCCCCGCCACCGCCCGGCCGGAGCTGTTCGACGACGGGCTGGAGACCGCGCTCAAGTCCTTCCAGCGCCGCCACGGGCTGAACGCCGACGGGCTGGCCGGCCAGCGGACCTTCACCGCGCTGGGCGCCGATGTGGGCCAGCGCCTGCACCAGGTCGCGGTGAACCTGGAGCGGATCCGCTGGGCCCCGCGGGTCTACGCCCCGCGGCACATCATCGTGAACCAGGCCGACTACCGCATGCGGCTCTACGATAACGGCCAGGTGCTGCGCGACGGGCGGGTGATCGTGGGCCAGCGCCGCCACCGCACGCCCGAATTCATCGACCAGATGACCTATCTGGTGGTGAACCCGACCTGGCATGTCCCCCGCTCCATCGCGACGCAGGAGATCCTGCCGGCGCTGAAGAAGGATCCGACCTATCTGGCGCGCCAGAACATGCGGGTGGTGGCGACCGACGGCGGGCCGACCCCGGTGGACACCACCGCCCATGACTGGTCCCAGTATTCCGGCGGCTACTTCCCCTATCGGGTCAAGCAGGGGCCGGGGGACGGCAACTCGCTGGGCCGGGTGAAGTTCATGTTCCCCAACCAGTTCAACATTTACCTTCACGACACGCCGAGCAAGCGGCTGTTCTCCCGCGACGGGCGCGCCTTCTCCCACGGCTGCGTGCGGGTGCAGGATCCGTTCGAGCTGGCCTATCTGCTGCTCGCCCCCCAGCTCGACGACCCCAAGGGGACGTTCGACGCCTGGCTGGCGGCGGGGTCGGAGCGCTACGTGAACCTCAAGGAGCCGGTGCAGGTCCACCTGACCTACCGCACCGCCTGGGTGGACGAGACCGGGACCGAGCAGTTCCGCGAGGACGTCTACGGCCGGGACGAGTCGGTCTGGGCCGCGCTTCAGGCCGAGGGGCTCGAAACCGGGCTCTGAGCGCCGGGGGCGCCGGCCGCGCGGGACCGTCCCGCGCGGGCCGTTCCGAACGGGCCTGTCGACGCCCGGTCCCCGAGAGGGAGCCGGGCGTCGCGCCTTCCGGCGGGAGGGGGCGGCGCCGCGGCGGGACGCGTCGGGCGCGCGTCGACGGGGCGGAGGAACGGGGCGCGCATCGCGCCTGCGAACCGGACGGTCCGCGATCGGGGCGGCGCCCGGCGCCAGACATCCGGCGCCCGACATCCGGCAGCCGTCGAGCCGAGATGGCGCCCGTCCCGCGTCAGGGACGAAGCGGCCGCCGGCCCGAGGGCGGCGGCCGACTGGCGCGAGGACGCGCGATCAGTCGAAGAAGGGCTGGACCTGGGCGACGATCACGGCGTTGTCGGCGCGGGCGCGGTCCATGAGGGCGCGGTCCTCGGGGCCGATCTCCTCGCCCCCGGCGGTCCGCTCCTCCAGCGTGCCCCAGCCGGTGACCTCCAGCGGGTTGAGGTCGGCGGTCTTGAGCACGGCCACCGTCTCGCGCACCGCCTCGGCCTCGTCGACCCCGGTCGCGTAGCACATCAGCGCCGCCCCCGTGGCGCCCTCGGGCAGGCCGTCGTCCTTCGCCCGCCCCACCTCCACCAGCAGGGTGTAGACCTGCTGGGGACGCGGCGCGCGCGCGGGCTTCGGGACCTTCGCCGTCTTGCGGCGCGGGGCGGCCTTCGGATCCTCGGGGGCGTCGTCGGACATGGCCGGGGTCAGTCCCGCAGCAGGTCGTTGATCGAGGTCTTCTTGCGGGTGCCGGCATCGACCCGCTTCACGATCACCGCGCAGTAGAGGTTCGGCCCGGGCTCGCCCGAGGGCAGCGGCTTACCGGGCAGCGAGCCCGCCACCACCACCGAATAGGGCGGCACCTCGCCCGAGAAGATCTCGCCCGTCGCGCGGTCGACGATCTTGGTGGACTGGCCCAGGAACACGCCCATGCCCAGCACCGAGCCTTCGCGCACGATCACGCCCTCGACCACCTCGGAGCGGGCGCCGATGAAGCAGTTGTCCTCGATGATGGTCGGCGCGGCCTGCATCGGCTCCAGCACGCCGCCGATGCCGACGCCGCCCGAAAGATGCACGTCCTTGCCGATCTGGGCGCAGGAGCCGACGGTGGCCCAGGCGTCGACCATGGTTCCCGTGTCCACATAGGCGCCGAGATTGACGAAGGAGGGCATCAGCACCGCGCCGGGCGCGATATAGGCGGAGCGGCGGGCGATGGCCCCCGGCACGGCGCGGAAGCCCGCCGCCTTCCACTGCGCGTCCGTCCAGCCGTCCCACTTGGAGGGCACCTTGTCCCACCAGGCGGACTGGCCAGGGCCGCCGGGGATCTTGGCCATGTCGGTCAGCCGGAACGACAGCAGCACCGCCTGCTTGAGCCACTGGTTCACGACCCAGCGCCCGTCCGCGCCCTTCTCGGCCACCCGCGCCTCGCCGGAATCGAGCAGGGTCAGGGCGGTCTCGATGGCGTCGCGGGTCTCGCCCGTGGTGGCCGACGAGATCCCGTCCCGCGCCTCCCAGGCGGCTTCGATGGCGGCTTCGAGCGCGGCGTGGGCGTGGGTCATGGGGCTCTCCGTATCGCGTGCGTTTCCCGGGCGTGCGTCCTGTCGCGTAGGGGCGGCCCGTCCCGGCCCGTCCCGGCCGATCCTGGCGACGGGGCGGGCGAGCCGGCGCGTCCCCGCGGCCATCGCATCGCATCAAGGCGCAGGCTATAGAGGGGGCGGGGGCCGCGCGCAATCGCCGCCGCGTTGCGGAACCGGGCCGCCTCCGCCGCTGTTTTCCGCCGCGCGCGCCGCGCCGGCCGCTGAACCCGCTCCCGCGTCCCCCGCTCCCGAACCCGAAAGCCCCGACCGACCCGATGACCGACACGCCCGAAGCCCGCCCCCCCTTCGACGCCGCCGCCGAACGCGCCCGGCGGGAGGAGCGTCACTCCGTCTTCCGCTCCGCGCAGGAGGACATCGCCTCGGCCGAGCGCCAGCCGCGCACGCCGCAGACCGAATCCCCCGCCTATCGCCTGTCGTTCCGCGACACCGAGTTCCTCAAGCGCGAGGACCTGCGCCCGGTGCGCCTGCAGCTCGAACTGCTTAAGGCCGAGCTCCTGATGACCGAGGCCGGGGTCGAGTCGACCGTGGTGTTCTTCGGCGGCGCCCGCATCCCCTCGCCCGAGCGGGCGGCGGAGGCGCGCACCCCGGTCCTGGCGGGGCTCGCGAAATATTACGAGGAGGCCCGCCGCTTCGCCGCGCTGTGCACCGAGGCCTCGATCGCCGCGGGCGGGCGGCGGCATGTGATCGTCACCGGCGGCGGGCCCGGCGTGATGGAGGCGGGCAACCGCGGGGCGGAGGAGGCCGGGGGCCGGTCCATCGGGCTGGGCATCGTGCTGCCGCATGAGAGCGCGCCCAACGCCTATGTGACGCCGGAGCTGAGCTTCAACTTCCACTATTTCGCCATCCGCAAGATGCATTTCCTGATGCGGGCGGAGGCGATCGTGGCCTTCCCGGGCGGCTTCGGCACGCTGGACGAGCTGTTCGAGGCGCTGACCCTGATCCAGACCCGCCGCATGGCGCCGGCGCCGGTGCTGCTGTTCGGCGAAGCCTTCTGGCGCTCGATCCTGAATTTCGAGGCGCTGGCGGCGTCGGGCACCATCTCCGACGCCGACCTGGAGCTGTTCCGCTTCGTGGAGACGGCGGAGGAGGCGTTCGAGGCCCTGCGCCCGACCTTCGAGGACGCCGAGGCCGAAGCCGCCGCCGCCTCCATCCCCTGACCGGTCCGGGGCGCGGGGGGGGGCTGAAGGCAGGTGGCGGGCGGGGCGGGCGCGACCCCCGCCGCTCTCCGCCGTCCCGCGCCGTCCGTCCCGCGCCGTCCGTCCCGCCCGGAAGCGGCGCCGCCGGGGGCCCCCGTCGCCCCGCCGCGCGGGCGCCCGGTCTCCGCCCGCGTGCGGGGCGTCGCGCGGCCCCCCTCCGACCAATCGGCGCCCCCGCCAGCCTTGCGGAACCCCATCCGCGCCCATACCTTCGGCCCGTGCAGAAGGATCCATCCCACATGACCGACGCCGCGCCCCGACCGGACCTGTCCGCCCCGGAAACGCCGCCGCTGATCGACCCCTTCGCCCGGGCGATCACCTATCTGCGCGTCTCGGTCACCGACCGCTGCGACCTGCGCTGCGTCTACTGCATGTCCGAGAACATGCAGTTCCTGCCCAAGAAGGACCTCCTGAGCCTGGAGGAGCTGGAGCGCCTCTGCTCCGCCTTCGTCGATCTCGGCGTGCGCAAGCTGCGCATCACCGGGGGGGAGCCGCTGGTCCGCCGGGACATCATGCGCTTCTTCGACGCCATGGGCCGGCGGCTGGACGGCGGCGGGCTGGACGAACTCACGCTGACCACCAACGCCACCCAGCTCCGCCGCTTCGCCAAGCCCCTGCATGACGCGGGCGTGCGCCGGGTGAACGTCTCGCTCGACACGCTGGACGAGGCGAAGTTCAGGCGCATCACCCGCTGGGGCCGCTTCGCCCAGGTGCTCGACGGGCTGGACGCCGCGCAGGAGGCCGGGCTAAAGGTCAAGATCAACGCGGTGGCCCTGCGCGGCGAGAACGACGACGAGATCCACTCCATGACCCGCTGGTGCCACGCCCGCGGCATGGACCTGACCTTCATCGAGGTCATGCCGATGGGCGACATCGGCAACGAGGGCCGGCTCGACCAGTATTACCCGCTGACCGAGCTGCGCGCCGACCTGGCCCGCGAATTCACCCTGACCGACATCCCCCTGAACACCGGCGGCCCCGCCCGCTACGTGCGGGTGGAGGAGACGGGCGGCAAGATCGGCTTCATCACGCCGCTGACCCACAATTTCTGCGAGTCCTGCAACCGGGTCCGCCTGACCTGCACCGGCCAGCTTTACATGTGCCTCGGCCAGGACGACGACGCCGACCTGCGCGCGGTGCTGCGCGCCTCCCCCGACGACGCCCCCCTGCGCGACTCCATCCGCCGGGCGATCGAGCGCAAGCCCAAGGGCCACGACTTCGACTATTCCCGCCGCGAGGTGCGCGGCACGGTCGTCCGCCACATGAGCGTGACGGGGGGCTGAGGGGGCGGGTCGCCGCCGCTCCGCCCCGCGTCCCCTGCGCCCTCTCCGCCCCTTTCCTTTTGCGCCGCGGCATGACAGAGGGAAGCGCCAACCGATCCCAGCCCTGAAGAGGTTCCCATGGAGATTCGCGAGGCGTATACCTTCGACGACGTGCTGCTCGTGCCCGGGGCCTCGGAAGTCCTCCCCGCCGACGCCGACCTGCGCACCCGGGTGACGAAGGAAATCGAGCTCAACATCCCGCTCCTGTCGTCGGCCATGGACACCGTGACCGAGGGCGACATGGCCATCGCCATGGCCCAGGCCGGCGGGCTCGGCGTGCTTCACCGCAACCTGACCGTCGACCAGCAGGCCGACCAGGTGCGCCGGGTGAAGCGGTTCGAAAGCGGCATGGTCTACAAGCCCATCACGCTCGGCCCCGACCAGACGCTCGCCGACGCGCGGCTGATGCAGGCCCGCTACAAGATCACCGGCTTCCCGGTGGTGGACGGGCAGGGCCGCCCCGTCGGCATCCTCACCAATCGCGACATGCGCTTCACCGAGGACGAGACCACCCCGGTCCGGGCCATGATGACCCCGCAGGACCGGCTGGTGATGGCGACCGAGCCGGTCACGCCCGAGGACGCGCGGCGCATGATGCACCAGCGGCGGATCGAAAAGCTGCTGGTGGTCAACGCCGAGGGCCGGCTCTCCGGCCTGCTGACCATCAAGGACCTTGAGAAGGCCGTCCTGCATCCGCGCGCCTGCAAGGACGCGCTGGGCCGGCTGCGGGTCGCCGCCGCGACCACCGTGGGCGATGCCGGCTTCGCCCGGTCCGAGGCGCTGATCGACGCGCAGGCCGACCTGATCGTCATCGACACCGCGCATGGCCACTCGGCGGCGGTGGCGGAGGCCGTGACCCGGATCAAGAAGCTGTCGAACGCCGTGCAGGTCGTCGCCGGCAACGTCGCCACCGCCGAGGCGACCCGGGCGCTCATCGACGCGGGCGCCGACGCGGTCAAGGTCGGCATCGGCCCGGGCTCGATCTGCACCACCCGCATCGTGGCGGGCGTGGGCGTGCCGCAGCTCACCGCGGTCATGGACTGCGCGGAGGAGGCGGCGCGCCACGGCTCCACCGTCATCGCCGACGGCGGCATCAAGTTCTCGGGCGATCTCGCCAAGGCCATCGCCGCGGGGGCGCATTGCGCCATGATCGGCTCGATGCTGGCCGGCACCGACGAGGCCCCGGGCGAGCTGATCCTGTGGGAAGGGCGGTCGTTCAAGGCCTATCGCGGCATGGGCTCCGTCGGGGCCATGGCCCGCGGCTCGGCCGACCGCTACTTCCAGAAGGAGGTCTCGGCCGAAAAGCTGGTGCCCGAGGGGGTCGAGGGCCGGGTCGCCTACAAGGGCGCGGCCGGCGCGGTGCTCCACCAGCTCACCGGCGGTCTGCGGGCGGCGATGGGCTACACCGGCGCGCGGACCATCGAGGACATGCGCTCCAAGTGCCGTTTCGTGAAGATCACCGGCGCGGGCCTGCGCGAGAGCCACGTCCACGACGTGCAGATGACCCAGGAAAGCCCGAACTACCGGGTCGGCTGACCGGCGGTCCCCAGGGGGCCGAGGCCCGCCCGCCGCCGGCGCGCCCCGGGCCTGACCCGGGGCCTCCCGACGCCGGGCGCCCGCGCGAGGCCCCGGATCGGGTCCGGGGCGCGCAAGCGGCGAGGCGTTTTCCGAACCGCCCCGGCCGGTCGCCGTGGCCGGGCGCGCGCTCGATCCCCGCCGCGCTCGATCCCCGCCGCGCTCAGACCCCGTCGCCGAAATGGGCCTGGAGATGGGCCTCCGCCTCGGCCTCGGCCCGAAGCCTGAAACCGCCGACCCGCAGGCCGACGGCCCGGCCGCCCTCGCGCAGCCGGGTCACGGCCTCGCCGTAGGAGCCGGTGGCCGCGGCGCGGACCACGCGGGCGAGGTCCGGCCCCTCGGGCGCGAATTCCGACCGTTCCGCGAAGGGGAAGGGGGCGAGCGGCGGGACCGCGTGGATCCGGGTCCCCGCCGCCACCGTGTCCACCGGCCCGCCGAGGCTCCACCACCGCCCGTCCCAGTCGCGCAGGCCCGGCGCCGGGGCGCCCTGGTCCGCGAAATGGCCGAGGATGTGGACCACGCCCGACAGCACCGCCTCCGACGAGGCGTCGGCGGCGTTGATCGCCACGCTGACGCTGACCCCCCGGTCGGGCAGGACCGCGGTCTGGCTGCACACGCCCTGGAAACGGCCGGAATGGCCGAAGCTCCGCTCGCCGGCCAGGTCGGTCAGCATCAGCCCCAGCCCGAAGCGCAGCGGCCGCGCCGCGTGCGGATCGCGCGAGGCGGGCGCCGTCATCGCCCGCCGCGCCAGCGGGCCCGGCCCCCCCGACGGCGCCGCGGGGTCGAGCGCGCCGAAGAACCGCGCGAGGTCCGCGGGCGTGGACGTCACGCCGGCGGCCGGGGCCATGGCGTCGCAAAGGTTCTCCGCCGGGATCACCCGCCGCGTCCCGTGGGGCCAGGGGCCGGAATGGCCGCGGGCGAAGGGGCGGGCGTCGTCGGGGTCGAAATCGGGCGAGGTCTCTTCCAGCCCGGCGGGGGCGATCACCGTCTCGGTCAGCAGCGCCGCCCAGGGCCGGCCGGAGACCGCCTCCGCGATCAGGCCCAGCAGGCCGAAGCCGTGGTTGGAATACTTGGCCCGCAGCCCCGCCGGCAGCGCCCGGGGGCCGGCGAGGTCGGCCAGCAGGGCGGCCCGGTCGAGATAGGGGCGCGAGTCGTCGAACTGCCCCGCATCCGGCCCGTCCCGGGTCAGCCCCGCGGCATGGGACAGAAGCTGGGCCACGGTGGCCGCCCCGACCTCCGGATGCAGGCCGGGGACATGGGCGGAGGCCGGGTCGTCCAGCCCCAGCCGCCCCGCCTCGACCAGCCGCATCACCGCCGCCGCGCAGAAGGTCTTGGAATGGGAGGCCATGCGGAAGCGGTGGCGCGGGGTCAGCGGCTCTCCGGTCCCGAGGTCGGCCACGCCCCAGGCCGCCTCGCGCACCAGCGCGCCGCGATGGGCGGCGGCGAAGCTGACGCCGGCGAAGCCGCTGTGCCGGCGCTGGATCTCCAGCCAGCGTTCCGCGTAGTCCAGCGCGGGGGCGAGCCAGTCGGGCAGGGCGGCGGGTTCGGGCAGGACGGTCGGGTCGGGATGGGCGGTCATGGCGGGGGTCCCCCTGGGTTGCGGGGCGCAGGCTTCCACGTTTTCGGCGCGGCGGGAAGGGCGCGCGCCCGGCCATGCGCGCCGCGGGGAGGCGGGCGGCGGGAGGCCCCGGGTCAAGCCCGGGGCGCGGACGATGCGCCCGGACGCGAGACGCCGGGGTCGGAGGTCGGCGTTCGGGGAGCGCGTCGGCGGCGCCGGATTGCGCGGGCGGCGGGAATCGGGTGATGTCCGCCCGCGTCCCCCCTCCCCCCAGCCGCGGAGCCCCTCCATGCGCGCGCTCTATTACGCCCCCGGCTCCGCCGCCATCGCACCCCAGGCGGCGATGGAGGAGCTGGGGCTCGACTACGACCTCCGGCTGCTCGACCCCGAGACCCGGGCCCAGAAGGCGCCGGATTACCTCGCGCTCAACCCCTCCGGCCGGATCCCGACGCTGGTGGACGGCGACCTGACGCTGTTCGAGACCGGCGCCATCCTGCTGCACCTGATAGAGACCCATCCCGGCGCTGGCCTCGCCCCCGAGGGCGGCCGCGAGCGGGCGCTGTTCACGCAATGGCTGTTCCACCTGTGCACCACGCCGCAGGCGACCTTCCACGAATGGTTCTATCCCGGCCGCTGGGCGGCGGGGCCGGCGGACGAGGCCCGGGTGCGGGCGGCGGGCGTGGCGAAGCTGGAGGCGGATTTCGCGCTGCTCGACGCCGCGGTCGGCGGGGAGACGAGCTTCCTCGCCTCCGGCTTCTCGGCGCTGGACCTGCATATCGCCATGCTGGCGCGGTGGAGCCGGGACATGCCGCGGCCGATGTGGGCCTGGCCGCGGCTGGCCCCGGTGATCGCCGCGGCGGCCGGGCGGCCCGCCTTCCGGCGGACGCTGGCGCGGCAGGGCATCGGCTGGCCGGCGGCCTTTCCGGTCTGAGCGCCCCGGCCCGACCCGGCGGCCCCGCGGCCCCGCGGCTTGCGCCCGCCCGCGGGGGCGGCGCAAGCTGGGCTCGTCCCGCATAGCGGGCGCTCCGCGCCTCCAACCCTTCCCGGATCCATGCCGCCCGAAGCCCTGCTGATCGTCGCCGTCGCCGTCTTCGCCTATGCCGCGCTGGACCGCCGGCTGTCCGCCACGGTGCTGACGGCGCCGATCCTGTTCGTGGCGCTGGGCTTCGGGCTGGCGATGGCCGGGGCGGGGCGGGGGGAGGCGTCAGGGGTGGCCTTCGACCTGGTGGCGGAGGTGTCGCTGGCGCTGGTGCTGTTCGCCGACGCCTCGCGCACCGACGCCCGCGCCCTGATCCGCGCCCATGTCTGGCCGCTGCGCATGCTGGCGCTGGGCCTGCCGCTGGCGATCGCGCTGGGGCTGGCGGCGGGGCTGGTCCTGCTGCCGGGCTGGCCGCTGTGGGAGGCGGCGGCGCTGGCCGCGATCCTCGCCCCCACCGACGCGGCCCTGGGGCAGGCCGTGGTCTCCAACCCTGCGCTGCCCGAGCGGGTGCGCCGGGCGCTGACCGTGGAAAGCGGCCTGAACGACGGGCTGGCCCTGCCGGCGGTGCTGCTCTTCGCCTCCCTGGCCGCGGCGGAGGATGGCGCGGGGGCGGGCGGGGCCGACTGGTCCGACTGGCTGGCCTTCGCCGCCGCCCAGATCGGCTTCGGCGCCGCGGCGGGGATCGGGGCGGGGCTGGCCGCGGGCCGCCTGCTCGCCGCCGCCATCGCCCGGCGGCTGACGGGGGAGGATTCGGAAGGCCTCGCCGCCGTGGCCGCCGTCGCCGGCTGCTATTTCCTCGCCGAGGCGCTGGGCGGCAACGCCTTCGTCGCCTGCTTCGCCGGCGGGCTCGCCTTCGGGGACGGGCTGAACCGGGGGCGGGCGCCCGGAGCGGGCCCGATGGGCGGTTTCGTGGGCGAGTTCCTGGAGAACGAGGGCCGCCTGCTGGTGCTGGGCGCCTTCCTGCTGATCGGCCTGACCCTGCTGCCCGGCGCCCTGGGACGGGTGGAGGCGGGAGAGCTGGCGCTGCTCGCCGTGTCGCTGTTCGTGATCCGGCCGCTGGCGATCTGGATCTCGCTGGCGGGGACCGGGGCGGGCTGGCGCACCCGGCTGTTCCTGGGCTGGTTCGGGCCGCGGGGGCTGGCCACCGCGCTGTTCGCGCTGCTGGCGCTGGACCGGGGCGCGCTGGCCCATGGCGACGCGATCCTGGCGCTGGCGGCGGTGGCGGTGGGCGTTTCGGCCCTGCTGCACGGCGCCACCGCCGCCCCCGCCGCCCGCCGTTTCGGACCGGCGCTGGCGCGCGAGGGGGGGGAGCCGCCCGCGCCGCCCGCGCCGCCGTCCTCCTAGTCCTTGACGAACAACTCCCGCGGGCGGTCGCAGAGGCATTCGGCCGGCCCGTCGTCGGTGATCACGATGGTCTCGGTGATCTCCAGCCCCCAGGCCTCGGTCCACAGCGCCGGCATGAAATGGAAGGTCATCCCCGGCTCCAGCACCGTGTCGTCCGAGAGCCGCAGGGAGATGGTCCGCTCCCCCCAGTCGGGCGGGTAGCTGAGCCCGACCGCGTAGCCGCAGCGCCCCTCCTTCTGGAGCCCCGCCCGGTGCAGCGCGGAATAGAGCGCGCGCGCCACGTCCGAGGCGCGGGCCCCGGCGCGGCCGGCGTCCAGCCCTTCCTCGATGCCCTCGGCCACCGCGGCGGCGGCGTCGAGGATCTCGGTCGGGGGCTTGCCCAGCCACACGGTCCGGCAGAAGGGCGCGTGGTAGCGGCGATAGCAGCCCGAAAGCTCGAAGAAGGTGGCCTGGTCCTTCTCGAACGGGCGCCCGTCCCAGGTCAGGTGCGGGGCGGCGCTGTCGGGGCCCGACGGGAGCATGGGGACGATCGCGGCGTAGTCGCCCCAGATCGGCGCGCCGTCCTCGGTCACGCCCCTGATCGCCTCCGACATGATCTCGGCGGCGAGCAGGTTCTTGGGCAGGCCCGGCTCGATCTTCTCATAGGCCACGTCCTGGATCCGCTCCGAGATCTTCGCGGCGCGGCGCATGAAGGTCAGCTCCTCGTCCGACTTCACCGCGCGCAGGCGGTTCACCAGGGCGGTGGCGTCGGAGAGATGCGCCTCGGGCAGTTCGTGGACCAGGGTCAGGTGGGCGCGGGCGGAGTAGTAGTAGTTGTCCAGCTCCACCCCGATATTGGCGCGGCCCAGCCCCAGTTCGCGCAGCAGGGCGGCCAGGTCCTGCATCGGATGGCGGTCCACGGCCTGCACGAAGTCGTCGTTATAGGAACGCAGGCGGTCGTCGCCGAGCCAGCCGGTGCGCTTGGCGCCCTCGGCGTCCATGCGCCGGCCCCACCAGATCGGGTCGCCGTCATGCAGGACCAGCACGCCCTGGTGGACGTAGAAGGACCAGCCGTCATAGCCGGTCAGCCAGGCCATGTTGGACGGATCCTCGCAGAACAGGGCGTCGAGCCCGCGGGCCCGCATCTCCGCCCGGGTCAGCGCGAGGCGGCGGGCGTATTCGGCGGCGGAGAAGGCGGGGTCGAGGGCGGGCATCCGGGCTCCCTTCGCGGGTGGCGGGGCATGGGCGGCGAAACGGGCCGGGCGGGCCCCGGGGGGCGGGGCGGCGCGGGGGCGGTGGAGCGGG
>JAYZWL010000138.1:0-22911 GCA_036154955.1 Pseudomonadota bacterium | reverse complement strand
CCCCCGACCCGTGGCCCGCCCCCGCCCCCGCGCCCGAGCCGACGCCTGAATCCGCCCCGCCCGTTCAGCCCTCGGGCGGCAGCGCGATGCGCACGATCAGCCCGCGCGGCGCCCGGTCGAGCAGCCGGATCTCGCCGCCATGCCCGCGCACCACGTCGCGCGCGATGGACAGGCCCAGCCCGAAGCCGTTGCGCCCCGCGGGGCCGCGCGCCGCGTCGCCTTTCGCGAAGGGGGCGAACAGCGCCTCGCGCCGATCCGCGCGGATGCCGGGGCCGTCGTCGGAGACGTCGATCTCCACCCCGCCGCCGCCCGCCGCCTCGCGCAGCGTCACCGCCACCGTCGAACCGTGGCGCACGGCGTTGTCGACCACGTTGCCCAGCGCCCGCGCCATCAACCCCGGCCGGCAGCGCCAAGCCAGCCGCGCCGGCCCCTGGTAGCGCACGTCATGGCCCGCATCGGCGAATTCGGCGCAAAGGGTCTGCAGGAGGCTCGGCAGGTCGACGCGCGCCGGAGGCTCGGAGGTCTGGTCGGCGCGCAGGTGGTCCAGCGTCTCGTCCAGCATCCGGGTCACCTGCGCCGTCTCGTGCAGGATGCCCCGGCGCAAGGCGGGGTCGGCGATGCGCTCGGCCCGCAGCGCCAGGCGGGTGAGCGGCGTGTTCAGGTCGTGGCTGATCGCGGTCAGCATCCGCGTGCGGTCGTCGATCAGGGCGCGGATGCGGGTGCGCATCTCGTCCATCGCCTCGGCCAGGCGCACGATCTCCCGCGGGCCGTCGCGGTCGATGGCGGCGGCTTCGTCGGGGGCGCGCCCGAAGGTCTCCGCCGCCGCGGCCAGCGCCCGCAGGGGGGCGATGATCCAGCGCACGCCCCAGATCGACAGCAGCGCCACCACGATCAGCACGATGGCCAACGTCAGGAAGGCCGGCGGGGCGAGATAGGCCCACAGGCTGGTGACGTCCGACACGTCGAAGACCAGCACGCCCCATGGGCCGGCCTCGACGCCCAGCAGGGCGCCGCCGTCACGCTCCTGCGGGCCGCGCGCGATCTCCACCACCTTCCGGTCCCACAGGGTTTCGAGCCGTTCGGCCAGCAGGCCGCGGGCCAGCGGCGCGAAGACGCCGGCCCGTTCAGGGGCCCGCTCAGGGCTCCCGGCGGCGGACGCGCGCGGCGCCGCCCGGTCCCGCAGCGTCACCGGCACCCCGACGCGGGCCGCGGCGTCGGCGATCCGCGCCGCCTCCTCCCCGGTCTCGGCGGCCCCGACCATCTGCGCGACGGTGGCGATGCGGGCCAGCGTGACCGGCGGCTTGAGGCGCGAGACGCTTTCGGAAAACGCGAAGACCACGCCGGCGAACAGCAGGACGCCCAGCACCACCGAGGCGACCACGATCAGGGTGATCTGGCCGGTGATGCTGCGAGGCCCGCGATCGCGGCGCGGGCGCCTCATGCCTCCCGCACCTCGGGCGTGAACACGTAGCCCGCGAGCCGGACGGTCCTGATCAGCGCCGGATCGCGGGGATCGGCCTCCAGCTTCTGGCGGATGCGGCTGACATGCACGTCGACGCTGCGCTCCACCGGGCCGCCGAGACCGCCGTGGACCGCCTCGATCAACTGCTCGCGCGACAGCACCTGGCCCGGGCTGCGGCAGAAGGCGGCGAGCAGGTCGAATTCCACGCTGGTCAGCGCCACGCGCACGCCGTCGCGGTCAAGGAGCCGCCGCGCGGTGGGGTCGAGCGTCCAGCCGTCGAAGCTCAGCGGGCGCGGTCGCGCCCCGGTTCCCGGCGCCCGGCCCCCGCCCTGGGTCCGGCGCAGCAGCGCGCGGATCCGCGCCACCACCTCGCGCGAGTTGAAGGGCTTGGTGACGTAATCGTCGGCCCCGATCTCCAGCCCCACGATGCGGTCGATATCGGCGCGCCGGGCGGTGAGCATGATGATCGGAACCGACGAGGCGGCGCGCAGCCGACGGCAGATGTCGAACCCGTCCTCCCCCGGCAGCATGACGTCCAGCAGCACCACGTCCGGCGTTTCGCGCGCCATCTCCGCGTCCATCTCCTCGCCCGATCCGGCCAGGGCGGCGGCGAAGCCATGTTCGCCCAGCGTCTCGGCCAGCAGGCCCGCGATCTCGGGATCGTCCTCCACCAGCAGCACGCGCCCGGCCGCCGCGGTCGGGCGCGGGGCGGAGGCGGGCGGCATGTCGGCGGCGGAGGTCATCGGGCTACTGTCATGGCGGGGCGGGCGGCGTCATCCCCAAAGTTGTTAAGTTTTGTGTCGGCGCGGGCGCGGAACGGACGGTCGCGCAAGATCGCTTGACAGCGCTTGCCCCTGCGCGCGCCTCCCGGCGCGCAGCTCGCGGCGACGCGGCGGGCCCGCCCATGACGCCGCCCCCCCTGCCGCGCCCGCCGGCGCGGCCTTCGCGCCATGGCGATCGACGCCATCGCGCCGCTTCGCGACCTGCGCGGCGCGTTCCTGGCCGGCGGCGACCTCTGCGGCGTCTTCGCCCTGACCCTGTCGGAGAAGCCGGCGCCGGCGACGCCGGCCTTTTCCCTGACGCTCCTGATCGGCGTCGGGACGGACGCCGGGCCCGCGCGCTCGCGAAGAACCAGGCGACGCAGACGCGTTCGAAACCGGAGAGGCATGAGCTTCCGACGCCGGCGCCGGGAGAAAGGCGCCCGACCGAGGCCCCGAAACAACCGAAGGTCCCTGCGCCGACGACGCCGGCCGCCTGGCATGCCGCCGGGTTTTCGTCCGGAGCCGCCGGTCAGCGGTCTCCCTCGGCGCTTTCGGGGATCTGCCACCCTGCCGAAGGCGCCGCGCCGCGCGGGGCCGGCCTGGGGGTGGTGGCGGAGAGAGTGGGATTCGAACCCACGATAGGGTCTCCCCTATACACACTTTCCAGGCGTGCGCCTTCGACCACTCGGCCACCTCTCCGTGGCGCGTCGTCTACCCAAGATTTGGCGGGGGTTCAAGACCGCTCGCCCGGGTTTTCGCGCCCGTCTCCGGCGGGACGGGGGAGGGCGGGCGGGCCGCCCGCCGGAGACGGGCGCGACGGGGGCGGGCCTCGCCCCGTCGCCGCCCGTCCCCCACCCGTCCCGACCCCGCCTCCGCGGGATCAGGCGTCGCGCTTCGCGGCCAGGAAGTCGCGCAGGTCGGTCACGCGCTTGGCGTCCATCGAGACGTAGACGAAGCCCATGTTGGTGCGCTCCGAGATCATCTCGCCGGGGAACGGCAGGTAGCTGAGCTCCCGGCTCCCGAAGCTGGGCGAGGCGGTGCCCACCTGCCATTCGGTGGTCAGCTTCACGTCGACCAGCTTCAGGGGCGGGCCGCCGGCGGGGTCCTCGATCTCCAGCGGCACGCCGGCGATGCGCAGATAGGCGGCCTTGTCGCGGGCCTCGCGGAAACCGTCGATGAACTGGGCGCCGAGGATGCGCAGTTCGTCCGCCAGGTCCTGCGGCTCCATGTGGGAATGCAGGTGTCCGGCATGGGCGTGATTGTGGCCGTGGCCGTGCGCGTGGTCATGGTCATGGTCATGCGAATGCCCGTGGGAATGCCCGTGCGGATGATCATGCGGCATCGCTCATCTCCCCGCCGGGCGGCCCCAGCGGCGGCCATGCGTCGCCTCCGACCAGTCGCCATGGGGCAGGCTCACCGGCTTGTCGATATGGGCCTTGTGGGCGCCCATCTTGCCGGCCGCGACCATCGAGCCCAGCACGTCCACGATCACCCGCGTCCCCATCAGCGCGGTGATGTCGGAGGTGTCGTAGGGCGGCGAGACCTCGACCAGCTCCATCCCGCAGATGCCTTCCGCTGCGACCTTGGAGGCCAGCGCCAGCGCCTCGCGCGGGAGGAAGCCGCCGGGCTCGGGCCAGCCGGTGCCGGGGACGAAGCCGCAGTCGATCGAGTCGATGTCGAAGGACATGTAGACCATGTCCACCCCGTCCCAGGCCATTTCGAGGGCCATCTCGGCGGTCCTGTCGACGCCCATCTTCTCCATGTCCGACATGGTGATGATGTTGGTCTCGCGCTCGCGGGCGACCTTCACCGCCTCGCGCGGGACCTGCCAGCCGCCGATGCCGACCTGCACGAGGTTCTTGGCGGGGACGTTGGGCAGGTTGGTGGAGTGGAACCACGGCGTCGTGTGCATCCGCTCGTCCAGATCCTTCTCCTGGATGTCGGCATGGCGGTCGAAATGCACGATGCCGATCTTCTTGGAGGTGCATTCGGCGATGCCGCGCACGCAGGGGAAGCCGATGGAATGGTCGCCGCCGATCATGATCGGGAGCGAGCCCGAGGAGAACACATGGGAGACGGCGCGGGAGATCTGGTCGAACGATTTTTCAAGGTTCGCCGGGATGGTGAACACGTCGCCCGCGTCGCACAGCGTCATCTGCTCGCGCAGGTCGATGGCCATCTCGTAGTTGTAGGGGGTGTAGAGCGCCGAGATCTTGCGCACCCCCTGCGGGCCGAAGCGCGTGCCGGGCCGGTAGGTGGTGCCGCCGTCGAACGGGATGCCGAGAACCGTCGCGTCGTAGTGGCCGACCTCGGTCACGTCCTCCGCATAGGGGGCCTTCAGGAAGGTGTTGATGCCGGCGTAGTGGGGAAGCTCGCCGCGGGCGAAGGTGGGGATGGAGCGGTCCTCGATCGAATCCGCCCCGGTCAGGCCCATGCGCAGGGCCCAGGCCTTCTCCTTCTCCCATTCGTCGCCGGGAATGTCGGCCTCGGCCCGCATCGCCTTCCAGCCGAGCAGCTTGGAGAGGTCGGGGTGGTGTGCGCGGCGGCGCTCGGGGAACAGCGCGGCGGGGACGCGGCGGCGGGGTTCAGCTTGCGGGAACATGGTCGTCCTCTTCTTCGGTGACGTGGCGGGCGCGCTCGGCCGCGGCGGCGGCCTGGAACGGGATCCCCCCGTCCCGCGCGTCGAAATCGTAGGTGATCGTGGCGCCGTAGGCTTCGGGCTCGATCGGGTCCCAGCGGGGCTTGTCGAAGACCAGCACGCGGTCGCCCAGCTTGAAGGCTTCTTCGAGGTCGTGGCTGACCATGAACACGGTCATGCCGGTCTCGGCCCGCAATTCCTGCAGGAAGACGTGCATGGCGGCGCGGGTGCCGGGGTCGAGCGCCCCGAAGGGCTCGTCGAGCAGCAGCACCCGCGGCCGCCCGGCCAGCGCCTGGGCGATGGCGAGCCTTTGCTGCATCCCTCCCGACAGGGCGGCGGGGTAGGCGTCGGCGACATGGGCGAGGCCGACGCGGGCCAGCACCTCGTCGGCGCGGGCCGCGGCCTCGCGCCGCTTCGCGCCGAAGAAGCGGGGGACGAGGCCGGCGCCGCCGAACTCCTCGGCGGCGATCAGGTTCCCCCGCACGGTCATGTGCGGGAACACCGAATAGCGCTGGAAGACCACGCCGCGGTCGCGGTCCGGCTCCTGCGCAGGGGGCGCGCCGGCGATGGAGATGGCCCCCCGCGAGGGCCGCTCCTGCGCCAGCAGCAGGCGCAGGAAGGTGGACTTGCCGCAGCCCGAGGCGCCGACGATGGAGACGAACTCGCCCTCGTCGACGTCGAGGCTCACCCGCTCCAGGATCGGGCGAGGGCCGTAGGACTGGAAGACGTCGCGGACGGATACGAAGCTCATGCGCGCCTCCTCACGTCGCGGGGCCGGACCAGGGGAAGGCGCGCCGGTGCAGCGTGCGCAGACCCAGATCCATCAGGAAGGCCAGCAGGGTGATCCAGACCACATAGGGGATGATCACGTCCATCGCGAAATAGCGGCGCACCAGGAAGATGCGGTAGCCCAGCCCCTCGGTCGAGGCGATGGCCTCGGCCGCGATCAGGAACAGCCAGGCCGGCCCCAGCGCCAGCCGCAGCGCCCCGATCAGCCGCGGCAGCACCTGCGGCAGCGCCACTCGGGTCAGGATCGTCCAGGTCGAGGCGCCGAGCGTCTGCGCCTTGACCAGCATCTCCTCGGGGATCTCGGCGGTGCGCTGGGCGATGTCGCGGATCAGGACCGGGGCGATGCCGATGACGATCAGCGCGACCTTGGAGACCTCGCCCAGTCCGAACACGATGAAGAGGATCGGCAGGATCGCCAGCGGCGGGATCAGCGAGACGACCGAGACGAAGGGCGCGGCCCCCGCCCGGACGGCCGGAAGCAGCCCGATCAGCAGGCCGAAGACCAGCCCCATCGCGGCCGAGATCGCGGCCCCCTCCGCCAGCCGGGCGAGGCTCGCGGCGGTGTCGAGCCACAGCAGGATGTCGCCGGAGCGCCGGTCGGGCTCGGTCGCGAGGGCGATCGCGGTCTGCACGATCTGCGCGGGCGCGGGCAGCAGCTTGTCGGCCGCGTTCTCCGCCCGGCGCAGGTCGGAGGCGACGGCGTAGGCGATCAGCGCCAGCGCGAAGGGGGCGGCGGAAAGCGCGACGGCGGCCAGCCGTCCGGGACGTCGGTTGATCCAGCGCATGGGGGCTCCGATCCGGGGGAACGGGGACGCGGGCGGGGCGGAACCCCGCCCGCGGGATCGGGATCAGAGCGCGCCGTCGGCGGCCATCTTCATGTATTCGGCCGTGTAGCGGAACTTCACGTTGGCCGGGTCGCCGGTGATCGCGCCGCCGGGATATTCCACGCCCACGAAGTCGGCGGAGGGGGCGCCGGTCCCGAGGATGCCCTTGTCGAACAGGAACTCGGCGACCTCGGACATGGTCTCGGGCAGCGCCTCGGACTCGGTGAACTCCACCGCCTTGGCGGGGTCGTAGAACATGGCGGTGGAGGCGAGCTGCGCGTCATAGCCCGCGAGGTCGGTGCCCGACGCCTCGCCCATCGCGGTGCGGGCGGCGCGCCCTTCCTCGGTGTCCGAGGACATCAGGGCCATGGTCTCATACCAGGCGCCGACCAGGGCCTTGCCGAAATTCGGGTTGGCCGCCAGCACCTCGGTGTTGACCACCATCAGGTCGATGATCTCGCCGGGGATGTCGGAGCTGTCGGCGACCTTGGTCAGCCCGCCGCCTTCCATGATGGTGGAGACCAGCGGGTTCCAGGTGACCACGGCCTGCACGTCGTCGGTCTGCCAGGCGGCGACCATGTCGGCGTCCGAAGTGTTGATGACCGCCGAAAGGTCCCGCTCGGCCAGCCCCGCGCTCTCCAGCGCCCGGGCGAGCAGGTAGTGGGAGACGGAGAGCTCCACCAGGTTGACCGGCATGCCGGAGAGGTCGGCGACGGTCTTGCCCTCGCCCTTCACCAGGATGGCGTCGTTGCCGTTGGAATAGTCGCCCACGATCAGCGCCGTGGTGTCCACGCCGCCGCCCGAGGGGATGGAGAGCGTGTCCATGTTGGTGGCCGACACGCCGTCGAAGGCGCCGGCGGTGTATTGGTTGATGGACTCGATATAGTCGTTGATCTGCACGATCTCGACGGTGATGCCGTATTTGTCGGCCCATTTGTCCATGACGCCGCTGTCGGCCATGTATCCCCAGGGCATCCAGCCGACATAGATGGACCAGGCCACCTTGAAGTCGGTCTTCTCCTGCGCCTGGGCCGCGGCGGGCCCGAGCAGGGAGGCGGCGGCGAAGGCGGCGGCTGCCGCGAGCGCGGCGAGCGGTCGGTTCGGTCGGGTCATCGCAAGGGTCCCTCCGGCAGGTCCCGTCCAAGGAGGCTGCGGCCCCCAGGCGCGGACGGAACCATTCGCGCATGACGACCGTCGCAGTGGCCTCCCGGGCTTTTCTCCCGCCGTGTATCCCCCGGGCTGCGGCGCGGGGGACGACGCCTCTCGGACCAGCGCCGCGCGGCCCTCGACGGGCGACGCGGCCGGAACCCTAGGCGTCCTGCGCAGGGAAGGTCATGCAGGGGGCGTGCCAGCCCGGGGGGACGGGCGTTTCGCGACCGAAGACGGGGTGCGGGCGCCCTTGCATTGGGCGCCCACGCGGCGTTCGCCCTGGGTTTGGGCGCCGTGTGGACGCGCAGCTCAGCCCGTGCCGGCGGCGGCGAAGAAGGCCTCCAGGCTGTCGACGGTGACGCCGTCGGGCCGCGCGCCCAGATCCGGCGACCAGCGGCCGCCCCCCCGGCCCGGCCGGTTCCAGACCGACTCCGGATCGCAGGCCAGCGCCCCGATCACCGCCTCGGCCATCAGGGCGGAGCCCAGCGGCCCCAGCCGCTCGCCCCGGCCCAGCGTCTCCGCCTCGCGCAGCACATAGGCCCAGATCGGCGTGCGCTCGGCCAGCCCGTCGCGCAGGGCCTGCCCGGTATGGCCGCCGCACAGGGTCTCGGGGCTGAGCGGGCGGATCAGGTCGCTGTAGAGCGTGGCGAAGCCGGCGACGCAGTCCTGCGCCGAGGGCAGGTTCAGCGCCGCGCCCCGGCGCAGGGTGCGCAGGGCGCGCGCCGCCTGGGCGCGGGCGAAACCGGGCTCGGGCGCGAGCCTTGTGTCGAGCGCCACCGCGTCGGGCCCCGCGGCGGGCCCGTCCATCCACAGCGCCCAGTCCACCCGCCGCGCCGCGGGCAGGCGACCGCCCTCCAGCCAGGCGCCGCCGCTGCGCCGCAGCAGTTCGGCCGGCGCGCGCCGCAGGCCGGGATTGAGGTCGTAGCGGGCGCGCTCCAGGGTCTGGCGGAAATGCGCGGCGGCGCACCACGTCTCCAGCGGCGCCGGCAGCGCGCCGCCGGGGAGCGCGCCGGCGCGCCGCCGGCGGGCGACCATGCGCCGGAAGGCCGGCGCGCCGGCCCGTCGCACGCGCGCGAGGGTCCGGGGATCGCAGAGGCGCGGCAGCCAGACGTTCAGGGCCAGCCATTGCCCGTGCCAGACCACCAGCCGGCGGGCCTGATCGAACAGGCGGTCGGCGGGCGCGCCGCCCGTCTCCGCCAGCCAGTCCACCACCCGGTTGTGAAAACCGATCATCGCCACATGCATCTGCGACGCGGCCAGGTCGGCGTCGTTGCGCCGGTCGCCGATCACCGCCGCCGACCGGTCCGCGGGCCGGACGAGCGACCAGCCCGACGCCGTCCCCGCCCGCGCCATCGCCGCGGCCAGGTCGGGGCCGGCGAGCCGGGCGAGGCGCGGCAGGTCGGCCCCCGCCGCCCCGGCCGGGCCGCCTTCGGGCCGGTCGAGCCGCAGCCGCGCCTCGGCCTGCGGCTCCCGCATCAGGGCGCGGAGCCGGTCGGCCAGCGGTCCGGGGCCGGCGTCGGGTTCGTAGAGGCTGGTCAGCCGCAGCCGCCCGTCGCGCAGGTTGACCAGCGCCGCTTCGGTCGCCGCGGCGTCGCGCGGCCCGCCCTCCAGCCCCAGGCCCGCGCCGCGGCCGGGCGCGTCGGCGGCGGCGCGGAACCGGGGGGCGGCGTCGACCAGCGCCGCCAGGTCGTGCTCCACCAGCCGCGAGATCACCGCCCAGACCGGGCCGGGCGGCGTCGCCCCAGGACGGGCCGCGCCGGCGCCCGGCATGTCGGCGTCGGCCAGCGCCTCGGCCAGCGCCGCCAGCCGGCGGTCCTGATCCGGGTCGACCGGGTCGGGGCGGGACGGGGGGAACAGATAGGCGAAACCGCCGCCCCGCGCCGCGGCGCGGACCAGGGCGGCGGGGTCGCCCGAGGCGGCCGCCCGCCCCTCCCCGCTCGCCAACGCCCGCCCGGCCCGCCGCTCCAGTCCCAGGCCGGCTTCGACCGCCGCCCGCCCCAACGCCAACTCCATGATCACGCTCCGTCGCCGTCCGCGCGGCCATAGGCGCCGCGCAATCCCGATCCGGCGCCCCGGGGCCGCGACGCGATCGTCAGGGAGCCGAATTATGAACCCTGCCTTAACGATCGCGAAATCATCGTGAATCCAGAGGCGGACTCGGACGCGACGGGGCATGAAACGTCACGGCCGCAGCTAAAACGGGAGACGATTTCATGCAACGGCGCCTGGAATCGGGCTCCGGCATGGCTCCCGGGGCCCTGCCCGGGCCCGGGCCCGGGCCAAGGGGCGACCGCGCCGCACGCGGAAGGCGAATCAGCCCTCGGCGCCCGGCCAGTCCAGCCCCGCGGTCGGAAGCCCCGCCAGGGCGAGCCCGTCGCGAAACCGCTCCCATTCCTCCGCGCGCCGGGTCGGCAGCACGCCCATCAGCCAGCGGGCGCAGGCGGCGGGATCGGGGGTGGTCTCCGCCACCCAGACCCGCGCCAGCCGCGAGACCAGGCGGGCCGCCTCTTCCCGCGCCTCGTCCCGCCGGCCCAGATGCGCCAACGCCGCCGCCCGCCAGCCGCCGCTGTTGGCATGGCTGTCGCCGGCGAGGATCCCCGCCTCCAGCGCCGGGCCGTAGTCCCCCGCGAACAGACGGATCGAGGCGTGATAGCCCCAGCGCGACCGGTTGCCGAGCGGCGTGGCCTGCAACGCCGCGGCCGCGTGACGGGCGGCGAGCTCATGCCGGCCGAACACCGCCATCGCCTGCGCCGTCGAGGTCAGGATCCAGGCGTCGTGCGGGTTGAGCGACAGCGCCATGTCGAAGGCGCCCTCCGCCGCCTCCCACCGACCGGCATAGACCTGCGCCCAGCCCAGCCCCAGCCGCGCCCGGCTGTCGAGCGGGTCCAGCTCCACCGCCCGCAGGGCCGTGGCGACCGCTTCCCGGCTGCGGACCGGGTCGCGCATCACGCCGGGGCGGGCGATGTGGGAGGTGTTCTCCACCTGCACCAGCGCGCTCCAGGCCGGGGCGTAGTCGGGCGCGCGGGAGATCAGCGCGCGCAGCTCGTCGCGCGCCCGCCGCCAGCTCACCGGGTCGAATTCGAGGATCAGCCGCTGGCTGCGCAGCCAGACGTCGCGCAACGAGTCCTCGTCCTTGCGGGCCCGCTCCCGCGCCAGGTTGACGTTCAGCGCGATGGCCATGTTGCGCAGCTGGGCGTCGCGGCGCGCCGCGGCCGCCGCGGGATCCGCGCCGGCCGCGGAGGGGTCGAGGTCCAGCTCCTCGGTCTCAGACCACAGGAATTCCCCGCTGGTCCGCTCCCTCAGCGTCATCGAGATCGACAGCCCCCCGGGACGCGGCCGGGCGGAGGCGCGCAGCGCGTAGCGCACGCCGCCGCCGCCGCCGCCTTCGGCCGGCGCCCCGTCGTCGGGGCGCGGCGCGTCGACCTCCGCCACCTTGAGTTCGCGGAACCGCACCATCGCCGCGATCAGCGCGTCGCGAAGCCCGTCGAGCGCGGCCCGCTCCGCCTCCCCCCCGCCATGCAGGCGGAACGGCTCGACCTCCAGCACCGGGTCGGGACGACCGGAGCGGCCGGGCCCGGCGGGCCGCGTCTCCGCGCCCGCGCCCGCCCCCACGCTCGCCCCCGCCTCGCCGCCCGCGGCGTCGCCGGAGCCGAAGTCGCCGGCCCGGATCCGGTCGGCCAGCGTCTGAAGCTCGCGCCCCGGGGCCGCGTCATGGGCCTGCTCCAGCATCCGCCGCAGGTCGCCGAACACCGCCAGCGCCGCCGCCCCGTCGCCGCCCCGCGCCAGCGAGGTCATCAGCGCGAAAGCCACCCGCTCCTGCGTCGGGTCCAGCCGCAGCAGCGCCTTGGCCGCGTCCCGGCCCGCGGGCGCGTCGATGCCGGCATGATCCAGGATCTGGCGCAGCGCCCGGCGCAGCCGCTCGCGCAGCCGGTCCCGCTCCGCCTCCAGCCATTCGGCGAAGGCGGGGTCCACATCATCCCAGCCCCGCATCAACGACGCGGGGAGGTCGACGCTGTCCAGAAGCGCGGGATGCACCTCGCCGGCCGCCGCGCGGTCGAGCAGGTGCTCCGCATCCGTGGCCACCCGACCGGAGCGCAGGGCCAGCTGACTGCGCGTCGCCTCGTAGCCGTCGAAGCCGACCTCTTCGAAATCCTTGCGCATCGCCGTCACCATCTGGCGCAGCGAGCCGCGGGCGCGGGCCTGACCGGATTCGCTCCACAACCGGCTGGCCACCTGGTCGCGGGACGCCCGCCCGTCGCGCGACAAGGCCAGGATCGCCAGCGCGCAGATCAGCTTGCGGTTCACGGTGCGCAGCTCGGCCGCGCCCACGCGCGCCGCCGGCTCGCCCAGAAGGCGAAGCTCAAGCCGAACGTCAGGATGCGGCGCGTCGGCCGTCATCTTCCCCCCAAGGGTCGTTCTGCCGGACGCGGACGCCCCTCCGTGGCTGCGAAGCGGCGGAGGATCGGAAATGCGGCGCCCTTCCGGCGAGCCGTGCCGGCCGGCGCCGGAGACGCCCGCGTGCGCGGTCCCGCCATATTAACCCTTCGGTCAGTTAAGTCTATTGCGGCGCATTCGCGCGAACCCGCTGCTTCTTTTGTGAGTTTTCGCACAGGTTGCGGCGCGACGCCCTGCCCGCGACGCGCGCCGGCGCCTTGAAGATCGCGCGCGCCGCGCGCCAAGATGCCCGCCGAACGCCGTCCGCCCCCGACAGAGGGACCGGCGACGCAGGGAGGGACGGGACCATGACCATGGGCGCGGAGGCCGCAGCGGCGGCGGGAGAGTTCGATTACGTGATCGTGGGCGCCGGCACCGCCGGCTGCGCGCTCGCCAACCGGCTGAGCGAGGACCCGTCCCGCTCGGTATGCCTGCTGGAGGCGGGGGGCGAGGACGACTGGATCTGGTTCCGGATCCCGGTCGGCTACCTCTACTGCATCGGCAATCCCCGCGCCGACTGGGGGTTCCGCACCCAGGCGGAACCGGGGCTGAACGGGCGCGAGCTGCTCTATCCCCGCGGCAAGGTGCTGGGGGGATGCTCGTCGATCAACGGCATGCTCTACCTGCGCGGCCAGTCGGGGGATTACGACCACTGGCGCCAGCTGGGCAACCCGGGCTGGGGCTGGGACGACGTGCTGCCCCTGTTCCGCAAGTTCGAGGATTACGCGCCCGGCGCCGACGCCTTCCACGCCCAGGGCGGCGAATGGCGGATCGAGGAGCAGCGCCTGAAATGGGAGATCCTGGAGGCGTTCCGCGACGCCTGCGTCGCCGCGGGCCTGCCGGCCACGGACGATTTCAACGCCGGCGACAACGAGGGCGTGGGCTATTTCAAGGTCAATCAGCGGCGCGGCGTGCGCTGGTCGGCCGCCACCGCCTTCCTGCGCCCGGCGCGGGGCCGGCCGAACCTGACGGTGATGACCAAGGCGCAGGCCGAGCGGGTGGTCTTCGACGGGCGCCGCGCCACCGGGGTCGCCTTCCGGCAGGGCGACGCGCTCAAGCGGGTCTCGGCCCGGGCGGAGGTGATCCTGTGCTCGGGCGCCATCGGCTCCCCCCAGCTGCTCCAGCTTTCGGGGGTGGGGCCCGGGGATCTGCTGGCCGCGCATGGCATCGACCCGGTGGCGGAGCGGGCGGAGGTCGGCGGCAACCTGCAGGATCACCTGCAGATCCGCATGGCCTACAAGGTCTCGGGCACGAAGACGCTGAACACCATGTCCGCGTCGCTCTGGGGCAAGGCGAAGATCGCGCTGGAATACGCGCTGAACCGCTCGGGCCCGATGAGCATGGCGCCCAGCCAGCTCGCCGCCTTCGCGCGGTCGGGGCCGGACGTGGCCTCGGCGGACCTGGAATACCACGTGCAGCCGCTGACGCTGGAGGCGTTCGGCCAGCCCCTGCACCCGTTCGACGCCTTCACCGCCTCGGTCTGCCACCTGCGGCCCGAAAGCCGGGGGACGGTGCGCATCGGCTCGGCCGATCCGCGGGCGCATCCGCTGATCGCCCCGAACTACCTGGCGACCGAGGGCGACCGCCGCGTCGCCGCCGCCGCCATCCGCCTGACCCGCCGGATCGCCGCCCAGGCGCCGCTGGCCCGGTTCTCGCCCGAGGAGTTCAAGCCCGGCCCGGACTACGAGACGGAGGAGGAGCTGGCCCGCGCCGCCGGCGACATCGGCTCCACCATCTTCCACCCCGTGGGCACCTGCCGGATGGGGCCGGACGCGGGCGCGGTGGTGGACCCGCAGCTTCGCGTCAACGGGGTGGAGGGGCTGCGGGTCGTGGACGCCTCGATCATGCCCACGATCACCTCGGGCAACACCAACACGCCCACGCTGATGATCGCCGAGAAAGCGGCGGCGATGATCCGCGCCGCCTGACCGCCGGCCCGACCGCGCCGGAGCGCATCGCCGGGAGGGGAGCGCGCCCCGGGCCTGACCCGGGGCCTCCCGGCGCCGCCGCCGCGCGACGGGACGGATCTCGGCGACGCGCTGCGCCTTGACCTTTGCGTCGCAGGCCGCACCTTGGCACGGGGGGACCACGCGACAGGGGCGCCCGACACGGACACGCGAGAGGGGGACGCTTCTTGGCGAGCGACGCGCGCACCGAACTGGCCGGACTGCTGGCCGAGACCGCGAAGGGCGACCAGACCGCCTTCGCGGAGCTTTACCGTCGAACCTCGGCGAAACTTTACGGGGTGATCCTGCGTATCTCCCGCAGACCCGACCTGGCGTCGGAGCTTTTGCAGGAGACCTATCTCAAGATCTGGGCGAACGCCGGCCGCTTCGACGCGGACCGCGCCTCGCCCATCTCCTGGATGGCGGCGATCGCGCGCAACCGGGCGATCGACGCGGTGCGGCTGCAGGCGGAGCGGATCTCCGCCGCGGCGGAGGAGCTGGAGCCCGAGGACGGGCCCGGCCTCGCCGCCCCGCAGCGGGGTCCGGACCCGGCCGACGCGCTGTCGTTGCGCGCCTGCCTGGAGGGTCTGAAGGGCGACGACCGGCGCATGGTGCTGCTGGGCTACCTCTACGGGCTGAGCCGGGAGGAGCTGGGCGAGCGGTTCGCGCTGCCGGTCAACACGGTGAAGACCCGCCTGCGCCGGGCGCTGGCGGCGTTGAAAGGATGTCTCGATGGCGAACCCGCCTGAACGCGATGGCTGGGACGACGGCGACGCGGCCGAATACGTCCTCGGCACGCTCGACGCCACGGAGCGGCGCGCGGCGGCGCGGCTCGCGGCGACGGATGCGCGCTTCGCGGAGGCGGTGCGCGCCTGGGAGGCGCGGCTCGACGCGCTGACCGAGGGATTGACGGAGACCGAGCCGGTCGCGCCGCCGTCCGTGGTCTGGCCCGCCATCGCCGCCCGCCTTCCCGGCGGCGCGCTGCGCGGCGGGGCGGCGGAGGGCGCGGAGGTGGTCGAGCTGCGCCGCCGGCTGCGCTACTGGCGCGGGACCACCGGGCTCGCCGCCTCGCTGGCCGCGCTGCTGGCGGTGGCCGTCATCGTGCCGAAGGACCGCTGGGCGCCCGAGGGGCTGTTCCCGCAGCCCGGCCCCGCGACCCTGCGCCAGGCGGAGGCGCCGCCGGCGCAGACGGGGCCGCAGGGAACCTATGTGGCGGTGCTGCAGCCCGGCGGGGCCGCGCCGGCCTTCGTGGCCGAGGTGGATCTCGCCGCCGGCACGCTGTCGCTGCGCCCGATCCGACCCGAACCCGCGCCGGAAGGCCGGGTCTATGAGATGTGGGTGGTCGGCGGCGGGCGCGACGCGCCGGTGTCGCTGGGCCTGCTGGCGGATGGCGGAGAGCTGCCGCTCGACGCGCTGGCCGGGCCGACCGACGGCTCGGTGCTGGCGGTGTCGGTGGAGCCGCCGGGCGGCTCGCCCACGGGCCTGCCGACCGGCGACGTGGTCTTCACCGGAGAGCTGATCCGCGCCGACTGACGGCGTTGCGCAGCGGACGGGCGATGAACGGAAAACGGAGGCGGCGGGGTCGTCCGGGCGGCTCGCCGCCGGGCGAACGCGGCCGGAGGCGCCCCCAGACGCCCCCGGCCGGCCCCGCCCGCGGTGTGGCCACGGTCAGGGAAACGGCATGCGGCGCAGATCGGAACCCCCGGTCCGACCGCCCCGGGCCACGCCGCCGCGAAGCGCGCTTTTCGGGATGAACGCGCTTCTCGGCATTCAGCTACGTGGCGGGGGCCAGAAGGTTTCGTCCGCGCTTCGATTCCCCTCGGGAATTTTCGCGCGCGCCCCGGGGCCGCCCCGGGACGCGGCCTTCGGCGACGCGATCGACCCGGAGCGCCCGGCGCCGGAGGACCGCAGGCTCAGGCCGGCTCGGCCAGCGGCGCCCAGACGAAGCCCTCTCCCGCCCGGCGCACATGGCCGGCATGGGTTCCGCCGAAATGCATGGGCAGGACCAGCGCCTCCTCCTCCGCCGCCAGCGCGAGGATCCGGCGGCGGGTGGTCTCGGCCAGGGGCTTGTCCTCGCAGAAGCCGGAGGCCCAGTCCGGGTGGAACACCTGGATCGGCTGGTGCATCACGTCGGCGGTGCAGATCGCGGAGGCCCCGCCGCCGGTCAGGCGAATGGCCATCTGCCCCTTGGCGTGGCCGGGGGCGGGGATGAAGTCGACGCCGGGCAGGTAGCCGGTCTCGTCCCCCGCCACCAGGTCGACGCGCCCCTGCTCCAGCATCGGCAGGATGCTGTCATGCCAGGGCATGTTGCGCTCCGCCGACATCGCGGCCGCGCCCTTGGCCGGGTCGCGGTGGTCGCGCTCGGTCCGGGTCATCACATGCAGGGCGTTGGGGAAGGTCAGGGTCCAGCCGCCCTGCCCGTCCGGCACGGTGGCCCAGCCCACATGGTCCACGTGGAGATGGGTGAAGAGGACATGCGTCACGTCCTCCGGCTGCACGCCGAGCGCGCCCAGCCGGTCGAGCCAGCCGGTCTTCAGCCCCCCGAACCCCGCCATCGCCCCGCGCCGGTCCTTGCCGTCGCCGGCGCCGAGGTCGATGAGCGCGCAGAACTCCGGCCCCCGGACCAGCCAGGAATGGATCGAGGCGGGGAAGGTTCCCGTCGCCGGGTCGAAATAGTCGGGCACGTACCAGGGGGCGGCGGCGCGGACGGCCGCCTCGTCCCAGGCCTTGAACAGGGCGGGCGAGCCGGGGGCGGTCAGCTCCGGCACGCGGTGGATCTCAAGCTCTCCGAGGCGGATCATTCGGGGTCTCCGTGACCGTGGGCGCGGCTCTCCTGCGCATGGCGGACCAGGGCGAGCCAGCGGTAAAGGCCGTGCACGAACTTGCCATAGGGCGCGGCGAGGAAGAAGGCGAAGACCACGCCCAGATGCAGCGCCAGCAGCGTGCCCATCGCGGGCGTGGACCGCAGGAACAGCAGCGCCAGCCCCGTGGCCCCGACGGCCGCGAGGCTGTGCAGGAAGGCGGCGTGCATCCCGCCGGCGGGGTCGGTCAGCTCCGGCGCCCGGGCGCGGCGGGCGAGGGCGAGGCCCAGCGCGCCGACGGTCATCGCGGTCCCGCCGAAGAAGCCCAGCAGCACCGGGGCCGAGCCCCAGGAATAGGGCGCCTCCCAGCCCAGCAGGTAATGCATCAGCGTCGCGCAGGCGGTGGAGGCGAAGCAGGCCGCGAAGCCGTAGAAGGTCAGGTGATGCAGCAGGCGGCGCCGGTCGCGGGGCCGGTCGTCGTCGTTGAAGCAGCCCATGCCGCCGCCATGCAGGTTCTTCAGCCGCCCCGCGTCCGCCCCGCCCCGCAGGATGGCGGCGAGGTCGGGGCCCCGGCCCAGCGTCGGGCCCAGGCCCCCTTCCACATCCCGCCAGTAATTCCGGAACCCCATGGCGAAGGCGACCAGCGCCCACAGGAAGGCGGCCCCGAAGACCGCGACCATCGCGTTGTGGGGCATGATGGCGTAGAAGGCGCCCGGCCCCTCCGCCACGCCGAACATCACGCCGGGATCGGCGGCGGCCATGAAGGCGAAGAGGAACAGCGCCACCGAGACCGCGGCCAGCGCGATCACCTTGACCCCGTTCCGCGCGAACATCGGCGCCAGCGCCCGCGGCCAGGCGTGGTCGGCATAGGCGACGGGCCTCAGCGCCTCCAGCGTCCTGGGCACGTTGACCCCGAATTCGTGGGGCGGCGCATACTGGCAGTCGTGGTAGCAGGCCCCGCAGGCATGGCAGAGATTGGCGAGGTGGCGCAGGTCGCCGGCGGTGAAGTCGCGCCGCATCTCCATCGCCGGGAACACCGCGCACAGCCCCTCGCAATAGCGGCAGGCGTTGCAGATGGTCATGATCCGCCCGGCCTCCTCCAGCTCCGGCCCGCGCAGGAGCTGGTCGAGCGGGCGGGCGTGGGCGGCGGCGGCCTCGTCGGGCGAAGAGGCGGCGGTCAGGTCAAGCGACATGGGTCGCGGCCCCCCGCCCCGCCAGCCGGCCGAAGACCGAGCCGATGGTCATGCCGATCCCGGCCAGATAGCCTTTTCCGAGCACGTTGCCGGCCATGATCTCCCCCGCCGCGTAGATGTTTTCGAACGCCCCGCCCGAGGCGGCCTGCACCCGCGCCTCCCGGTCCACCTTCAGCCCGAGATAGGTGAAGGTGATGCCGGGGCTGAGCGGGTAGGCGTGGAAGGGCGGCGTCTCGATCCGCCGCGCCCAGTTGGTCTTCTCCGGGCTCAGCCCCTCGGTCCGGCAGCCGTCGAGCGCGGCGGGGTCGAACGCCCCCGGCCGGACGGCGGCGTTGAACCCCTCCCATGTGGCGCGCAAGCGGTCGGGGGGCAGGTCCAGCTTCGCGGCCATCTCCTCCATCGTGTCGGCGGTGATGGCGGGGAAGATCGAGGGCATGAACAGCTCGACCGAGCGGCTGTCGATGATCGCGTAAGCCATCTGCTCGGGCTGGGCGGCGACGAGGCGGCCCCAGATCGCGTAGCGCTTGGGCCAGAAATCCTCGCCCTCGTCGTAGAAGCGTTCGGCCTCCCGGTTCACCACCATGCCGAAGACGATGCAGTCGAGCCTTGTGGCGATGCCGCCGTCGAACTGGGGCGCGCGGGCGTCGATGGCGACCGCGTGGCACTGGTCGGGCTCGCCCACCGGCTGGGCGCCCGCGTCGAGCATCGTGCGCAGCAGGGAGCCGCGATTGTAGGGCGTGCCGCGGATGCGGAAGTTGCGGGCGGCCGGGCCCCAGTATTCCTCCAGCCACTCGATATTGGCCTCGAAGCCCCCCGCCGCCGCCACGAAGGCGCGGGCGGGGACGCGCGTGGCCTCGCCGCCATGGGTCACTTCGGCGGCGCGGAACTCGGCGCCCTCGATCTCCACCGCCGTCACCTCGGCGTCGTAGACCACGGCCACGCCCTCCGCCTCCGCGGTGCGGTAGAGGGCGTTCATCAGGCTCTTGCCGCCGCCGAGAAAGAAGGCGTTGGTGCGGCCGAGGCTGAGGGACCCGGTCAGGCTCGGCTGAAAGCGCACGCCGAGCGAGGACATGTAGTCCCAAAGCTCCTTGGACTGGGAGAGGGTGAAGCGGGCGAGCTGCTCGTCGGTGTTTCCGCCGGTGACGCGGAGCAGGTCCTCCCAGAACTCGTCTTCCGGATAGGGGCCGGTCAGCACCTCGTTCGGCTCGTCATGGGCGACGCGCATGTTGCGGGTGTGGCGGGTGTTGCCGCCGCGGTAGAATTTCGGCGCGGCCTCGACCACCAGCACCCGGGCGCCGGCGCGCCGCGCGGTGATCGCGGCGCAGAGCGCCGCGTTGCCGCCGCCCGCGACCAGCACGTCCCAGTCGCGCGAGAACAGGGGCGAGGTCATTCGCGCCCCGCGTCCCGCCCCGTGACGCGGGCGAGCACCGGGAAATATTCCGCCCCGAAACCCGCGTCGCGCGCGACCTGCATCCGCGCCTCGGCCAGCGCCGCGCCGGGGGCGGCGATCCCCATCTCTCGGGCGAGGTCGAGCGCGTAGGACACGTCCTTCAGCGCATAGGTGGTGGGAAAGGCGCCGGTGGGGAACACGTCCGGGATCATCGCCTTCATGCCGTGATTGCGCAGCGCGAAGCTGTCGGCGGAGCCCTTGGAGAGCGTGTCGAACAGAAGCCCCCGGTCCACCCCCGCGCCCTCGCCCAGCGCCAGCGCCTCGCCCAGCGCCACCACGGTTTCGAACAGCACCATGTTGTTGAGGATCTTGACCACCTGCCCGCAGCCGATGCCGCCGCAGCGGGTGACGTCGGAGGCGGCGTGGCGGAGCCACGGCTCCAGCTCCGCGAAGAGCTCCGGCTCCGCCCCGACCATGATCGACAGCGTGCCGTCGATGGCGGCCTGACGGGTGCGCGCGACCGGCGCGTCGGCCATGCGCGCGCCCTTCGCGGCCAGCTTCGCGGCGAGGTCCCGGGTCAGGCCCACGGGCGCGGTGGAGGTGTCGACGATCACCTGTCCGGGGCGGGCGTGCTCCAGCAGCCCGCCGGGGCCGGCCACGACCGTCTCCACCTGCGGGCCGCCGGGCAGCGACAGGAAGATCAGGTCGCAGGACGCGGCGATGTCGGCGACGGAGGCCGCGACCTCCGCACCCTCGGCCGCGAGCCGGGCGAGCGGCTCCGCCGCCAGGTCGAAGACCCGGAACCGGCGGCCGGATTTGGTGAGCATGTTGCGGCAGATGGGTTCCCCCATCACGCCGAGCCCGATGAAGCCGATGACGGCGTCGTCCTGCGCAGATGCCTGCACGGGGTCCCCTCCCAGTCGCGCGCGCTTTGCGTCGGCCCGCCGGCCCGGGCGCGTCCGGGCGGGGCGGGCGCGCCCCTTCCGCGTTGGAAAGGGGCGCTGACCCGGGCGCGGAGAGGGGAGGCGCGGGGGGCGGGGCGCGCGAAGGCCCCGCCCGCCCGTCTCCTCCGCCTCAGCCCTCCGCCGCGCCGGGGATGATGAGCGCGTCCACCGCGACGATGTCGTCGCCCCGGCAGATCAGCGGGTTCACGTCCAGCTCCGCCAGCGCGGGGCCGGCGTCGGCGGCGAATTCGGAGACGCGGGCCACGATCTCGGCCAGCTTCGCCTTGTCCACCGGCGGCAGGTCGCGGAAGCCGTCGAGCACCTTGGCGCCGCGCAGGCGGCCCAGCATCTCCGCGGCCTCGTTCGGCGTGACCGGGGCGGGGGCGGCGACGGAGTCCTTCATCAGCTCCACGAACACGCCGCCGAGGCCCACGACCACCACCGCGCCGAAGGTCGGGTCGCGGCGGGCGCCCACCACGATCTCCACCCCGGCCGGGGCCATGCGCTGGATCAGCACGCCCTCGATGCGGGCGTCGGCCTTGTAGGCGCGCACCCGCTCCATCATCGCGGCGTAAGCCTCCTTCACCGCCTCGGCGGATTTGAGGTTGAGCGCGATGCCGCCGGCCTCGGTCTTGTGAGGCAGGTCGGGGCTGTCGATCTTCATCACCACGGGGAAGCCGAGGCTCGCGGCCATGTCGGCGGCGGCGTCGGCGTCGGCGGCGGATTTCTCCTCGATCACCGGCACGCCGTAGCCGGCGAGGATGGCCTTGGCCTCCCGCTCGGTCACCGGCTCCCCGCCCGCGGCGGCGAGCGACTGGGCCAGCCCCTCCGCCGGCTGGGTGAGACGGGGCTTGTCCACCGGCTCCACCGTCTGGGCGTGCATCCGCATCCATTCGGAGATCGCCGTCATGCAGGCGCGGGCGGAACGGAAGATGGCGAGGTTGTCCGCCTCCGCCACATCCGTCGCCGCCGGCCCCTCCTGCCAGCCCGAGAGCCAGGGCACGGCGATGATCTTGTCGTTCTGGCCGGCGAGCTCGTTCATCAGCTTCATGCGCTCGATGGAGGGGACCGTGGCGTTGGGATGCGGGACCAGCATCAACCCGTATTCCTTCTGCCCCAGCATGGCGTTGATGCAGTCCACCAGGCTCTGGCGGTCGTTGATCACCTGGGCGGTCACGTCCACCGGATTGGCGGCGGAGCCGTATTCGGGGATCTTGGATTCCAGCACCGCCCGCACCTCCGGGTTGGGCTGGGGCAGCGGGATGCCGGCGTCCTCGGCGGCGTCGGTCAGCACCACGCCGGCGCCGCCGGAGGTGGCGATGATCGCCACGCCCTCGGCGCCCGCCACCGGGGCTTTGGACTTGGCGAGAAACTGGGCGGTGTCGATCAGCCCCTCGATCTCGTCCACGAACACGCCGCCGGCGCGCATCACCATCGACCGGTAAGCCTCGTGGCTGCCGGCGAGCGAGCCGGTATGGGAGGCGGCGGCCTTCGCGCCGGCCTCTCCCCGGGCCATCTTGTTGACCACCACCGGCTTGCCGGCGGCATGGGCCTTCTTGATCGCGGCTTCGAGGCGGGCGCCGTCGGGCACGCCCTCGATCACCGCGGCGATGGCCTTGCAGCCCGGATCTTCGGCCAGGTAGCTGATGCAGTCGGAGACGTCGACGTCCGACGAGTTCCCGCAGGCCAGCATGTGCGACAGGTGGTGTCCGTGCTTGTTGCACTGGTGCAGCGCCAGGCCCAGCGCGCCGGACTGGGTGACCAGGCCCACGCGGCGCTGGGAGGCGGGGCGGGCGTAGGTCTCCTCGAAATCCATGCCGTACATGAAGGTCACGCCGGCGCCGATGGAGAAGTTCACGAAGCCGATGGCGTTGGGGCCGATGATCGGCATCCCCGCGTCATGGGCCATGCGGGCGTTGCGGCGCTGAAGCTCGGCGTTGTCGCCGCCCATCTCGGCGAAGCCGGAGGCGTAGATCATCACGCCGCCGCAGCCCTTGGCGATGCATTCCTCAAGCAGCGGGCCGATGGCCTCGCGCGCCGTGACCAGCACCACGCAGTCCGGCGCCTCGGGCAGCGAGGCGATGGAGGGGTAGCACTTGCGCCCCATCAGCTCTTCGTAGCGCGGGTTGACGAAATAGACGTCGCCCTGGAACTCGCCGAGATTCTCGAAGGTGCGCTGGCCGAAGGAGCCCTCGCGCTGAGAGATGCCGACGATGGCGATGGAGCGCGGCGCGATCAGCCGCTTCATCTCTTCGTGGCGGTAGAGACGGCCGCCGGCGCTCATGCCGCGCCTCCCGGGATCGGGCGCGAAAAGACGAGCGGGGCCGCGGCGGCGGCCTGACGCGAAACGGGCATTCCAGTCCTCCCTGACATCCGGACGGGCGGTGCGCGACACATGGTCCGCCAGCCGCACCGGATGTTCTGTTTTCTCGGGGTTAGCACGACGCTTCCCCGCGGGCAAGACGATCCGACAAGCGGATAGATAAGGCAAGCATAGGAAGCGGAGGGCGCGGCGGCGGGGGCGGGAGCCGCGCGACGGCCCGGCGGAGGGCGGGGCCGGGGCGCCCGCGCGGCGCGGGA
>JAYZWL010000137.1:0-60989 GCA_036154955.1 Pseudomonadota bacterium | reverse complement strand
GGCCGCGCCGCCGGCCGGTCGGGGCGCACCCCCGCCCCCCCCGGCCCGGCCGCGCCCGAGTGCCGGGCGGCGGCGCGCGCCGCCGTCTCCCTGCCCTGCCTGCGCAAGGATTTCCTCTACGATCCCTGGCAGGTGGTCGAATCCCGCGCGCTGGGGGCGGACTGCATCCTCATCATCCTCGCCGCCGTCTCCGACGACCAGGCGCGGGAGCTGGAGGACGCCGCCATCGCCTGGGGCATGGACGCGCTGATCGAGGTCCATGACGCGGCGGAGATGGAGCGGGCGCACAAGCTCTCCTCCCCCCTCGTGGGCATCAACAACCGCGACCTGCGCACCTTCGAAACCCGGCTGGAGACCACGGAGGCGCTGGCCGAAGCCGCTCCCGCGGGTTGCCTGCTGGTCTCCGAATCCGGGCTGTTCGCGCCCGCCGACCTCGCCCGCATGGCCCGCGCCGGGGCCCGCACCTTCCTGATCGGCGAAAGCCTGATGCGCCAGGACGACGTCGCGGCGGCGACCAGGGCGCTGCTCGCCGACCCGGTCCCCGCCCCCGGCGCCTGACGCGCCGCGGGCGGGCCGCCTCCCCTTCCCCCTGCCCCGCGTCCCGGAGGCTCCGAACCGCATGTCCCTCACCCATTTCAACGCCAAGGGCGACGCGCAGATGGTCGACGTCTCGGACAAGGCCGAGACCGCCCGCACCGCCACCGCCCGCGGCGCCGTGGTCATGGCGCCCGAGACGCTGGCCCTGATCGCCGCCGGCCAGGCCGCGAAGGGCGACGTGCTCGCCGTCGCCCGGCTGGCGGGGATCATGGGGGCCAAACGCACCGCGGACCTGATCCCGCTCTGCCACCCGCTCCCCGTGACCAAGGTCTCGGTCGAGCTGACCTGCGACGCGGCGGCCAGCCGGGTGGAGATCGAGGCCACCGTGCGCACCACCGGCCGCACCGGGGTGGAGATGGAGGCGCTCACCGCCGTCTCCGTCGCCCAGCTCACCGTCTACGACATGGTCAAGGCGGTGGACCGGGGCATGCGCCTGACCGATACCCGCGTGGTGCTGAAGGAGGGCGGCAAGTCCGGCCGCTGGGAAGCGGAGTGAGTTCGCCCTCCCCCCTGCCCCCCCTGCTTCCGGTCCCCGAGGCGCTGGCCCGTCTCGTCGCCCTGATGCCGTCGATGGGGGCGGAGGAGGTCCCGCTCCTCTCCGCCGCCGGCCGGGTGCTGGCGGAGGACGCCGTGGCCCGCCGCACCCAGCCGCCTTTCGCCGCCTCCGCCATGGACGGCTACGCGCTGGCGGGGGACGGGCTGGCGCCGGGCGCGGTCTACCGGGTGACAGGCGAATCCCAGGCCGGGCGCGGCTTCGCCGGGACCGTGGGGCCGGGCGAGGCGGTGCGCATCTTCACCGGCGCCCCCGTGCCCCCCGGCGCCGACAGGGTGCTGATCCAGGAGGATGCGGAGACGCTGCCCGACGGGACCATCCGCGCCCGCGACAACCTCGACGAGGCCCGTCATATCCGCCCCGCCGGCGGCGATTTCTCGGAAGGGGAGCGCCTCGCCGCCCCCCGCCGCCTCACGTCGCGCGACGTGGCCCTGCTGGCGGCGATGAACCTGCCCTGCGTCACCGTCCGCCGCCGCCCGGTCGTCGCCCTGATCGCCACCGGCGACGAGCTTGTGGAGCCGGGAGAGACGCCGGGTCCGGACCAGATCGTGTCCTCCAACGCCTACGGCCTGCACGCCCTGCTCGCCGCTCACGGGGCCGATCCGCGGCTCATGCCGATCGCGCGCGACACGATGGAAAGCCTGGCCGCCGCCTTCGCCGCCGCCGAGGCCGCGGGCGCCGACCTGGTGGTGACGCTGGGCGGCGCCTCGGTCGGGGACCATGACCTCGTGGGCCGCGCGGCGGGGGAGGCGGGCATGGCGCTCGACTTCTGGCGCATCGCCATGCGGCCGGGAAAGCCGCTGATGGCCGGCATGATGCGCGGCCGTCCGCTGGTCGGGCTGCCGGGCAACCCGGTCTCGGCCATCGTGTGCGGGCATGTGTTCCTGCGCCCCGCGCTCGACGCCATGCTGGGCCTGCCTGCGGGGCCGCTGGCGCGGGAGCGCGCGCGTCTCGCCGCCCCCGTCGGGCCCAATGGCGGGCGGGAGCACTACGCCCGCGCCGTGCTGGGCCGCGACGCGGAGGGGGCGCTGACCGCGCGGGTGCTGGACCGGCAGGACAGCTCGCTGCTGTCGGTGCTGGCGGAGGCGGACGCGCTGGCGGTGCTGCCCGCCGGCGGCCCCGCGCTCGCGGCCGGCGCGCCGGTGGAGATCATCCGCCTTTAACCCCGTTCCCGCTTAGCGTTTCGTAAGCGAACGCTGGGGCGGAACACGAACGCGTTGACACAAAACAGGAACGTTAGTAGAACTTGACGGCAGAAGACCGGTCGGGACGCGCATCCGCGCCCGACCCCACGCAGAAGGCCACGCAGGAAGCGGAGGGGTTCGCGCCGTCATGCTCACCAGGAAACAACTGGATCTGTTGCGCTTCATTCATGCCCGCGTGCAGCGGGACGGCGTGTCGCCCTCCTTCGACGAGATGAAGGAGGCGCTGGATCTCCGCTCCAAGTCCGGCATTCACCGCCTGATCACGGCGCTGGAGGAACGGGGCTTCATCCGCAGGCTGGCCCACCGCGCCCGCGCGATCGAGATCGTGAAGCTGCCCGACAGCCTGGGCGGGGAGGCGGAGTTGTCCTCCGCGCCCGCCCCCGGCTTCCGGCCGCGGGTGATCGAAGGCTCGCGCCCCGCCCCCGCGCCCGCCGCCATTCCGGGCTATGAGCCCGACGCCGCCGCCGCGGTGCCGCTGATGGGCCGGATCGCGGCGGGCGTCCCGATCTCCGCCATCCAGCACCAGGAGCGGATGGTGGGCGTGCCCGGCGGCATGCTCGGCCGGGGGCGGGAGCATTACGCGCTGGAGGTCAAGGGCGACTCGATGATCGACGCCGGCATCCATGACGGCGACCTTGTGGTGATCGAGCGTCGGGACACCGCCGACAACGGCGACATCGTGGTCGCGCTGGTGGAGGAGGAGGAGGCGACGCTCAAGCGCCTCCGCCGCCAGAACGGCATGATCGCGCTGGAGGCGGCGAATCCGGCCTACGAAACCCGCCTGTTCCGGGAGGATCAGGTGAAGGTCCAGGGCCGTCTCGTCGGACTGATCCGCACCTACTGACCCGCCGGGCGAGGCGGCGGCGCGCCCCGCCGCCCCGTCCCTTCCCTCGGCGCGCTGCGCCGCGTCCGCACGGCGCGAAGCCTCGGCATGGGCGTCCGCGCTCCCCGCGCCGTCCCGCGCCGCCGCCGCGCGCGGCCCGGCCCGTCCGTCCGCCGCCGAAGCCGTGTCCGGCGGGCCGAACGCCGGCGATCCAGGCCACGCCCCGGACCTGGCCGGAGCCCCCCGCTCGGTCCGCCCGCGGCGGGCGACCCGGCCGCGAAGGCCGGAGGCAGGCGCCCTCAACCGCGCCATCCCGGCTCAGTCCACCTCCCGGCCGACCGCGATCATCCCGAGCGAGCGACGGTCATGCCGGGCTTCCCTCCCGCAGGGCCGGGCCGGAATGGCCGGAGCGGAAACGCCGGCCGCCGTCGCCGTCCCTCCCGCCAGATCGCGGCCGACCGCGATCGTCGCGAACGAACCGCGGCCGAGGCCGACGCCCGTCCCGCAGGATCGAGCGACGGCGGTTCAGGCGGACCGTCGACCCTAGCCGGGGCTTCCTTCGCCCCCATCCGCGCCGTGCGGCGGGTGGAGACGTGAGCAAGCCGGCCGCGGCGCCCGCATTCCGAACGGCCGCGATCACCTAGACCCTGCATCCGTCGCCGCCTGCGCCCCTCCCGCAGGACCTTGCGGCGGAGGTTCAGGCGGCGCGCCGCCGGTTGCGGAGGACATCGCGGCCCGCCTGACCCGTCGCGACCGCCGGGGGGCCCGCCCAGACGACATCTCGCCGTCCACGCGCCGCGCCGGACCGGGGGCGTCGCCCGCGGCCTCGGCGCCTTTCGGCCAGAGCGTCTGTTCGGCTCCCCCCGTCCCTTCAACGGCCGTCGAGCGGCGCGCCCCAGGGGCGGGCGGCGGCGTCGGTGAGCGCGCCCCGCACGCGCAGGTCCTCGCCCTCCGGCGTCATCGCCAGCGCCCCCAGCCGGTCGAGCGCGGCGCGGTCGAAGCTCAGGCACGGCCCCTCCGCCGGGGCCCGCGCCGCCGGAGCCACGATCACCGTGCGCGGCGCGCAGGTCTCGGCCAGGCGCTCGGGCCGGACAAGGCCTTCCAGCAGGATCAGCCGCCATCCGTTGGACAGCTCCGCCGCCGCTTCCCGAGGCTCCCGCGTCACGCCCGGGCGCACCGCGGCCTCCGCCTGACCGCCCGCGTCGCCGTCGGCGGCCAGCCAGCTTTCGATGGCGTAGCCCGCGCCCCGTCCCCGGTCGACCGCGCGGCCCTGCGGGCCCAGCACGCCGATCGCGGCGCCTCCGGGCGCCACCAGAACCTCCGGCCGCGCCGCGCCGAAGGTCCACAGCGCCAGCCCCGCCAGCGCCGCCGCGGCCCCCGCCCAGCGCAGGCCGGAGCGCCAGACCGCGACCCACAGCCCCCCCAGCGCCACCAGCGCCAGCGCGCCGGCAGGCGCCTCCGGCACCGGCCGCACCGCGCCCGGCATATTCGCGGCCCAGGCGGCGACGTCGAGGATCGCGCCGATCCCCCAGCCCATCGGCACAAGCGCCAGCTTCTCCAGCCCCAGCGGCGCCAGCGCCGCCGAGAGCGCCCCGAACGGCGCCACCCAGAAGGCCATGATCGGCGCCGCGGCGAGGTTCGCCGGCAGGCCCCAGGTGGTCAGCCGATTGAAGCTCGCCGCCGCGAAGGGCGCCGTGGCCAGCCCCGCCACCAGCGAGGTCAGCAGAAGTCCCGCCGCCCACAGCGCCAGGCGCCGCGGCCAGACCCGCCGGCCGGAGCCCTCCGGCGCCCGTTCCAGCCGCAGCCAGCCGCCCTCGCGCGCCATCTCGTAGACCGCGACCAGCGCCACGGTGGCGGCGAAGGACATCTGGAAGCCGGCGTCGAGCAGGCTTTCGGGACGGACCAGCAGGATGACCAGCGCCGCCGCCGCCAGCGCCCGCATGGAGATCGCGGGCCGGTCGATCATCACCGCGATCAGCGCCGCGGCGGCCATGGCGAAGGCGCGCTGTGTGGCGACCGAGGCGCCCGACAGCAGCAGATAGGCCGCCGCCGCCGCCAGCGCCGCCCCCGCCGCCGCCTTCTTGGCGGGGATGCGCACCGCCAGCGCCGGCGCCGCGGCGATGGCGAGCCGGGCGGCGGCGAAGGCGATCCCGGCCAGAAGGCCCATATGCAGCCCGGAAATCGCCAGCAGATGCGCCAGGTTGGAATCGCGCAGGTCCTGCAATTCGTCCCGCCGCACCTCGGAGCGCACGCCGGTCAGGATCGCCGCGGCGAAGGCGCCTTCGCGGCCCGGCAGCGCCTCCAGGATGCCCTCGGTCATCGCGCCCCGCGCCTGCTCCAGCCAGCCCGCGGCGCGCGAAAGCGGCCCCGCCCCCGCCTGCGCGGCGCCCGCCGTCTCCGGGTTCGCCCCGACCAGCGGGCCGCGGGCGAAACCGATGGCGCCCAGCCCGTCGAACCAGGCGTGGCGGCGGAAATCGAAGCCCCCCGGCTCCACCGGCCCCAGCGGCGGGCCGAGGCGGGCGAAGACCTCGATTCGCTCTCCCAGCCGCACGGGGCGGGCGAAATCGCCCTCCAGCAGCGTGATCCGGGCCGAGGCCGGCGTCTGCCCGGGCGAGAGGCCGTAGACCACCAGGTCCGACAGCGTCACCTGCCGTCGGTCGGCGCGGGAGCGCGCGATCTCCACCACCCGCCCCTGCAGGGTGGCGTCGATGGGCTCCGCCAGCACCGGCGCCGCCACCACCTGCGAGCGCAGGGAGGACGAGGCGAAGCCCGCCGCCACCAGCGCCGCCGCCAGCACCACCGCCGGCGGCGTGCGTCCGGCCAGCGCCAGCGGCAGCGCCGCGGCGGGGATCGACACCGACAGGGCGACGAGCCAGTTGGACGGCTCGGCGGCCAGCGCGAAATAGAGCCACACTCCGAAAGCCAGCAGCGCCGGCGCCCAGAGCGGGGCGCGCCGACGCTCGATCTCCGCCAGACGGGCCCAGCGCTCCCGCAGGGTCGCGCCGTCCGCCGCCCATGCGGTCAGGCCCCGGCGCGGGCGGCGCGGGTCGTCCGATGGCTTGTCCTGAGAGCGGGCCATTGTCATAACGTCGCCGACCTTAGAGGAATTCGGACCCCGATCCAGCATGAGCCCTTCCGACGCAAGCCCCGCCAACGCCGAAAACGGGTCGGACGCCGCCCGTCCGGGCCAGGTGGTGACCCGTTTCGCCCCCTCCCCCACCGGCTACCTGCATATCGGCGGCGCCCGCACCGCCCTGTTCAACTGGCTGTTCGCCCGCGGCCGGGGCGGGAAGTTCCTGCTGCGCATCGAGGACACCGACCGCGTCCGCTACACGCCCGAGGCCGCGCAGGCGATTCTCGACGGGCTGAGCTGGCTGGGGCTCGACTGGGACGGCGACGCCGTCAGCCAGTTCGAGCGCATCCCCCGCCACAAGGCCGCGGCCGAGGCCCTGCTCGCCAACGGCGCCGCCTATCGCTGCTGGGCCACGAAGGAGGAGATCGACGCGGCCCGCGAGGCGGCCAAGGCCGAAGGGCGGCCGCCGCAGTTCCACTCCCCCTGGCGCGACCGCACCGACGGCGACCCGAGCCAGCCCCATGTCATCCGCCTGCGCGCGCCGCGCGAGGGCGAGGTCTCCATCGACGACGCGGTGCAGGGGCGGGTGACCTGGAAGGCCGACCAGATGGACGACCTGATCCTGCTGCGCTCGGACGGCACGCCGGTCTACATGCTGGCGGTGGTGGTCGACGACCACGACATGGGCGTCACCCACGTGATCCGCGGCGACGACCACCTGACCAACGCCGCCCGGCAGAGCCTGATCTACAAGGGCCTGGGCTGGGAGACGCCGGTCTTCGCCCATATCCCGCTGATCCACGGCCCGGACGGCGCGAAGCTGTCGAAGCGGCACGGCGCGCTGGGGATCGAGGCCTATCGGGACATGGGCTACCTGCCCGAGGGGCTGCGCAACTACCTCGCCCGGCTCGGCTGGTCGCATGGCGACGACGAGTTCTTCACCGACGACCAGGCCCAGTCCTGGTTCGCGCTGGAGGACGTCAACAAATCCGCCGCCCGCATCGACTTCGCCAAGATGGAGCATCTGAACGGACAGCACATCCGCGCCGCCTCCGACGCCCGTCTGCTGGAGGCGATCGAGACGCTCTTCGCAGCGCAGCAAAGGCCCCTGCCCGACGCGGATCGCTGGGCCGCCTTCGCCGCCGCCATGCCCGGGTTGAAGGAGCGCGCCAAGACCCTCAACGAGTTGACGGACATGGCGTATTATATTTTCGCGAACCGTCCGCTGGAGTTCGATGCCAAGGCCGACGGTTTGCTGAAAGGCGACGCCGGGCCGATGCTGGCGCGATTGACTTCGCACCTGCGGAACCATAGCGTCTGGAACGAAGACGCCCTTCAGCAAGCGGTAAGAGATTTCGCGGAGCAAGAGGGCCTGAAGCTCGGCAAGGTGGCCCAGCCGCTGCGCGCCGCGCTGACGGGCCGGGCCGTTTCTCCCAGCGTGTTCGACGTGATGTCGACGCTCGGGCGGGACGAATGCCTCGCACGACTTGACGACGCCTCCAGCCGCTGACGGAGGCGCCCAACGGCCGGGACCTCCCCACGAAGGTCCCGGCGCCGGTCCAAACGCGCCGCGCCGACCGGGCGCGCGCCATAAGGGGAGACGACCTTGGCCAAGGATACCGGACGCAAAGCCACCCTGTCGCTCGAAGGCAAGAGCTACGATTTCCCGATCTACTCGGGCACCCTGGGCCCGGACGTGGTCGACATCGGCAAGCTCTACGCGCAGGCCGACGTGTTCACCTTCGACCCCGGCTTCACCTCCACCGGCTCCTGCGAGTCGGCGATCACCTATATCGACGGCGACAAGGGCGAACTGCTGTATCGCGGCTACCCGATCGAGCAGCTCGCCGCCGACTCCCACTATCTCGAAGTCTGCTACCTGCTGCTTTACGGCGAGCTGCCGACCCGCGCGCAGATGGAGGATTTCGAAGGCCGCGTCACCAAGCACACCATGCTGCATGAGCAGATGCGCAACTTCTATTCCGGCTTCCGCCGGGACGCGCATCCGATGGCGGTGGTCTGCGGCGTGGTCGGCGCGATGTCGGCCTTCTACCACGACTCCACCGACATCAACGATCCCTGGCAGCGTGAGGTCGCCACGATCCGCCTGGTGGCCAAGCTGCCGACCATCGTGGCCTGGGCCTTCAAATACGCGGCCGGTCAGCCCTTCGTCTATCCGCGCAACGACCTGACCTACGCCGAGAACTTCCTGCACATGTGCTTCGCCGTGCCGGCCGAGACCTATGAGGTCTCGCCGATCCTGTCGAAGGCCATGGACCGGATCTTCACCCTGCACGCGGATCACGAGCAGAACGCCTCGACCTCCACCGTGCGTCTGGCCGGCTCCTCGGGCGCCAACCCGTTCGCCTGCATCGCGGCCGGCGTGGCCTGCCTCTGGGGTCCCGCCCATGGCGGCGCCAACCAGGCCTGCCTGGAGATGCTGCGCGAGATCGGGACCGTCGACAAGGTCGGCGAGGCGGTGAGGCGCGCCAAGGACAAGGACGATCCGTTCCGCCTGATGGGCTTCGGCCACCGGGTCTACAAGAACTTCGACCCCCGCGCGAAGGTGATGAAGGAGTCCTGCGACGAGGTGCTGGGCCTGCTCGGGATCGAGGACAACGAGACCCTGAAGGTCGCCAAGGCGCTGGAGAAGATCGCGCTCGAGGACGAATACTTCATCGAGAAGAAGCTCTACCCGAACGTGGACTTCTACTCGGGCATCATCCTGGAGGCGATGGGCTTCCCGACCTCGATGTTCACCCCGATCTTCGCGCTGTCGCGGACCGTGGGCTGGATCTCGCAGTGGAAGGAGATGGTCGAGGAATCCTCGCGCATCGGCCGTCCCCGCCAGCTCTACACCGGCCCGACCGCCCGCGATTATGTGGACGTCGCCGCGCGCTGATCCGCGCCGCGATCCCGGAAACGCTGCGCGCCCCCCGACCGGGGGGCGCGTTCTTCGTTCAGGACGCCGCGTAGATCACGGCGATCACGGCCAGCGCCGCGACCGCCAGCGCCGCGGAGTTGCGCAGCACCCGCCACACGCCGTTCGCCTCGGCGTTGGCGCCGCCGATGGTCGAGGGGTCGGACGGGTCGCTCATCTCCGGCTTCACCATCTCCGGCACGTCGTCGGCGCGGGACTCGGCGCGGTTCGGATCGGTTTCCCTGGTCATTTCGGCCTCCTTTCCAGCAAAGGTCCCCTCAGCACCTGGGGCGGGCCGGCGCAGACTCAATTCACGTCGATGTCAGAAACAATCCGTTGATGGCGACGGGAAACGGCGCGGATGCCGATCAACGCCCCGCGCCCGCCCCCGCCCTGCCCCGCGCCAGCGCCGCGAGGGCGGAGCGCGCGGCGAGAGTGGAAGGCGCCTCCCCCTCCCGCCCCAGCAGGGCCAGGGCCCGGTCCTCCGCCGCCCGCTGGGCCGCAGCGGCGTCGGGGTCGCGCAGCAGGCGGGTCACGGCCTCGGCCACCCGGTCGGGGACCAGCCCCTCCTGGATGAATTCGGGGATCGGGCGGGCGTCCAGCAGCAGGTTGACCAGCGTGGCCGTGTCCACCCTCAGCATCCGCTTGACGATCATCGCGGTCAGCGGATGGACCTTGTAGGCGATGACCTGCGGGGTCCCCATCGCCGCCAGTTCCAGCGACACGGTGCCCGAGGCGGCGAGCGCGGCGTCGCAGGCGGCGAAACAGGCGAACTTGCGCGCCTCCGCCGCCGCCGGGTCCATGCCCCGCGGATCCAGCACCGTGACCGGGACCGGCCATTCCGCCGCCGCCTCCGCCACCCGGTCGGCCACGCCCGCCGCCGCGGGGATCACCGCGCGCAGCCCCGGCGCCGACCGCGCCACGCGGGCCACCACCTCCCCGAACGGCGCGGCGAGGCGGGAGACCTCGCCCCGCCGGCTGCCGGGCAGCACGCACAGAAGCGGCGCCTGCCCCGCTCCGATCCCGGCCCGGAAAGCGGCGCAGGCGGCGGCGTCCGGACGGGGCAGGCGCGCGGCGGGGTGGCCCACGAAATCGCAGGTCATGCCGGCCGCGGTCATGTAGGGCGGCTCGAACGGCAGCAGGGCGAGCACATGGTCCACGTAGCGCGCCATCTCCGCCGCCCTGCCCGGTTTCCAGGCCCAAACCGAGGGGGCGACGTAGTGGGTCATCACCGTGCCCGGCAGCGCCGCGCGGGCCTTGCGCGCCACGCGCAGGCCGAAGCCAGGGCTGTCGATGGTGATCAGCAGGTCGGGGCGCGCGTCGGTCAGCGCCGCCGTCGTCTCCCGGATCCGGCGCAGGATCAGGCGGAGACGCGGCAGCACCTCGGCGATGCCCATGACCGCGAGATCGTCGGCGGGGAAGAGCGAGCGCAGCCCCTCCGCCTCCATCAGTTCCCCGCCGACGCCCATCACCTCCACCGGGCGGCCGGCCTCGGCGCGCAGGGCGCGGATCAGGGGGGCGCCCAGACGATCGCCCGAGGCCTCGCCGGCGATCAGGAACACGCGGAGCGGTGCGGTCACGGGCGGGCCTCCGGATGGGTGGGATCAGGGCGCGGGGGTCAGGATGCGGGGGGCGTCTCCGCGGAAAGCGCGTCGGGACCGTCGGGGCGGCCCCAGAGGAACAGCCCGGCCTCGTCCGCGGCGCGCAGGGTTTCGTCCAGCCCCAGCACCAGCACCGAGCCGGACTGCACGCAGATGCCGCCCAGCCCCGCCAGCGCCGCGCGGCGCACGGTCTCCGGGCCGATGGCGGGCAGGTCCATGCGCCAGTCCTGGCCGGGCTTGGGGGCCTTCATCAGCACGCCCTTCGCCTCGCCATGCCGCAGGCCGGCGGGCAGGCGCGCCACCTCGTCCAGCAGCGCGTCGGTCCCGGCCACCGCCTCCACGCCCAGGCAGACGCCGTCGCGGATCACCGCCGCCTGCCCGACATCGACCGCGCCCATCGCCGCGACCACCGCCGCGGCGCGCGCCGCATCCTCCCGGTCCTGGTCGGTGGGCCGGACCGCGCCCAGCACCCCTTCCGGGGCCAGCAGGCCGGACAGCAGGTCATGCGGGGCGACCATGGCGTAGCCCTCCCCCTCGAAGATCGAGGCGAAGCCGCGCAGCATGGCGTCGTCGCCCTTCTTGAGCAGCGCCACCGCCTTCACCGCGATGGACAGGGCCTTGAGATCGAAGCGCAGCGGGTCGAGCTTCGGGCGCGTCATCCCGCCCGCGAAGCAGACCCGGTCGCAGCCCTTCGCCTTCATCGCCTTGAACAGGCGGCCCGGCTTTTCGAACGGCACGTCAAGCACGTCCATGCCCTCGGCCCAAGGCGCATGCACCCCCTCGAAGCGCACCACCAGCAGGCCCAGGCCCCGGCGGCGTCGGTCCTCGGCGATCAGCCGCGGCAGGTCGCCCGCCCCCGCGACCAGCGCCAGCGCGCCGCCCGTCTCGGTCATCAATGCCCCCGCCGGGTGACGAACTGCCGGGCGCTGTCGGCGAGCATGAAGCGCACCACCTCGGCCACCAGCGGCTGATCGGGCCAGCGCTCCCCCGCCTCGCGCGCGCGGATCACCACCGAGCCCTCGGCGGCCTCGTCGAAGATGAAATCCACCGCCTCGCGGAGGGCGGAGATGTTTTCGCGCGGGAACTTGGCGCGGCGCAGGCCCACCAGGTTCAGCCCCGCCAGATGCGCCCGGTCCCCGGTGACCGAGCCGAAGGGGATCACGTCCCGCTCCACCCCCGTCAGCCCGCCGACCATGGCGCCGCGGCCGATGCGGCTGTGCTGGTGGACGGCGGCGTTGCCGCCGATGATCGCCCGATCCTCCACGATCACGTGACCGCCGAGCGGCGCGTTGTTGGCCACGATCACGCCGTCGCCGACGATGCAGTCATGCCCGACATGGCTGGAGGCCATGAACAGGCAGCCGTCGCCGACCTTCGTGAGCCCGCCGCCGCCCTCGGTGCCCGGGTTCATGGTCACATGCTCGCGGATCATGTTGTCGGCCCCGATCTCCAGCCGGCTTTCCTCGCCGGTGAATTTCAGGTCCTGCGGCTGGGCGCCGAGCGAGGCGAAGGGCCAGACCCTGGTGCGCGGCCCGATCGAGGTCGTCCCGGTCACCGCGACGTGGGAGAGCAGCTCCGCCCCCGCCCCGATCCGCGCCTTCGCCCCCACCAGGCACCACGGCCCAATGCGGGCGCCCGCGCCGATCTCGGCCCCGTCCTCCACGATCGCGGCGGGGTGGACGACGGCCGAGGGGTCGATGCTCATGGTCAGGCGCCTTTGCGGGACTTGTGGTCGGGCATGACGATCATAGCGGAGTACTCGGCCTCGGCGCAGATCTTGTCGCCGACCCAGGCCTCGCCCCAGAACTTCCAGATCCGGCCGTGACCGCGCAGGATCTTCACCCGCAGCTCCATCTGGTCGCCGGGGACCACGCGCTGCCGGAAGCGGCACTTGTCCAGCGTCATGAAGTAGACGAGCAGGTCCTCGCCCTCCATCCCCAGCGTGTCGACCACCAGCACCGCGGCGGTCTGGGCCAGCGCCTCCACGATCAGCACGCCGGGCATGATCGGCTCGCCCGGGAAGTGCCCGGTGAACTGCGGCTCGTTCATGGTGACGTTCTTGATGCCGACGCAGGCGTCGCCCTTCACCATCCGCTCCACCCGGTCGACGAGCAGGAACGGGTAGCGATGCGGGATCATGCGCTGGATGCGCGCGATGTCGGCCGACCCGTAGGTCTTTTCGGCGGCGTCGACGGCGGCGGGCGCGTCGGAAGCGGTCTCGGTCATGGCGGCCCCCACTGGCGGTGTCGGCGCTCCCTTTTGCAGGCGCGTGCGCGAAGGTCAAGTCGCGCCGCCCGCAACCGGAGGGGTCGGCGGCCCGTGGCGGGAGAAAACCGCCCGTGCTTTCATCCGGGGTTCAGTTACGTGGCGGTCAGTCCCGCAGCAATCCGGGCGGCGGGTCGAACCGCACCGCCCCCATCTCCCGGTCATAGCGGGCGATGGCCTCGGCGGTGACGTCCAGCGACGGGTCGGCGGAGGCCACCGCGGCCGCGTCGAGGATCACCAGCGCCCCCGCCTCCCGGCGCAGCTCCTCCAGCACCCGCGGCAGGGCGGAGGCCAGCGCGCCCCGGGCCTCCTGCACGAAGCGGATCAGGATGGCGCTGCGCTCCTGCGCGTCGCGCCGCTCCTCCTTCACCCGCCGGTCGAAGGCGCGGGCGCGCTCGTCGAAGGCGGCGGGGGCGAGCGTCTTCTTCAGTTCGGTGAGGGCCTGCTCCTCGGCCTCCAGCTCGTCCTTCACCGTGTCGAGGTCCTTCTGGACCGCTTCGCGCACGTCCCGCTCGGTGTCGCGAAGCGCCTGGGCCGCGGCCGAGTTGTCGACCACCGCGGCCCGGTTGACCACCAGCACCATCCCCCGCGGCAGGTCGGGAGAGGCGGCTTCCGGCGCCGCGGAGACGGAAGCCGCCGGCGCCTGGGCCAGGCCGAAGCCCGGCGTCGCGGACGGCGCCTGAGCCGCGGCGGGCGCGCCCGCCGCTGCGACCAGCGTCGCCAGCGCCGCGCCCGCCGCGGCGCGCGCAGGCCGGACCCGGGGCCGGCCCGCCACGATCAGAACCGCCCGCCGATGGTGAAGCGGAAGTATTCGCGGGCGTCGTAGTCCTCGCGCACCACCGGGATCGCGAAGTTGAACTTCAGCGGCCCGAAGGGGCTGTCGATGAACAGCGACGCGCCGACCGAGGCGCGGATCTGCGCGCTGTCGTCCACCACCACCGTCGGCCGGCTGAACTTGTCGGGATAGACCGTCTCGTCCAGCCCCCACAGCGTGCCGATATCGGCGAACAGGCCGCCATAGACCCCGAACTCGTCCGGCAGGCCCAGCGGGAAGCTGACATTGGTGCGCAGCATCGCGTAATACTGCCCGCCCAGCGCGTCGTCGCGCACCACGGTGAACCGGTTCACCGGCCGCACGACATTGCCGTTCCCGTCCCGCTCCCGCACCGAGATGGAGGACACGTCCCGCGGCCCGATGCCGTCGCGGGCGAAGCCGCGGAACCGGTCGCCGCCCAGATAGAAGCGGTCGTTGACCCGCAGGTCGTCGCCGAAGCCGAACATGGCCCCGCCCTCGACCTCGAACGAGGCGACGACCTGGTCGTCGAGAAAGCCCTGCCAGACCTTCGCAGCGGCGACCGACCGGGTGTAGGCGGTGTCGCCGCCCAGCCCCGCCAGCTCCTGGTCGAAGGTCAGCCGGTAGCCGCGCGTCGGCTCCACCAGGTCGTTGCGCCGGTCCAGCGTCCAGATCGCGCCGATGGAGGAGGTCAGCTCCGACCCCTCGTCCTCGAAGATCGCCGGAGAGGCGAAGCGGGAGATGTCGCGGATCTCGTCCGAGCTGATCCGGTATTTCAGCCGCAGCCGCTGGTCGTCGGCGATCGGGAATTCGAGGTAGGGTTTGAAGCCGATATTCGTCTCCTGGTAGGAGCTTTCGTCGGTCCGATCGACCTGCACATAGCCGATGTTGAACCCCGCGGCGAGGTCGCGGTCGAGCAGCGCGGGCTCCTCGAAATTGAACTGGACCGCCTGCTCGTCGCCCGCCACCTGCACCGACGCGGACACATACTGCCCCCGGCCCAGGAAGTTGCGCTCGGAGATCGACAGGTCGCCGCCCGGGCCGTCGGAGGACGAGAAGCCCAGGCCGAGCGAGATCGAGCCGGTCAGCTTCTCCTCCACCTCGACCTTGACCACGGCGCGGTCGTCGGCGCCGCCGCGCTCGGTCCTCACCTCGGCCTTGGAGAAGAAGCCCAGCGCGCGCAGCCGGGTGCGGGCGGCCTGGATCTCCAGCGCGTTGTAGGCGTCGCCCTCGGCCACGTGGAACTGCCGGCGCAGCACCCGGTCGACGGTGCGCGAGTTGCCCTCGATTTCGATGCGCTCGATATAGACGCGCGGGCCTTCGGCGGCCTCGAGCGTCACGTTGATGGTGTGGGTCTCGGGGTCCTTGTCGGCGCGGGGGCGCACGTCGAGGAACACGTAGCCGCGCTGGCCCAGCTCGAAGATCAGGTTCTCGATGGCCTTGTCGACCTCGGAGATCGAGTAGTCCTCGCCCTCCTGCATCTCGAACACCGCGCGCAGGGGCTCGGGATCGATGCCGGGAATGCGGATGTCGAGGTCGAGGGTCCCGAACTTGTAGACCTCGCCTTCCTCCACCGTGAAGGTCAGGATGAAGTCCTCGCGGTCGTCCGCCAGCTCCGCCACCGCCGAAAGCACCTGGAAGTCGGCGTAGCCGCGGTCGAGATAGTGCCGGCGCAGCAGCTCCTTGTCGTATTCCAGCCGGTCCGGGTCGTAGGTGCCGGTGGCGTAGAGGAAGGCGAGCAGCCCGTTCTCCTTGGTGCCGATGGCCGAGCGCAGGCGACGGTCGGAGAAGGCCTTGTTGCCCACGAAGTTGATGGAGCGGATGCCGGTGGGCTGGCCCTCGTCGATCTCGAACACCAGGTCGACGCGGTTGTTGTCGCGCTCGATGATCACCGGCTCCACCGTGGCGCCGTAGCGGCCGGAGCGACGGTAGAGCTCCAGCAGGGTCTGCGCGTCGCGGTCGGCCTGGGCGCGCGAGAAGGCGGAGCGGGAGGAGGAGCGGATCGAGGCGCGCAGCGTCTCGTCCTTGATCGCGTCGTTGCCCTCGAAGGCCACGAGGTTGATGTAGGCGGCCTCCTTGACCTGCACCAGCAGCCCGTCGCCCAGCGGCGAGATGGTCACGTCCTCGAAGAGCCCGGTGTCGAGCAGCCGGCGCAGCGAGGCGTTGATGTCGGCGGCGGTGGCGGGCTCGCCCTCGGTCACCGTCATGTAGGCCTTGATGGTGGCGTCGTCGACGCGGCGGGCGCCTTCCACCAGGATCCGCTCGACCCGGGAGATGACCGGGGCGTCCTGGGCGGCGGCCGGCGTGGGCGCGGTCAGCGCCGGGGCCAGCAGGGCGGCGAACAGCAGCGCGGCGGCCACGGCCCGCAGGACGGCGCCGGCGGGGCGCGCGCCTCCCTCCTCGGGGCCCGCCCCGCGCCGGGCGCCGGACCGGCCCGCGTCGGGACGCGCGTCCGCCCAGGGCTCCGGCCGACGTCCGGTCCGGATCTCGGGGGTGGGTGCTGCCGCCATGGTCGTGGTCTCCGCCTGGTCCTAGGGGGACATGCCCCGCGCGCGGCCGCGCGGCGCGCGGACGCCGGGGCCTGACGCTCCCCTTTTGATCGGATTCGGGGACCGGGTCAAAGGGCGCTCGGGTCGCGTCCCGCGCAGGCGCGGGCGACCGGCGGCCCGGGCCGCCCCCTGACGTAGCGGCGCGGCGCGGTCGCGGGCGGCGGCGCCTCCGCGCCCGTTCGCAGGCGCGGCGGCGGGGGCGCGTCCGGACGCGTTTCGCGTCGCCGGCGGGCCGGTGGACGGCCTCGCCCGAGCCGGCGCGCGGTCCCGCCGGCCCCTCGTCGGCGGCGCGCCGGCGGCGACGGATCGGCGCAGGGCGCGCCACCGCGCGAGGCTCGCGGCCCGGATCGTGAACGGGATCGTGACCAGGATCGTGACCGGGATCGTGACCGGGCGCGTGCCCCGCGGGCGGCGGAGCCCGGTGATCCGGCGACGCCCTGCGCCGGAACGCCCGCGCCCAGATGCGGGGCGGGGCGGCGCGGGTCCCGGTTGGGTTCGGCGGGCGGCGGATCCGGACGGATCGCGACGGACCGACCGGGGGAACGCCATCGGCGCACGGCGGATCGGGGTTCGCGAACCGGACCGGACGGCGCCCGGCCGCGCCCTGCGCCGCGCCATCCTCCACGCTCGCGTCGGGCGCGTGCGCCCGGCGCCTGAGCGGCGATCGCCGGCGCGCTTTCCGGCGCGCGGCCGGATCGACCGTCGATCCGACGTCCGCGTCATCGGCCCCGCCCCGTCCGCGCCCCGGCCGCGCGCCGACCACGGCGACCGGCGCCGCGCGGCTGGCGGGGTCCGCGCCGCCCATCGCAGACGCTCGCCGGCCGGGCCCGTTTCGCGCGCGGCCGCTCCGACCCGAACGGAGAGCCGCGTTGGGCCCATGCGGCGCGGCGCCCGCCGGCGACGACTTCCGCCGCATCCATGAGCGGACCGGCCCGCCGCCGCGCTCGGGAACCGCGGCCGCCGCGCCGATGGCCGGTCGCCCCGGGCGCCGCGACGCCCCGGCCGCGTCTGGCGCGCGTCCGCCCGCGGCGCGGTCCGCGGGCGCGCCGGTGGAGACGCCGACGGGCGGCGAGGCGGCCCGGGCGGAAGGGTCAGAGACCGATCGCCGCGCGGGGCTTGGCGTCCGCCGCGACCCGGGCGGGCGATGGCGCCGAGGCGGACTGCGGATCCCTCGCCCCCGGCCCGGCGGCCCCGGCCCCCGCGGCGAGGGGGCTCGCGTCGGCCGGGGCGGCGCCGGCGGGCCCGACGGCGGCGGGAGCGCGCGTCCCGGCCGGCAGACCGGCGGACCCGGACGTGGCGGCGTCGTCCGACGCCGCGACGCGGTCGGCCCCGGCGCCCGCGACGAAGCCGCTGTCCACCAGCTCGAACCAGAAGGTCGCGCCCAGACCGGGCGGACTGTCGAAGCCGATCCGCCCCTGATGCGCCTCCACGATCGCCTTGGAGATATGCAGGCCAAGCCCGCTGCCCCCCCGTCTGGCGCTGTCGGCGGTGTCGCTCTGGGAGAACTTGCCGAAGATCCTGTCCCGGAAGGTCTCCGGCACGCCCGGGCCGGCGTCGGTCACCGAGATCCGCCAGCCGCTTGGGATCGGCGCGGCGGCGACCCGGATGCATCCCCCCGCCGGCGAGACCTTCACCGCGTTGGACAGCAGGTTGGCGAGCACCTGCAGGATCCGGTCCCGGTCCGCCCGCACCAGCGCGCCCGCGTCCGGCCTCCGCTCCAGCGTCACGGCGACGCCTCGGGCCTCGGCCATCGGACGGTTCTCGGCCACCGCGCTTTCGACCAGGTCGCTCAACGTCTCCAGCGAGAAGGCGTATTGCATGCGCCCCGAGGAGATGCGGTCGAGGTCGAGGATGTCGTTGACCAGGCGCACCAGGCGGTCGCAGTTCTTGCGCGCGAGGCTCAGCATGTCCGCCCAGGCCGGAGGGCCCGCGCCCAGCGCTCCGGACCCCACCAGGTCCAGCGCGCCCTTGATGGCGGTCAGGGGCGTGCGGAGCTCATGGCTGACGGTGGAGACGAAGTCGCGCTGCATCCGCTCGACCTGCTTGCGCTCCCCCAGATCGACTATCATGCCGGTGAAGGCGTGCTCGCCGTCGCGAAGCTGCTCGGTCACCGCGAGTTCGATGGGAAACGTCTCGCCGTTCTTGCGCAGCGCCGTCTCTTCGCGCGGAATGCAGATCATCCGCCGTTCGCCGGTGCGGAAATAGCGGGCGAGATAGCCGTCATGCGCCTCCCGGTCCGGCGCCGGCATCAGGATGGAGACGTTGCGGCCGACGAGCTCCCCTTCCTCATATCCGAACATCTCCTGCGCCGAGGCGTTGACGCTTTCGATCCGGCCTTCGGCGTCGATGGAGATGATGCCGTTGATGGCGCTGTCCATGATGGCGCGGAGCTTGCCCTCCCGCTCGGTCAGCCGGGCCTCGCGGTCGCGCACCGCGTCGGCGAGGTGGCGCAGGGCGTGGTTGAGGCGCGCCACCTCCTCGATCCGCGGATCGGGCCAGTCGAGGCTTTCGGGCGGCGCGCCGTCGGCCAGACGGTCGGCGGCGAGCGCGAGCTGGCCCATGGTGCGCGACAGGGTGCGCGACAGAAGGAACGCCGCCCCGGCCCCCAGCAGGATCAGCACGAAGCCCCCCGCCATCGCCATCACCTGCGGGCGATAGCGCCAGATGCCGTGGAACAGCTCGGCCCGGGGCGTGATCATCACCGCCGTCAGCCGCCTGGACGGGTCGATCGGGTTCAGCGCCACGGCGGCGGCGTGGATCACCTCGTCCCCCTTGACGAAGGTGGCGATTTCGCCCGGCGGCTCGGCCGCGTCGTAGACCGGCGCGAGCTGGGGGAAGTCCTCGCGGGCGTTGCGCGCATCCGCGCGCAGCAGGTCCACGACATGCCCCGTGTCCGGACGCAGCAGATAGGCGCCGTCCTCGTCGGTCAGGTGCAGCCGCGCGCCGGCCGGCGCGAACCGTCCGATCCGGTCCAGCAGCATCCGCGCGTCGACGTTGACCACCACCAGGCCGACCCGCGCGCCGTCGGTCTCGTCCACCGGGGAGGCGGAGCGCAGGGTGAGCTGGTAGGGGACCTGCACCTCCCCCCGCTCCACGTTCAGGTCGATGTCGGAGAGGTAGACCTCCCCCGCCCGGAGCTTCATCGACTCGGTGTAATAGTACCGGTCGCCCTTGGCCTGAAGCTCCGTATCCGCCATGCGCCGCGCCAATCCGGTGGCCGAGTCGCGGTCCACGCGCACCAGTTCGGTTCCCGCGGTGTCGGCCGCGATGAACCGGACCTGGGTCACGTCCTCGTTCGCGTCGAGATAGCCTTCGAAGATGGTGGCCAGCCGACGACGCCATTGCAGTTCGGTCGAGCCGTCATAGGGGTCCACGCCCCCCGCGGCGATGGCGGCGGGCAGGCCGCGGACCGGAGGCGTGCGCGCGAGCGACAGGGTCTGACGGCGCAGGGCGTCGAGCCGCCCGGCGAAGGAGCTGAGCGCGCCCGACAGCTCCACCTGGGCGCGCTGCACCTGCCCTTCGCGCAGCGCCGAGGACATGCCGAGGAACAGGAGCACCCCGACCACGGCCGAGGTGAAGATCACCAGGAGCGTGGACAAGGCGGCCAGCCGCGAGATGTCGCTGCGATTCATGATCCGGTTCCCTGCGCGCCGTCCTGGCGGGCCGCGGGCCGGCTGCGGCCGCGGCTGCGCCGGACTCCGCCGGCCCGCGCAGGGTGCGACGCCGCGGGTTAAAAAATCGTGATCGCAACTTTCGGCGCCGACGCGGGATCCGGCCCGCGTCGACGCCGGGCGCGGCGCGGGTCAGATCAGGCCGACCGCCCTCCGCCCCTCCTCGGACTTCAGCGAGAAGTCGCCGCCGTCATGGCCCGCCGCTTCTGGCGTGCAGAGCCAGGCCACGGCCCGCCCCGCCCAGTCCGCGGGGATATGGTCCTCCCAGGCCAGCTTGCTGACCGGGTTCACCCCCGACGCGCCGATCACCCGCTGCATCTTCGTGGCCACGGTGCCCGGGCTCAGCCCCACCACCCGCACCCCGCGGGACCCGTATTCCAGATGGGCCGAGCGGGTGAGCGACAGCACCGCGGCCTTGGAGGCGCAATAGGCGCTCCACCCCTCCAGCGCCGCGGTGGCCGCGCCGGAAGAGATGTTGACCACCACCCCCGACCCCTGCGCGGCCATCAGCGGCAGGGCGGTGCGCAGGCCGAACCAGACCCCCTTCACGTTGACGTCGATGGCCTTGCCCCATTCGTCCGGGTCGGCCTCGGCGATGTCGGCGATGGGCTCGATCATGCCGGCGTTGTTGACCAGGATGTCCAGCGAGCCGAAGGCGGAGACGGCGAGCGCGCAGGCCTCCTGCATGTCGGCGAGGCGGGAGACGTCGCAGGTCACCGCCTCGGCCCGGCCGCCGGCCGCGCGGATCTCGGCGGCGATGGCCCCGATCTCGGAGGCGGAGCGGGCGGCGAGCACCACGGCCGCGCCGTCCGCGGCCAGCGTGCGGGCCGCCGCCTCGCCGATGCCGCGGCTGGCGCCGGTCACCAGCGCGGTCTTGCCGGCGAAGCGGCCTCCGGCGGCGGCGGACAGGTCGGGGTTGGTTTCGGGGGTCATCGCGCGTCTCCCTTCGCGGCGGTCACGGGTGCGGCCTCCGCGCGCCGTCCCGGCTGTCCGGGGGCGGTCAGAGGCCCTGCTTCTCCAGGTTCGCGCGGCCGGCGTCGGTCAGCACGCCGGCCAGCGCGAAGCGCAGGTAACGTCGCATGATTTCGCGCGCATTCAACGGTCCGTCGGGATTCATCCAGCGCGGAATGAGGTCGAGGCCCGAAATCAGCATCCGCCCGACCAGCCCCGCGTCCTCCTCCGCCACCAAACCCGCCTCCCGCCCGTCGCGCAGCGCGTCGCGCAGCACCTGCTCGAAGGCGTCGCGGCCGCGGATGATCTCGGGCCGGGTCTTGAGCCGCTCCACCGTCCAGAAGGTGTTGGAGGAGGCGATCCAGCCCATCGGATCCTCGTCGATCCGCCCGGCGGCGGCGTCGAAGAAGGCGTGGATGCGGGCGATCGGGTCCGGCCCCGCCTCCGCCACGGCCCGGGAGACGGCGGCGTTCAGCGTCGCCATCCGGGTCATCACCACCATCTCGAAGATCTGCTCCTTGTCGGGGAAATGGTAGTAGAGCGCGGCCTTGGTCAGCCCCGCCCGCTCGGCGATGTCGCGCAGCGAGGCGCCGCTGTAGCCCTTGGTGGCGAAGATGTCGGCCGCGATGGACACGATCTCCTCCTTGCGGATCTCCGCCCGTTTGCGCGTGCCGCGCGCGCCCTCTCGGGTCCCGCTCCGATCGTCGTCCCGCGCCCCGTCCCGCCCGTTCATGTTTCGTCCGCTCCCTGCCCCGGCGAAGCCGCTGGTCTCATCTCTCTAACGGCGAAATCGTAACCAAGTCAAAAACTACTCAGTCCTGCAACCATCCACCTGCTCACCTTACGATTGCGCTCAAATCAAGCCGCTGGCCGGGCGGGTTGGAGGCGTCTAAGGTGAGGTCGAACTTGAACTATCCGGAACGCTTAACATGTCGTCTCAATTTGGGGCGCCCGACGTGGGCGCGACTACTGCCGACGCAGGCCCGGCTTCTCCTCCGCTTCCGGAGGACGCCCCGCCGCCGGGAACCGCCGGCGGCCTGCGCGACCGGCTCGCGGCCCGGGCGCGGCGGCTGGAGGCGCCGGGCGGGATCCCGGGCGCGGTCTGGCGCGACTGGGCGGCGCCGGAGGGGGCGACGGGCAAGCCGGTGCTGATGCTGCACGGCGGCTCCGGCTCCTGGACCCACTGGCTCGCCAATATCGGTCCGCTGAACGAGACCCGCCGCGTCATCGCCGTCGACCTGCCCGGCGCCGGCGAGAGCCCGGACCTGGAGCCGCCGCAGACCGTCGCGACCATCGCCTGGATCCTGCGCAAGGGCATGGCGGCGCTGGTCCCGGACGGGGCCTACGATATCGTGGCCTTTTCCTTCGGAACTTCGTCGGGCGCGGAGCTGGCCATGGCCGAACCCGCGGACCGCGTCGGCCGGCTGGTGCTGGTGGGGCCGGCCCGCTTCGGCTCCGGGACCTCGATCCGCGATCAGCTCGAAAGCTGGCGGCGGGCGCCGGACCCGGAGGCGCGGGCGGCCGCGCATCGCAACAACCTCGCCGCCCTGATGCTGCGCGACGACCGGCTGATCGACGACGACCTGGTCGCCATGCAGGCCGCCAACGCCGAGGCCTTCCGCCTGCGCATCCGCGCCATGGAGGACCTATACGGCGCCGACGAGGTCCTGGCCCCCGGCCGCGGCCGCACCCGGCTGGGCGGCATCTGGGGAGAGCATGACGCCATCGCCGCCCCGATGGCGGAGAACCGCGAGATCATGGCCGGTCTCGACCCGGCCGCCCCGGTGGAGATGATCCCCGGCGTCGGCCATTGGGTGATGTACGAGGCCGCCGGCCGCTTCAACCGAAAGTTGATCGAGATGCTGGACGAGGCCTGATCGCGCTGCGATCCGCTGCGGCGCGGAATGCTGATCGGGCCGCCCGACGCGGCCCGGCGCGGACCTCCGGCGACGCGCGGTCGCGAATCGCCCGCCATGGGCCGCGCGGCCGCCCCGCCGGACATGAAAATGGGCGCGCCGCATCCGGCGCGCCCCCTCGTTTCGGCCGTCGTTTCGGCCCGGCGCATCAGTCCGGCGGGACGCCCGCGCCCCGCCGGATGCGCCCGATCCGGGCGGATCAGAGCGCCTTGTCGGTGATGGCGTGGGTCCAGGCGCCCTCGGGCTCCTTGGTGATCACCGGGTCGGAGCCGCCGGCCAGCAGCGACTTCACCGTGCGCTCATAATCCGCCGGGTCCAGCGTCCCGTCCGAGCCCGCGGTCAGCTTGGCGATCTCGCCCATCATCCGCTTCTGGTGCTTTTCGGTCTGGGCGCCGGTGGCGTCGTTCTCCAGCACGATCTCGGCGGCCTCGTCCGGGTTCGCCTCGGCGTATTTCCAGCCCTTCATCGAGGCGCGCACGAACTTCACCATGGTCTCGGCGAAGGCGGGATCGGCCAGCTTGTCCTCCAGCGCGTAAAGCCCGTCCTCCAGCGTCGCGACGCCCTGGTCCTCATACTTGAAGGTGATCAGGTCGGCCTCCGAGATGCCCGCGTCGATCACCTGCCAGTATTCGTTGTAGGTCATGGTCGAGATGCAGGCCGCCTGCTTCTGCAGCAGCGGATCGACGTTGAAGCCCTGCTTGAGCACGGTCACGCCGTCGGCCCCGCCCTCGGTCGGGATGCCGAGATGACCCATCCACGACAGGAACGGATATTCGTTGCCGTAGAACCAGACGCCCAGGGTCTTGCCGGGGAAATCCTCTGGCGAGGTGATGCCGCTTTCCTTAAGGCAGGTCAGCATCATGCCCGAGGACTTGAACGGCTGGGCGATGTTGACCACCGGCACGCCGCGTTCGCGGGCGGCCAGCGCGGAGGGCATCCAGTCCACCATCACGTCGGCGCCGCCGCCGGCGAGCACCTGAACCGGGGCCACGTCCGGCCCGCCGGGAAGGATCTCGACGTCGAGCCCCTCCTCCTCGTAAAAGCCCTTGTCCTTGGCCACGTAGTAGCCCGCGAACTGGGCCTGCGTGACCCATTTGAGCTGGAGCGTCACGTCCTCGGCCTGCGCCGCCGGGGCGGCGAGGCCCAGGGCCAGGGCGGCCGCGGCGCCGAATTTCAACGGATGGGTCATCGGTCTCTCCTGTTGCTGTCGGCGCGCTGACGGCGCCTTTGCGCTGCAAAATCGCTACCGCGGCGCGGTCGCGTGGTCAAACTCCGTTCACCCTCGGGCCCGGCGCCCGCGCGCAGGGCGCCTGCGCCTCAGGCGAGGGTCAGCTCCGAATGCGCCTTGAGCACCTCGCCGCCGTTCTCCTGCCGCAGCAGGTAGGCGGGGTTCTCGGGCGTCGCGTTGCGCACCACGCGGGTTCCCTTGATCACCCGCTCCACCCGCTCGGTATAGATCGCCTCGACCCGGCCGACGCCCGACCCGCGGCCCCAGGACCACGCCACCCGGTCATGCAGCGCGAAGCGGGTCATGGGCGGCCCCCGCGCTGGGAGGGATGCCAGAAGGTCACCGCCCGCTCGATCAGCGCCACCGCCCCGTAGAAGGCGGAGCCGGCCAGCGCCGCCAGCGCGATCTCGGCCCAGACCATGTCCACGTTCATGCGCCCGACCTCGGTGGAGATGCGGAAGCCCATGCCCACGGTGGGGGTCCCGAAGAACTCCGCCACGATGGCCCCGATCAGGGCGAGGGTGGAGGCGATCTTGAGCCCGTTGAAGATGAAGGGCGCGGCCATCGGCAGGCGCAGGCGCCAAAGCGTCTGGCGATGCGAGGCCGCCCAGGTGCGCATGAGATCGAGCTGCATGCGCTCCGCCGCCTTCAGCCCCTCGACCGTGTTCACCAGCATCGGGAAGAACACCATCACCACCACCACCGCGGCCTTGGACGGCCAGTCGAAGCCGAACCACATGACCATGATCGGCGCGATGCCGACGATGGGGAGGGCCGCGACGAAATTGCCGACCGGCAAGAGGCCGCGCTGCAGGAAGGGGGAGCGGTCGATGGCCAGCGCGCACAGGAACGCCGCCCCGCAGCCCATCGCGTAGCCGATCAGCACCGCGCGCAGGAAGGTCTGCGAGAAATCCGCGGCGAGGATGGGGAGAGACCCCGCGAAGCGCGCGGCGATGGCCGACGGGGGCGGCAGCAGGACGGGGGAGATCCGGGCCCCGACCGCCAGCGCCTCCCACAAAAACAGCAGCGTCGCGCCGAAGATCAGCGGGATGGCGAGGCGCAGGAGCCGGTCGCCCCGCCCGCCCGCGCGCCCCACCCGCGCCGCCAGCGCCGCCACCAGCGCCCAGGCGCAGGCCCAGGCCGCCAGCACCGCGGCCCAGCCCGGCGCGGGCATCCCGCCGCGTGCGAGCGCCAGCGACAGCAACCCCAGCCCCAGCGCCGCGGGGGCCAGCAGCAGCGGCCGGCGCGCCAGACCGTTGAGCGCGAGGTCCCTCATCGCGCGCCCCCCGCCTGCCCGCGCCGCGCCAGCGTGATCCGCCCCGCGAGCCCGACCAGCGCCACCAGCGCCGCGGCCAGCGCCGCGGCGGCGAAGAGCGCCGACCAGATCTGCACGGTCTGGCCATAATAGCTGCCCGCCAGCAGCCGGGCGCCGAGGCCCGCGACGGCGCCGGTGGGAAGCTCGCCCACGATGGCGCCCAGCAGGCTCGCCGCCACCGCGACCTTCAGCGAGGCGAAAAGGTAGGGCGTCGCCGCCGGCCAGCGCAGTTTCCAGAACACCGCGCGCCGGTCCGCCGACCATGTGCGCATCAGATCGAGCTGGATGGCGTCGGGCGAGCGGAACCCCTTCACCATGCCCACCGCGACCGGGAAGAAGCTGAGATAGGTGGAGATCAGCGCCTTGGGGATCAGCCCCGACAGCCCGACCGCGTTCAGCACCACGATGATCATCGGCGCGATGGCCAGGATCGGCACGGTCTGCGAGGCGATGACCCAGGGCATCACCGACAGGTCCATCGCCCGGTTGTGGACGATCCCCACCGCCAGCGCCATGCCCAGCGCGGTCCCGAACACGAAGCCCAGCAGCGTGGCGGAAAGCGTCACCCAGCCGTGATAGACGAGGCTGCGCTTGGAGGTGACCTTCTTCTCGGCCGTCGTCTCCCAGATCTCCACCGCCACCTGGTGGGGGGCGGGCAGCACCGGGCGTTCCTGCGCCATGGTGTTGGCGAGCATGACGGCGAGCGGAACCTCGGCCCCCGCCCGCGCCGCCTGGTCCCGCTCCCATTGCAGGTTCAGCACCGCGGCGGCGAGATACCAGCCGACGACGATGGCCGCGACCACGCTCAGCACCGGCAGGGCGCCGCGCAGGGCGGTCATCGCGCGCCCCGCCCGTGGCTCCGGCCCCCGGCGCCCGGTCGGGCGACGCCTGCGCCCCGGGCTTGACCCGGGGCCTCCCGGCCGCGGCCGGGCGCGAGGCCCAGTTCGACGCCCTGTGCGGCGCGCGCGGGGGATGCGGCGCGCGGGAGGTCCCGGGTCAGGCCCGGGACGCGGGCGGGGGGCGTCGCGCGGTCACTCATAGGAATGCCCGGCGCGCAGGCCCTCGCGCACCCGGTGGGCGACCTCGAGGAATTCCGGCGTCTCGCGGATGTCGAGCGGGCGGGCGCGGGGCAGCGGGCTCTCGATCACCTCGGTGATGCGTCCCGGGCGGGGGCTCATCACCACGATCTTCGTGGACAGATACACCGCCTCGGGGATCGAGTGGGTGACGAAGCAGATGGTCTTCCCGGTCTCGTCCCACAGCTTGAGCAGCTGTTCGTTGAGGTGGTCGCGCACGATCTCGTCCAGCGCGCCGAAGGGTTCGTCCATCAGCAGGATATCGGCGTCGAAGGCGAGCGCGCGGGCGATGGAGGCCCGCTGCTGCATCCCCCCCGACAACTGCCAGGGGAATTTCTTCTCGAACCCGGTCAGCTCCACCAGCTCCAGCACGCGGGCCGTCCGGGCTTCCTGCTCCGCCTTCGAAAACCCCATGATCTCCAGCGGCAGGCGGATGTTGCCGCCGATGGTCCGCCACGGGTAGAGCGCGGCGGCCTGGAACACATAGCCGTAGGCGCGCGCCAGCCGGGCGTCCTCCGGCGTCATGCCGTTTACGGTCACGGTCCCGGAGGTCTGCCGCTCCAGGTCCGCGATCACCCGCAGGAAGGTGGTCTTGCCGCAGCCCGACGGCCCGATGAAGGAGACGAAGTCCCCCTTCTCCACCGTCAGGCTGACGTCGGAGAGCGCGTGCACCGGCCCGTCATCGGTCTGGAAGGTCAGGTTGAGGTCCCGCGCCTCGATCACGGCGCGGGACGGGGAGGCGGCTGGGGTCGCTTGGGGCGCGGCCTGGCTCATCGACGCTCAGACCCCCGAGGGGATGTTGAGCGGGTCGCGGTCGATCCGGCGCGGCGCGGTCAGCGCCTTCCAGGTCGACAGCGCCTTGTTCGGGGCGGGGAAGGCGGGACGAGGGATGAACTTGCCCCGGCCCGGCTTGGGCGAGACGTTGGTTCCCGCGGCCCAGACCACCTCGCCGCGGCTCAGCGTGTAGCGCGGCAGGCCCGAGACCTCGAACCCTTCGAACACGTTGTAGTCGATGATCGACTTCTGCGTGGCGGCCTGGATGGTCTTGGTGGCCTTGGGATCCCACACCACCAGATCCGCGTCCGCCCCCACCGCCACCGCGCCCTTGCGGGGATAGCAGTTGAGGATCTTGGCGATATTCGTCGAGGTGACGGCGACGAATTCCTCAGGCGTCAGGCGCCCCGTTTCCACGCCCCGCGACCACAGCACCGAAAGCCGGTCCTCCACCCCGCCGGTCCCGTTGGGAATGGCGGTGAAGTCGTTCAGTCCGAACCGCTTCTGCTCGGTGGTGAAGGCGCAATGGTCGGTGGCGACGACCTGCAGCGATCCGGCGATCAGCCCGTTCCACAGCCCGTCCTGGTGGTCCTTGGAGCGGAAGGGCGGGGACATCACCCGGCGGGCGGCATAGTCCCAGTCCTTGTCGAAATACTCGCTCTCATCCAGCGTCAGGTGCTGGATAAGCGGCTCTCCATAGACCCGCATCCCCTTCTGGCGCGCCCGCCGGATCGCCTCATGCGCCTGCTCGCAGGAGACATGCACGATATAGAGCGGCACGCCCGCGGCGTCGGCGATCATGATGGCGCGGTTGGCGGCCTCGCCCTCCACCTCGGGGGGGCGGGAATAGGCGTGGCCCTCGGGGCCGGTGACGCCGTCGGCGAGATATTTCTGCTGGAGCTCGGCGACGATGTCCCCGTTCTCGGCATGGACCAGCGGCATGGCGCCCAGTTCCGCGCAGCGCTTGAAGGACGCGAACATCTCGTCGTCCTGCACCATCAGCGCGCCCTTGTAGGCCATGAAGTGCTTGAAGGTGTTCACGCCGCGGTCGACGACCCATTTCATCTCGTCGAAGATGGTCTCGTTCCAGCCGGTGATGGCCATGTGATACGAGATGTCGACGCAGATCTGGTCCTTGGACTTGCGGTCCCAGTCGAGGATGGCGTTTTTCAGCGACCCGTCCTCGCCCGGCAGGCAGAAGTCGACCAGCATCGTGGTCCCGCCCGCGGCGGCGGCGTAGGTGCCGCTCTCGAAGGTCTCGGCGGCGGTGGTGCCCATGAAGGGCATTTCCAGATGGGTGTGCGGGTCGATGCCGCCGGGGATCACGTAGGCGTCGGAGGCGTCGAGGGTCTCGTCGCCCGAGAGGTTCTCCCCGATTTCGAGGATGGTCTCCCCCTCCACCAGCACGTCGGCCTTCCAGGAGCGGTCGGCGGTGACGACGGTCCCGCCCTTGATCACGGTGGTCATGCTGGGTCTCCCTCGCGCGTGGCGGGCCGCGGGCGCGCGCCCCGGGCTCGACCCGGGGCCTCCTGCCGGCCGATCAGTACGGAATGTCGATGGAAAGGTCGCGCCAGTCGGGGTTGGAGGCGGAGATCAGCGCCTCCTTCCAGTCCCGCCGCCAGCGCTTGATGCGGCGCTCTCGCGCCAGGGCTTCGCCGGGGTCGTCGTGGGCTTCGAACCAGATCAGGCGCCGGATCCGGTATCTCGCGGTATGCGACCCGGCCGTGCCCAGCCGGTGCTGCTCGACCCGCTGCGCGAGGTTCGAGGACATGCCGACATAGAGCGCGTTCCTCGACTGGCTGCACATGATGTAGACATAACAGGGCATCGCGGCGGTTCCTTCTCCGCTGCCCTCGCTCCCCGATGCGCGCGATCCGCCCCACCCGGGCGGCGCCCCGGGCTCGCCCCGGGGCCTCTTGCGGAACGGCCGCCGTCGGCGCCCCGCCCGCCAACGAGGCGCCGGCGGCGGACCGCGCGAGGTCCCGGGTCAAGCCCGGGACGCGCAGCCCCTCCGCGCGAGGCCCGCAAAGGCGTGCGAGGCGCGTCGGCGCCCTCACCCCACGATCTCCGCCGTCTCCAGCACCGCGTGCAGCAGCACGGCGGTTCCCGCGGCGGCCCATTCCTTCGAGATCTCCTCGTCCTCGTTATGGCTCAGCCCGTCCACGCAGGGGCACATGATCATCGCGGTCGGCGCGACGCGGTTGATCCAGCAGGCGTCGTGGCCGGCGCCCGAGATGATGTCCATGGAGGAATAGCCCAGCCGGTCCGCCGCCCGCTGCACGGCCGCGACGCAGTCGGGGTCGAAGGTGACGGGGTCGAAATGGCCGGTGGCCTCGATCTCGATGCCCAGGCCCAGCGCCTCGGCGATCTTCGGCGCCTCCGCCTCCAGCTCCGCCTTCATCGCGTCCAGCGTCTCCTGGTCGGGGGAGCGGAAGTCGATGGTGAACACGGTCTTGCCCGGGATCACGTTCCGGGAGTTGGGGTAGACCTCGACATGGCCGATGGCGCCGACCGCGCGGGGCTGATGCTTCATGGCGATGGTATGGACAAGCTCGGTGATCCGCGCCATGCCCAGCCCCGCGTTGACCCGCATCGGCATGGGGGTCGAGCCGGTATGCGCGTCCTTCCCCGTCAGCGTGACCTGCAGCCACCAGAGGCCCTGCCCGTGGGTGACGACGCCGATGTCCTTGCCCTCGGCCTCCAGGATCGGGCCCTGCTCGATGTGCAGTTCGAACATCGCCTTCATCTTGCGGGCCCCGACCTCCTCGGCCCCGACCCAGCCGATGCGCTGAAGCTCGGTGTGGAAGGTCTTGCCCTCCGCATCCGTGCGGTCATAGGCCCAGTCGAGCGTGTGCACGCCGGCGAAGACGCCCGAGGCCAGCATGGCCGGGGCGAAGCGGGTGCCTTCCTCGTTGGTCCAGTTGACCAGCACGATGGGATGTCTGGTCTTGATGTTCAGGTCGTTGAGGGTGCGGATCGCCTCCAGCCCGCCCAGAACGCCGAGAATGCCGTCATAGCGCCCGCCGGTGGGCTGGGTGTCGAGATGCGAGCCCATGTAGACCGGCGGCAGCTCCGGGTCCTCGCCCTCGCGGCGGAAGAACATGGTGCCCATGCGGTCGACGCCCATGGTCATGCCGGCGGCCTCGCACCATTTCTGGAACAGGGCGCGGCCCGCGGCGTCCTCGTCGGTCAGCGTCTGGCGGTTGGAGCCGCCGCGGACCCCCGGTCCGATCTCCGCCAGTTCGTGGATCGAGTCCCACAGCCGGTCGGCGTTGATCTGGAGGTTGGAGCCGAGGTCCGTCATGTCGTGGCCGTCTTTCCGCCGCCGGAAAGCGGCTGTCGCTGGGGGGCGCCTGGCGATCGCGGGGCGGGCCGGCGGCCGGCTCCGGCGAAAGCGCTTGCGGTGTGTTAACCGTCTGGTCAAACTTCACGCTATCAGGACCGCAGGTCCGGTCAACACGAAAAGCCGGAGGAGCCCCGCCCATGACGGCGAAAATCCCGCCCAGCCCCGCCGATCCGCCGGCCGGGGCGGGCCGTTGACCGCGCCCCCGCAGGACCGCTCCTCCCGCCCGGCGCCGGAGGAGGCGGAGGCCGGCGCCGAAGCGCACCCCGAAGCGTCTCCGGAGGCCCCGCGCGCCGCGCGCACCAAGCGGCGCACCCGCATCCAGGCGGAGAACGAGGAGAAGATCCTCGACTCGGCGCTGGAGGCGTTCTCCCAGCACGGCTTCCGCGGCGCGACGCTGGACCAGATCGCCGAGGGCGCGGGCATGTCCAAGCCCAACCTGCTCTACTATTTCCGCCGCAAGGAGGACATCCACGCCGCCCTGATGACCCGGCTGCTGGAGGAATGGCTGGAGCCGCTGGAGGCGTTCTCGGCCCAGGGCGACCCGATGCGCGAAATCCGCGCCTATATCCGCCGCAAGCTGGAGATGGCGCGGGAGAAGCCGCGGGAAAGCCGGCTCTTCGCCTCCGAGATCATGTCGGGCGCCCCGCGGATCGAGGACTATCTCACCGGCCGGCTGAAGGAGCTGGTGGAGCGCAAGGCCGCGGTGATCCGGCAATGGATCGCGGCCGGCAAGATCCGCAAGGTGGACCCGCATCACCTGATCTTCTCGATCTGGGCGACGACCCAGCATTACGCGGATTTCGACGTGCAGGTGCGCCTGCTGCTGGACGCGCAGGGGGACGGGCACCTGGACGACGCCGCCCGGTTCCTCGAACAGCTTTTCCTGCGCGGCCTGGCGCCGGAGCGGCCGGAGGGCTGAGCCGGAGTTTCGCGGCGCGCGGCTGGGGCGCCCGAGAGCTGGAGAACGCAGGGACGGGGGAACGCAGGGACGGGAACGCGTCTGATGGAGCGCCCCGGGCTTGACCCGGGGCCTCGCGACGCCGGCGACCCGCGGGAGGCCCCGGGTCAAGCCCGGGGCGCGGAACCGGGGGCGCGCCCGCGGGACGCTCGAAAGCCCACGGGGCGCCGGGATGCGCCTGTCCTTCCCGCTCAGGGCATGGTCTCGGGCGGACAGGGATGGTCGGGGGCGAACATGCCGAACATGCCGGCGGTCAGCACCGCGTTGACGGCGGCGTCGGGCAGCGCCGTGGCGTCGGAGCGGCGGGCGTAGTCGCCCGACATGCCCTCGGCCTTCATCGCGGCGATGTCCACGGTCAGCGCCGGCGCGAACTCGTCGCCATAGCGCAGGTCGAGCCGGCCGGGCATCTCCTCCAGCCGCAGGGGCCGGGTGGCGGCGGTGACGCCCAGGCACTCGGCCACCTTGTCGCGGAACCGGCGGCGAAGCTCATAGACCGGTTCGGCCGCGACGGCGTCGACGTCGGCGGAGGCGGCGGTGGCCACCGCCCAGCGCGCCGTGGCGCCGCGGTCGCCCAGCAGGTCCTCGTAGCTGATCAGCGGCGCGACCATCGCCGCGACCGCGAGGCCGGCGACCGCCGCCCCCACCCCCAGGCGCGCGCGGCGCAGGCTGGTCCCTCGGGTCATGCAACGCTCCCGTTACGCAGGAAGCTTCGTGAAACGGTCCGGACCGGACCGGCGGCGGGCGCCGGCGCGGGGCCGCGGTCCGACTCGGACCGCGAGCATAGACTTCAGCGGTCGAGGATGTCCCGCAGCTCCACCATGTTGGCGCGGGCGCGCAGCACTTTCTCGCCCATCACCGACAGGTGGTCGGGGGCGAAGATCCCGTCCTCGCGTCCATTGGCGACGATCAGGGGGTTCAGCTCCGCGCCCTCGGCGATATGGGCCTCCATCCGCTCCCAGATCTGGCCGACCTCGGCGTCGGAATTGTTGCGAAGGAAGTCCATCTTCACCGCCTGCATCAGCCCGTGCAGCGCGAACAGCTCGCCGCGGGCCTCGTGGAACAGGTTGTCGGCGCGGAAGTCGAACCAGCCGCGGTTGTTGCCGTCGGCGGGGATGAACTCCTTGCGCTCCACCGACCATTGCGTGGCGTTCGCCCGCTGCGCCAGCCGCGAGGCCATGGAGCCGAGATCGGCGGCGATGCGATCGACCAGCGTGCGCAGGTTGTCGCGCCGCACGTCGAACAGCGCGTCGCAGGCGCCCAGGCGTTCGTTGTAGCGGCGGTAAAGCGGGATCGCCCCGCGATAGGAGGTCGAGGCGGCCTCCATCACCGTCTGAAGCTGGGCGTCGAAGGGATTGTTCAGCACCCAGGCCCGCTCATTGGTGCGCAGCCGGGACTGGGCGGCCTGCAGGTCCGGGTCGGCCTGCGAGGTGCCGCGCACCCTGCCCAGCGTGTCGGCGAGGTCGAGCGACACCCGCCGCACCATGGTCAGCATCCCCATCTGGAAGCTGGCCTTGTTGTCGAACCAGGGCGTGTCCTCGAAGTCGATCAGGCCGAAGAAGCCCAGGTTGTATTGCGGGGCGCCGGGGATCCAGTCGTTGCGGTTCACCATCAGGTCGATCAGGCCGATCTGCATCTCCACCGTGCGGGACGGGGCGCAGGTGCGGGTCTGGGCGGCGCCGGAGGCGGAGGCGTCGTCGCCGGCGTTGGTGGGCGCGGCCGCCGCGGGCGTCGCCACCTCGCCCCGGGTTCCCGGCGGGGGCAGGATGGTCTGCGGATAGGCGAGGTCCATGCCGGCATAGGTCGAGGTGCGCCAGGTCAGGATGCCCAGATAGGCGATGCAGAACAGGATGAGCAGCGCCGGCAGCGCCCCGACCAGGCGGCGCATGAAGCTGCGGCTCTTGGGCGCGAACGGGTCGGAGGGGTCGGGCTTCCTGCGGCCGATGCCGAAGAGCAGGCCGATCCGCTCCAGGATTTCGACGAGGAAGTCGATGATGCGGGTCATGGGCCTCTCCGTTGCTGCGCGGGTTTTTAACTAGCGGCTTCGCGGCGCGCTTCCAAGGCGCATGGGCGCGCAGGGGGGCGGGACGGGCGAGGGAACGGGGGCGCCGCGACGCCCCGGACGCGGGCGGCGGCCGGGCGCCCGCGGCGCGGCCCGGCCGGGCGCCGGGCGGGGCCGGGGAACGCGGCGGGGCGGGCGAGCCAGGAGACGCGGCGGGGACGAGACGACCCGCGGCCGACCGGAAACGGCGCCGGCGGCGCCTCCGGTTCCGCGCGCCGCGTGCGACCGGCCTCCGCCCTCGGGCCGGCCGTCGCGGCGCCCCCTGCCCGTCCTCCCCGCCGGCTCAGGCCGCGGAGGTCGCCGCGGCGTGGTCGAGGAAGAACCGCGCGATCCGCGTCCCCATCGCCGGGCTGTCGAGCGGCGAGGCGAGGCTGTCGAGCGCCGCGCGCGCCACCGGCTCGGGGTAAAGCGTGCCGATCCGGTCCTCGATCAGCCCTCGGGAGAAGGCGGCGCTCATCTCCGGATGCGGCTGCCAGGAGATCGAGGGCCCGTCCGTCCAGGCCAGTCCCGCGATCGGGCAGAAGTCGCTTGCCGCGATCACCCGCGTCGCGGGCGGCTGCGCGGTCACCTGGTCCTGGTGCGAGGCGATGATCGCGATCTCCTCCCCCGCCTCCAGGTCGCGATAGCGCTGCACGCCGATGCCCCAGCCCTTGCCCGACTGCTCCACCTTGCCGCCCAGCGCCTGGGCCATGAGCTGATGGCCGAAGCAGATGCCCACCATCGGCAAGCGGGCGGCGTGGACCGCGCGCACGAACTCCTCGGCCCGGCGGATCCAGGGGATGTCCTCGTAGACCCCGAAGCGGGAGCCGGTGATCAGCCAGCCGTCCGCGTCCTCCGGCCCGGCGGGGAAGTCGTCCTTCAGCACCGGCCAGGCCTGGAAGTCGAGCCCGTGGCCGGCGAGCAGCCGCTCGAACATCTGCGGATAGGTGCCGTGCGCCTCCTGCAGGTCGCGGGGCGGGAAGCCGGTTTCGAGGATGCCGATGCGCATGAGGGTCCTTTCGGGGGCCGGGCGGCCCGCTGGGGGTCGGTCGGACGCGGCCGTTGGGGCGGGGCCGCGCCGGGGTTCGGAGACGCCCCGCCGCGGCCGGCCGGAAGGGGGGCCGCGGCGTGAGCGCGCAGCGCTTTCTTTCGGCGCCGCGCCGGCGCAATATAGGCGCTCCCGCAGCCCGCGTCAGCGTCGCTCGCACGCGTCACCCGCGCGCCCCGCGCCGTCCGGACCCCGCGCCCGGGCCCTCCCCCTCGCGGGCGGGGCCGGGCGCGGGCTCCGGGCCGCGCGGCGGCGGGGGACGGTCCGGACGGCGACGGCGCCGAACCCCGCTCTTTTCGTCGGCGCGCGAACGGCGCCGCCATATCTCGGCGCGCCGGATGGCGCGGGACCGGCCGTCGCGGCCGCTCGCCCCGCGCGCCCCGCCCCATGACCGGCGCGCCCCGCCCCGCGGCGGCCCGCGCCCCAGCCAGGACCCGAACGGCCCGAACCATGACCAAACCCAGCCCCGCCATCAGCCCCGCGATCAGCCTCGCCGTCTCGCCGGAGCTCGACGCCCCGGACCTCCAGTCCCTGCGCGACTGGATCCGCGCCCACCGGGTCGAGGAGATCGAGTGCGTGACCCCCGACTTCGCCGGCATCGCCCGCGGCAAGGTCATGCCCGCCGCCAAGTTCCTGCGCGAATCGGAGATCCGGCTCCCGGTCTCGATCTACTTCGCGGTGATCACCGGCGAATACGCCGACGTGGATCACCCCGAGCTCTATTCGGACGGCGACATCACGCTCGTCCCCGACCTGACCACCGCCCGCGCCGTGCCCTGGGCGGGGGAGGCCTCGCTCCAGATCATCCACGACGTGGTCGACCGCCACGGCGTGCCCATCCCCTTCGCCCCGCGCGAGGTGCTGCGCCGCGTCCTGCGCGCCTACGAGGCCAAGGGCTGGACCCCGGTGGTGGCGCCGGAGCTGGAATTCTACCTGACCAAGCCCAACACCGACCCCGATTACCCGCTGGAACCGCCGGTGGGCCGCTCGGGGCGCCAGTCCACCGGCTCCCAGGCGTTCAGCCTGTCGGCCGTCGACGAATACGACGCGGTGATCGAGCATATCTACGACTACGCAGAGGCGCAGGGGCTGGAGATCGACACCATCATCCAGGAGGCCGGAGCCGCCCAGCTCGAGGTCAACATGATGCATGGCGACGCGATGAAGCTCGCCGACCAGGTGTTCCTGTTCAAGCGGCTGATCCGCGAGGCGGCGCTGCGCTGCGGGGCCTACGCCACCTTCATGGCCAAGCCGATGGCCGGCCAGCCCGGCTCGGCCATGCATATCCACCAGTCGGTGCTGGACGCCGACGGGCGCAACATCTTCACCGCCGAGGACGGCGAGGCGAGCCCGCTGTTCGAGGCCTTCATCGGCGGGCAGCAGAAATACCTGCCGGCCTGCTCGGCGCTGACCGCGCCCTATGTGAACTCCTACCGGCGGCTGGTGAAATACATGTCGGCGCCGGTGAACCTGGAATGGGGCTACGACAACCGCTCCACCGGGCTGCGGGCGCCGCGGTCGTCGCCCCAGGCCCGGCGGGTGGAGAACCGGCTCACCGGGGCGGACGCGAACCCGTATCTCGCCATCGCCGGCTCCCTCGCCGCCGGCCTGATCGGGATGGAGGAGGGGACCGCCCCCCGTCCCCCCGTCACCGGCGGGGCCTATGACAACGCCCGCGACATCCCCTATTCGCTGCTGGAGGCGGTGGACCTGCTGCAGAGCTGCGAGCCGATGGCGGAGATGCTGGGCCGGGACTTCGTGAAGCTCTACGGCACGCTCAAGCAGTTCGAATACGACCAGTTCATGACCGTCATCAGCCCGTGGGAGCGCCAGCACCTGCTGCTCAACGTCTGAGCCGCGCCGGCGGCGGCCCGCCCCCGCCCCGACATGCGCCGGCGGGCGCGGGACGCCGCCGGGCCGAGGCGCGGCGCCTGCATTCTTCCGCGCCGCCCGCTCCGCCCCCTCCCGCCCGGGCCGGGCGGAGCCGGCGGCGCGCCCTTCCGGTTCCGGAGACCCGATGACCACCACGCTCTACGCCAACGAAACGCAAGGCGCGCTTCCCCCCTCCTGGTACGTCGCCTCGGCCCCCGCCTTCCCCGATCAGCCGCAGCTCGACGGGACGGTCACGGCCGACGTCTGCGTGATCGGGGCCGGGTTCACCGGGCTCTCCACCGCGCTGCGGCTGGCGGAGACGGGGGTCTCGGTCGTGGTGGTGGAGGCGCATCGCGTGGGCTGGGGCGCCTCGGGGCGCAACGGCGGCCAGGTCGGCGTCGGCCAGCGGCAGGAGCCGGAATACATCGCCGCCCGCGCCGATCCGGGCCTCGCCCGCGCGGCGTGGGAGATCGGGCGCGACGCGGCGCGCCTGGTGCGGGACATGGCCACGACCGGCGGGATCGAGGCCGGATACCGCCCTGGCGTGATGTATGTGAACCACCGCCCCCGCTACGACGCCGGCACGAAGGCGCATGTGGACTTCATGCGCGGCGAATACGGGCATGACGTGGAATATCTCCCCCCCGAGGAGGTCCGCGCCCGGCTGGGCGCGCGCGGCATGTCGGCGGGGCTGCTGGAGCCGTCGGGCGGCCACCTGCACCCGCTGGCCTTCGCCCGCGGACTGGCGGCGCGGGCGCTGGCGGCGGGGGCGCGGATCTACGAGCGGACCGAGGCGACCTGGCTCGACGGAACCCGCGTGATCGCCGCGACCGGAGAGGTGCGGGCGGAGCGGGTGGTGGTCGCCTGCAACGGCTATCTGGGGACCCTGCTGCCCGAGGTGGCGGCGAAGACCATGCCGATCAACAATTTCATCGTGGCGACCGAGCCGCTCGCCCCCGACCTGCGCCGGGCGCTGATCCGGGACGACGTGGCCGTGGCCGACAGCCGCTTCGTGGTCAACTATTTCCGGCTGTCGGAGGACGGGCGGATGCTGTTCGGCGGCGGCGAGAGCTATGGCTGGCGCTTCCCCCGGGACATCGCGGCGCTGGTGCGGCCGCGGATGCTGGCCCTGTTCCCGCAACTGGCGGAGGCGCGGATCGACCATGCCTGGGGCGGCACCCTGGCCATCACCCCGACCCGGCTGCCGGTCTGGGGGGAGATCCGGCCGGGGGTGCTGAACGCCTCGGGCTACTCGGGCTCGGGCGTGGCGCTGGCGACGATGGCCGGCACGGTGCTGGCGGAGTGGATCGCCGGCGACCGGCGCCGCTTCGAGACCATGGCCGCCCTGCCCGTGCCCCGCTTTCCTGGCGGCGCGGCCCTGCGGCGGCCGGCGCTTTGGGCGGCGATGCTGCTCGCCCAGATCCGCGACGCGCTCTGACCCCAGGGCGCGGGGGGGCGCGCGGAAGGAGGCGCCGCGCGACGGTCGCGCCTGCGGATCCGCTCCGCCCGCGGCGCGCGGGATCGTGAGCGCGGGCGGCCCCGGCGCCAACGGCGCGCCCTCGCCCCGCGCCGCGGGCGGGCGGGCGTCACCGGCGCGACGGCCGGCGCGGCGCCTCCCCGGTCCGCCGCATCTAGCCCCCGCCTCCTTCTCACCTCCCCGCCAACGAAAAACGGGACGCCGAAGCGCCCCGTTCCATCCGGTCGACCCTGCGGCCCGCTCAGGCGGCGCCGGAGCCCGAGGCGGCGCCCAGCGGCTGCGGCTCCACCCCCAGCGCGCGGCACACGTCATAGGGCAGGTCGGGATTGTTGAGCGTGTAGAAGTGGATGTGCTCCACCCCCTCGGCGCGCAGCCCGTCGCATTGCTCGGCGCAGATGGCGCGGCTCAGCGTCTCGGTCATGCCTTGGTCGTCGGCGTTCTCATAGGCCTGGACCAGCCAGTCCGGCACGCTCGCCCCGCAGCCGGCGGCGAAGCGGCGCATCTTGGCGAAGTTCTCGATCGGCAGGATCCCGGGATGGATCGGCGCCGCGATCCCCGCCTTCGCCGCCGCGTCGCGGAAGCGCAGGAACAGCTCGTTGTCGAAGAAGAACTGGGTCAGCGCGCTGTCGGCGCCCGCATCCAGCTTGCGCTTCAGGTTGTCGAGATCGGCGGCGAGGTCGGCCGAATCCGGATGCCGCTCCGGATAGGCGGCGACCGAGATCCGCTCATGCCCCGCCGCGCGCAGGCCGGCGACCAGCTCGGCGGCGTTGCGGAAGCCGTCGGGATGCGGCTCGAACCGCTCGGCCCCCTTGGGCGGGTCGCCGCGCAGGGCGACGACGCGGCGGGCGCCCAGCTTGCGGTAGCCGTCGGCCTCGGCCAGCGTCTCCTCCCGGCTCGCGCCGACGCAGGTGAGGTGGCCGGCGACCTGCAGGCGCGCGCGCTCCAGGATCGCCTGGATCGCCATACGGGTGCGGTCGCGGGTGGTGCCCCCGGCGCCGTAGGTGACCGAGACGAAGGACGGGGCCAGCGGCGCCAGCCGTTCGACCGAGCGCCACAGCCGCATCGCCCCAGCGGGGGTGGCGGGGGGGAAGAACTCGAACGAGATGGACAGGCTGCGGCCGGTCGGTTCGGTCACGGGGTCGCTCCACGAATGGCGTCACGGGTGACGTGCGGATTGCGGACAGGCGCCGCGAAAGGCGGCGGAGGCGCAAGTCCCCCTCCTTACGCCACCGGGGGCGACGCTTCAACGACCGTTTGCGGCGCCCGCCCGCGCCGAATCCCCGCCGCCCGACCGGTCGCGCGGCGGTCCCCGGGGCCGGTTCCCAAGTCATCGCGACGGGCGAAAGCCGCAACGCCCGCAACGGGTTCGCGACGCTCCATCGCCGCTTCGCGACATGGCCCCGCCCGCCCCCGCCCCGGGGCCCGAAACCGACGCGAAGCGATGTCGCGTTTTTCTTCCGCCCCGTCGCTCCCATCATGCGGCCGCGCCCCGCGAGGGCGTATCCGGGACCGGCGGGCGGGCGGTTCCGGACCCCGGATCCCCCGCCGGAAGGAGACGGATTTGGCGCAGGTCACGGTTGTTTGGTGGCGGGACATCCCCGCCCAGGTGATCGCGGGCAAGGGCCGCCGGGGAGGCGCCAAGCGCCAGCTTCCCGAGCGGTTCGAGCAGGCGATAGACCGCTGCGCGATGAAGGTGGGGGCGAAGGATTCCGACGCCTACCTGGCCGAGTGGCGGCGCGGCGCGCCCTACGAGGTCGAGGCCCCGGACGACCAGGCGGCGGCGGAGGCCGAGGCCGCCCGGCTCGACGCCGACTACGGGCCGGACAGGATCAGGGCCCTGATCGCCAATGACGGCCGAGAGCCGGGCGACGGGGCGGGGAACGGGTGACAGGCCGCAGGCGGGACGATCGTCGCCCGGCGCGGCCGCAGCAGGAGGGCCGTGCATGTCCCGGGTGATCGACTTCCTTTCGCGCCGGCGCGCCGCCGCCGCCTCCCCGACCACCGGCGCCGCCCCCGCGGGGGACGTGGCCGGCCTGGTGCAGGGCTTCTCCATCGAGGTGATGCCCCGCACCGCCGCCAAGATCGACCGCTTCGCCGACCTGCTGCCGCTCGGAACCCGGGTCTACATCGCCCATATCGACGGAACCCCCATCGAGGACATGGCGGCCACCGCCCGGCGCATCGCCGCCGAGGGGTTCGAGGTCATGCCCCATGTCCCGGCCCGCTCCGTGCCCTCGAAGGCCGCGCTGGCCGACTGGATCGCGCGCTATCAGGGCGAGGCGGGCGTGCGCTCCGCCCTGCTGCTGGGCGGCGGCGTGGCCGAGCCGCGTGGGCCGTTCCACTGCTCCATGCAGCTGATGGAGACGGGGCTGTTCGACCGGGCGGGCTTCGACCGGCTGCACGTGGCGGGCCATCCCGAGGGCAACTCGGACATCGACCCCGACGGGTCGGAGAAGAACGTGATGGCCGCCCTGCGCTGGAAGCGCGACTTCGCCGAGCGCACCGACGCGCGCATGGCCATCGCCACCCAGTTCGTGTTCGACGCGGCCCCCGTCGTCGCCTGGGCAGGCCGGCTGCGGGAGGCGGGCGTGGACCTGCCGGTGCATGTCGGCGTGGCGGGGCCGGCCAAGCTTCAGACGCTGATCAAATACGCGCTGGCCTGCGGGATCGGCCCCTCGGTCCGGGTGCTGCAGAAGCGGGCGGCCGACCTGACCCGGCTCGCCCTGCCCTTCGCCCCGGACGAGGTGCTGGCCGATCTCGCCGCCGCCCGCGCCGCGGACCCGTCGCTGCCGGTGGCGCAGGTGCATTTCTTCCCGCTGGGCGGCATCGAGAAGACCGCGGACTACGCCTGCGGAACCTCGGCCGCCGGCGCCGCCCGCTACGCCTGACCGCGGGCCGGCGCGCCGCGCGCGCCCCCCGCGCCTGACAAGCCCGCCTCCGCGTGCTAACCGGGGCCCCGACCGACGGGGCCCCGCGCCCATCCGCCCGCACGCCCGCCCCCATGCGCCCCGCCCGACGCGCCCGCCGACACCCCCTGTCGGCGCCGCCGCGGACAGGGGCCTCAGAAGGATCCCTGCGCCCATGACCCGCACCGTCGTCGAATCCCAGTCGAAAACCGTCGTGATCGGTTTCGACGAGCCGTTCTGCGTGATCGGCGAGCGGATCAACCCCACCGGCCGCAAGAAGCTCGCCGCCGAGCTGGAGCTGGACGACTTCTCCACCGTGGAGAAGGACGCGGCCGAGCAGGTGGCCTGCGGGGCGATGGTGCTCGACATCAACTCGGGCGCCGTCTTCGCCAACAGGATGGCCGAGGACGCCCGTTACGCCGACAACAACTTCGTGGAGCCGCCGCTGATGCGGGCGCTGATCGAGCGGGTGCAGGCCGTGGTCGACGTGCCGCTGTGCATCGACAGCTCGGTCCCCGGCGCGCTGGAGGCGGGGCTGGAGGCCGCGCGCGGCCGCCCGCTGCTGAACTCGGTGACCGGGGAGGAGGAGCGGCTGGAGCTGGTCCTGCCGCTGGTGAAGAAATACAACGTGCCGGTGGTGGCGATCTCCAACGACGACACCGGGATTTCCGAGGACCCCGAGGTGCGCTTCGCCGTGGCGAAGAAGATCGTGGAGCGGGCGGCGGATTTCGGCATTCCCGCCCATGACATCGTGGTCGACCCGCTGGTCATGCCCATCGGCGCCATGGCCACCGCCGGCCAGCAGGTGTTCGCGCTGGTGCGCAAGCTGCGCGACGAGCTGGGCGTGAACACCACCTGCGGCGCCTCGAACGTGTCCTTCGGCCTGCCGAACCGCCACGGGATCAACGCGGCCTTCCTGCCGATGGCGATCGGGGCGGGGATGACCTCCGCCATCATGAACCCGGTCCGCCCGCAGGAGATGGAGGCGATCCGCGCCGCCAACCTGCTGATGAACCACGATCCCCACGGCATGGCCTGGATCCGCGCCAACCGCGAGCCGGGGGCCGAGGGCGAGCCCGAAGCCGGCGCCCGCGGCGGCCGCGAGGGCCGCCGGCGTCGCCGCGGCTGACAGGGCCGGCGGTCTGTCCGCCGGACGGCTTCCGGGCCGCCATGGACGTTTCGCGCCGTGACGCGGCGCCGCCGGGCTCCTCCCGTTCGCGGGGGGAGCTTCTTCTTGGACGCCCCCATTGATCCCTGGAAACGGGTCCTGACCGTTGCGGTCGGCTTCGCGGCCTTCGCCGCGGCGCGCGATCCGCTCGACCTCGATCCCTGGCCGGCGGCCTGGACGATGGGCGCGGCGGCGCCCGGCGCGCGCTCCGCCGATCTGGTCGCGGCGCCGCGCGACGCCCCGGAGATGCGCGTGGCCCGCGCCCGCACGGACAGGTGGCGCGGCGGCTCATGCGCCGGCGCGGCGCGCTGAAGCTGGCGGGTGGGCCGGGCCGGGCCGGGCCGGGCCGGGAGAAAAGGGCGCGCATCCGCGTCCCACAAGGCGGACGCGCGCCCGGGCTGCAGCCCCGCGCGGGCGGGAGCGGTCGGTCCTCCGCCCCAGCCCGTCGTCCCCACGCGGCGCGCCTCGAAGGCGTCGCGGGGTCCAGTCCTTCCTCGCCGCCGGCGTCGGCGCCCGCGGGCGGGCGCGCAGCCGCCGGAGGGGGCGCGCGCATCGCGGGAGACCGGCGTCGGAGGGGGCGGAGCACGCGGGCGGCGGGCCCGTGGCCGGTCACGCCCATCCCCGCCCCCCCTTGGCCGTATCGTCCGGCGCGGCGCGAGGAATGCGCCGTATTGCCATCAGATTCGGATACGATTGCAAGACAAATCCGCGCCGCGCTCTGCCGGCCCATGCGCCCCTGCGGATTCCGGTTCGGAAAGCGCCCCGCCGCGCCCCGAAACGGTCCCGCCGCCGCAGGAAACAGCCCCGCCGGCGCCCCCCTCGCCCTGCGCCGCGGGCGCCGCGATCGGGCCTGCGCCGCGGCGAACCCACGTCCCCGAGTCCGGCCGCGGACCCGGCCCCGGACCTGGGGCGCGAGTCGCTGATGGGTTCGATCACAGAACGTGATACCGCCCCTCACAACGCGTCGCTTGCCATAGGGTCCGGCGCGCGGCTACCTGACCGGCGCCATGGTTTCCGCATCCGACACGCCCCCCGCCTCCGCTCCCGCTCCGGTTCCCGATCCCGACCGTCGCGCCCGACGCAACGTGGTGGTGCTGGTCATCGCCCAGGCGACGCTGGGCGCGCAGATGCCGGTGAACTTCGTGCTGGGCGGACTGGCGGGGCAGATGCTGACCCCGATTCCCTGCCTCGCCACGCTGCCGATCTCGCTGATCGTGCTCGGCTCGATGCTGGCGGCGCCCAATGTCTCGGCGGTCATGGGGCGCTACGGGCGGCGCGCGGGCTTCTTCATGGGGGCCGCCGGGGGCGCGACGGGGGCGACGCTGTGCGTGGCGGCGCTGTTCCTGAACTCCTTCTGGCTGTTCCTCGCCGGCGCCTTCTGCACCGGCGTCTACATGTCGGCGCATGGCTTCTACCGCTTCGCCGCCGCCGACGGGGCGTCCGACGCGTTCCGGCCCAAGGCCATCTCCTGGGTGATGGCGGGGGGGCTGATCTCGGCCGTGATCGGCCCGCAGATGGTCAAGCTGACCTCCGACGCGCTGGCCCCGGTGCCCTTCGCCGGCGCCTACGCCTTCGTCATCGCGCTGAACCTGGTGGCGTCCTCGGTGTTCTGGTTCCTCGACGCGCCCAAGCCCGCGAGGCCCCAGCCCGGCGACGCCCGCGGCCGCTCGGTCGGGCAACTCCTGCGCACGCCGCGCATCCTGGTGGCGATGATCTGCGGCATGGTCTCCTACGCGCTGATGAACCTGGTGATGACCTCGACCCCGCTGGCGGTGGTCGGCTGCGGCTTCGCCCAGGCCGACGCGGCGGACATCGTGATGGTGCACGTGCTGGCGATGTTCCTGCCCAGCTTCTTCACCGGCAACGTCATCAACCGCTTCGGGGTGGAGAAGGTGATCGCCTGCGGGCTGGTGATCCTGGCCGGGGCGGGGCTGGTGGCGCTGGCGGGCGTCGACCTGATGAACTTCTACGGCGCGCTGTTCCTGCTCGGGATCGGGTGGAACTTCGGCTATATCGGCGCGACCGCGATGCTGGCCGGCGCCCATTCGGTGGCGGAGCGCAGCCGGGTCCAGGGCATGAACGACTTCGCGGTGTTCGGGCTGGTGACGGTCGCCTCGGTCAGCTCCGGCGGGCTGATGAACTGCTGGGGCGGCGACCCGCAGACCGGCTGGGCCGCGGTCAACTGGGCGATGATTCCGTTCCTGAGCCTCGCCGGCGGCGCGCTGATCTGGTTCGCGCTGCGCAAGCCCGAGGCGGCCTGAACGCGGGCGAGGTCCCGCGTCCCACGACCTGAGCGACGGAGGGCGCGCGGAGCCGGCCGCGCGCGCCGGGGATTGACCGGCGAATTTACATGCGTTGTTATATATCCATGCATGAATCATCCGACATCCTCCGCGGCCTCGGCCTTCTCGCCCTCGGCTCCCGCTTCCGCCGGCTGGGAGAGCGGCTGCAGGCCGAGACCCAGGCCATCCTGGACGAGACGGTTCCGGGCCCCCCCGCCTCCGCCCACCCGCTGCTGGGACTGCTGGCGGCGGAAGGGCCCTGCACCATCGGCCGCGCCGCGAAGGCGCTGGGGGTCAGCCAGCCGGGCGTGACCCGGGCGGTGGCGGGGCTGGCCCGGATGGGGCTGGTGGAGGTCGCGCCCTGCCCGGAGGACGGGCGGGTGCGCCGCGCCGCGCTCTCCCCCGCCGGCCGCGCGCTGGTGGCGGAGGCGGAGACCCGCGCCTGGCCCCGGGTGCGCCGGGCGGTGGCGGATCTGTGCGCGGGCTTCGACGCCGATCTGCTGGCCCTGCTGAATCGAATCGAGGACGGGATGGAAGCGGCGCCGCTGCGGGCGCGGCCCGCGGGCGCCCGCGGCGCCGCGCCCACCGCCTCGCATGCCCCCTCGCCCCGAACCGGCCCCATGGCCGACGCAGGCCCGGCCGCCGGCCCAGCGACCGGGCGCCCCGCCGCCTCCGTTCAAACCGCCGCTCCCGGAACTCCCCGCATGACCGCCCCCGTCCCAGTCCCCGCCCCCGTCCCCGCCTCCGCGTCCGTCGCCGCCCCCGCGCCGGCCCCGCTCTCTCCCGCCGCGTCCGCCGCGCTCGACTGCGCCCCGCGCGCCGCGCTGGAAACCCGTCACGCGGCGCTGGCGGAGATCGCGGCCGGCGCCCGGCGCTACCCGCCCGCCGTCGCGCCCTTCGCCGCCGCCGACCCGGCGGACCCGGGCGCGCTGGCCCGGCTGGCCCGCCCGGGAGAGGTCGTGGCCTTCCTCCAGGCGACGCGGCCGGAGACGCCCCCGGGCTTCGAGGAGCTGCAGCGCGCCGAAGGCGTGCAGATGCTGGCGGGGGCGGAGACCCTGCGCCTCGCCGCCGGGGTCGGCGGGACCGGCGTCACGGCGCTGACCCCGGCCGACGCCGCCGACATGCTGGCGCTGGCCGAAGCCGCCCGGCCCGGCCCCTTCACCCTGCGGGCGCTGGCGCTCGGCCGGTTCTGGGGGCTGCGGGAGGGCGGACGGCTGGTCGCCATGGCCGGCGAACGCTTCGCCCTGCCTGGTTTCGTCGAGATCAGCGGGGTCTGCGTGGCCGAGGAAGCGCGGGGACGCGGCCTCGCCCGGCGCCTGTCGCTCCACACCGCGGCGCGGATCGCGGCGCGGGGGGACCGGCCGTTCCTGCACGCCTTCGCGGCCAACCGGCCGGCGCTCGCGCTTTACGACTCGCTGGGTTTCGAGACGCGGGCGGCGATGCAGGTCGGCGTGTTCCGGCGCGATCCGGGCTGAGCGTCCGGCCGGCGGCTTCCCGACGGGCGGGAACCGTCGGGCCCGGAATATCCGGACCCGAAACCGGGCGCCTGGCCGGCCCGGGCCGGGCCGCGATCCCCGGCCTCAGTCCTCCGCGGCGCCGGCCGCGACCGCGGCGCCGGCGTTGGTGAGGTTGCCGAAGATCTGCTGCAGAATGGTCAGCTCCCGCCCGAAGGTCGGCGTGGTGCGGGTCACCAGGTTGATGATCCGCCCGTCCTCCAGCCCGTAGACATCGGCGGAGGCGAGCACGCCGGCATCGTCGAAATGCACCGCGACGATGCGCCGGTCGGTCACCTCGGGGGCGTTGTAGGCCAGCGTCTCGACCCGCGAGGACACGTAATACCACGCGTCGTTGCGCATCACCCCGGCGGTGGACGGCCGGCCGATCTTGGCGGAGACGGAGGCGGCGCTGTCCACCCCGGGCTCCAGCGTGGCGAGCTGCGCCTCGGCGGGCGCGTAGCCGTGGACGCGCACCACCGGCTCGCAGGCGGCGAGGGCCGCGAAGGCGGCGGCGGCGACCAGCGCCGCGGCGGCGCGGGCGCGGCGGGACCTCGGCGCGCGGAGAACGGGCGCGGGGGCGGCGGCGGGCCCGCGCCGCGGGTCGTTCCGGGGGTCGGTCTCGGGGGGGAAGGGGATCACCTGCCGTCCTCGTCTGGTCCGGCGAGGCGCGCGCGCCCGCCCGGATCGTCGCCGCCGGGCCGCGTCGCGGACCGGTCTCGTCGCGCCCCCGACGCCGCCCGCCGGGCGCCGCGCGACGGCGGTCCGGGCGGGCGCGCCAAGGTCGCCGCTTGCAGGCCTTGCCTAGCGCGCGCATGTTCGCAGTTCAAGCGGCCCCGCCGCGGCACGACCCCCGAAGCGGCCCCCGCCCCGAAGCGGTCCCCGGCCGCGAAACCTCATCCGGCGGCCAACGGCCGCGAACGCTACCCGGCGGCGCGGTCCGCCCTACGTCCGAAAGCGGCCCCGGCCGCCCATGCCAGCCCCCCGGCGGCCGCCCCGAACCCGCGGGCCTCGCCGTGGCCCCGCGCCCAGCGCGAAGGAGTATCGCCATGCCCCGCTCCGCCGCCGCCGCCCCGGCGCCCGAATTCTCCCGCCCGATCCGCGTGACCGAGCTGCCCCCCGCCGGCGAGGCGGTCCAGGCCAAGGCCGGGGCGGAGGAGCGCGCCGCCCTCGCCCGCCGCTTCGGCGTGAAGGCGGTGGAGCGGTTCGGCTTTCGCGGCGAGATCCGCCCGGAAGGCGACGGCTGGCGCGTGACCGGAGAGGTGCGCGCCCGGGTGGTGCAGCCCTGCGTGGTGACGCTGGAGGACGTGGGCCAGGACCTGTCGGAGCGGTTCTCGCGCCTTTACCTGCCCGGCGCGGCGGAGCCGGAGCTGGCCGATATCGACCCCGGCGAGGACGACGATCCGCCCGAGCCGCTGGGAACCCGGATCGACCCCGGCGAGGTGGCGGCGGAAGCCGCGGCGCTGGCCATCGACCCCTATCCGCGCGCGCCGGGCGCGACCTTCACGGGCGCGGGCGCCGGATCCGGCGCCGCGGCGTCGGGCGGGGACGAGGCGGACGCCGCCGCCCGCCCCTTCGCCGCGCTCGCCGCGCTGCGCGAGCGGCTGGACAAGGACGAGGTATGACCTGCGGCGGCGCGCCCGCCGGACGGACCGGCGCCCCTGGCGCAGGCGCCGCGACGACCCGGGCGCCGGCGTCGACCGCGCGCCCGCGGCGCGTCGGAGCCGGGCGCCGGGCGGAACACGACCCCAGCCGACGGGACGCGCAGGCCGCGCGCCGGCCCGATCCGGCGCGGGAAAAACCCGGCGCGCGCCGCCCTTCGGCCGCCGCCGCGCGGCGCGGATCGCGGGCCTTGCGCTCCGCCGGGTTTCGCGTATGTTCGCCGCTCGTTTTTCACGGGATTCGGCGGCTCTCCGCAGGACCTCTCCGGCGCGACGGCGCGGGTCGGGGTCCGGGGCGGGTCGGGAGGGTCCCGGCCCATACGCGCGGCCAGACGGTCGCCGCGGTCAACCGGAGATCGAGACCATGGCGGTCCCCCAGAATCGCACCACCCCGTCCAAGCGCAACATGCGCCGGTCGCACCACGCCCTGTCGGCCTCGAGCTACGCCGAGTGCCCGAACTGCGGCGAGCTGCGTCGCCCGCACCATGTCTGCGGCTCCTGCGGCCACTACGCCGGCCGCGAAGTGGTCAGCATGGTCGAGGAACTGGACCTCGACGACGACTCCTGACGTCCTGACGCCGCGCCCCGGCCGGACGCCGCCCGCGCCGTCGCTCTCGACGGCGCGCGACGACCGGCCAGCGCGTTCCAAGTCGATCCGGTCAGGGTCGAGAGGGGCGCGCGAGGCATCCGCGGCGGCCCGGCGCCATGGCGGGCGGCTCCGCGATGCGACGGCGGGCGGCGCCGGCTCTCGCGGCGGCGGTTTCGGGATCGCGGCGGCGGCGTCCGCTCCGACGCCATGCCACCCGGCCCCGCTCGACCCGGGCGCGCGTTCCACGGCCCCTTCCGACCCGGCCGCGCGTCTCACGGCCGCGTTCGGCCCTGCCCCTCCGGCTCCGGCCCTTCCGGCCTTCGCCTCCGTCTCTGCGCATGACGCGCCCCGACCGGTCCGACCCCGCCCATGAAACGGTCGCCCAAGCGCATCCCATGAGCTTCCTCGACGCCTCCGACGACGACGATGACGACGACCGGGACGATGGCGATTCCGTCGCCCGCGGCCGCGGCCGCAACGACGGCGCCCGCCCGTCGAGCGTGATCTCCATCGACGCCATGGGCGGCGACCGCGGCCCGGCGGCGGTGATCGGCGGCATGTCGATCTCGGCCCGCAAGAACCCCGACATCCGCTTCATCGTGCATGGCGACGAGGCCGAGCTGACCCGGCTGATGCGCCGCCGCGCGGCCCTCGCCGAACGCACCGAGATCCGCCACGCGCCCGAGATCGTGCCGATGGGGGCCAAGCCCTCCAAGGTCATGCGCCACGCCCGCGGCACCTCGATGATGAGCGCCCTGCAGGCGGTGAAGACCGGCGAGGCCTCGGTGGCCGTGTCCTGCGGCAACACCGGCGCGCTGATGGCGCTGGCCATGCTGGCGCTGCGCCGCGCGCCCGGCGTCGACCGCCCCGCCATCGCGGTGTTCTGGCCGTCGCGCGGGCCCGCGGGCCACAACATCGTGCTGGACGTGGGCGCCGACATCCGCGCCGACCCGCGCAACCTGCTGCAATACGCGGTGATGGGGGCCGAATACGCCCGCGTGGGCCTCGGGCTCGACCAGCCGCGCGTCGGCCTGCTCAACGTCGGCTCGGAAGAGACCAAGGGCGGCGATTCGATCCACGACGCCCATGACCTGATCGCCGCCGCCTCGCGCCGGCCGGGCGCCGGCTTCTCCTATGTCGGCTATGTGGAGGGCGGCGACATCCTGTCCACCCGGGTCGACGTCATCGTCACCGACGGCTTCACCGGCAACGTCGCGCTCAAGACCGCCGAAGGCACGGCCAAGCTGATCTCCGACAGCCTGCGCGAGGCGTTCCGCCACACCTGGCTGTCGCGGCTGGGGGCGCTGGCCGCCTGGACCTCGCTGCGCCGGCTCAGCAAGCGCATCGACCCGCGCCGGGTCAACGGGGGCGTGTTCCTCGGGCTCAACGGCTCGGTGGTGAAGTCCCACGGCTCGGCCGACGCGATGGGCGTGGCCTCCGCGATCAAGCTCGCCGCCACCATGGGTCTGTCGGGCTTCGAACGTCGGGTGGCCGAACAGGTTGCCAACACCTTCGTCGGCCGGGAAACTGCGCCCGGGGAATCGACCAGGAGCGGAAAGAGTTCAGGATGACCGTCACGCGCGCCGTGCCTCTGGGCTGCGGCCATCATCTGCCCGAGCGGATCGTCGAGAACGCCGAGTTCGCCGCCACCCTGGATACGTCGGATGAATGGATCCGCTCGCGCTCGGGGATCGAGCGGCGGCATTTCGCGGCGAAGGACGAGAAGACCTCGGATCTCGCGATTCCGGCGGCGCTGCACGCGCTGAAATCGGCGGGGCTGGAGGCGTCGGACATCGACGCCATCGTGCTCGCCACCGCCACCCCGGACGAGACCTTCCCCGCCACCGCCACCCGCGTCCAGCAGGCCATCGGCATGCGCTCGGGCTTCGCCTTCGACATCCAGGCGGTCTGCGCGGGATTCATCTACGCGGTGGCCACGGCCAATTCGCTGATCGTTTCGGGCCAGGCCCGCACGGTGATGGTGATCGGGGCGGAGACCTTCTCGCGCATCCTCGACTGGACCGACCGGTCGACCTGCGTGCTCTTCGGCGACGGCGCCGGCGCGCTGATCCTGACCGGGGAGCCGGGGGCCGGCACGCTCGCCGACCGCGGCGTGATGAGCGTGAAGCTGCATTCCGACGGCGACCATCACGACCTGCTTTACGTCGACGGCGGCCCCTCCTCCACCGGCCGGGCGGGCTGCGTGCGCATGCAGGGCCAGAAGGTGTTCCAGCACGCGGTCAACAAGCTCGCCGCCGTCGCCCATGAGGCGCTGGACGAGGTGGGGGCGAGCGCCGGGGACGTGGACTGGATGGTGCCCCACCAGGCCAACAGCCGGATCATCGAATCCACCGCCCGCAAGACCGGCCTGCCGATGGAGAAGGTGGTGATGACCGTGCAGAATCACGGCAACACCTCCGCCGCCTCGATCCCGCTGGCGCTGTCGGAGACGGTCGCCGCCGGCCGCATCGCCCGCGGCGACCTGCTGCTGATGGAAGCGATCGGCGGCGGCCTCGCCTGGGGCGCGGCGGTGATGCGCTGGTGACCGCCGCCCCCCGGTTTCGGGCCGGGGGAACGGGACGGGACGCCCCGCGCGAATTGAGGCGCCGCATAAGCCGCGCCTCTCAAAATTCTGATCGGACGTGATTTTTCAGCGAGCCGCCGGGGCCCGGACCGCGCCCGAAGGCCGCGGCTGACGCAGCGCCCTGCAGGCGTGCGCGGGCGACCGGCGCGGCGCTGAAGCGCCATCTGCGCCCCTCTCTCCAAGTCATTGACATTGACTCTGAAATCCCGCCGCGCCTACGGTCTGTCATCGGCCGGAACCGGTTCCCGCCGTTAAGGAATTCCATCGGCGCGGCACGGCGCGATTGCATGGCGGGGGAGGCCGGCGAATGGCGAACAAGACCCACACGCGGCTCGATCTCACGGAGGCGGTCTACCGGGAGGTGGGTCTCAGCCGCAACGAATCGGCCGAGCTGGTCGAGAGCATCCTCGCCCATGTCTCCGACGCCCTGGTGAAGGGGGAGACGGTGAAGATCTCGTCCTTCGGCACCTTCCAGGTCCGCCAGAAGGGCGCCCGCATGGGCCGCAATCCCAAGACCGGCGAGGAAGTGCCGATCGAGCCGCGCCGGGTGCTGGTGTTCCGCCCCTCGCATATCCTCAAGGACCGCATCAACGCGGAGCTGAGCGAGTGAGCCGCGCCGGCGCCTGAAGCCGCGCCGCCGACCCGCGCCAGCCCGGCCGCCCCCGCCCATTCCCCGGCGCGCCCTCCGCGCCGGCCGACCTCGCCAGCGTTCGCCGAAGCCGCGACGGAGCCCGCCCCGCATGGACAAGTCCCCCGCCGCGTTCCGCACCATCTCCGAAGTGTCGGAGACGCTGGACGTGCCGGCGCATGTGCTGCGCTTCTGGGAATCGAAGTTCCCGGCGGTGAAGCCGGTGAAGCGGGGCGGCGGGCGGCGCTATTACCGGCCCGAGGACGTGACGCTGCTGGTGGGCATCCGCGAGCTGCTTTACGAGGACGGGCTGACCATCAAGGGCGTTCAGAAGATCTTCCGGGAGAAGGGCGCGCGCCACGTCACCCGCCGCGGCGCCGACCATCTGGGAGAGGCCCTGCCGGAAGAGACCGCGGCGCCGGCGGCGCCCTCCGCCCCCGCGCCCGCGCCCGTCCCTGCCGAAAGCGCCGCCGCGGCGTCCGCCGCGCCCGCGCCGCCGGCCGAAGCCGCGGCCGCGTCGGCCCCGGAGCCGACCGCCCCCGCGCTCGACCCCGCCGAGTCGGAGCGGATCCGGTCCGCCATCTCCCGGCTGGAGGCGCTGCGCGACCGCCTGCGCTCCGAACCCCCGGCCGAAGGCTGACGCGGCGCCCGCCCCACGGCCGTCTCCGCGCCCGCCGCCCCGTCGGTCGCGCCGGCGGCCGCGCCGCGGCCGGGGCCCGGACGCCGCCCTGCGCACGGGTCGGCAAAATCGCGCGGACGGGGTCTTGCCACGGCACGCGCGCCCGTCTAAACCCCGCCTCGAAACGGGCTGTAGCGCAGCTTGGTAGCGCGTCCGTCTGGGGGACGGAAGGTCGTGAGTTCGAATCTCGCCAGCCCGACCAGTTAAGCGCCAGCCGGCAACGGCTGGCGCTTTTCGCATGGGCGGGGACGCCTTGCAGGGGAGCGAGCGGCGCATGACCCGGCCCGACATCCACGCCACCGGCGCGCCGGGCGTCCTGCCCTCCCAGGCCCTGCGCGCGCTGATCGCGTCCGGCGCCATCTCCGCCCCCGGCGGCGTGCCGGAGGCGCTGATCCAGCCCGCCAGCCTCGACCTGCGGCTGGGCGAGCGGGCCTGGCGGATCCGCGCCTCCTTCCTCGCCGGACAGGGCAAGACGGTGGCCGAACGGGCCGACCGCTTCGCCATGCACGAGATCGACCTGCGCCCCGGCGCGGTGTTGGAGAAAGGCTGCGTCTATCTCGTGCCCTTGCAGGAGCGGATGCGCCTGCCCGCCGACGTCTCGGCCATGGCCAACGCCAAAAGCTCCACCGGGCGGCTGGACCTGCTGACCCGGCTGATCGCCGACGACGGGACCGAGTTCGACCGGATCGAGGCGGGCTATGACGGCCCGCTCTACGCCGAGATCAGCCCCCGCTCGTTCTCGGTGCTGGTCCGGCCGGGGATGCGGCTGAACCAGGTGCGGCTGCGGCGGGGGGAGCCGGGGCTCGACGACGCCGCCCTGCGCGCCCTGCACGCCCAGGCGCGGCTGGTCGACGGGGACGCGCATATCGACGGGGGCCTGGGCTTCTCGGTCGACCTGACGGCGCGGGGGGGTCGGCCGGTGGGCTGGCGGGCGCGGGCCCATGCCGGGCTGATCGACCTCGACCGCATCGCCGCCTACGACCCGGCCGAGTTCTTCGACCCGCTGCATCCGGCGCCGGGCGGGGGGATCATCCTCGACCCGGGCGCCTTCTACATCCTGGTCAGCCGGGAGGCGGTGCATATCCCGCCGATGTATGCGGCCGAGATGCAGCCCTATCACGCCATGGCCGGCGAATTCCGGGTGCATTACGCGGGCTTCTTCGACCCGGGCTTCGGCCATGCCGCGGCCGGGGGCGCGGGCGCGCGCGGCGTGCTGGAGGTGCGCTGCTACGAGGCCCCCTTCGCGCTGGAGCACGGGCAGGTGGTCGGCCGGCTGGTCTACGAGACCATGGCCGAGGCGCCGGACCGGCTCTACGGGACCGACATCGGCTCCAACTACCAGGGCCAGGGCCTGAAGCTGGGCAAGCAGTTCCGCGACCCGGGCTGAGCCGGCGGCGCCGCGGGCGGGCGAGCCGCGCCGCCCCCGCCCCCTCGCGCCCCGGGCTTGACCCGGGGCCTTGCGCGGGCGGCGGCGTCGCGAGGCCCCGGGTCGAGCCCGGGGCGCCGGCGCGGCTCAGGTTTCGCGCGCCCGGAAAGCGCGGCGCCGCGGTAAGGGGCGGGGCGTCGCGCGCGGGTTGCGAAGGGTTGCGCCACCGGCCGGGGCGCGATTGATAGAGGCCTGAAACCGCCCCGTCGCGGCGACCGCGTTCCCAGTCCGGAGATGTCCCATGACCGCCCCCGAACCCATCGGCGAAACCCTGTCGCGCAACTGGGCCTGGATCGCGGGCGCGGGGGTGCTGCTGATCGTGATGGGGGCGCTGGCGATCCTGGCGCCGTTCCTCGCCTCCGTCGCCATCGGCATGTGGATCGGGGTCGCGTTCCTGGTGGCCGGCATCGGCCAGATCGTGCAGGCGATGCGCACCGGGGGCTGGAAGGCCTCGCTGGGCCACACGCTGATCGGCGCGGTCTACGTGATCGGCGGGCTGCTGGCGGTGTTCGACCCGCTGGCGGGGCTCTTCGCCTTCTCGCTGATCGTGGTGGCGATGCTGGCGATCTCGGGCGCGGTGCGGCTGGCGCAGGGGCTGCGGATGCGGCCGGCGAAGGGCTGGACCTGGCTCGCCGCCTCCGGCGCCGTGGCGCTGGTCGCGGCGGCGGCGATCTACGCCAGCTTCCCCGGCGCGGCGCTGTGGCTGCTGGGGCTGCTCGCCGGGATCTCCTTCGTGATGGACGGCGCGACCCTGCTGGGGCTGGGCCTCGCCGCGCGCAAGGCGCGCTGAGGCCGGCAGACCCGCGCCGCGGGGTTTTCAGCCGGCGGATGCCGCGCGGCCGCGGGGCCGGGCGCCCTTTCCTCCCGGGTCGCGCCGCGCTATCCCGTCCCGGCCCGGTCATTCGCGGCCCGGGCGGCGCCGGGAGTGTTCATGTCCTTCTTCTCCAAGCTCAGGTCCCGACTGACCAAGTCCTCCTCCCGTCTCGACGAGGGGCTGGAGGCGCTGATGGAGACGGGCGAGCCCGAGGCCGCCCCCGAACCGTCCGCACCGCCCCCCGCCCCGTCTCCCGCCGCCGCGCCTGAACCGGCGCCGGCGCCCGCCCCCCGGGCGGAGCCCGCGCCGGCCCCCGTTCCCGCGCCCGCGCCGACGCCAACCCCTGCCCCGCAGGCGGAGGCGCCGAAGCGCGGCTTCTTCTCGCGCCTGATCGGCGGGGGCGAGGGCGCGCCCGCCTCCGCCGCCACGCCCGCCCCCGCCGCGCCGGAGCGCAAGCGGGTGCTGGACGACGAGCTGCTGGAGCAGCTCGAAGAGGTGCTGATCGCCGCCGATCTGGGCGTCGACGCCGCGCTGCGCGTCTCCGCCAACCTCGCCGAGGGCCGGTTCGGCCGCCGCGTCGGCGCCTCCGAAATCAAGGCCCTGCTGGCCGAGGAGGTCGCCCGCGTGCTCGACCCCGTCGCCCGCCCCCTGCCCCTGACCGGCCTCAAGCCGCAGGTGGTGCTGGTGGTCGGCGTCAACGGCTCGGGCAAGACCACCACCATCGGCAAGCTCGCCTCCCAGCTTCGGGCGGCGGGCAAGTCGGTGATGGTCGCCGCCGGCGACACCTTCCGCGCCGCGGCGGTGGAGCAGCTCCAGGTCTGGGGCGAGCGCGCCGGCGTGCCGGTGATGACCGCGCCGCAGGGCTCCGACCCCGCCAGCCTCGCCTTCGACGCGCTGACCCGCGCGCAGGCGGAGGGCGCGGATCTGCTGCTGATCGACACCGCCGGGCGCCTGCAGAACCGCGCCGACCTGATGGCGGAGCTGGAGAAGATCGTGCGGGTGATCCGCAAGAAGGACCCGACCGCGCCCCACGACACCCTGCTGGTGCTGGACGCCACCGTGGGCCAGAACGCGCTGAGCCAGGTGGAGCTGTTCCGCAAGGCCGCCGACGTCTCGGGCCTGGTGATGACCAAGCTCGACGGCACCGCCAAGGGCGGCGTGCTGGTGGCGCTGGCCGACCGGTTCGGCCTGCCGATCCACGCCATCGGGGTGGGCGAGAGCATCGAGGACCTCGCCCCCTTCGACCCCGAGGAATTCGCCCGCGCGCTGGTCGGCCTCGACGACCCCTCGGACGGGCGCACGGACGGGCCGGGAGGCGCCGCGTGAGCGCGGCCTCCCGCGCCGGAGCAGGGGCGCGGACATGCTGACCGACATGATCCTGTCGGTCGAGGGCACCGAGTTCGCCAAACCGCTGGCCCTGATCCTGGCGCTGTGCTCGGCCGTGGCCCATGCGGTGCTGGGCGCGCTGCAGAAGTCCCGCTACGACCCCTGGGAGGCGCGGGGCGCCATCGACGCCTTCGTCTTCACCCTGTCGCTCTTCGCCGGCCTGTTCATCCTGCCCTGGCCGGAGCCGGAGATCCTGCCCATCCTGCTCGGCGTCTGGGTGATCCACACGCTCTACAAATGCCTGCAGGCGCTGGCCTATGAGCGGGGGGCCTACACGGTGGTCTACCCGGTGGCGCGCGGCACCGCCCCGATCTGCACCGTCATCTTCGCCTATTTCGTCTTCGGCGAGCATTTCGAGCCCGGCCAATGGCTGGGCGTCGCGATGCTGTCGGGGGGGATCATGTCGCTGTCGGCGGTGAACCTGCGCGGCCGGGCGCTGAGCCTGCAGTCGGAGACCATGCTGACCGCGCTGGGCCTCGCCCTGCTGACCGGGGTGATGATCGCGGTCTACACCACCTACGACGCCTGGGGCATAAGGCAGAGCGCGAACCCCTTCACCTTCATCGCCTGGTTCTTCGTGGCCGACGGCTGGACCTTCCCGCTGGTCGCCGCCTGGAAGCGGCGGCGCAAGCCGGCGGAGCAGCGGTTGCCGCTGGGCCCGCTGCTGTGGCGGGGGCTCGCGGGCGCGCTGATCGCCTTCGTCAGCTTCGGCTGCGTGATGATGGCCACCCGGCTCGACAAGGTGGGCGAGGCGGTGGCGCTGCGCGAGACCTCGGTGATCTTCGCGGCCCTGCTGGGCTGGGCGATCCTGCGCGAGCCGCTGGGGCCGGCGCGGGCGGGCCTGATGGCGCTGATCGCCTTGGGCGCGGCGATGGTGGAGCTGGCCTCCTGACGCGCCGAACCCGCCCGGGGGCGCGGCGCCCGGAGATGGTCCACGCGCCCCGGGCCTGACCCGGGGCCTCCTGCCGGGCCGTCATGCCCGGCACGACCCGCGCGAGGCCCCGGATCAGGTCCGGGGCGCGCATGAGGCTGCGCTCCGCCCCATCGCTCGCGCGGTTGTGGCTGGACCGGAGGGGCGGGCGGGGCGAGGCTGAGCCCCGCCCCCAACCGATCCGGAGCGCCGCCATGACCGCCGCCCCCTCCGCCCTGCGCGCCCTGCTGCGCCCCGTGCTGCTGGCCCTCCCCGCCCTGCTGGCCATCGCCGCCCTGCCCGCGCTCGCCCATCACGGCTGGCGCTGGACCACGGGCGAGAACCTGGAGCTGACCGGCGTGATCCGCGAGGCCCGGCTCGGCAACCCGCACGGAGTACTGACCGTGCAGGCGGAGGACGAGACCTGGACCGTCGAGGTCGGCCAGCCCTGGCGCAACGCCCGCGCCGGGCTGACCGACGAGATGCTGGCCCCGGGACGCGAAGCGGTGTTCGTGGGCGAGCCCTCCGCCGACCTCGCCGACCGCCGCCTGAAGGCGGAGCGGATCGTGATCGCCGGGGTGACCCACGACCTCTACCCCGACCGCGACTGACCGGCCGTGCCGGAGGCGCTCGCCGCCCTGCCGCTCGCCGAGGCGATGCGGGCGTCGCGCTGGCTCTACGCCGCGGTGAACACGGCGCATGTGCTGGGGCTGGCGCTGCTGGTGGGCGCGATCCTGCCGCTGGATCTGCGGTTGATGGGGGTGGGGCGGCGGCTGCCGCTGGCGCCGCTGGCCGCCCTGCTGGTCCCGGCGGCGGGGGCGGGGCTGGCGCTGGCCGTGGCCTCCGGCTTGCTGCTGTTTCTCGCGGGGCCGGCGGACTATCTGGGCGCGCCGCTGTTCCTGGCCAAGATGGGGCTGGTGGCGCTCGGCGCCGGCGGCGCGCTCTCGCTGCATCTGGGTCCGGGCCTCGCGGGCGCCGGCGACGGCCGCCTGCGGCTGGCGGGGGCCCTGTCGCTCTGCGCCTGGGTTCCGGCGCTGGTTCTGGGGCGGTTGATCGGGTTCGCGGGATAGGCGCGCCTGCGCCGCGCTTTCCCCAAGGGGCGCTCCCGCGCCGCTCCTCCAAGTTAGGGCGCTCCCGCGCCACGGCTCTGAGATTGGGCGCTCCCGCGCCGCCGGGGTCGGCCGGCCGGCGCGGGGCGGCGGCGGAAACGGGCCGGACGGGGTGTGAAGACGCCCAGCCGCTCCGCCGCATCGCTCACGACTTGGGCAGCATCACCGTGTCGATGACGTGGATCACGCCGTTGGACTGCTCGACATCCGGGGTGGTGACGGAGGCGACGTTGCCGTTCTCGTCCTCCAGCATCAGCACGCCGTCCTTCTCCCAGGCGATCAGCTTGCAGCCGCCGACGGTGGGCACGACATGCTTGCCGCCGTCGTCGGCGATCATGCCCTCGATGGCCGAGGACATGGCCTTGGCCGAGACCACATGGCAGGTCAGCACGTGCTGCAGCATCTTCTTGTGGTCCGGCTTCAGCAGGGTGTCGACGGTCCCGGCGGGCAGCGCGGCGAAGGCCTCGTTGGTCGGGGCGAACACGGTGAACGGGCCCTCGCCCTGCAGCGTGCCGACGAGGCCCGCGGCCTTCACGGCGGCGACGAGGGTGGTGTGGTCCTTCGAGTTCACCGCGTTCTCGACGATGGTCTTCGACGTGTACATCGGCGCCCCCCCGACCTGCGGGTTGGCGGCGTAGGCGGCGGTGGCGAGGCCCGCGACGGCGGCGGCGGCGGCGAGCGTCAGGGCGCGGAGCGCGTCGGTCATGGTCGTTTCTCCCGGTTGGGTCGCCCCGCGACGGCGGCGGCGTTATGCGGGCAGTTACCGGCGGGGCGGCGGAAAAGTTTCGCGCCCCTGCGTTTTCCTTCCCGCTCCCGCCCCCTTCCCCCGTCCGTCTCGCCTCACGCGGCGCTGGCGCAAGCCGCCGGGCGGTGGTTCTGTGACCATGACCCAAGAGAGCCGCAACCGGCCGGCAAGGAGGAAAACCCGCATGAGCGCCTACACCCAGATCCTGGTCGACGTGACCGACCGCGTCGCCACCATCCGCCTCAACCGGCCCGACCGGCTGAACGCCTACACCTCGACCATGGCCGACGAGCTGCGCACGGCCATCGGCGAGGCCGCCGCCGATCCGGGCGTGCGGGCGATCGTGTTCACCGGCGAGGGCCGCGGCTTCTGCGCCGGCGCCGACATGGAGGTGCTGCAGGGCATCGGCTCCGCCGGCGGCGAGATCACCAAGAAGGCGGTGGACCCCGATTTCTCCGCCGCGCCGGGGCCGGACGTGACCGCGGATTTCCCGGGCCGCTTCGGCTACATGTTCGCCTGCCCCAAGCCGATCATCGCCGCGATCAACGGGCCCTGCGCGGGGATCGGCATGGTGCTCGCGCTCTTCGCCGACCTGCGCTTCGCCGCGGCCGAGGCGCGGTTCACCACCGCCTTCTCCGCCCGCGGGCTGGTGGCGGAGCATGGCATGGCCTGGCTGCTGCCGCGGCTGGTGGGCGAGGCCAACGCGCTCGACCTGCTGATGACCTCGCGCAAGTTCGACGGGACCGAGGCCGCCGCCATGGGCCTGGTCAACAAGGCGCTGCCGGGGGCGGAGCTGATGGCCCATGCGCAGGCGGTGGCCAAGGGGATGGCCGACACCGCCTCGCCCCGCTCCATGGCGGTGATGAAGCGGCAGGTCCGCGCCTCCTATCACCAGAGCTTCGCCGAGTCGCTGTCGGCCGCGGATGCGGAGATGCAGGCGAGCTTCGGGGCGCCCGACTTCAAGGAAGGCGTGAAGAGCTTCGTGGAGAAGCGCGCCCCGGCCTTCGCCAGCGTCTGACGCCTCCCCGCGGTCGGGCCCGGACCGTCGCCCGGCGGACCGGGCCTGACCGCGCCCCGGGCTCGCCCCGGGGCCTCCCAGCCGCCGCCGCGCGGACGGATCGCCGGATCGAGAGGCGCAGCGCCGGCGGCGTCCCCCCGCAAGGGGGCGCCGCGCCCGAGCGGGCGCCAGGCCGCCCCCGGGCGCCCGCGGCGCGGGGCGACGGGGGCGCCGGGCGTCTGCGTCTCCCGCCTCTCACATTCACCTGCCTCTCACCTCCCCCGGACCAGGCCGCGCCCGCCGCTCATGGCGCCCTCAGGCTGCGCCGGTCAGATCCTCGGCCAGCATCAGCGCGTTGCCGTCGGGGTCGTAGAAGGTGGCGGTGGCCACCATGCCCTCGACCACCTCCGTCTCCCCGTCGAAGCGCGCGCCGGCCGCCTCCAGCCCCGCGCGGGCCGCGGCGATGTCGGCCACCCCGAACACCGGGACCGTGTTCCCCGGCGCAGGCTCCGCCTGCTCCCCCAGACCCAGCGTCACGCCGGGCGTGAAGGTGGAGAGCTCGGACCACCCGGCCTCGTCGGCGTGGTGGAGCGCCTCGAACCCCAGCATCTCCCGATACCAGGCGGCGGAGGCGTGACGGTCGCGCACCGACAGCGCGAGGGTGATCGTGGGCAGGAGCGTCGCGGCCGGCATGGAGGGGATTCCCTTCGGTCGTGAAATATAGCTACTATACATCATGGACAATGACGCCCTGGTCAAGCTCGCATCCCGCGCCTGGTCGCTTGCGATCCTCGCCGCCCTCGACGCCGGCGCGCCCGGCCGACAGGCGCCGCTGCTGGCCGCCACCGGGGCGGGGCGCACCGCCTTCGGGGCGAGCCTCGCCCACCTGTTCGACCTGGGCCTGATGGAGCGGAACCCCGGCCACGGCCACCCGCTGCGCCCGGAATTCCGGCTGACGGCGGCGGGGCGCGCGGCCGCGCCGCTGGCCGCCGCCATGCTGCGCGCGGCGCCGGGGGCGGCGGACGCCGCGCTTCTGCGCCTCGCCTGGACCGCGCCGGTGCTGGCCGCCTGCCGGGCGCCGCGGTTTTTCGGAGAGATCCGCGCCGACCTCTCCCCGATCACCGATCGGGCCCTTTCCCAGACGCTGACGCGGCTGCACGCCCATCGCTGGATCGCGCGCGACACCGACGCCGACCTGCGCCCGCCCCGCCCGCGCTACATGGCGACCGGACCGGGGGCCGAGATCGGCCGCGCCGCCGCCCGTCTGCGCGCCGCCTGACGGCCATGCGGCGGCGGCGAGGTCTCCCGAAGACGCTCCCGCCACGGCGCCGGGCGCGTCCCCGGGACGCGCGAGGCCCCGGGTCAGGCCCGGGGCGCCTTTCGGCCGATCCGAACCGACCTTCAAGGGTGGGAGACGGCGACGCCCGGCGCCCACGGCGGGAAGGGCGACGGGAGGGGCGTCGCAGCGCATCCGTGATTTCCGCGCCCACTGTCCGACAATCCGTCTTGACCCCGCCCCCCCTCCGCGCAACGCAAGAGACCCCGCCCCCAGCCCCGGAGCCC
>JAYZWL010000136.1:0-3054 GCA_036154955.1 Pseudomonadota bacterium | reverse complement strand
GGCGCCCGGGCCCGGCCGGGCGCGCGGGCCGTCGCGGCGCCTCCGCCGCGCGCCGCGCCGCCCTTGCGCCCGCCCGCCCGCTTGGCGATGGTTCCCCGCCCGACCCGGAGGACCCATGGACCCGCGCGCCCTTCTGCTGAGCCTGTTCCACGCCGCCCTCGACGCCGCCGGCCCCGAAGGCCGCTTCGCCCCGCTGCCCGCCCCGCCCCGCGGCCGGGTGATCGCGCTGGGCGCCGGCAAGGCCGCCGCCCGCATGGCCGCCGCCTTCGAGGACGCCTGGGAGGCCCATTCCGGCGCCCTGCCCGAGGGCCTGGTGGTCACCCGCCGCGGCCATGGCGCCGCCACCCGCGCCATCGAGGTGGCCGAAGCCTCCCACCCCGTCCCCGACGCCGCCGGCGAAGAGGCCGCCCGCCGGATCCTCGACCTCGCCGCCGGGGCCGGGCCGGACGACCTTGTGGCCTTCCTGATCTCGGGCGGCGCCTCCGCCCTGCTGGCCGCGCCCGCGCCGGGGGTGACGCTGGCCGACAAGCAGGCCATAGGGCGGGCGCTGCTGCGCTCCGGCGCCCCGATCGACGAGATGAACCGCGTCCGTCAGGCCCTGTCCGCGGTCAAGGGCGGGCGGCTGGCGGCGGCGGCGACGGCGCGGGGGGCGGCCTGCGTGACCTGGGCGATATCGGACGTGCCGGGGGACCTGCCCTCGGTCATCGGCTCCGGCCCCACCGTGCCGCTGCCGCCGGGCGAGGCGCCCGCCTCCATCCTGGCGCGCCGCGGCGTCGACCTGCCGCCGCATCTGGCCGAGGCGATGGCCTCCAACCCCGCCCCCGACCTGCCCCCGCAGGACTTCCGCCTGCTCGCCACCCCGCAGATGGCGCTGGAGGCCGCCGCGGCCGTCGCCCGGGCCGCGGGCGCGACCCCGCTGATCCTGGGCGACTCGCTGGAGGGCGAGGCGCGCGAGGTCGCCACGGTCATGGCCGGCATCGCCCGCCAGACGCTCCGCCACGGCCAGCCGGTCCCGCGGCCCTGCGTGCTGCTCTCGGGCGGGGAGACCACGGTGACGGTGCGCGGCGACGGGCGAGGCGGGCGCAACGCCGAATTCCTGCTGGCCCTCGCCCTGGCGCTGGGCGAGGATCTGGCCGGCGGGCGCATCCACGCGCTGGCCGCCGACACCGACGGCATCGACGGGGTGGAGAGCAACGCCGGCGCCCTGATCGGCCCCGACACCCGCGCCCGGGCCGCGACGCTGGGCCTGGACCTGCGCCAGCGGCTCGACGCGAACGACGCCTTCTCCGCCTTCGAGGCGCTGGGCGACCTGGTGACCACCGGCCCCACGCTGACCAACGTCAACGATTTCCGCGCGATCCTGATCCCCTGAGGCGCCGCCCCGGACCGCGCCCCTCCCCCGCCCCAGATCCGACCCCGGCTCCGCCCCCTCCCCGGCGCGCGAGTCTTCGGCGGGGTAACGGCTCGCGACGCGACCGGCGACGCCGGCCCGGCCTTGCGGCGGCCGAAGACTCGCATCACGCTTGAGGAAGGCCCTCCTCGGGGCCTTCTCAGCAGGAAAGCGCCCTTCCCCGACCCGCGCACCGCGACAGGGCCTCACGACCGTCCCGCCGCGCCGACCCGAAGGCCCGCAAGGGCCGGAGACGGAGGAACGCCCCGAAGGGGCGCCGCATGGCTCCCCCCCCGCCCTCCTCGCCCTCCGCGCCCCGCGTCCCCGCCGCCGCTTCCCTCGCGCCCGCCCGCCCGCTATACGGTCCCGGCTCCCGAAAACCCGGAGGATCCGGCCATGCGCACGGCCCGCGTCGCCCGCAAGACCAACGAGACCGACATCACCGTCGAGATCGACCTCGACGGGACCGGCCGGCATGACTGCCGCACCGGCGTCGGCTTCTTCGACCACATGCTCGACCAACTCGCCCGGCACTCGCTGTGCGACCTGACCGTGCGCTGCGACGGGGACCTGCATATCGACGACCACCACTCGGTGGAGGACGTGGGCATAGCGCTCGGCCAGGCGCTGGCCGAGGCGGTGGGGGACAAGCGCGGCATCCGCCGCTACGGCTCCTGCCTGCTGCCGATGGACGAGGCGCTGGCGCGCGCCGCGCTCGACCTCTCGGGCCGGCCGTTCCTGGTGTGGAAGGTCGAGTTCCCGACCCAGAAGATCGGGACCTTCGACACCGAGCTGGTGCGCGAGTTCTTCACCGCCTTCGCCATGAACGCCCGGATGACGCTGAACGTGGCCATGCTGGACGGGGCCAATTCCCACCACATCGCCGAAAGCGCGTTCAAGGCCGTGGCGCGCGCCCTTCGTGAGGCGCTGGAGGTCGACCCGCGGCAGGCCGGGGCCATCCCCTCGACCAAGGGGACGCTATGACCACGGCGATCATCGACTACGGCTCGGGCAACCTGCACTCGGCGGCGAAGTCGTTCGAGCGCATGGCGCGGGAGACCGGGGCGGGCGGGCCCATCGTCGTCACCGCCTCGGCGGCGGAGGCGGCGCGCGCCGACCGCATCGTCCTGCCCGGCGTCGGCGCCTTCGCCGACTGCCGCGCGGGTCTGAAGGCGGTGCCGGAGATGTGGGAGACGATCGAGGCCCGCGTCGCCGCCGGGACCCCGTTCCTCGGCATCTGCGTCGGCCAGCAGCTGATGGCGAGCCGGGGGCTGGAGCACGGGGCCCATGACGGCTTCGGCTGGATCCCGGGCGACGTCGACCTGATCCGCCGCGACGACCCGGGCCTGAAGATCCCCCATATGGGCTGGAACGAGCTGGCCATCGACCGCCCCCACCCGCTGCTGGCGGGGATCGAGAACGGCGACCACGCCTATTTCGTGCATTCCTTCCACCTGACCCCCGCCGATCCCGCGCATCGCGTCGCCCATGTCGACCATGGCGGCCCGGTCACCGCGATGATCGCGCGGGACAACATGGCGGGCACCCAGTTCCACCCGGAGAAGAGCCAGGCCACCGGCCTGCGCCTGATCGCCAATTTTCTGAGCTGGGCGCCCTGATCCGGCGGGAATGACGCCGACGGGAGGGGCGCCGCGGCGACCCGC
>JAYZWL010000135.1:0-193016 GCA_036154955.1 Pseudomonadota bacterium | reverse complement strand
CGGACGTGACCGGGACCGTCGCGCTGCCCGAGGGCACCGAGATGGTGATGCCGGGCGACAACCTGAAGTTCACGGTGCAGCTGATCGCCCCGATCGCGATGGAAGAGAAGCTCCGCTTCGCCATCCGCGAAGGCGGCCGCACCGTCGGCGCCGGCGTCGTCTCCAAGATCATCGAGTAAACCCGGCAGTTCTGCTCTCGGCGGCCGGGGGAGCCATCCCCCGGCCTTCGCATTGAGTTTCCTGCCATCGAAAAGGTTTGAGCCATGCAAGGCCAGAACATCAGGATCCGCCTCAAGGCGTTCGACTACCGCGTGCTGGACGCCAGCACGCAGGAGATCGTCGACACCGCGAAGCGGACCGGCGCCACGGTGCGCGGACCCATTCCGCTGCCGAACAAGATCGAGAAGTTCACGGTCCTGCGCGGCCCGCATATCGACAAGAAGTCCCGCGAGCAGTTCGAGATCCGCACCCACAAGCGGCTCCTGGACATCGTGGACCCGACGCCGCAGACGGTGGACGCGCTGATGAAGCTCGACCTCGCCGCCGGCGTCGACGTCGAAATCAAGCTCTGAGGAGACGACCGATGCGCTCCGGAGTGATCGCCAAGAAGCTGGGCATGACCCGGCTGTTCATGGAGGACGGCCGCCAGGTTCCGGTGACCGTCCTGCAGATGGAGAACGTCCAGGTCGTCGCCCAGCGCACGACCGAGAAGGACGGCTATTCGGCCGTTCAGCTCGGCGCCGGCGCGGCCAAGGCCAAGAACACCACCGCGCCGATGCGCGGCCATTTCGCCAAGGCGTCCGTCGCGCCGAAGCGCAAGCTGGCCGAGTTCCGCGTGGCCCCCGAGAACCTCATCGAGGTGGGCGAGGAGATCACGGCTGACCACTACTTCGCGGGTCAGTTCGTCGACGTCGCCGGCACCTCGATCGGCAAGGGCTTCGCGGGCGCGATGAAGCGGCACAACTTCGGCGGCCTCCGGGCGTCGCACGGCGTGTCGATCTCGCACCGCTCGCACGGCTCCACCGGCCAGTGCCAGGACCCGGGCCGCGTGTTCAAGGGCAAGAAGATGGCCGGTCACATGGGCGCCGCCCGCGTGACCGTTCAGAACCTGCAGGTGGTCAAGACCGACAGCGAGCGCGGTCTGGTCATGGTCAAGGGCGCCGTCCCCGGCTCCCGCGGCGGCTGGGTCACCATCCGCGACGCGGTGAAGAAGGCGACGCCTGAGAACGTGATCCTGCCGGCCGCCCTGCGTTCGGCCGCCGAGGAGGCCCGCAAGGCCGCCGAAGCCGCCGCCGCGGAAGCCGCCGCCGCCGAGGCCGCGGCCGCCGCCGAAGCCGCCGCCGCCGAGGCCGCCGCCCAGGAGGCCGCCCTGAAGGAAGCCGAAGCGTCCACCGATGACGCGGCCGGCGACGCCCCGGAAGGAGGCGACGACAAATGAAGACCGAAGTCGTTACCCTCGACGCGGCCGCCGCGGGCGAGATCGATCTCGACGACGCCATCTTCGGGCTGGAGCCGCGCGCGGACATCCTGCACCGGGTGGTGCGCTGGCAGCTGGCCAAGCGTCAGGCCGGCACGCACAAGACCAAGACCCGCGGCGAGGTCTCCTACTCGACGAAGAAGATCTATCGTCAGAAGGGCACCGGCGGCGCGCGTCACGGCGACAAGGGCGTCACCCAGTTCCGCCACGGCGGCAACGCCAAGGGCCCGGTCGTGCGCTCCCACGCGCATGACCTGCCCAAGAAGGTCCGCAAGCTCGGCCTGAAGCTGGCGCTCTCGGCCAAGGCCAAGGACGGCAAGCTGATCGTCATCGAGAAGGCGGAGCTGGACGAGGCCAAGACCAAGGCGCTGAAGACCGGCTTCGACAAGCTCGGTCTGAAGAAGGCCCTGGTGGTCGACGGCGCGGAGATCCAGGCGAACTTCCGCCTGGCCGCCCAGAACATCGCCGACGTGGACGTGCTCCCCTCGCAGGGCGCCAATGTCTACGACATCCTGCGGCGGGACGTGCTGGTGCTGACCCGCGCCGGCGTGGAAGCCCTGGAGGCTCGACTGAAATGAGCGTGAAGCCGGAACTTTACGACATCATCCGCAAGCCGATCATCACCGAAAAGGCGACGATGGCTTCGGAGCAGAACGCGGTGGTCTTCGAGGTGTCCATGGACACCACCAAGCCGAAGATCAAGGAAGCGGTGGAGACGCTGTTCGGCGTCAAGGTCAAGGCGGTGAACACCACCGTGACCAAGGGCAAGGTCAAGAAGTTCAAGGGCAAGCCCGGCCGCCGCAAGGACGTCAAGAAGGCCTACGTGACCCTTCAGGACGGCAACACGATCGACGTGACGACCGGGCTCTGAGCCCCGGTCGTCGCGCTGACCCAATTCCCCGGGACCCCGGTCGCAGAGCCGGGCCCGGACGGCAACGGAAGACAGCAAGATGGCGTTGAAATCCTACAATCCCACGACGCCGGGCCAGCGCGGGCTGGTTCTGATCGACCGTTCGGAGCTGTTCAAGGGTCGCCCTGTCAAGAAGCTCACCGAAGGGCTTACGAAGAAGGGCGGACGCAACAACACCGGACGCATCACCGCTCGGCGGATCGGCGGCGGCGCGAAGCGCCTCTACCGCATCGTCGACTTCAAGCGGCGGAAGTGGGACGTCTCGGCCGAGGTGCAGCGGATCGAATACGACCCGAACCGCACCGCCTTCATCGCCCTCATCCAGTATGAGGACGGCGAGCAGGCCTACATCCTGGCCCCCCAGCGTCTGGCGGTCGGCGACAAGGTCGTCGCGGGCGCGAAGGCCGACGTGAAGCCCGGCAACGCGATGCCCTTCTCCGGCATCCCGGTGGGCTCGATCGTGCACAACATCGAGCTGAAGCCCGGCAAGGGCGGTCAGATCGCGCGCTCCGCCGGCGCCTACGCCCAGTTCGTGGGTCGCGACGGCGGCTACGCCCAGATCCGTCTGAGCTCGGGCGAGCTGCGCATGGTCCGTCAGGAGTGCATGGCCACGATCGGCGCGGTGTCCAACCCCGACCATTCGAACCAGAACTTCGGCAAGGCCGGTCGGACCCGTCACCAGGGCAAGCGCCCCGCCGTCCGCGGCGTCGCGATGAACCCGATCGACCACCCGCATGGCGGCGGCGAAGGCCGCACCTCGGGCGGCCGGACGCCGGTGACGCCCTGGGGCAAGGACACCAAGGGCACCCGCACCCGCAAGAACAAGTCCACGCAGAAATACATCATCCGCTCGCGGCACGCCCGCAAGAGCGGTCGCTGAGGAGGGACGAATAGATGGCGCGTTCCGTCTGGAAAGGTCCGTTCGTCGACTCCTACGTCTTGAAGAAGGCGGAGAAGGCGAGCCAGTCGAGCCGGGCCGAGGTGATCAAGATCTGGTCCCGTCGGTCCACCATTCTGCCCCAGTTCGTGGGCCTCACCTTCGGGGTCTACAACGGTCAGAAGCATATCCCGGTCTCCGTGACCGAGGACATGATCGGGCACAAGTTCGGCGAGTTCTCGCCGACCCGCACCTATTACGGCCACGCGGCCGACAAGAAAGCGAAGCGGAGGTAAGGCGATGGGCAAGTCTTCCAACCCCCGCCGCGCGGCGGACAACGAGGCGATGGCGATCAGCAAGCAGCTGCGCACCTCGCCGCGCAAGCTGAACCTGGTGGCGGGCCTGATCCGCAAGAAGCCGGTCGCCCGCGCGCTCAACGAGCTGGCCTTCTCGAAGAAGCGGATCGCGCAGGACGTGCGCAAGACGCTGCAGTCGGCCATCGCCAACGCCGAGAACAACCACGGGCTGGACGTCGATGAGCTGATCGTCGCCGAGGCCTATGTCGGCAAGAACCTGGTCCTGAAGCGCGGCCGTCCCCGCGCCCGCGGCCGGTTCGGTCGGATCGAGAAGCCGTTCAGCCAGATCACCATCAAGGTGCGTCAGGTCGAGGCGGCGGTCGAGCAGGTCGAGGAGAACGCCTGATGGGTAACAAGGTCAATCCGATCGGGCTCCGGCTGCAGATCAACCGGACCTGGGACAGCCGTTGGTTCGCCAACGCCAAGGACTACGGCGCGCTGCTGCACGAGGATCTGCGGATCCGCGAGTTCATCCGCAAGACCTGCGCCAACGCCGGCGTCAGCCGCGTGGTGATCGAGCGTCCGCACCGCAAGTGCCGGGTGACGATCCACACCGCGCGTCCGGGCGTGATCATCGGCAAGAAGGGCGCCGACATCGAGAAGCTGCGCAAGGAAGTGGCCAAGCTGACCGCCTCCGAGCTGCATCTCAACATCGTCGAGGTCCGCAAGCCCGAGATCGACGCGCAGCTGGTCGGCGAGAACATCGCCCAGCAGCTCGAGCGTCGCGTGGCCTTCCGCCGGGCGATCAAGCGCGCGGTGCAGAACGCCATGCGCATGGGCGCCCTGGGCATCCGGATCAACGCCGCCGGCCGTCTCGGCGGCGCGGAGATCGCCCGCACCGAATGGTATCGCGAGGGCCGCGTGCCCCTGCACACCATGCGCGCGGACATCGACTACGCCCACGTGGAAGCCAAGACCGCCTACGGGATCATCGGGATCAAGACCTGGATCTTCAAGGGCGAGATCATGGAGCACGACCCCCAGGCGCGCGATCGCCGGCAGCAGGAAATGCAGGAAGGCGCCTCGCGCCCTTCCCGCAACTGAGCCGAGAGCTGAGGAGCAACTGAAATGCTGTCGCCGAAGCGCACGAAGTTCCGCAAGCAGCACAAGGGCCGCATCCACGGCCTGGCGAAGGGCGGGACCGACCTCAATTTCGGGGCGTTCGGGCTGAAGGCCGTCGAGCCGGAGCGCATCACCGCGCGCCAGATCGAGGCCGCCCGCCGCGCGATGACCCGTCACATGAAGCGTCAGGGCCGGGTGTGGATCCGCATCTTCCCCGACGTCCCCGTGACCCAGAAGCCCACCGAAGTCCGCATGGGCAAGGGCAAGGGTTCGGTCGAATACTGGGCCGCGAAAGTGAAGCCCGGCCGCGTCATGTTCGAGATTGACGGGGTGGCCGAACCTGTGGCACGGGAAGCCCTCCGATTGGCGGCGATGAAGCTGCCCATCAAGTGCCGATTCGTTCAGCGCGAAGACTGGTGATCTGGGGCCCGGAGCTTTCCGGGCCGCGGGCATCGTCGTCGCGCGGCGAACGTGCCGTGGGAATTTGATCCGGGGCCGGGTTCGACCGGCCCCGAGATTTTGGCAAGCAGGGGCGCCGCGATCGGCGCCATGTCTGACGGGGACCGGAAATGCCGGCCCCGGGAACGCGAGAAAGAGGACGTGGGCTGATGAAAGCCGCCGATCTGCGCGAGAAGACGCCCGATCAGCTGCGCGAGGAGCTCGCCGCGCTGAAGAAGGAGGCGTTCAACCTCCGCTTCCGGGCCGCCACCGGCCAGAACGAGAACACCGCCCGCATGCGCGCCGTCCGTCGCGACGTCGCCCGGGTCAACACCATTCTGAACCAGAAGGCGGCCGCGGCCGCCCAGGAGGCCTGATATGCCCCGTCGCATCCTTCAGGGCACTGTGGTTTCGGACAAGAACGACAAGAGCGTCACGGTGCTGGTGGAGCGTCGCTTCACCCATCCGCTGATGAAGAAGACCGTGCGTTCGTCCAAGCGTTACCACGCCCATGACGAGAACAACGTCTGCAAGCCGGGCGAGACGGTGCGCATTCGCGAATGCCCGCCGAAGTCCAAGAGCAAGACCTGGGAGGTCGTGCTCGACGAGGCGTGAGCCTCGCTGAACACGTCCGCCGGGACAACGTCGAAACCGCGGGGCGCGCCGGACGCGCTGTCTCCGCAGGTCGGGAGAAACTGCCATGATCCAGATGCAGACCAACCTGACGGTCGCTGACAACAGCGGCGCGCGTCGGGTTCAGTGCATCAAGGTGCTCGGCGGCGCGAAGCGTAAATACGCCTCCGTCGGCGACATCATCGTGGTCTCCGTGAAGGAGGCCATTCCGCGCGGTCGCGTGAAGAAGGGCGAGGTCCGCAAGGCCGTCGTCGTCCGCACCGCCAAGGAGGTCCGTCGCGCCGACGGCACCGCCATCCGCTTCGACGACAACGCCGCCGTGCTCCTGAACAACAACATGGAGCCGATCGGGACCCGCATCTTCGGGCCGGTCGTGCGCGAGCTGCGTGCGAAGAACTTCATGAAGATCATTTCGCTGGCGCCGGAGGTGCTCTGATGGCTGCGAAGCTCAAGAAGGGCGACCGCGTCGTCGTGCTCGCCGGCCGCGACAAGGGCAACGAGGGCGAGATCCTCAAGGTCCTGCCGTCCGACGGCAAAGCCCTCGTCCAGGGCGTGAACATGGTGGTCCGCCACCAGCGCCAGACCGCGCAGAGCCAGGGCGGCCGCATCTCCAAGGAAGCGACCATCGACCTGTCGAACCTCGCGCTGATCGACCCCAAGACCGGCGGGCCGACCCGCGTCGGCTTCAAGACGGTCGACGGCAAGAAGGTGCGCTTCGCCAAGAAGTCCGGGGAGATCGTCGATGCTTGACGCCGCCGCGTATTCGCCGCGCCTCAAGGCCCACTACGCGAACGTGGTGCGCCCGGCGATGAAGGAGCAGTTCGGCTACTCGAACGACATGATGATCCCGCGTCTGGACAAGATCGTCCTGAACATGGGCGTCGGCGAGGCCGTTTCCGACTCCAAGAAGATCAAGTCCGCGCATGACGACATGATGGCCATCGCCGGCCAGAAGCCCGTCATCACCAAGGCCAAGAAGTCGATCGCCGGCTTCAAGGTGCGTGAGGAGATGCCGCTCGGCGTCAAGGTCACGCTGCGCAAGGACCGGATGTACGATTTCCTGGACCGTCTGGTCACCGTGGCGATGCCGCGGATCCGCGACTTCCGGGGCGTCAAGGGCACCGCCTTCGACGGCCGGGGCAACTACGCGATGGGTCTGAAGGAGCACATCGTGTTCCCCGAGATCGCCTATGACAAGATCGACCAGATCTGGGGCATGGACATCGTGATCGCGACCACCGCGCGCACGGACGCGGAAGCCAAGGCGCTGTTGAAGCTCTTCAACATGCCCTTCACGAACTGATCGCGCGGAAGGATTTCGATATGGCCAAAGTGAGCATGATCGAGCGCGAAAAGAAGCGGCAGAAGCTGGTCGACCAGTACGCCGCCAAGCGCGCCGCCCTGAAGGAGCAGATCCGCGACCCCGAGCTGTCGCTCTCGGATCGCGTGAAGCTGTCGATGAAGCTGGCGAAGCTGCCGCGGAACTCGTCGGCGACCCGTCTGCACAACCGCTGCGAAGTGACCGGCCGTCCCAAGGCCTACTATCGCAAGCTGAAGATGTCGCGCATCGCGCTGCGGGATTACGCCTCCGTCGGGCAGATCCCCGGCATGGTGAAGTCGAGCTGGTGAGGAGCGACGCATGTCTGTGAACGATCCCATCGGCGATATGCTGACCCGCATCCGCAACGCGCAGATGCGTTTCAAGTCGACCGTCCGCACCCCCGCCTCGAAGATGCGCGGCCGCGTCCTGGAAGTGCTCCAGGCCGAGGGTTACATCCGCGGCTACGAGCCGGCCGTCGGCCCCCGCGGGCTGCCGGAATTCGAGATCAGCCTGAAGTATTTCGACGGCATGCCGGTGATCAAGGAGATCAAGCGCGTCTCCACCCCCGGCCGCCGCGTCTACTCGGGCGTGGGCGAGCTGCCGTCGGTCCGTCAGGGCCTCGGCGTCGCCATCGTCTCGACCCCCAAGGGCGTCATGTCCGATGCGCAGGCCCGCGCCGACAATGTCGGTGGCGAAGTCCTGTGCACGGTGTTCTGAGGAGGCTGGAATGTCCCGCATCGGAAAGAGGCCCGTCGAGCTTCCCAAGGGCGTGACGGCGACCGTCTCGGGCCAGACCGTCGAGGTCAAGGGTCCGAAGGGCGTCCGCTCCTTCACCGCCACGGACGACGTGGACGTGATCCTGGAGGACAACGCGGTTTCGGTGAAGCCGCGCGGTCTGTCCAAGCGCGCCCGTCAGCAGTGGGGCATGTCCCGCACCCAGGTTCAGAACCTGATCACGGGCGTGACAGAGGGCTTCAAGAAAGAGCTCGAGATCCAGGGCGTCGGTTACCGCGCCCAGGTCCAGGGCAAGACCCTGAAGCTTGCGCTCGGCTATTCGCATGACGTGGAATACGCGATCCCCGACGGGATCGACATCGTCTGCGCCAAGCCGACCGAAATCGCCATCTCCGGCATCGACCAGCAGCAGGTCGGCCAGGTGGCGGCGAACATCCGCGAGTGGCGCGCGCCGGAGCCCTACAAGGGCAAGGGCATTCGCTACAAGGGCGAGTACATCTTCCGCAAGGAAGGCAAGAAGAAGTAAGGAGGCGTCGAAATGGCTTTGACCAAGCGCGAACTGTTTCAGCGGCGCCGCCAGCGTGTGCGCAGCCGTCTGCGGAAAGTCTCGAACGGCAAGCTCCGCCTGTCGGTTCACCGTTCGAACAAGAACATCTCGGTCCAGGTGATCGACGACGCCCAGGGCAAGACCCTGTGCGCCGCGTCGAGCCTCGAGTCCGCCCTGGGCGTGATCGGGAAGAACAACAAGGAAGCCGCGGCCAAGATCGGCGCCGCGATCGCCGAGCGCGCCAAGGCCGCCGGCATCGAGGAGGTCGTGTTCGACCGCGGCGGCTACCTCTTTCACGGGAAGGTCAAGGCGCTCGCCGACGCCGCCCGTGAAGGCGGCCTGAAGTTCTGAGGAGGCGATAATGGCCAGGGAAGACAACCGGCGCGATCGCCGCCGCGACCGCGACGAGGATCCGGAATTCCAGGATCGCCTCGTCGCCATCAACCGCGTCTCCAAGACCGTGAAGGGCGGCAAGCGCTTCGGCTTCGCGGCTCTGGTGGTCGTGGGCGACCAGAAGGGCCGCGTGGGCTTCGGCAAGGGCAAGGCCCGCGAGGTCCCCGAGGCGATCCGCAAGGCGACCGAGCAGGCCAAGCGCGGCCTGATCCGGGTGCCCCTGCGGGAAGGCCGCACGCTGCATCACGACGTCCGGGGCCATCACGGCGCCGGCAAGGTGGTGATGCGGACCGCGCCGCAGGGCACCGGCATCATCGCCGGCGGTCCTATGCGCGCCGTGTTCGAGATGCTGGGCGTTCAGGACGTGGTGGCCAAGTCCATCGGGTCCCAGAACCCCTACAACATGATCCGGGCCACCATCGACGGGCTGAAGGAGGAATCCTCGCCCCGTCACGTGGCCGCGCGCCGGGGCAAGAAGGTCGCTGACATTCTGCCCAAGCGCGACAACGCCTCGGCCGACGCCGAAGCCGCGGAAGCGTGAGGTAGATCGATATGGCCAAGACCATCGTCGTCAAGCAGATCGGCTCGCCGATCCGCCGCCCCGCCAAGCAGCGCGAGACCCTCAAGGGCCTCGGGCTGAACAAGATGCACAAGACCCGCGAGCTGGAGGACACCCCCTCGGTGCGCGGCATGGTCGACTCGATCCCGCATCTGGCGAAGATCATCGAAGAGCGCGGCTGAGCCGCCCTTCGCAACCGAACAGGGGGGCCGCGCCATCGCGGCCCCTTTCCCGTCAGGTCGATGGCCCCCCGCGGATGACGCCGCGCGCCGGGTCCGACAGAAGGAACACGCGTCATGCAGCTTCACGAACTCCGCGACAATCCCGGCGCCACGCGCAAGAAGAAGCGCGTCGGCCGCGGCCCGGGCTCGGGCAAGGGCAAGACCGCCGGCCGCGGCATCAAGGGCCAGACCTCGCGCTCCGGCGTGGCCATCAACGGCTACGAGGGCGGCCAGATGCCGATCTACCGGCGTCTGCCCAAGCGCGGCTTCACGAACATCTTCCGCAAGGATTTCGTGGTGGTGAACCTGGACAACATCGCCAAGTTCATCGAGGCGGGGAAGCTCGACGCCTCCAAGCCGATCGACGAGGCGGCGCTGGTGGCTTCCGGGCTGGTGCGGCGCAAGCTGGACGGCGTCCGGCTGCTGGGCCGGGGCGAGGCGCCCAAGGGCCTGACCATCGAGGTCACCGGCGCGTCGAAGTCGGCCGTGGCCGCGATCGAGGCCGCCGGCGGCAAGATCACGGTGCTGGCCCCCGCGGCCCCTGCGGCGTCCGAGTCCGCGGAATGACATTGCGGGCCTGCAGCCCGTCGACTAGTTAACACGTGGCGCCGCCGCGGGGCTCGTCCCCCGGCGGCGTCGCTTTGACCGATTCAGGGAGAGCGCCATGGCGTCCGCCGCCGAGCAGATGGCCCAGAACCTGAGCTGGAGCACCTTCGGAAAGGCCAAGGAGCTTCAGAGCCGGATTCTGTTCGCGCTGGGGCTTCTGATGATCTACCGGCTGGGGACCTACATCCCCATGCCCGGCATCGATCCGATCCAGCTCGCGCGATTCGTAGAACAGACCCAGTCGGGCATCCTGGGCGTGTTCAACATGTTCGCCGGCGGCGCCGTGGAGCGCATGGCGATCTTCGCCCTGGGCATCATGCCCTACATCTCCGCCTCGATCATCATGCAGCTCATGAGCTCGATGATCCCGTCGCTGGAAGCGATGAAGAAGGACGGCGAAGCCGGCCGGCGGAAGATCAACCAGTACACCCGCTACGGCACCGTGGTGCTGGCCGCCTTCCAGGCCTACGGCATCGCCGTGGGGCTCGAGGGGCAGGGCCTGGCGCTCGATCCCGGCTGGTTCTTCCGGGCCTCCACGGTGATCACGCTGGTCGGCGGCACCATGTTCCTGATGTGGCTGGGCGAGCAGATCACCGCCCGCGGCATCGGCAACGGCATCTCGCTGATCATCTATGTGGGCATCGTGGCCCATCTTCCGACGGCGCTGGCGCAGCTTTTCGAGCTCGGCCGCACCGGTCAGCTTCCAGCCGCCGTGATCATCGGCGTGATGGTCGGCGCGGTCGTGGTGATCGGCGCGGTGGTCTATATCGAGCGCGCCCAGCGGCGCATACTCGTGCAGTATCCCAAGCGCCAGGTCGGCCAGCGGATGTATGGGGGCGAAAACTCGTTCCTGCCGCTGAAGGTCAACACCGCCGGCGTGATCCCGCCGATCTTCGCCTCCTCGCTGCTGCTGCTGCCCGCCACCGTGGCCGGGTTCTCGGCCGACGGCGGCGCCTCGGGCTGGCTGAGCTATGTCGGGGCCTATCTGGGCCGCGGCCAGCCGCTGTATCTGGTGACCTTCGTGGCGCTGATCGTGTTCTTCTCGTTCTTCTACACGTCGGTCGTGTTCAACCCGGACGAGGTGGCGGACAATCTGAAGAAGAACGGCGGCTATGTGCCGGGCATCCGTCCCGGCGCCAAGACCTCGGCCTACTTCGACTATGTGCTGACTCGACTGACCGCGGTCGGCGCGCTCTACCTCGCGGTGATCTGCGTGATGCCGGAGATCCTGATCTCGGAACTCGCGATCCCGTTCTACTTCGGGGGCACCTCGCTCCTGATCGTGGTGTCGGTCACCATGGATACCGTAACTCAGGTCCAGAGCCATCTGCTCGCGCATCAATACGAAGGGCTGATCGAACGGTCCCGGCTCGGACGACGGGGGAAGAAGAAGCGATGAACATCATTCTGCTGGGGCCCCCGGGGGCCGGGAAAGGCACGCAGGCCCGCCGTCTGGTCGAGGAGCGGGGCATGGTCCAGCTCTCCACCGGCGACATGCTGCGGGAGGCCCAGGCCTCCGGTTCGGAGATGGGCAAGCGGGTGGCCGACGTCATGGCCCGCGGCGGCCTGGTGACCGACGAGATCGTCATCGGTCTGATCCGGGAGCAGCTGGAGAACGGCGCCGCCGCCAAGGGCGCCATCTTCGACGGCTTCCCCCGCACGCTGGCCCAGGCCGACGCGCTGGGCGAGTTGCTGGCCAAGGAAGGCCTGGAGCTCGACTCGGTGATCGAGATGCGGGTGGACGACGAGGCGCTGGTCGACCGTGTGTCGGGCCGCTTCACCTGCGGCATGTGCGGGGAGGTCTATCACGACGTGACCAACCCGCCGGCCAAGCCCGACACCTGCGACAAGTGCGGGGCGGTGGACAGCTTCAAGCGCCGTCCGGACGACAACGCGGAATCGATGCGCACGCGGCTGCTGGCGTATTATCGGGACACGTCGCCCCTGATCGGCTACTATTGGGCCAAGGGCAAGCTCGCGCGCGTGGACGGCATGGCCGCCCCGGATGCGGTGGCGGCGGAGCTGAAAGGGGCGCTGGACGGGTGAGGCCCGAAGGGAATCCGCAAAGGGCGTCGACCAAGGGTTGACGCGCCCCGGACCCTTCATATACTCCGCGCCTCCAATACAAGGGAGTCGCGCCGACGCGCCCGTTCCACGGATCGGGAGAATCGGCGCGGACGCCCGGTCGGGCTTTCGGGCCCGACGCCCTGGCCGGAAAGGGCGCGACCCGCGACGGCCCTGATCGAGAACGGAATTTGAGCCCGGCCGGCCCCGCCGCAAGGGCGGACGGACAATCGGAACACCGGGCACGGACCGGACGAGAGAGACGGAGACGGACCTTGGCGCGCATCGCTGGCGTGAACATCCCGACCAACAAGAGGACCCATGTGGCCCTCACCTACATTCACGGCATCGGCCCGGCCTCCGCGAAGGAGATCTGCGGGGCCGTCGGCATCGCCGAGGAGCGTCGCATCAACGAGCTCTCCGACGCCGAGGTGCTGGCCATCCGCGAGTATATCGACGGCAACCTGGCGGTCGAAGGCGACCTTCGCCGGGAAGTCGCGGTGAACATCAAGCGGCTGATGGACCTGGGCTGCTATCGCGGCCTGCGTCACCGTCGTCAGCTGCCGGTCCGCGGCCAGCGCACCCACACCAACGCCCGCACCCGCAAGGGCAAGGCGAAGCCGATCGCCGGCAAGAAGAAGTAAGGAGAGGCGTCGATGGCTCGCGACAAGCAGCGCGTGAAGCGCAAAGAGCGGAAGAACATTTCGTCCGGCGTGGCGCATGTGAACTCTTCGTTCAACAACACCAAGATCCTCATCGCCGACGCCCAGGGCAACGCCATCTCCTGGTCCTCGTCCGGCGCCATGGGCTTCAAGGGCTCCCGCAAGTCGACCCCGTACGCCGCTCAGGTCGCGGCCGAGGACGCCGGCAAGAAGGCGCAGGAGCACGGGATGCGCACGCTCGAGGTCGAGGTCCAGGGCCCCGGCTCGGGTCGCGAGAGCGCCCTGCGCGCGCTGCAGGCGGTGGGCTTCACCATCACCTCCATCCGCGACGTGACCCCGATCGCCCACAACGGCTGCCGCCCGCCGAAGCGCCGCCGCGTCTGACGCGACAGCGAGTTCGGCAGGCTGACGGCCCGCGCCCGATGCGCGGGCCTTAGGCCGTTTCAGGCCCAAGCAAGAATTCCTCGGGACGCCCGGCGCGGAAGCGGATCCCGCCCGGGCACGAATGGAGGACGAACATGATCCACAAGAACTGGCAGGAGCTCATCCGGCCGACCGGTCTCGACATTCGTCCCGGGGCCGACCCGCAGCGCATGGCGACCGTGGTCGCCGAGCCGCTGGAGCGGGGCTTCGGCCTGACGCTCGGCAACGCGCTGCGCCGCGTGCTGCTGTCCTCGCTCCAGGGCGGGGCGGTGACCTCGATCCAGATCGACGGCGTGCTGCACGAGTTCTCGTCCGTCGCCGGCGTGCGCGAGGATGTGACCGACATCGTCCTCAACATCAAGGGCGTTTCGGTCAAGGTCGAAACCGACGGGCCCAAGCGCCTCACCCTGCGCGGCGAGGGACCGGGCCTGGTGACCGCCGCCGCCATTCAGGAGGTCGCGGGGGTCGAGATCCTCAATCCCGATCACGTGATCTGCCACCTGGACGAAGGCGCGAGCTTCCACGTCGAGCTGGTCGTCGACAGCGGCAAGGGCTATGTCCCCGCCGACCGGAACAAGGCCGAGGACGCGCCCATCGGCCTGATCCCGATCGACGCGCTGTTCAGCCCGGTCAAGAAGGTCAGCTACAAGGTGGAGCCGACCCGCGAGGGCCAGGTGCTCGACTACGACAAGCTGACCCTGACGCTGGAGACCGACGGCTCGGTCACGCCCGAGGACGCCGTGGCCTACGCCGCGCGGATCCTGCAGGACCAGCTCTCGGTGTTCGTGAACTTCGAGGAGCCGGAGTCGGCCTCGCGCGGCGACGACGACGACCTGCTGGGCACCGGCACGCCGCCGGTCCTGCTCAAGAAGGTCGACGAGCTGGAGCTGTCGGTGCGGTCGGCGAACTGCCTGAAGAACGACAACATCGTCTATATCGGCGACCTGGTGCAGAAGACCGAGGCGGAGATGCTCCGGACCCCGAACTTCGGCCGCAAGTCGCTGAACGAGATCAAGGAAGTGCTCGTGCAGATGGGCCTCCACCTCGGGATGGACGTGCCGGACTGGCCGCCGGACAACATCGAGGACCTGGCCCGCAAGTACGAGGACCAGTTCTGACCTGATCCACGGGTCGAGCCATTCGGAAGCCGGCGCAGGTATGCGCCGGCTTTTTTCGTTCGGCGAGAGTTCGTGGGGGACGCAAGGGCAAGCGCGGAGTATGCTGAATGACGAAGTCTTTTTTCAAGTCCCGCTCTTACCGTTGTTTCCAATGGAAAGGTTGCCGAATGCTCTGGAATCATACCTCCGTCGCCTTGGTCATGTCCTCGTGTCTTGCCGGCGCCGCGCCGGCGTCGGCGCTCGAACTCTGGACCCTCGAAATGGTCGGAACGATGGAGGACGTGTGGCGTACCGACGGTCACGCCTATGATCCGAGTTCCAACGTGCTCGTGGACCTTGGCATCGATTACGCGGATCCGATGCGGTTCGTCGTGGTGTTCGATGCGGACACGCCGGCATCGAGCGTTAGCCCATGGTCTTCAACCTACGACGCTGTGCGCAAGATTAGGTTGGAAGCGGGAAGTTTCGTGCATGAGACGGTGGTCTCGGCGTTCGGCTTGGGCCAGATTGCGTTCGTCGACTTAGATCAGCCATACAACGTGCTGGCCGTCAGTATCTTCGCCGATGCACCGGGCTACGACGATATCAACTACCAAAGCCTGTTCGAGGGCGTCGCGGGCGCCTTCGGCAGCCCGGTCCTTCCGCCGGTGGTGAGCTATCCAGACATCTACTACACGGAACTCGTGATGCGGTTCACGCCGAATTCGAGCGGCGGGGACTACGAGATCAAGTTCGATGTCGACTCGTTCACTCTGTCCCCGGGCGATGCGTTTGTTGCGTCCTCCGCCTCCGTGCCGCTGCCGGCGCCGGCGCTGCTGCTGGGCGTTGGTCTGGTCGGGCTATTCGGCATGGCGCGTCGCCGCCGCGGCTGATCGCGGCCGGGCGGGGGCGCGCCGCCCGCCCTTGCTCCTCCGCGCCGAATCCTGTATCGCGCGCGGGCTCGGGCCGCTCAGGCCCCAAGGAGGGCGAGGCCATGGACCCCGCCCGGACAAAGCATAACGCGAAAAGGAACATCCCATGCGTCACGCCCACGGCTACCGCAAGCTGAACCGCACCCACGAACACCGCAAGGCGATGTTCGCCAACATGGTCTGCTCGCTGATCGAGCATGAGCAGATCAAGACCACCCTTCCCAAGGCGAAGGAGCTGAAGCGGATCATCGACAAGGCGATCACGCTCGGCAAGCGCGGCGATCTTCATGCCCGCCGCCTCGCCCATGCCGACATCAAACAGGATGCGGCGGTGAAGAAGCTCTTCGAGGTGCTCGGCCCCCGCTACAAGGAGCGGTCGGGCGGCTACTCCCGCGTGCTGAAGGCCGGCTTCCGCTATGGCGACATGGCCCCGATGGCGATCATCGAGCTGGTCGACCGCGACCCGGCCGCCAAGGGCGCCGGCGACAAGGCCCGCGTGGCCGCCGAGCTGGAAGCGGCCGAGGATTGATCCGGCCGCGGCCCTTCCCGGGCCGCGCCGCGCCTCGTCCCCGCGACGATCAGGGCCGCTCCCGCTCCGGGGGCGGCCCTTTCGTTTGGTGGGCGAGGCGCCTAGATTCCTGCCCCTGACGGAGACGGTGACGGAGTCCGCCGATGACCGCATCCCCCATCCGACGCCGCGCGCTGGCGCTGGCGCTCCTGCTCCCGACGCTGGCCGCGGCCGCGCCGCCGCCCGCGGGGGCGGAGACGCGCAGGGTCGCGCCCGAGGCGATGGCGCAGATCCAGCTTTCCTTCGCGCCGGTGGTGAAGGCGGCGGCGCCGGCTGTGGTCAACATCTACGCGCAACGGGTGGTGACCCGCCGGCCGAGCCCGTTCGCGGGCAACCCGTTCTTCCAGCGCTTCTTCGGCCAGGCCATGCCCCAGGGACGGCGGGTGGAGAACGCGCTCGGCTCCGGCGTCATCGTGCGCTCGGACGGGCTGGTGGTGACCAATCATCACGTGGTCGGCGACGCGGACCAGATCCGCGCGGTGCTGTCCGACCGGCGGGAGTTCGACGCCGAGGTCGTGCTGTCCGATCCCGAAAGCGACCTGGTGGTGCTGCGTCTGAAAGGCGCCCATGACCTGCCGGCGCTGGCGCTGCGCGACCCGGAATCCGAAGGCGTGGAGGTCGGCGACCTGGTGCTCGCCATCGGCAACCCGTTCGGGGTGGGGCAGACGGTGACGTCGGGCATCGTCTCGGCGCTGGCGCGCTCGCGGGCGGCGCCGGGGGGCGGGGCGGGCTATTACCTGCAGACCGACGCGGCGATCAACCCGGGCAATTCGGGGGGCGCGCTGGTGGACATGCAGGGCCGTCTGCTGGGCATCAACACCGCCATTCTCAGCCGCTCCGGCGGGTCCATCGGCATCGGCTTCGCGGTGCCCGCCGCGCTGGTCCGGCAGGTGGTGGCGCAGGCGGAGGCCGGGCGCACCACGCTCGCCCGTCCCTGGGCGGGGCTGACCGGGCAGCCGGTGGACGGGGCGCTGGCCGAAGCGCTGGGGATGGAGAGCCCGGAGGGGCTGGTGATCTCGAAGCTTCACCCGCTGTCGCCTTTCGCGGCGGCCGGGCTGGCGCGGGGCGACGTGATCCTCGCCATCGACGGCCGCCCGGTGGAGGCGCAGGCGGAGCTGGAATTCCGGCTGGCCGCGCTGGGGCTGGGCAAGGCGGCCCAGGTCGACTTCCTGTCGGGCGGCAAGCCGGGCCGCGCCTCCCTGACCCTGGTTCCGGCGCCGGAGACGCCGGCCCGCGATCCGCAGCGCATCGGGGGCGACACGCCTATGGCCGGGCTGACGGTTGCCAATATCAACCCGGCGCTGGGGCACGAACTGGGCCTGCCGCTGGGGACGGAGGGCGTGGCGGTGATCGACGCGGCCCCGCCCTCGACCCGCGCGGGGTTCAGGAAGGGGGACGTGATCCGCGCGATCAACGGGCGGGAGGTGGACAGCGCCGCGGAACTGGCCCGCATCGCCCGTCGCGGCCCCGAGGCTTTCGACATCCGCATCGAGCGCGACGGCCGGGTCGGCGCGCTGCGCTTCCGGCGCTGAGCGGGCGGGGCGGCGGCATGGCGGACCTGTTCGGCGGCGAGGACGAGACGACCGCGGACGACGCGACCGGCGGCGGCGGGAAGGGCGGCGCCCGGCGCCCGCTGGCCGACCGTCTGCGCCCGGCGCGGATCGAGGAGGTGATCGGCCAGGACCACCTGCTCGGCCCCGGCGGGCCGCTGGCGGAGATGGTGGCGGCGCGGGACCTGCCCTCGCTGATCCTCTGGGGGCCGCCGGGGGTGGGCAAGACCACGCTCGCCCGCCTGCTGGCCGAGGCGACGGACCAGGCCTTCGTGCAGATCTCGGCCATTTTCTCGGGCGTGGCGGAGCTGCGGAAGGTGTTCGACGCGGCGCGGATCCGTTTCGCCAACGGGACCGGCACGCTGCTCTTCGTGGACGAGATCCACCGCTTCAACCGCGCCCAGCAGGACGGGTTCCTGCCGCATATGGAGGCGGGCGTGATCACGCTGGTCGGCGCGACCACCGAAAACCCCTCCTTCGAGCTGAACGCCGCCGTCCTGTCCCGCGCCCAGGTGCTGGTGCTCAACCGGCTCGACGACGCGGCGATGGAAGGGCTTCTGGCCCGGGCCGAGGCGGCGGAAGGCCCGCTGCCCCTGACGCCGGACGCGCGCGAGGCGCTGGTGACGATGGCCGACGGCGACGGGCGGGCGCTTCTGAACCTCGCCGAGCAGGCGCTGCGCATGGGGCCGGGGCCGGTGGACCGCGAGGCGCTGTCGCGGCGCCTGACCCGGCGGGCCGCGCAATACGACAAGTCGGGCGACGGGCATTACAACCTGATCTCCGCCCTGCACAAATCGGTCCGCGGCTCGGACCCCGACGCGGCGCTCTACTGGCTGGCGCGGATGATCGAGGGGGGCGAGGATCCGCGCTTCCTCGCCCGCCGCATCACCCGCATGGCGGCGGAGGACATCGGGCTGGCGGATCCGGACGCGCTCCCGCTCTGCCTCGCGGCGTGGGAGACCTATGAGCGGCTGGGCTCGCCGGAAGGGGAGCTGGCCTTGGCCGAGGCGGTGACGCATCTGGCGCTCGCCCCCAAGTCCAACGCGGTCTATGCGGCCTGGAAGGGGGCGATGCGGCTGGCGAAGGAGACGGGCTCCGCCCCGCCGCCCAAGCATATCCTCAACGCCCCGACCAAGCTGATGAAGGAACAGGGCTACGGCGGCGGCTACGCCTACGACCATGACGCCGAGGACGGGTTCTCGGGCCAGAACTACTTCCCCGACGGGATGGCGCGCCCGTCGCTCTACCAGCCGGTGGAGCGGGGCTTCGAGCGGGAGCTGGGCAAGCGGGCCGCCTATTTCGAGAAGCTGCGGGCGCGGCGCAAGGCGGAGGGCGGGGAGGGAACCTGACGGTTCCCCGTTTTCCGGCCGGACCTCCCGCCCGCCCACCCCGGTCCGGCCGGAAAACGGGGGGAAACGGGGCGGGCGGGGCGGGAATGGCCCGCCCGGCTTGACGCGCCGCCGGGTTTGGCGCATCTGCCGCCGATGACCTACCTCCTCGTCGCTCTCGGCGGCGCCTGCGGCGCCATGCTTCGCTTCGCGTTCTCCGGCTGGGCCGGGCGGACGCTGGGGCACGGATTCCCCTGGGGGACCTTCGGGGTGAACGTGCTCGGCTCCTTCGTCATGGGCCTCGCGGCCGTGCTGCTGATGGAACGCGCGCCGGGCGCCTGGGTCCGGTTCGCGCCGCTGGTGATGACCGGGCTGCTGGGCGGGTTCACGACCTTCTCCGCCTTCTCGCTCGACGCGCTCTATCTGATCGAGCGGGGGCGGCTCGGGGTGGCGACGGCCTATATGGCCGGGTCGGTCGCGGTTTCGGTGCTGGCGCTCTGGGCCGGGCTCGCGCTCGCCCGCGCCGCTTTCGGGGAGGGCTGAGCCATGCCCGGCGTGCAGACCATCGCCATCGAGGCTGACGACGCCGACCAGCGCATCGACCGCTGGCTGCGCAGGCGCTTTCCGCAGCTCTCCCAGGGGCGCATCGAGAAGATGCTGCGCAAGGGCGAATTGCGGGTGGACGGGGCGCGGGCCAAGGCCTCGACCCGGCTGGAGGCGGGGCAGGTGGTGCGGGTGCCGCCGATGCCCGACGAGACCCCGGAATATCTGGCGAAGCGCGAGGCCGAGCGGGCCGAGCAGCGCGCCCGGATCTCGCCCGCCGACGCCGAGATGATCCGCGCGGCGGTGGTCTGGCGCGACGACCACCTGATCGTGCTCGACAAGCCCGCGGGGCTCGCCGTGCAGGGCGGTTCGGGCCAGTCCGAGCGGCACGTGGACGGCCTGTCGGAGGCGCTGAAATTCGGGGCGGAGGAGCGGCCGAAGCTGGTGCACCGGCTCGACCGCGACACCTCGGGCGTGCTGGTGCTGGCGCGCACCGCCGCCGCCGCGCGGGCGCTGACCGCGAGCTTCCGGCACCGCGACACCCGCAAGGTCTACTGGGCCCTGACCTCCGGCGTGCCGGACCCCGAGCAGGGGGCGATCCGCTGGGGGCTGGTCAAGGCCGGCGGCCGCGGCGCGGGGGGCGAGGGCGAGAAGATGCGCCTCGTCCACCCCGACGAGGTGGCGACCACCGAGGGCGCCAAGCGCGCGCTGACCGAATACCAGGTGTTCGAGGCGGTGGGGAACCGCGCCGCCTGGGTGGCGCTGTCGCCGATCACCGGGCGCACCCACCAGCTTCGCGCGCATATGGCCGCGCTGGGGACGCCCATCGCGGGGGACGGCAAATACGGCGGCTCCGGCCTGACCAACGAGGGCGAGGGCTGGGGCGCGCAGCTGGGCGGCGTGATCAGCCGCAAGCTGCACCTTCACGCCCGGTCCCTGACCTTCGAGCATCCGGGCACGAAGCGGCTGATGACCGTCGTCGCGCCGCTGCCCGAGCACATGCGGCGCACCTGGGACACCTTCGGCTGGAAGGTGAAGAACGCCCCGCCGCATCCCTTCGACCCGGACCGCGCCAAGGGCTGAAGCCGGTGCGGTCGCCCGCCCGCGGCGCGCGCGCGCCCCGGGCCTGACCCGGGGCCTCGTCCCCGCCGCGCCGTCCGTCCCGCTGGACAGCCCGCCCCCCGAGCGCTACCCAAAAGCCCCGGCGGCCCGCCGGCCGCGCCCCGATCTCGCGGTCCCCGGGCCGCGATCCGTCCGCGCGGGCCGCCGCCGCGCCTCTCGCCCCCGGAGCCCGCCCGCCCGTGACCTCCGACGCCCCGCTCCGCCTCGTCGTCTTCGACATGGACGGCACGCTGATCGACAGCCAGGCGCTGATCCTCGCGGCCATGGACCGGGCCTTCGCCGCGGAGCGTCGCGCGCCGCCGCCGCCCTCCGACACGCTGGGGATCATCGGCCTGTCCCTGCCCGAGGCGTTCCGCCGGCTGGCCCCCTCCGAGCCGGCGGAGGCCATCGACCGGCTCTGCGACGCCTACCGCGCCGCCTTCGTGGCGCTCCGGGCCGAGACGGGGGGAGAGACCGCCTCCCCCCTCTATCCCGGCGCGCGGGAGGCGGTGGCGCGGCTGGCGGCGCAGCCCGAAACCCTGCTGGGCGTTGCCACCGGCAAGGCGATGCGCGGCCTGCGCCATGCGCTGGAGGGGCACGACCTCGCCCGCTATTTCCAGACCCTGCAGACCGCCGACCTGCACCCTTCGAAGCCCCATCCCTCCATGCTGCTGCGCGCGCTGGAGGAGACGGGGGCCGACGCCGCCCATGCGGTGATGATCGGCGACACCGAGTATGACATGGAGATGGCCCGCAACGCCGGGTTCCGGGCGCTGGCCGTGACCTGGGGCTACCATGACGAGGCCCGGCTGCGCGCCGCCGGCGCCGACGCGGTGATCCACGGATACGAAGACCTGGACGCGGCGCTGGCCGCGCTGGACGAAAGGGACTGAGCCGATGGCCCCCGCCCCCTCCTCCGCCGCCTCCGCGCCGAAGCGCTTCTGGACCCAGGCCGCCTGCCGGCCCGCCGAGGGCGGCGCCGGCTGGGCGGTGCGGCTCGACGGCAAGCCGCTGCGCACGCCCGGCGGAGCGGAGCTGCTCGCGCCCACCCAGGCGCTGGGGGAGGCGACGGCGGCGGAGTGGAACGCGCAGGGCGAGCGGCTGGACCCCGCCACGCTGCCGCTTACCAAGGCGCTCAACACCGTCATCGACCGGGTGACGACCCATCACGCGGAGGTGGTGGGCATGATCGCGGAATACGGCGGGTCCGACCTGATCTGCTACCGCGCCCCCCATCCCCGCCCGCTTGCCGAACGGCAGGCGGAGGCATGGGACCCCTGGCTCGCTTGGGCCGAGACCCGCCACGGCGCCCGCCTGACCTGCGCCGAGGGCGTGATGCATGTCGCCCAGCCGGCCGAGGCGCTGGCGGCGCTGACCGCCGCGGTCGCCGCCCATGACCCGCACCGGCTGGCGGCGCTGCACGAACTGGTGACGCTCTCGGGTTCGCTGGTGCTGGGGCTGGCGGTGTCGGAAGGGGCGCTGGGGGCGGAGGACGGCTGGCGGCTGTCCCGCCTCGACGAGGATTTCCAGGCCGAGCATTGGGGCGAGGACGCCGAGGCGGCGGAGGTGGCGGCGCTCAAGCGCCGGGATTTCCTCCAGGCCCGCCGTCTGCTCGACCTGCTGGCCTGACCCCGCGCCCCCTGTCCAGAGCGAGGACCACGCGATGACCGACCCCCGCCCCGCACCGCTCTGGCCCGCCGGCCTCGCCGACATGATGACGCCGGCGCAGATGGCCGGGCTTTCGGGGCGCGAGCTGCTGGAGCGGGTGCGCGACGGCCTCGCCCCCGCGGCCCCCATCGCGCGGCTGCTGAACTTCCAGCTCACCGAGGTCGGCGACGGGACCGCGACCTTCGAGGGGGACACGTCCTTCGACCTCTACAACCCCATCGGCTCGGTCCATGGCGGCTGGTACGGCGTGCTGCTCGACAGCGCCATGGGCTGCGCGATCCACACGCGGCTGCCCAGGGGCAAGGGCTATCTCACGCTCGAATACAAGGTGAACATCCTGCGCGGCGCGCGGGAGGACACCGGGACGTTGCGCGCGCTGGGCGTGGCGCGCCATGTGGGACGCCAGACCGCGACCGCGGACGGCACGCTGGTCGGGCCGGACGGCAAGGTCTACGCCTCGGGCACCACCACCTGCCTGGTGTTCGATATCGGCTGACCCGGCGCGGGAGACGCGGCGGGAAGGTCCAACACAGGGAGAGACGCGATGAAACTGCTGCGCTGGGGCCCGAAGGGGGCCGAGAAGCCGGGGATGCTGGACGAAGCGGGCGGCGTGAGGGACCTGTCGGGGACGCTGGGCGACCTCGCCGGCGACGCGCTGAGCCCGGCTTCGCTGGACCGGCTGCGGGGGATCGACCCCGAAAGCCTGCCCAGGGTCGACGCGCCCCGGCTCGGCGCCTGCCTCAGCCGCGTGCCGACCTTCCACGCCATCGGTCTGAACTACCGCCTGCACGCCGACGAAAGCGGCATGCCCCATCCCAAGGAACCGATCGTCTTCACCAAGGCCGCCTCCTGTCTCGCCGGGCCGAACGACCCGCTGACCATCCCCAAGGGCTCGGTCAAGACCGACTGGGAGGCGGAATTGGGCGTGGTGATCGGCCAGCCGACCGAGCATGTCTCGGAGGCCGAGGCCCTGTCCCGCGTCGCCGGCTACTGCGTGGTCAACGACGTGTCCGAGCGCGAGTGGCAGCAGGAGCGCGGCGGCCAGTGGGTCAAGGGCAAATCCGCCCCCGGCTTCGGCCCGACCGGGCCGTGGATGGTGACGGCCGACGAGATCCCCGACCCGCAGGTGCTGCGCATCTGGCTCACGCTGAACGGGGGCGAGGGCAAGCAGGATTCGAACACCGCCGACATGATCTTCTCGGTGGCCGAAATCGTGTCCTATCTCAGCCGGTTCATGCGGCTGATGCCGGGGGACCTGATCTGCACCGGAACGCCCTCGGGCGTCGGCATGGGCATGAAGCCGCAACGCTTCCTGCGCCCCGGCGACGTGCTGGAGCTGGGCGTCGAGGGGCTGGGGACCCAGCGGCAGGAAGCCGTGGCCTATCCGGGCTGAGCAAGGCCGCGAAGGGGGAGCGGATGACCGATATCGAGGGCTACGCCCGCTACGCGATCTACTACGCGCCGGAGGCGGGCTCCCCCCTCTGGCGCTTCGGCTCCGCCTGGCTGGGCTGGGACGCGGAGACGGGCGAGGTTCCGCCGCGCCCCCCCGTGACCGGTCTGCCGCGCGCGGCGGAGGAGCTGACCGTCTCCCCCCGCCGCTACGGCTTTCACGGCACCCTGAAGCCGCCCTTCGCGCTGGCCGCGGGGACCGACGCCGCCGGGCTGCTGGCGGCGGCGGAGGCGATGGCGGCGGGCCTCGTCCCCTTCGAGGCGCCGGCGCTGACCCTGCACGCCATCGGCCGCTTCGCCTCGCTTCGCCTGTCCGCGCCCAGCCCGGAGATGGCGGCGCTGGCGATGACCTGCGTGGAGGCGCTGGACGCCTTCCGCGCCCCCCCGTCGGAAGCGGAGCTGGCGCGGAGGCGCGCCAACCCGCTGTCGGCGGAGCATGAGGCGCTGCTGGCCCGCTGGGGCTATCCCTATGTCGGCGCGCAGTTCCGCTTTCACCTCACCCTGTCCTCGGCCCTGTCGCCGGAGGATCTGGCGGCGACCTCGGCCGCGCTCGCCCCCCATGTCGCGCCGTTCTGCGCGGGACCGCTCCCGGTGCGGGAGGCGGCGCTTTTCGGCGATCCGGGGGGCGGGGCGCCGTTCCGCCTGCTGCGGCGGCTTCCGTTCGGGGGCCGGTGACCATCCGTTGACCCTGGACATGCGACGCGAGCGCGCGGGACTGTTTCGAGGGTCGGGCCTGCGCTAGTCTTCTCCCCGAGCCGCGACGCCTTATTCCGGGGACTGCGCCATGAACCATATCGCCGTGCGGGCCATCATCCGGGGCAGGGTTCAGCGCGTGGGATATCGGGACTGGGCCTGCTCCACCGCCTGGTCGCTGGGCCTGTGGGGCTATGTGCGCAACCTCTCCGACGGATCGGTGGAGCTGATGGCGGTCGGGCCCGAGGACCTGGTGCGCCGGATGCTCGACGCCTGCCGCAGCGGTCCGCCGACCTCCGACGTGTCGGAAGTGGTCGAGGAACCCTGGCTGGTCGAGGCGCGGATGCCCGACGGCGCGCCCCTGTCAGGCTTCCTGCGAGTCGCCTGAGTCGCCGCGCTGCTGACGCTTCGGAACCCTGACGGTTCGCGGGGAGACGATCGCCGGCGCGAACCGAATCGGACCCCGCATCAGCGTTTGTGGCGAATCAGCGAACGGAATCAACACGCAATCCGCGGTTATTGACGAGTCATCAGCCGCCGCATTCCAAGGCGCCCGAAGCTTTCGGCGCCTCGACAAGAGGCTTTCAAAGGCTCGCCGCATTGCGGCATGATAGAGGCGGCGGCAGGGGTTGACCTTCTGTGAAGCCCCCGTTCATTGTTCGTGATGGGCGGAGGGACCTGGCCGCTCAGGCGAAAGACGCTCATACGTCCGGGGCTTCGGCCGACGGGCGAGAACCAACCGGGACATATAGTCCCGGACCCCACAGGAAGAGGTATATTCACCTATGAAACTCAACCACCTGATCGGCGCCGCCGCCGCCGCCGTGGCGCTGTCGGCCGGCGCCTCCGCGGCTGCGACGCTTGACGACGTGAAGGCCAAGGGCTTCCTCAGCTGCGGCGTCGCCACCGGCGTCGCCGGCTTCGAGTTCACCGACGCCAACGGCGAATGGGCCGGCTTCGACGTGGCCGTCTGCCGCGCCGTCGCGGCCGCCGTTTTCGGCGACCCGAAGGCGGTGAAGTTCACCCCGACCACCGCCAAGACCCGCTTCACCGCGCTCGCCTCCGGCGAGATCGACATGCTGTCGCGCGTCACCACCTGGACCTTCTCGCGCGATGTCGACCTGAAGTTCGAGTTCGCGGGCGTCAACTACTACGACGGCCAGGGCTTCATGGTTCCCAAGGCGCTGGGCGTGACCTCGGCCAAGGAGCTGGACGGCGCCACCGTCTGCATCCAGACCGGCACCACCACCGAGCTGAACCTGGCCGACTACTTCCGCATCAACGGCATGAGCTACGAGCCGGTGCCGGTGGAGACCAACGCCGAGGCCCAGCAGAAGTATCTCGCCGGCGCCTGCGACGTGTACACCACCGACAGCTCGGCGCTGGCCGCGTCGCGCTCCACCTTCGAGGCGCCGAAGGATCACATCATCCTTCCCGAGATCATCTCGAAGGAGCCGCTGGGCCCGGTGGTCCGTCACGGCGACTCCGAGTGGGGCGACATCGTGCGCTGGTCCTTCAACGTCCTGCTGATCGCCGAAGAGCTGGGCGTGACCAAGGACAACGTGGCCGAGATGGCCAAGGGCACCGACAACCCGGAGATCAACCGCATGCTGGGCGCCGAGGGCGAGTACGGCGCCATGCTCGGCCTGCCGGCCGACTTCGCGGTGAAGGTCATCCAGGCCGAGGGCAACTACGGCGAGATCTTCGCCAAGTACCTGGGCGTGGACACCCCGGTGGCCCTGGAGCGCGGCCTGAACGCGCTCTGGACCCAGGGCGGTCTGCAGTACTCCCCGCCCTTCCGCTGAGCGAAGCCGGGACTTGAAACGGGGCGCGCCGGGAACGGCGCGCCCCTCTCACATAACGGACGCCCGCCACGGCACGACCGGATCAACCGGCGGCCAAGGGGAGGCCGGGCGCTGCAACAGGTGAAGGAGCCGGCCATGGCGGCCATGACGGATGCGCCCCGCGCGGAGTTCCGGCTGGGGATGCTCTGGACCGACACGCGATACCGATCGCTGACCATCCAGACCATAGCCCTGATCCTCGTGATCCTCGGGGTGAGCTACCTTGTGTCCAACGTGCTCGCGAACCTCGCGGCGCTGGGCAAGACCTTCGACTTCGGGTTCCTCGAGGATCCGGCCTCTTACGACATCAACCAGCGGCTGATCGACTACACGTCGCGCTCCTCCCACGCCACGGCGGCGGTGGTGGGGATCCTCAACACGCTGCTGGTCGCCTTTCTGGGCTGCATCACCGCCACCGTGCTCGGCGTGGTCGCGGGCGTGCTGCGCCTGTCGAACAACTGGCTGATCTCCAAGGTGATGACGGTCTATATCGAGCTGGTGCGCAACGTGCCGGTTCTGATCCAGATCCTGCTGCTGGCGGCCGTCTTCGACGAATTCCTGCCGACCCCGCGCCAGGCGGAGCCCTTCGCCCTGTTCGGCCTGTTCGACAGCGGCGTGGTCGCCACCAACCGCGGCTTCTACGTGCCGGGACTGATCTTCGGCGACGGCTCGGTCTGGGTGGTGCTGGCCTTCGTCGCCGGCGTCGTCGGCTCGGTCTGGTACAGCCGCCGCGCGAAGGAGATCCAGCAGGACACCGGCCGCCTTCTGCCCGTCGGCCGCGTGCGCCTCGCGCTGTGGGTCCTGCCGCCGCTGGTGGTGTTCCTGCTGGTGGCGATGGTCGCCGGCGCGCCCATCACCGTGGAGGAGCCGGCGCTCAAGGGCTTCAACTTCTCGGGCGGCATCTACATGCGCAACAGCCTCGTGGCGCTGTGGCTGGCCCTGTCGATCTACACCGGCGCCTTCATCGCCGAGAACGTGCGCGCGGGCATCCAGTCCGTGTCCAAGGGTCAGTCGGAGGCCGCCTTCGCGCTGGGCCTGCGGGCCAACCGGACCATGAGCCTCATCATCCTGCCGCAGGCGCTGCGGGTGATCATTCCGCCGCTGATCTCGCAGTATCTGAACCTGACCAAGAACTCGTCGCTGGCCATCGCCGTGGGCTACATGGACGCGACCGGCACGCTGGGCGGCATCACGCTGAACCAGACGGGGCGCGAGTTCGAGACGCTGCTGCTGCTGATGGCGTTCTACCTGTGCATCTCGCTGACCATCTCCATGGTGATGAACCTGTATAACGAGCAGGTGAAGCTGGTGGAGCGGACCTCCGCCTCCGGCACCACGTTCACGCTGGCCAAGCTTTTCGACAAGACCACCGGGCCCTGGGACAACCTCAAGAAGGGCGACGCCGCGCACAAGCCGATCTATGGCGTGGCCGGGTTCCTGAATCTGGTGGTGCTGCTTTACGCGGCGATGCTGGTGGGGCTGCTGGACTGGCTGTTCCTGGCCAGCGTGCCCGAGGACCGGATTCCCTACGTGGAATGGACCTTCGTGGAGCAGCTTTCCTACCTGGCGCTGACCGCGTCCTGCGTGGCGACCCTGCTGACGGCGATGTTCAAGCACTACCGCGTCGCCGACTTCGCGGCGCTGACCGCGATCCTGTGGGTCGTGGCGGCGCTGGCCGGGGCGGATATCGGCGGGCTCATGCCCTCGATCCCGCACGCGGTCGTGGTCGTGGGCGGACTTGCGCTGCAGCTCGCCTCCATCGCCTATCTGGTGCTCGGCGCCCGGCCGAACGTCACCTACCTCACCCGTGTGAAGAGGGCCGCGTGATGTCCGACACCCACGCCAACACCGTCGCCTTCGTCGCCAAGACGCAGATCCCGCCGAGCCCGCCTCCCGCCAAGGACCGGGGGGCCGTGAAATGGATCCGGGAGAGCCTGTTCTCCTCGGTCTTCAACGGGGTGCTCACCGTGCTCGCCGCGCTCGTCATCGTCATGGCGGTGCCGGCGCTGATCCAGTGGGCCTTCATCGACGCGGTATGGGAGGCGGGTTCGCTCGCCGAATGCCGCGAGATCGCCGCCGCCAACGGGGTGGAGGGACCCTTCGCCTGCTGGGCGGTGATCAACGAGCGGTTCAACCAGTTCCTGTTCGGCTTCTACCCGAACGAGCTGTTCTGGCGCCCGACGCTGGCCTTCCTGCTGATGTTCGTGGCCATCGCGCCGGTGCTGTTCAACAAGCTGCCCCGGCAGATGCTGTGGTTCTCCGCCGCCTATCCCTTCATCGCCTATTTCCTGATCTGGGGCGGGCTGGGGCTGGAGCCGGTGGAAAGCTCCAAGATCGGCGGCTTCCTGCTGGCGCTGATCATCGGCGTCACCGGCATCGTCGCCTCGCTGCCCTTCGGGATCCTGCTGGCGCTGGGGCGCAAGTCGGACCTGTTCTTCATCAAGACGATCTGCGTGGTGTTCATCGAGTTCATCCGCGGCGTGCCGCTGATCACCCTGCTGTTCGTGGCGTCCTCGGTGCTGAACTATTTCTTCCCGCCGGGCACCGCGCTGGACCTGATCCTGCGCGTCGTGATCATGGCCACCCTGTTCTCGTCGGCCTACATGGCCGAGGTGATCCGCGGCGGCCTGGCCGCCCTGCCCACCGGGCAGTATGAGGCGGCGGACAGCCTCGGGCTCGACTACTGGAAGTCGATGCGCCTGATCATCCTTCCCCAGGCGCTCAAGATCTCCATCCCCGGGATCGTCAACACCTTCATCGGGCTGTTCAAGGACACCACCCTGGTCTCCGTGATCGGCCTGCTGGACCCGGTGGGGATGATCACGCCGATCCGCGCCGACTCGAACTGGAACGGCCTGGTGTGGGAGTTCTACGTCTTCGTCGCCCTTTTCTTCTTCGTGTTCTGCTTCGGCATGTCCCGATACTCCATGTATCTGGAAAAGAAGCTGAAAACCGATCACCGTTGAGACCGGACCAGGAGTGAATGACATGACCGAAGCCGCCGTCGCCCCCCGTCCGACGATGACCGTCAGCGACGAGGTCGCCATCCAGATCACCAAGATGAACAAGTGGTATGGCGAGTTCCACGTCCTTCGGGACATCAACCTCACCGTCAACCGCGGCGAGCGCATCGTGATCTGCGGGCCCTCGGGCTCGGGCAAATCCACGCTGATCCGCTGCATCAACCGGCTGGAGGAGCATCAGGCCGGCAAGATCGTCGTCGACGGGACCGAACTGACCTCGGACCTCAAGAACATCGACACGATCCGCAAGGAGGTCGGGATGTGCTTCCAGCACTTCAACCTCTTCCCGCATCTGACCATCCTGGAGAACTGCACCCTGGCCCCGATCTGGGTCCGCAAGACCCCCCGCCGCGAGGCGGAGGAGACGGCGATGCACTTCCTCGAAAAGGTCAAGATCCCCGATCAGGCCCACAAGTATCCTGGCCAGCTTTCGGGCGGTCAGCAGCAGCGCGTGGCGATCGCGCGCTCGCTCTGCATGAAGCCGCGGATCATGCTGTTCGACGAGCCGACCTCCGCCCTCGACCCCGAGATGATCAAGGAGGTGCTCGACACCATGATCTCGCTCGCGGAGGAGGGCATGACCATGCTCTGCGTGACCCATGAGATGGGCTTCGCGCGGCAGGTGGCCAACCGGGTGATCTTCATGGACGCGGGTCAGGTGGTGGAGCAGAACGAGCCGGAGGAGTTCTTCAAGAACCCCAAGTCGGACCGCACCAAGCTGTTCCTCAGCCAGATCCTCGGGCACTGAGTCCCGCGCCTTCGGGCGACAGGGGGCCCCGGCCGCTGCCGGGGCCCCTTTTTCGTGGGCGTCGCGCTTGCGGGCGTCAGCGGTCCGCGTGGGCCGGAGTCGGCGCAGGCGGCGGATGCCCGGCCATGGCGGGCGCCGCGTGCAGCATGTGGACCACCACCGCGATGCTGAACACCATGGCGAAGACGCTGGCCGACATGGCGCCGAGCAGCCGGCCCGTGCGCCGGTTCGGGCCGTCGACCATCAGCCGCAGCTCCTCCGCCGTCTCCGGCCGCTCCAGCGCGGCGGAATTGGAGCGGCCGCGCGGCGGCGGCCGGCGCAGGCGCCGCTCCTCGGCCCGGTTCCACAGGTTGAACACCAGCAGGATGCCGACCAGCAGCATCATCGAGCTGGGGGCCCAGATCAGGAAGCCGCCGGCGCTTTCGTCGGCCATCGGCGGCGTGCCCCACAGCCGGCCGGCGAGGTCGTAGGCGGGGTAAAGCTCCACGGTCTTCAGGGTGGTGACCGCGCCCAGCGCCATGTTGGAGAAGATGCCGAAGACCAGCGCCGCCTGCCGGACCCGGTGGCTCCAGCCCTGCGGCGGGTCGCGGGGGTCGAGGATCGCCGACCAGAACATCAGCCCCGCCGCGAGCATGGTCACATGCATCAGCCAGTGGGTCGGTTCGTCGAGCAGGGCGAAATCGTGCAGCGCGGGGATCTGCCAGACATAGAGCGCGGCGACGTAGATCGCGAACAGCGGGACCGGCGCGCGGATCGCGGTCCACAGCAGGTCCAGCCGAGCGGAGCGCAGCAGCGGGGCCAGCGCCCGCCGTCGCCACGACCGGGGCAGGCCCGCCACCAGCACCGCCTGCGGCGCCGACAGCGCGATCAGCAGGGGCGCGAGGATGCGCAGCAGCATGTGCTGGACCTGGTGCATCCAAAACAACCGCTCGGCCATCGGGTCCACCGGCGACTCCAGCGCGATCGCCACCGCGCCCAGCCCGGCGAGGAAGGCGACATGGCGCCAGTGCGCGGGCGGATGGCGGGCGCGCTCCCGCCTCAGGGCGCCGCGCAGGTAGACGCCGCCGGCGACCAGAACGCCCAGCGCGATGTCGGGGTCGATCCGCCAGGAGGACCAGGATTCGGGATGCGGGGCGTGGCCGACATGGGCGGCCGCCGGCGCCGCGGCGGCCGCGGCCAGCGTCGCGGCGATCGCGAGCGGCATGCGGAGCGTGCTGACGGTAGGCATGTCCCCACCGTTACGCCCGCCGTCCGGCGCGGTTAATGCGTCGGACCGGCGCATGGCGCGCGCCGGCCCGGGCGCGGTTCATCCCCGGCTGGTCGACACGCCCCCGTCCGCGAACAGCGCGGTCCCGGTCACGAAGCCGGAGAGGTCGGAGGCGAGGAACAGGGCGGCGCCGGCGATCTCCTCGGGCGTGGCGAGGCGCTTGAGCGCGTGCAGGCCCTCCACCGCCGCCCGCGCCTCGGGCGTCGCGGTCGCGGCCTCGCCCATCGGGGTGTCGGTCCCGCCGGGCAGCAGGGCGTTCACCCGCACCCCGCGCGGCCCGTATTCCGCGGCCAGCACCCGGGTCAGCCCCAGCAGCCCCGCCTTCGCCGCCGCATAGGGCGCCATTCCGGCGAGACCCGCCGTGACCCCCACGAAGCTGCCGGTGAAGATCAGCGAGCCGCCCCGCGCCTCCAGCGCCGGAAGCTGGGCGCGGGCGCAGGCGAAGGCGGCGACGAGGTTGGTCTCCAGCGTGGCTCGGAAGGCGTCGACCTCCAGCGTCTCCGCCGGGCCGAGGGCGCCGAGATCGCCGGCGTTGTCGAAAGCGATGTCCAGCCCGCCGAACCGCGCCGTCGCCAGCGCCACCGCCGACTCGGCCGCGGCCGGGTCGGTCACGTCGCCGGGGCAGGGGAGCGCGGTCCCCCCCGCCGCCGCGATCTCCTCCGCCAGCGCCTCCAGCGGCGCGGCCCGGCGCGACACCAGCACGACCGAGGCGCCCTCCGCCGCGAAGCGCCGCGCCGCCGCCCGCCCGATGCCCGATCCCGCACCGGTCACGATGGCGCTTTTCCCGTCCAGCAGACCCATGCCCGCCTCCCGATCCCGAGGGGCCGACAGCCGGCCCCGACGCCGCGACCCTCGCCCCGACGCGGCGGCCGGCGCAGCCCGGAACCCGCGCCCGGATCCTGCGCGGGCGATCCCGCCGGCGCGGTCCGTGATCCATTAATTTTGATTCCGATGCCGTTAAACTTGTTGGAAATTCCGAGGAATCGCCGTCGATGGCACATCCCTCCCCGACCGCCGCGCCCCCTTCGCGCCGCCGCCACGGGAGACCCGCCATGCGCCTCGCCTCCGGCCTCGCCGCCTTCCAGGACGACGTCCTGCACGCCGCCGCCGCCGATCCGGAGGCGGCGACCGGCGCCGCCGCGATCCTCGGCGCGCTGGGCCGTTCGCTGGAGGCGCAGCCGCATGTGTGGCTCGTCACGCTGGGTCTCGCGCTCGCGCTGCTGGGGCTGGCGATGCCGCTGTTCTCCGACGGGCGCGTGGGCCGGGGCTGATCTGCCCGTATAAGTTCTTGTTGAAAACGGTTTCAGGCGCCTCGACCTCCCCGTCCCGCCTTGCGCGCGCCGCGCCCAACCCGTAAGACGCGGCCGACATTCGCAAGACCGGAGCGTCTCGGAAGGCCGGCCGCCATGCCCATACTCGTGATGAAATTCGGCGGCACCTCCGTCGCCGACCTCGACCGCATCCGCAACGCGGCCCGCAAGGTCAAACGCGAGGTGGAGGCCGGCTACGACGTGGCCGTCGTCGTCTCCGCCATGTCCGGCAAGACCAACGAGCTGGTCGGCTGGGTGCGCGACGCCTCCAACCCTCCCGGCTCCGACGGCGGCGGCTTCTACGACGCCCGCGAATACGACGCGGTGGTCGCGTCGGGGGAGCAGGTGACGTCGGGCCTGATGGCGCTGGTGCTGCAGGAGATGGGGGTTCCCGCCCGGTCCTGGCAGGGCTGGCAGATCCCGATCCGCACCAATGACGGCCACGGCGCCGCGCGCATCGAGTCGATCGGGACCGAGGCGCTGCACAAGAAGTTCGGGGAAGGGCTGCACGCGGTCATCGCCGGCTTCCAGGGCATCGGCCCCGACGGGCGCATCGCCACGCTGGGCCGGGGCGGGTCGGACACCACCGCCGTGGCGCTCGCCGCCGCGCTGGGGGCGGAGCGTTGCGACATCTACACCGACGTGGACGGCGTCTACACCACCGACCCGCGCATCGAGAAACGCGCCCGCAAGCTCGACCGCATCGCCTATGAGGAGATGCTGGAGCTGGCCTCGCTGGGCGCCAAGGTGCTGATGACCCGTTCGGTGGAGCTGGCGTTGCGCTACAAGACGAGGCTGATGGTGCGGTCGTCCTTCTCGGACGACGAAGGCACGCTGGTCTGCGACGAGGATGAAATCATGGAATCGAAGATCGTCTCCGGCGTCGCCTTCTCGCGCGACGAGGCCAAGATCACCCTGCTGGGGGTCGAGGACCGGCCCGGCGTCGCCGCCGCCATCTTCGGCCCGCTGGCCGGCGCCGGCGTGGTGGTCGACATGATCGTGCAGAACATCTCCGCCGACGGCCGCACCGACATGACCTTCTCGCTGCCCGTGGACGACGTGGCCCGCGCCGCCAAGGCGCTGGACGCGGCCGCCGAGGCCGGGGAGATCGCCTGGAAGGAGCGGGTGGTGGACGACGCGGTGGCCAAGGTCTCGGTGGTCGGCATCGGCATGCGCTCCCATGCCGGGGTCGCGCAGCGCATGTTCAAGGCGCTGGCCGACGAGGGCGTGAACATCAAGGTCATCACCACGTCGGAGATCAAGGTCTCGGTGCTGGTCGACCGCAAGTACATGGAGCTCGCGGTCCAGGCCCTGCACGCGGCCTTCGACCTCGCCGCCGCCTGAGCGCCGGCCGGGATCCTCGCCCGATGACGGAGCTTTCCGCATGACCCCGCCGGAAGGCGGCGGCCCCCCGGCGACGGGGGCGCAGGACGCGCAGCCCGGCGGCGGCGCGGGCGGCGGCTCGCGCCTGCTGCTCAAGCGGCTGGCGGGGGTGATGGCGGAGGCCGGCGACGGCCAGCAGCGCATGGACGCCATCGTCACGCTGATCGCGTCCTCGATGTCGACCGAGGTGTGCTCGATCTACCTGCGCCGCGGCGACCGCAAGCTGGAGCTTTGCGCGACCGAGGGTCTGAACCGCGACTCGGTGCATCGCGCCTTCCTGCTGGTCGGGCAGGGCCTTGTGGGCCAGATCGCCAGCCGGTCGGAGCCGATCAAGACCGCCGACGCCCAGAACGCCCGCGGCTTCCAGTATATCCCCGGCACGGGGGAGGAGGTGTATCTCTCCTTCCTCGGCGTGCCGATCCAGCGGCTGGGCGAGGTGCTGGGCGTGCTCGTGGTGCAGAACCGCGAGGCGCGTCACTACACCGAGGACGACGTTCACGGGCTGGAAGTCGTGGCCATGCTGCTGGCCGAGATGACCGAGCTGGGCGCCTTCCTGGGCGAGGGCGACGCGGAGCTCGCCGGCGCCCATGTCCGCCCCCATTACGCCCGCGGCGTGTCGGCCCAGGAAGGCGCGGCCGAGGGCGTGGTGCATCTGCACGAACCCCGGGTGATGCTGGCCAACCCCGTGGCCGAGGACGTGGAGGCGGAGCGCCGCCGCCTGACCGAGGCGGTGGAGGCCCTGCGCGGCGAGGTGGACGACCTGCTCGCCGGCGACCTGCTGGGCGGGGCGGGGGAGCATCGCGACGTGCTCGAAGCCTACCGCATGTTCGCCCATGACAAGGGCTGGCTCAGGCGGATGCTGGCCTCGGTGGACAGCGGCCTCGCGGCCGAGGTGGCGGTGGAGCGGGAGCAGACGGCCGTGCGCGCGCGCCTCGCCCGCATCGCCGACCCCTATCTGCGGGAACGCGCCCACGACCTCGACGACCTCGCCAACAAGCTGATGCGCCATCTCGCCGGCGAACGCGGCCAGCGCGAGCTTCCCGAGGGCGCGGTGCTGGTCGCCCGCAACATCGGACCGGGAGAGCTGCTGGACTACGGCGACCGGCTGGCCGGCGTGGTGCTGGAGGAAGGGGCCATCGGCTCCCACGCCGCGATCGTGGCCCGCGCGCTGGCCATCCCGCTGGTGATCCAGGCCGAGCGCATCACGCTGGAGGCGCGCAACGGCGACCGGATCCTGGTCGACGGCGACGTCGGCGCCGTGCATCTGCGCCCGGACGAGACCATCCTCGGCGCCTTCCGCGAAAAGCTCGACATGCGCGCCCAGGCCATGGAGGCCTGGCGGGCGCTGCGCGACGAACCGGCCCTGACGCTCGACGGGCGGCGGGTGGCGCTGCACATGAACGCGGGGCTGCTGACCGACCTGCCCTCGCTGGAAGGGTCGGGGGCGGAGGGCGTGGGCCTTTACCGCACCGAACTGCAATTCCTGATCCGCGCCCGCGTGCCGATGCGGGGCGAGCAGGCGGCGCTTTACGACAAGGTGCTGTCCAACGCCCGGGGCAAGCGCGTGGTGTTCCGCACGCTCGACATCGGGTCGGACAAGGTGCTGCCCTACATGAAGCGGCTGGAGGAGCCGAACCCGGCGCTGGGCTGGCGGGCGATCCGCATCAGCCTCGATCGGCCGAACATCCTCAAGATGCAGCTTCAGTCGCTCCTGCGCGGCGCGGCCGGCCGGTCCTTCGCCATCATGTTCCCGATGGTCGCGCAGGCCTCCGAGTTCTCCCAGGCCCGCGCCATGACGCTGGAGCAGCTGGAGCGGCATATCCGCAACGGCTGGCCCGCGCCGCAGCGGCTGGAGATCGGGGCGATGCTGGAGACGCCGAGCCTCGCCTTCGCGCCGGACAGCTTCTTCCGGGAGGCGGATTTCATCTCCATCGGCGGCAACGACCTCAAGCAGTTCTTCTTCGCCGCGGACCGGGAGAACGAGCGCGTGCGCCGGCGCTACGACGCCTTCAATGCCTCCTACCTGTCCTTCATCCGCATGATCGTGGAGCGGTGCGAGGAGCATGGCACGGCGCTGAGCTATTGCGGCGAGGACGCGGGCCGGCCGCTGGAGGCGCTGGCGCTTTCGGCGGTGGGGCTGCGCACGCTGTCGATGCGCCCGGCCTCCATCGGGCCGGTCAAGCGGCTGCTGCGCTCGGTGGATCTGTCCGAGGCGCGGGCGGTGATCGACGCCGGCATCCGGCGCGGCGACGTCAACCTGCGCGGCGCGCTGACCGACTGGGCCCGCGACGCGGGCGTCGGCGACCTGCTGTGACCCGGGCCCGGGCCGGCGCGGCGTCCCGCGCGGGCGCGGGCGGGCCGGCGGGGCTAGGGGCTGGGGCGGGAGCGGGGGGCGCGGCATGACCCCGGCCGAGGCGCTGGATTTCCTGTCGGTCTTCGTCTTCGCGCTGTCCGGCGGGCTTGCGGCCAGCCGCGCGCAGCTCGACCCCGTGGGTTTCCTGTTCATCGCCACCCTGACCGCGGTCGGCGGCGGCACGGTGCGGGACGTGATCCTCGACCGGCCGGTGTTCTGGATCGCGGACCCCGCCAACCTGGCCGTCGCGGCGGCGGGCGGGGCGCTGATGTTCTTCTGGGCGCCCTGGATCGCCTCGCGCCGCCGGGCGCTGGACTGGGTGGACGCGCTGGCGCTGCCGGTGGCGGTGACGGCCGGCGTCTCGGCGGCGATGGAGGCCGGGGCGGGCGTCACCGTCACGCTGGTCATGGGGGTGATGACCGGCTGTTTCGGCGGGCTGATGCGCGACGTGGTGTGCAACGAGGTGCCGATGGTGCTGCGCCAGGGCGAGCTCTACGTGACCGCGGCGCTGGCCGGAGCCGGGGCGGCGGTGGGCGCGCTGGCGCTGGGCGCTTCCCGGGTGGACGCCTATGTGGTCTGCGTGGTCGCCGCCTTCGCGCTGCGCGCGGGCAGCCTGCTGTTCGGCTGGCGCCTGCCCACCTATCGCAGCCGCCCGCCCCGCAACTGAGCCCGGCCGGTCAGTCGTTCAGCCCGTGCGGGATGGGGACGGAGGGCCCCGACAGCGTCTCGTCCTCCGACAGCAGCGCATCGCGGGAGGTGGAGCGGAATTCCCGCCGGTAGAGCGTCGCCGCCGTGGCCAGCGTCGCCAGCGCCAGCGGCGCGGCCCCCAGCAGCCAGGTCAGCAGCGCCATGGCGAAATAGACCGTGCGCAGGCCGCGGTTGAAGTTCTTGGCCGCGGTGATGTTGATCAGCGCCGCCTTGCGCGCCAGCGCCCGGTTGGCCGCGTCCTGCGACCCGCCCGGCCCCACCGCGCCCATCAGCACGGCGCAATAGCCGAACAGCCGGTGCGCCCAGACGAACTTGGCGAAGGCCGAGGCCAGCACCAGCGCCAGGATCAGCAGCTTCGCCTCCCATCCCGCCCGGGTCATCGCCATGTCCAGCCGCAGGTCGTGGGCGACGTTGGCCAGCCGCTCCGCCTGGCCCAGCATCGCCACCACGCCGCCGATGGCGATCATCGCGCCCGAGGCGAAGAAGGACGCCCCGGAGCGCAGCGCGGTCAGCAGATTGGCGTCCATGATCCGCGGCTCGCGCTCCAGCATCGCTTCCATCCACCGCATCCGGTGCCCGGCCATGATCCGCTGCACCGAGGGCGGGCCGGAGGGGCGCTCGATCAGCCAGGTCATACCGTTCCAGGCGATCAGGAACAGGACCAGCGACGCGATGTCGGCCCAGGAGAAGAAGCGGGGCAGAAGCTCGGCCGTGGGCTCCATGGGCTCGGTCTCCGGAAGGGCGGGGAGGGGGGGATGGGCGCGGCGAAAGCAGAAGCCTAGCGGGCCGCGCCGCCCGCGCATAGCCGCCCGGGGTCGGCGCCGCTCTGTGGAAAGCCTGCCCGTTCGAGGCGGGCCGGCGCTTGGCAAAGGGCGCGGGCGGACGCATGGTCTCCCGGTTCGGTTCCGCCACGGTCGCCACGGGAGAGCCTCGATGCAGATGCCCGCAGCCAATCCCGACATTCTCGCCCGCCGCGACGCCATCGTCGCGCGGCTGGCCGCGGCGCTGCCCGCGGACGCGCTGGTCTCCGACCCGCGGGAGACGCGGGCCTACGATTGCGACGCGCTGTCGATCTACGCCTGCCCGCCGCTGGCCGTGACCCTGCCGCGCACCACCGAAGAGGTCGCCGCCGTCCTGCGCATCTGCGCCGAGGAGGGCGTGCCGGTGATCCCCCGCGGCTCCGGCACCGGGCTGACCGGCGGGGCGCTGCCCACGGCGGATGCGGTGGTGCTGGGCGTCGCGCGGATGAACGCGGTGCTGGAGACGGATTACGACAACCGCCTGATCCGGGTGCAGACCGGGCGCACCAACCTGTCGGTCACCGGGGCGGTGGAGGCCGACGGCTGGTTCTACGCCCCCGACCCGTCCAGCCAGCTCGCCTGCGCCATCGCGGGGAACATCGCGATGAACTCGGGCGGGGCGCATTGCCTGAAATACGGGGTGACCACCAACAATCTGCTGGGCGTGACGCTGGTCACCATGGCCGGCGAGGTGATGGAGATCGGCGGCCCGGCCATGGACGCCGCCGGCTACGATCTGCTGGGCCTGATCTGCGGCTCGGAGGGGCAGCTCGGCGTGGTGACCGAGGCCACCCTGCGCATCCTGCCCAAGCCCGAGGGCGCGCGGCCGATCCTGATCGCCTTCGACTCGGCCGTGACCGCGGGGGCGTGCGTATCCGACATCATCCGCGCCGGCGTGCTGCCGGTGGCGATCGAGTTCATGGACAAGCCGATCATCCACCTGACCGAGACCTTCGTGGGCGCGGGCTATCCGCTCGACGCCGAGGCGCTGCTGATCGTGGAGGTCGAGGGCTCGAAGGCCGAGATCGACGACCAGCTTTCCCGCATCAAGGCGATCGCCGAGCGGCACAACCCCACCACCCTTCGCGAAAGCGCGTCGGAGGCGCAGTCCAAGGCGATCTGGGCCGGGCGCAAGGCGGCGTTCGGGGCGACGGGGCAGGTGGCGGATTACCTGTGCATGGATGGGACGATCCCGACCTCGGCCCTGCCGGAGACGCTGGGGCGGATGACCCAGCTTGCGGCGGATTACGGGCTGAAGGTGGCGAACGTGTTCCACGCGGGCGACGGCAACCTGCACCCGCTGATCATGTTCGACGCCAACGACCCCGAGGAGCTGCGCAAGGCCGAGGCGCTGGGCGCCGAGATCCTGCTGCTCTGCGTCGAGCAGGGCGGCTGCCTGACCGGAGAGCACGGCGTGGGCGTGGAGAAGCGCGACCTGATGGGGCGGCAATACGGGGCCGCGGACCTGGAGGCGCAGATGGCGATGAAGGACGTGTTCGACCCGGCCTGGCTGCTGAACCCCGCCAAGGTGTTCCCGCTGGACATGCGCAACGGGCGGCGGGTGTGAGAGCGGCGCCCGCGGGGGCCGTCTCCCCCTGAAGGGGGAGCCCCGCGGGCGCGCCGGCGGCGCCGCCGGCGGGCGCGGACGGTTGGGCAAGCGCGAAGGCGGGGAGCGCGAGATTTTGGGAGGGACGATGCTGGAACCGCGCGACGAGGCCGATCTGGCCGAGGCCATCGCCGGGCTGACCGAGCCGGTGGAGATCCGCGGCGGCGGCTCGCGCCTCGCGCTCGGGCGGCCGGTGCAGGCGGGGACGACGCTGTCGGCGGCGGGGCTCTCGGGCGTGACGCTCTACGAACCCGGCGCGCTGACGCTGGTGGCGGGCGCGGGCACGCCGCTCGCCGAGATCGAGGCGATGCTGGCGGCCGAGAACCAGCGCCTCGCCTTCGAGCCGATGGATCATCGCCCGCTGCTGGGCGAGGGCGGCGAGCCGACGATCGGCGGGGTGACGGCCTGCAACGTCTCCGGCCCCCGCCGGGTGCAGGCCGGCGCCTGCCGGGACGCGCTGCTGGGCGTGCGCTTCGTGGACGGGACGGGACAGGTGCTGCGCAATGGCGGGCGGGTGATGAAGAACGTCACCGGCTACGACCTGGTGAAGCTGCTGGCCGGGTCCTGGGGCACGCTGGGGGTTCTGACGGAACTGGCCTTCAAGCTCGCCCCCGCGCCCGAGGCCGCGGCGACGCTGTCGCTGCAGGGGCTCGACGACGTGGCCGCGCTGGGCGCGATGACCGCGGCGCTGGGCTCGCCCTACGACGTGACCGGGGCCGCGCATGTTCCGGGCGGGGAGGGGGCCGCCCCCCGCACCCTGATCCGGATCGAGGGGTTCGGCCCCTCCGTCGCCTATCGCGCCGGGCGGCTCGCCCGCCTGCTGGGTCGGTTCGGGGAGGTGACGACGGACGACGACCCGGCCTCCGTCGCCGCGACCTGGGCCGCGGTGCGCGACGTCGCCGCCTTCGCCGGGCGGCCGGGGGCGGTGTGGCGCGTGTCGCTGCGCCCGTCCGACGCGCCGGGCTTCGTGGCGGCAGTCGCCCCCGAGGCCGCGCTCTACGACTGGGGCGGGGGGCTGGTGTGGCTGCTCGCGCCCGAGACCGACGCCGCCGCCGCGACCATCCGCGCCGCCGCCGCCCGCCTGAAGGGCCACGCCGCGCTGGTCCGCGCCGCCGCCCCCTACCGGGCCGCGATCGGCGCCTTCCAGCCCGAGACCCCGGCGCTGGCGGCCCTGTCGGAGGGCGTGCGCGCCAAGTTCGACCCGAAAGGGCTGCTCAACCCCGGACGGATGCGAGGCTGACATGCAGACGCTCTTCACCCCCGACCAGCTTAGCGACCCCGCCGTCGCCCGGTCCAACAAGATCCTGCGCGCCTGCGTGCATTGCGGCTTCTGCACGGCGACCTGCCCGACCTACCAGGTGCTGGGCGACGAACTGGACAGCCCCCGGGGCCGCATCTACCTGATCAAGGAGATGCTGGAATCCGGCCGCGCCGCGGACGAGAAGACCGTCCGCCACGTGGACCGCTGCCTGAGCTGCCTGGCCTGCATGTCCACCTGCCCCTCGGGCGTGCACTACATGCATCTCGTCGACCACGCCCGCGAGCATATCGAGAAGACCTATCGCCGGCCCCTCGCGGACCGGGCGCTGCGGGCGGTGCTGGCGCGGATCCTGCCCTATCCGAACCGCTTTCGGCTGGCGATGCTGGGGGCGAAGCTGGCGAAGCCGCTCGCGCCCCTGATGCCCGCCCGCCTTCGGGCGATGCTCGCCATCGCGCCGGCCGAGATCGCGGGGCCGATCCCCGAGGACCAGCCCGGCGTTACCCAGGCCTCCGGTCCCCGCCGCCGCCGCGTCGCCCTGCTGACCGGCTGCGCCCAGCGGGCGCTGGACCCCGAGATCAACGCCGCCACCATCCGCCTGCTGACCCGACATGGCTGCGAGGTGGTGGTGGCGGACGGCATGGGCTGCTGCGGGGCGCTGACCCATCACATGGGCAAGACCGACCTGTCCCACGGCTCGGCCGCGGCCAATATCCGCGCCTGGACGAAGGAGATCGAGGGCGAGGGGCTCGACGCCATCGTCATCAACACCTCGGGCTGCGGGACCACGGTGAAGGACTACGGCCACATGTTCGCGGGCGATCCGCTGGAGGCGGATGCCGCGCGGGTGGCCGGGCTCGCCCGCGACATCTCGGAGCTGATGGAGGAGATCGGGCTGGAGCTGCCGGAGGGCGGCCCCGCCGCGCCGCCCCTGCGGGTGACCTATCACTCGGCCTGCTCGCTCCAGCACGGGCAGCAGGTGAAGGAGGCGCCCAAGACCCTGCTGCGCGAGGCCGGGTACGAGGTGCGCGAGCCCCGGGATCCGCATCTGTGCTGCGGCTCGGCCGGGACCTACAACCTGATGCAGCCGGAGATCGCGGGGGAGCTGAAGGCCCGCAAGGTCGCGACGCTCGCCGCCACCGCGCCCGACGTGATCGCGGCCGGGAACATCGGCTGCATGATGCAGATCGGCGCGGCCGCGGGCGCGCCGGTGGCGCATACCGCGCAGCTTCTGGACTGGGCAACGGGCGGACCGGTCCCGCCGGCGCTGGCCGGGCTGCGGCTCGGGGCGCTGGAGACGGCCTGAACGTCCCGAAGCGCCCGAGGGCGACGGACGCCGCAGCGTCTGCAATAGTTTCACGGATGGGGTTGCCCGACTCGCCCGGTTCGTTCATGTTGCAGTCATGTGTGCTGCGTATCGCGTCCTGGCCTTGTGCATGGCCCTTGTCTTCGTGCTGCCCTCCCGGGCGGGAACCGAAGCGCGGGTTCTGTTGCCGGAGGCGGCGCAGGCGGCCTGGGGCGCGGTGGGGCGGCTGAACGTCGGCGGGACCGGGCGCTGCACCGCCACGCTGATCGAACCCGACCTGGCCCTGACCGCGGCGCATTGCCTGGTGAACCGGCGCACCGGCGCGGTGTGGCGGGCCTCGCAGCTCAACTTTCTGCCGGGCTACCGGCTGGGCGGCTATCTCGCCCATATGCGCGGCACGGCGCTGGCGCTGGCGCCCGGCTACCTGGAGACGCGTGCGCCGGCCCATGACATGGCGCTGGTGCGGCTGGCGCCGGTGGACGCGGCCGACGCCCCGATCGCGCCCATGGCCGTCGCCCGCATCGGCGAGGGGCTGGGGCTGAGCGCGCTGTCCTACGGCCAGGACCGGCCCGAGGCGATGTCGATCCAGACCGGGTGCCAGGTGCTCGACCGCGCCGGGCCGGTGACGCTGACCGATTGCGAGGCGACGCCCGGCGTCTCCGGCGCGCCGCTGCTGCGCCAGGGGCCGGACGGGCCGGAACTGCTGGCGGTGATCGTCGCCGCCCTCAACGCCCGCCCGCCGGAGAATCGCGGCCAGGCGCTGGCGGTGGAGGCCGGGCCGCTGCTGCCGGCCCTGCGCGCCGAACTCGCCCGCGTCGAGGCCGAGGCGGAAGAGGGGGCGGAGCGATGAGGCCCGCCATCCGCCGCGCCCGCGCGCTCGTCGCCGCGCTGGGACTGTGCCTCGCCGCGTCGGCGCAGGCGCAGGAGGCGGTCGAGTCCTCGCCCCGCCGGATCCTCGGAGCGGCCGAGCAGATGGCGTTCCGCGGCGTCGGTCGGCTGGATTTCGGCGCCGGCTACTGCACCGCCACCCTGTTCGACGAGCGGCACGCGCTGACCGCCGCCCATTGCCTTTACGACGAGACCGGCCGCCTGCGTCCGGCCGCCGACCTGTGGTTCCGCGCCGGGCTGCGCGGCGATGGCCAGCAGGCGGTGCGCCAGGTGCGCCGCGCCGTGCCCCATCCCGCCTATCGCTGGAACGGGCCCGAAGCGACGCTGGAGGACATCTCGGCCGACTTGGCGATGGTCGAGCTCGACCAGCCGCTGCTGACCACCGAGTTTCCGAACTACCTTCCGGGCGATCTGCCCCCGCCCGGAGGCGCGGTCGCGTTGCTGAGCTACGGCCAGGGACGCGACCGCGCGCTTTCGCTGCAGGCGCCCTGCCGGGTGCTGCAGCGACGCGGCGCCGTCGCGCAGCTGGACTGCGAGGCGGATCCCGGCTCCTCCGGCTCGCCCGTTCTGGTGCGGGATGCGGGCGGGGCGCTCAGGCTGGTCGGGGTGATCTCGGCCAAGGGCAGGCGCCTGAGCTACGCCGCCGCGGTCTCCGACGCCTTGCCCGGCCTGCGCTGGGCGATGGAGCGGGCCGGACCGCGCCGGTCGCCCGCCCCGGGCTTCGGCGCGGGGGCGATCACCACCAATTCCACCGGCGGCGCGCCCGTCGCCGGAGCGGGGGCCGGGACCGGAGCGACGGGCGGGGGCGGCCATGGCGCCGGCCTCTCGCCCGGCCGGTCCGGGGGCTGGAAAAGCGTCCGGCCGCCCACCGACTGACCGGCCCGGCGGCGCGCCGCCGGACCCTGCGCCGCGATCCGCGGCCAAACTTGGCGTCCGGCGTGGCGCACAGAGTTCAGGAGTTGCGTCATGCTTATGAAAACCCTCGGCAAATATGTTCTCATGCCGGGCGCCGGCATCGGGATGCTGGCCTCCTTCGGGATGTTCGACCTGGGCGAGGGCGGCCCGCTGAAGGTCGACACCTCCGACCCCGCAGCGGTCGGCGCCACCATGCTGGCGGCGCTGGAAGGCCCGCTGGAGGTGGCGCGCAAGATCGCCGCCGCCGGCTCCTCCATCATCGGCGGTTCGGGCGAGGTGCCGGACTTCATGGGCAAGATCGGCAACGCCGCCGACATGCTGCCCTCCACCGGCGGCGCGGTGATGGGCGGCGGGGCCGCCGCGCCGGTGGCGGCGCGCAAGACCGTCTCCGTGCCGCAGACCGCCCAGGCCCAGGGCGGCCAGGCGCCGGTCAGCGCGCTGAGCGCGTCGGGGGTCGGCAAGTCCTCCCGCCCGCCGCAGCCCGTCGCGGTCGACTGAGCGCGGAAAACCTCGCGCCGGCGCCCCTTGATCCGGGGGCGCCGGGTTCCCAAATCCCTGCCGTGGCCGCCGACGATCGGGGCCGCATCCAGCCGCCGGGCCTGTCCGAATGGAAGGCCCGCCCGGACATATCGCTTGGCAGAGGATATGAACCCCATGCGCAACTTCGACTTTTCGCCGCTCTATCGCTCCACCGTCGGCTTCGACCGGCTCGCGGGCCTGGTGGACGCGGCCCTGGCGGGCGAGACCGCCCAGCCGGCCTATCCCCCCTACAACATCGAGAAGACGGGCGAGACCTCGTATCGCATCTCCATCGCCGTCGCGGGCTTCCGTGAGCAGGACCTGACGGTGGAAAGCCGCGACGGCCAGCTGGTCATCGCCGGCAAGCGGGAGCCCCAGGGCGAGGGCGAGCGCCACTTCCTGCATCGCGGCATCGCCGAGCGTGCGTTCGAACGCCGCTTCCAGCTCGCCGATCACGTCCGCCCGGTCGCCGCCCGCACCGAGAACGGGCTGCTCCATGTCGATCTCGTGCGCGAGGTGCCGGAGGCGCTGCGCCCGCGTCGCATCGAGATCTCGACCGCCCCGGTCGAGACCAAGGCCATCGAGGGCGCGACCGAGTAACCGCCGCCCCCGCCGTCCGGCGGGGCGGACGGTCGGTTCCTCAGGCTCGACGCCTCGCCGATTCGACGGCCCGCGAGCGACCGCTCGCGGGCCGTTTCGCGTTCGAGGCGAAGACGATGCGGCGCGGTCTTGTCGAGACGGCGGCGCGAAGCGCCCGCGCCCTCTGGCGCGTCTTGCGTCGATCGTGTAAGAGATTCGCATGCGTTCGAACTCGGCCGCCGGCGACAACGCCGCGACCGACGGGCCCGCGCCGATCTGGGAGGAGAGGCGTCGGGGGGAGACCCGCCGGGACGGAGACCGGGGACACGATGGGAGGGCCCGCGCCAGCGGGTCAGCGCCGCGCGCCTGCGCGGCCTGCAGGGAGGATATCGCCGGTGACCACCGCGCACGCGCCCGATGGCGCGCTCGACACGTTTCCCAAACTGCTCGACCACAACGCCTCCGCCCGCGGCGCCAAGCCCGCGGCGCGCGAGAAGATGTTCGGCATCTGGCAGAGCTGGACCTGGGCCGAGCTGCGCGAGGAAGCGCGCGCGCTGGCCATGGGTCTGATGGATCTGGGCCTCGCCCCGGGCGAAAGCGTGGTGGTGATCGGCAAGAACCGGCCCAAGCTCTACTGGTCCATGGTCTCGGCCCAGATGTGCGGCGCGACGCCGGTCCCGGTCTACGCGGACGCGTCGGCCGAGGAGACGGCCTATGTGCTCGACCATTCCGGCGCCGCCTTCGCCGTGGTCGAGGATCAGGAGCAGGTCGACAAGCTGCTGGCGGCGAAGGAGAACGCCCCGGCGCTGCGGGAGATCGTCTACCTGGACCCGCGCGGCCTGCGCAAATACGACCACACCACCCTGCACCCGATGTCCGACATCGAGGACCGCGGCCGCGCCGCCGCCGCGGCGCTGGGCCCGAAGATCGACGCGATCTGCGCCGCGCAGACCGGCGCCGACACCTGCGTGATGCTCTACACCTCCGGCACCACCGGGCGGTCCAAGGGCGTGGTGCTGTCCAATGACAACATCATCAAGACCGCCCGCGCCACGGTGGCCTTCGACAAGCTGACCGACGCCGACAGCGTGCTCGCCTATCTGCCGATGGCCTGGGTCGGGGACTTCATCTTCTCCATGGGGCAGGCCTATGTGGCCGGGTTCTGCGTGAACTGCCCCGAGGGGCCGGACACGATGATGGCCGACCTGAAGGAGATCGGGCCGACCTACTATTTCGCCCCTCCGCGGATCTTCGAGACGCTGCTCACCGACGTCTCCATCCGTATGGAGGACGCGGGGCCGTTCAAGAAGAAGCTCTTCGACCATTTCATGGCGCACGCCCGCAAGGTCGGGGCCGACATCCTCGACGGCAAGCCGGTCTCGGGCGCGGACAAGGCGAAATACGCGCTGGGCGAGGCGCTGATCTACGGACCGCTGAAGAACGCGCTGGGCCTGAGCCGCGTGCGCGTCGGATACACCGCCGGCGAGGCGGTGGGGCCGGAGATCTTCCAGTTCTACCGGGCGCTTGGCATCAATCTTAAGCAGCTCTACGGCCAGACCGAGGCCTCGGTGTTCATCACCATCCAGCCGGACGCCGAGGTGCGGGCCGACACGGTGGGCGTGCCCGCGCCGGGGGTTGAGATCCGTATCGCCGAGTCCGGCGAGATCTTCTACCGCTCCCCCGGGGCCTTCGTGGAATACTACCGCAACCCCGAGGCGACGGCCGAAACCAAGGACGCCGAGGGCTGGGTGGCCACCGGCGACGCGGGCTACTTCGAGGAGGCCTCGGGCCATCTCAAGATCATCGACCGGGCCAAGGACGTGGGCAAGATGGCCGACGGCAGCCTCTACGCGCCCAAATACGTGGAGAACAAGCTCAAGTTCTTCCCGGCGATCCTGGAGGCGGTGCTGTTCGGCGCCGACCGCGACACCTGCGTCGCGATGATCAACATCGACATGACCGCGGTGGGCAACTGGGCGGAGCGCAACAACGTCTCCTACGCCTCCTATCAGGAGCTGGCGGCGCATCCGCAGGTCTATTCGATGGTCCAGGCCCATGTGGAGGAGGTGAACGCCGACCTCGCCCGCGACCCGATGCTGTCGGGGTGCCAGATCTCGCGATTCCTGGTGCTGCACAAGGAGCTGGACGCGGACGACGGCGAGATCACCCGCACCCGCAAGGTGCGCCGCCGCTTCGTGGCCGATCGCTACGCGGCGCTGATCGCGGCGCTCTACGACGGGTCGAGTTCGGTCTACGCCTCGGTCGAGGTGACCTACGAGGACGGGCGCAAGGGCCAGATCAACGGCACGCTGGAGATCCGCGACGCCCGCACCTTCCCCGCCGGCGGCCAGGTCGCCGCGGAATGAGCCACGCCGCCGCCGTCATGGCCGCCGCGCCCGGGCAGGGCGGCGACGCCGTTCCGCGCGCGGGCGCGCCGGCCGTCGGCGTCGCCTTCCGCGGCGGCCGCCGCCTCCCGGCATGCGCCCGGTTCGCTGAAAATCCGGTTCATCCCGGCCGTCGCATCCGGTATTCTGCAAGTGTGAAGCCGACGCCGCCGCGGCGCCGCGCCCCTGTCCCCGCCGTTCCGGCGGCGGGAAGGGGGCGGGGCCGCGCGGGGTCGGCGGCGTTCTTCGCGGTCCCGTCCCTGGCGGCGGCGGCCGCTGGCCTCGGAGTATCGTGATGCCGCTTTCCGTTTCCGTTCCCGCCTTCCGCTCCCGGCTTGCGCGCGTCGTCGCGCCGGCGCTGCTCGCGCTTTGCGCCGCCGCGGCGATCCTCGCCCCCGGCTCCGCCCGCGCCGGCTATGTGGAGGACGAGTGGTTCAACTACGCCATGGACCGCTGCACGACCCCGGTGATGAACGGCCAGCCGCTGGTCACCAGCGGGCTGACCAAGCTGTCGACGCTGGAGGCGAACCGCATCGACATCCGCTCCGGCGGCGACGTGTGGACCAGCCCCGCCGGCTGGATCCGGGTCATCCCGATGACCGTGCAGATCGACGGCGAGTCGTTCCGCGGCTGCCGCATCGGCTACCCGGACGAGATCTGGACCTCGGTCAACTTCAACATCACCCAGCTTCGCGACAAGTTCGAAAGCTGGATCGCCAACAACGTCTCCAACCGGCAGTTCCGCGACATCGACTGCCAGTTCGGCCCGCGCGTCTACGCGCGCAAGATCAAGACCCGGTCGGAAGTGCGCCCGGGCGTGCAGGTCTCCATCGTCATGGAGATCGGCCAGAACGACAGCTTCGTTTTCTTCGCCGCGGTCGAGGAGCCGGTCGGCGTGGGGGAATGCCTGAATGAGAGTTGACGCAAGCGCCGGCGCCCGCCGTCCGCGCGGGCGCCAGGGGGAGGACGCATGAGCATTCAAGCCGCCGAAGCCGCGAGGGACGACGCGTCCTACGCCGCGCAGGAAGAGGCTCACGGCATCGATCCGCGCCGCATCGGCGACGTGGTGATGGAGATGAAGAACATCACGCTCCGCTTCGGCGGCGTGACCGCGATCAAGGACATCTCCTTCGACATCCGGGAACACGAGATCCGCGCCATCATCGGCCCGAACGGCGCGGGCAAGTCCTCGATGCTCAACGTCATCAACGGGTTCTACCACCCGCAGGAAGGCGAGATCTGGTTCCGCGGGGAGAAGCGCGGCCCGATGCGCCCGCACGAGATCGCCCATCAGGGCATCGCGCGCACCTTCCAGAACATCGCGCTGTTCAAGGGCATGTCGACGCTCGACAACATCATGACCGGCCGCATGACCCTGATGAAGACCAACTTCTGGCAGCACACGCTGTGGAAGGGCGGGGCGGAGCGCGAGGAGGTCGAGCATCGCCGCCGGGTCGAGGAGATCATCGACTTCCTGGAGATCCAGGCCATCCGCAAGACCCCCGTGGGCCGTCTGCCCTACGGGCTGCAGAAGCGGGTGGAGCTCGGCCGGGCGCTGGCGGCGGAGCCCAAGCTCCTGCTGCTGGACGAGCCGATGGCCGGCATGAACGTCGAGGAGAAGGAGGACATGTGCCGCTTCATTCTCGACGTGAACGACGAATTCGGCACCACCATCGCGCTGATCGAACATGACATGGGAGTGGTCATGGACATCGCCGACCGGGTGGTGGTGCTCGATTACGGGCGCAAGATCGGGGACGGGACCCCCGACGAAGTGCGCTCCAACCAGGACGTGATCGACGCCTATCTGGGCGTGTCGCACGACTGATCTTCCTTTCAACGCGATCCTGACAGGGAGGGGACCGCGGCATGGGCGTCGGACTGCTCAACACCATCGAGGTGATCCTGAACGGCCTGATGACCGGCGTGCTATATTCGCTGGTCGCGCTGGGCTTCGTTCTGATCTTCAAGGCCTCGGGCATCTTCAACTACGCGCAGGGCGTGATGTCGCTCTTCGCCGCGCTGACCTTGGTCGGCTTCCAGAACGGGCAGATCCCGTTCGCGGAGCTGATCAACGCGGTGTTCGGCACCGACCTGCACACGTTCGGCTTCACCATGCCGGCGATCCTCGCGACGATCTTCGCGCTCGGCGTCATGGTGCTGTTCGCCATCATCGTGGAACGGCTGATCCTCAAGCATCTGGTCAACCAGGAGCCGATCATCTTGTTCATGGCCACCATCGGACTGGCCTATTTCCTCGAAGGCTTCGGGGACATGATGTGGGGCTCGGACATCAAGACCATGGACCTGGGGCTGCCGCAGGGCGGGTCCTTCTGGTTCGAGGAGGTCACGCAGGGCTGGGCGGCCGAGGGCGCGGATTATTGGGGCATGTATATCGACGTGCTCGACGTGATCGCGGCGGGCGTCGCGGTGCTGCTGGTGATCGCGCTGACCGTGTTCTCGCAATACACCAAGACCGGGCGGGCGCTGCGCGCGGTGGCCGACGACCACCAGGCCGCGCTCTCGGTCGGGATCTCGCTGCGCTACATCTGGGTGGTGACCTGGGCCATCGCCGGCTTCGTCGCGCTGGTCGCGGGCTCCATGTGGGGGGCGAAATCGGGCGTGCAGTTCTCGCTGTCGCTGATCGCGCTCAAGGCGCTGCCGGTGCTGATGCTGGGCGGCTTCACCTCGATCCCCGGCGCCATCGTCGGCGGGCTGCTGATCGGCGTGGGCGAGAAGCTGTTCGAATTCTACGTGGGTCCGATGGTCGGCGGCGCGACCGAGAACTGGTTCGCCTACGTGCTGGCGCTCATCTTCCTCGTGTTCCGGCCGCAGGGCCTGTTCGGCGACAAGATAATCGAGAGGGTCTGACCGATGCTTTACCGTGAGGCCGGCGACTTCAAGACGTCCTACGCCGACGACGCCCAGACCTTCCCCATCGCCTTCGACCGCTGGCGTTACTACGCGATCCTGCTGGTCGCGGCGGTGCTGGTGCCGCTGGTGATCGACAGCTACTGGGCCAAGTCGATCATGGTGCCGTTCCTGGTGTTCTCCATCGCCGCGATGGGGCTGAACATCCTGACCGGCTATTGCGGGCAGGTGTCGCTCGGCACCGGTGGGTTCATGGCGGTGGGAGCCTACGCCTCCTACAAGCTGATGACCGCCTTCCCCGAGCTCAACATCTTCTTCGTGGTGCTGCTGTCGGGCGGGGTCACGGCGCTGGTGGGCGCGGCCTTCGGGCTGCCGTCCCTGCGCATCAAGGGGTTCTATCTGGCGGTGGCGACGCTGGCGGCGCAGTTCTTCCTGGTGTGGCTGTTCAACAAGGTGCCGTGGTTCTTCAACCATTCGGCCACCGGCCAGATCACCGCGCCCGAGCGCACGGTGTTCGGCATCGCCGTCACCGGGCCGTCGGTCCCGGCCTGGGCGTCCTACCTGTTCTGCCTCGCCTTCGTGGTGCTGCTGGCCTGGCTGATGCGCAACCTGACCCGCGGCAAGGTCGGGCGGCAGTGGATGGCGATCCGCGACATGGACATCGCGGCCGAGATCATCGGCGTCCATCCGCTCAAGACCAAGCTCATCGCCTTCGCGGTCAGCTCGTTCTACGTCGGCGTGGCGGGGGCGCTGTTCTTCTCGGTCTATCTCGGCGCGGCCGAGCCGACCGAGGCCTTCGGCATCCAGCAGAGCTTTCTGGTGCTGTTCATGATCATCATCGGCGGTCTGGGGTCGATCTTCGGCTGTTTCGCCGGCGCCGCCTTCATGATCATGCTGCCGGTCCTGCTGAAGAACGTCATGGTCGGCGCGCTGGGCTGGGACACCACCCTCGCCACCCATTTCGAGTTCATCATCGTCGGCGGCCTGATCATCGTGTTCCTGATCCTGGAGCCGCACGGCCTGGCCCAGCTCGCCCGGCTGATGAAGGAGAAGCTGCGGCTCTGGCCCTTCCCGCACTGAGGCGGGACGGTCCGCGAGACAAAGGCGGGGCCCGCGCCCGGGGAGAGGCGCCGGCCGATGACCCAACCACACCGATCCCGGAGCCAACCGGGACCCGAGACCCGAATTCGGACGACTTCAAGGGAGGCTTGAAATGAAACTGTCCAACGTCGCCGCGTTCGCCGCGGCCGCCGTGATGACGGCGGGCCCCGCGCTCGCGGACCTGACCATCCCGCTGCTCAGCTACCGCACGGGCGCCTACGCCCCGTCCGGCATTCCCTATGCCGACGGCTTCTCGGACTACATGACCCTGCTCAACGAGCGCGACGGCGGCATCGGCGGCGTCAAGGTCAACGTCCTGGAATGCGAGACGGGCTACAACACGCAGAAGGGCGTGGAGTGCTACGAGGCGACCAAGGGCGAAGGCTCGCTGGTCTACATCCCGCAGTCCACCGGCATCACCTACCAGCTGATCCCCAAGGCCTCGGCCGACCAGATCCCGGTGCATTCGGTCGCCTACGGCCGCACCTCGGCGGTGAACGGCAAGGTGTTCCCCTGGGTGTTCATCAACCCGGGCACCTACTGGGACGCGGCCTCGATCATGGTCAAGTACGCGCTTGAGCAGGAGGGCGGCAGCCTCGAAGGCAAGAAGATCGCGCTGGTCTACCACAACTCCGCCTATGGCAAGGAGCCGATCCGCACCCTGCAGGAGCTGTCCAAGAAGCACGGCTACACCCTGACCGAGCTGGCCGTGGACCATCCGGGCCAGGAGCAGAAGTCCCAGTGGCTGCAGATCCGGCGCGAGCGTCCGGACTACGTGTTCATGTGGGGCTGGGGCGTGATGAACCAGGTCGCCATTCAGGAGGCCGCCAACATCCGCTTCCCCATGGACAAGTTCATGGGCGTCTGGTGGTCGGGCTCCGAGGCCGACGTGGTTCCGGTGGGCGCGGGCGCCGACGGCTACAAGTCGGTGACCTGGCACGCGCCGGGCAAGGACTTCCCGGTCTTCGACGAGATCAAGTCCTACGTGCTCGACAAGGGCATGGCCGCCGGCGACGGCTCCAAGGTGGGCGAAGTCGGCTATGACCGCGGCCTCTACTCGGCCGTCGTGGTGGCCGAGGCCATTCGCCTCGCCCAGAAGACCACCGGCGGCGGCGACATCACCCCGTCCGCCATGCGCGACGCCTACGAGGCGCTGGGCATCACCGACGAGCGTTGGGCCGAACTGGGCCTGGCGGGCTTCGCGCCGGCCTTCCAGAACTCCTGCGCGGACCATGGCGCGCCGCATATGGGCGCCATGCAGCAGTGGGACGCCAAGGGGCAGAAGTGGGTGCTGGTCTCCGATTTCATGGGCCCGGACAACGACATCGTCGGCCCGCTGATCGAGGAGGACTCGATGGCCTACGCCCAGGAGAACGGGATCACCCCGCGCACCTGCGAGTGATCGCCTGATCGAACCGGGAGGGGGCCCGCGCGGCCCCCTCCCTTTCCACGACCCCGGACTTTTCCGCCGGACCCCGCGCGCGCCCGCGCCGCGACCCGGCCAGACAGGGACTTCGACGCCAGATGACCGACGCCGCCCTCGCCGAGCCGCCCCGCACGCCGTCCGCCGACCCGGCCGTGGGCGAGCCGCTGCTTCAGGTCTCCAATGTCGAGGTCATCTACAACCACGTCATTCTTGTGCTGAAGGGCGTCAGCCTGACCGTGCCCAAGGGCGGCATCACCGCCATCCTCGGCGGCAACGGCGCCGGCAAGACCACCACGCTCAAGGCCATCTCCGGCCTGCTCAAGTCGGAGCGGGGCGAGGTCACCAAGGGCCGCATCCTCTATCGCGGCGCCGACGTCTCCGCCCAGGACCCGGCCGAGGGCGTGAAGCGCGGTCTGATCCAGGTGATGGAGGGCCGCCACTGCTTCGAGCATCTGACGGTGGAGGAGAACCTCCTCACCGGCGCCTACACCCGCTCCAGCGCCGCCGAGGTGAAGCGCGATCTGGAGATGGTCTACGAGTATTTCCCCCGTCTGAAGGAACGCCGGACCTCCCAGGCCGGCTACACCTCGGGCGGCGAGCAGCAGATGTGCGCCATCGGCCGGGCGCTGATGTCCCGGCCCGAGACGATCCTGCTGGACGAGCCGTCCATGGGCCTCGCGCCGCAGCTTGTGGAGCAGATCTTCGAGATCGTGAAGTCGGTGAACGAGCAGGAGGGCGTGACCTTCCTGCTGGCCGAGCAGAACACCAACGTCGCCCTGCGCTACGCCCATTACGGCTACATCCTCGAAAACGGCCGGGTGGTGATGGACGGCGAGGCCAAGGCCCTGCGCGAGAACCAGGACGTGAAGGAGTTCTATCTCGGCATGTCCGACCAGGGCCGGAAGTCGTTCCGCGACGTCCGCTCCTACCGCCGCCGCAAGCGCTGGCTTAGCTGAGGCGCGAGGGCCTGCCGTCGCAGGCTTGACGGCGACAGGCTTGACGGGGGGCGGCCGCGCGCGGTTTGCTGGCCCCCGGCCCCGGCCGCGGCGAACCCGCCGCGGAGGGCTTCGGACGGGCGCGACGCGATGCGACGAGGCTGACAGGAAAAGACCGAGCGGCGCGCCTGCGCGCCAGACCGTCCCCGCGCCCCTCGTCGGACCGCCGCGCATATGCGGGCCCGGGCCGGCCCACCCGCGCCTCACAGGAGCCCGGCCATGTCCGCGCCCTCTCCCGCCCTCGCCGCCTTTCCCGTCCCCGACCTGCCCGCCGAGGGCGCGGCGGAGGGGCTCTCCTGGCGGCGCAATCTGCCCCCCGCGCTCGACCCGCTGTCCGGCTGGTTCACGGATGCGGAGGACATGCTGCGCGTCCATCCGCTCGCCCGCTTTCCCTTCGCGCCCGACGAATGGGCGGAGCTTCTGGTCCGCCCCGGCCTGCTTTTCGTCTACGCGCTGGATGCGGAGGGCGCGCCCTTCGCCCATTTCGGCCTGCGCGACAACGCCGGCGCCGCGCATCTGTGCTTTCTGGTCATGGACCCGGCCCGGCGCGGGGCGGGGATGTCGCGCCTGCTGATCCGCCTGACCGCCGCCGTGGCGCGGCTTGCGGCGCCGGGGGCGACCCGCATGACCCTCTACGTGAACAACGCCAACCGGCGGGCGGAGCGGCTCTATCTCGGGCTCGGCTTCGCGCGCAACGGGGTGACCCAGGACGACATGTTCCAGATGGAGCGGCCGCTCGGCCTCACGCCGCCCTGGGGGGCGGATGCGCCGCGCCCGACCTCGTGATTCCAGGGAGAGACCTGCCATGACCGGATTTTTCGACGCCCTCGAAACCCGCTCCGCCGACCGGCGCGAGGCGGACCTCGCCGCCGAGCTTCCGGCGCTGATCGCCCATGCCGTCGCCGTCGCGCCGGCGATGGCGGCGCATCTGGCGGGGGTGGACCCGGCCGCGGTGACGTCGCGCGCCGCGCTGGCCGCGCTGCCGGTGCTGCGCAAGTCGGACCTGGGCGAGAAGCAGAAGGCCCGGCCCCCCTTCGGCGGCTTCGCCGCCGGCGCCCCCACCGCCTTCCGCCATGTGTTCCAGAGCCCCGGGCCGATCTACGAGCCGGGCGGGGCCAGCCGGGACTGGTGGCGCATCGGGCGGTTCCTGAACGCCATCGGCATCGGGCCGGGGGACCTGGTGCAGAACTGCTTCTCCTACCACCTGACGCCCGCCGGCATGATGTTCGAGAACGGCGCCGCGGCGGTGGGCGCCTCGGTGCTGCCCGCGGGCACCGGCCAGACCGAGCTTCAGGCCCGCGCCATGGCCGATTGCGGGGTGACCGCCTATGCGGGCACGCCGGATTTCCTGAAGATCATCCTCGACAAGGGCGACGAGATGGGGCTCGACCTGTCCACCGTGAAGCGGGCTGCGGTCGGGGGCGGGGCGCTGTTCCCGTCGCTGCGCGCCGAATACGCGGATCGCGGCATCGCCTGCTTCCAGTCCTACGGCACCGCGGATCTGGGCAACATCGCGCACGAAAGCCCTGCGGCGGATGGCTCGGTCGAGGGCATGATCGTCGACGAGGGCGTGATCGTGGAGATCGTGCGCCCCGGCACCGGCGACCCGGTCCCGGCGGGCGAGGTCGGCGAGGTGGTGGTGACCACGCTCAACCGCGACTACCCGCTGATCCGCTTCGCCACGGGGGACATGTCGGCGGTGCTGGAGGGCGCCTCGCCCTGCGGGCGCACCAACATGCGCATCAAGGGCTGGATGGGCCGCGCCGACCAGACCGCGAAGATCAAGGGCATGTTCGTGCGGCCCGAGCAGGTGGCCGATCTGGTGAAACGCCATCCCGAGATCGTCCGCGCCCGCGTGGTGGCGAGCCGGGACGGCGAGCAGGACGCGATGAAGGTGCTGGTGGAGACCGAGGCCGGCGAGGGCTTCGCCGAAGCGGTCGCCGCCAGCGTGGTCGCCGTGCTCAAGCTCAAGGGCGCGGTGGAGCTGGTGGCGCCCGGCAGCCTGCCCAACGACGGCAAGGTCATCGAGGACGCGCGCAGCTACGGTTGAGCGTCCGGTCGAGGTCTCCAACCGAAGGCCTGCCGTGCGGCGCGTGCGCCCCGGGCTTGACCCGGGACGCGCCCGCCGGCGCCGCGGCGCGGGAGGCGCGGCGCTCAGGCGCGAGGCGCCGAGCGGCGACGGTCCGCGGTCGGTCGTTGCGGCGAACGCGTCGGGACCGGGACCGGGAAGGCAGCCCGCCGCGCCCCTCCCGCGTCATCCCTGCATCGCGTCGCCGTCGGCTTCCCCCGTCTCGTCCAGCAGCCGGTCCAGAAGCCGGCTCGCCCAGCCATCGATGTCGAACATCGCGAAGATCGTCATCGCCTCACCCCTTTCGCTGTCACCCGGGCGCAGTCTGCCCCGGCGGGGTTGGCGAAAGGTTTATGGGCGCGAGGAGGTCCGTGCTGTGCGGCCGGTCGCGGCGACGCCCCCGAGCCGCCGCCCAAGCGAAAAGGGCCGCGCCCCAGCCGGGCGCGGCCCTTTCCGATGTCGTGGACCCGGCCCCGCGGGGCCGGCGCGCGTCCTCAGCCCTGGCGGGCCTTGAAGCGGCGCTGGGTCTTGTTGATCACGTAAACGCGGCCCTTGCGGCGAACGACGCGGCAGTCCGCGTGGCGCTGCTTCAGGGACCGCAGCGAGTTCTTGATCTTCATCGTTGCGTCTCCTGCGGCGCCACGCCGGGCGCCTCATCTCGGCGAGGTGAATTCGGAGCCGTTCCCATAGCGAAGCCCCGTGGGAGTCGCAAGGCCCCCGGCGCAGGTTTCCGCGCGCCCGCGCCTATTCGGCCGCCAGCGCCCCGGGAAGCGGGCGGCAGCAGCCGGAATACCAGCGGGTCTCACCGCCCTCGATCACGAAAAGCCGGGCGGTTCCAAGGCTCGGCGCGTCGCTCATCGTGTCGCCGCACAGGGTCTGCGCGTAGCTGAGCAGCACATGCGGCCCGTCGGCGGCGGCGGATTCGATGACGCCGAACGCCCGCCCCTCGGCCCGGGGAACGGCGGTGATCGGCAGGGCGCGGTCGGGCGCGTCGGGGGCGGCGAGGGTCAGGGTCCCGTCCGCCCAGCGCGCGGACCAGAACGGCTCCGCCCCCGCGCAGATCCCCTCGGCGGGCAGGTCGGCGTCGTCCAGGGTGCGGAAGCGGGCCGGGGCGAGGAAGCGGCTGGCCACCCAGCCCTGAAGCTCGCCCGTCGCCACGCGGGACCAGAGGACCGAGCTGCGCGCCGTCTCTCCCGTCGCCAGCGCCAGCGCGCCCGGGGGCAGGGCGCCCAGGGCCGCGGCCTCGCCCCGGGGCTCGGCCCGCACGGTCAGCGCGTCGCCCGCCTCGACGCCTGCCACCACGACCCAGGACGCTCCCTCGGCCCCCTCGGCCGCCGCGGCGGGCAGGGCGGGCGCAAGCGCCAGGCAGAGCGCGGCGGCGCGGCGGAGCAGGACGCGAAGACGCGGGCGGGGCAGGGGCATGACGCGGGTTCCGGGCGGTGGATCACGGGGCGGCAGACTGCGCGCCCCCGCCCCATCCGGTCAACGCCCGGAACGGCGCCGCGGGGCCGGGGCGACCCCGCGCGAAAAAAAAGAGGCCCGGCTCCATGCGGACATGGGGGCCGGGCCTTGGAGTGAGGGCGACAGGCGCCGCCCCGGGGAGGACCGGCGGGACCCTCGCGAGGGACCCGCCGCCGATGGGAGGCCCGGGCGCGGACGCCGCGCCGGGGCCGAAGTCGTGCGGATCAGGAGATCTGCGAGCCCTTGCCGAACTCGGGATAGGCCTCCATGCCCAGCTCGGCGCTGTCGAGACCGGCGATCTCGTCCTCGGCCGACACGCGGATGCCCATCACGGTCTTCAGGATCAGCCAGACGACGAGGCTGACCACGAAGACGAACACGCCCACGATCACGATGGAGATCACCTGGCCGCCGATGGTGGCGTCGGAGTTGGTCAGCAGCACGGCCAGCGTGCCCCAGATGCCGCAGAACAGGTGCACCGGGATGGCGCCGACCACGTCGTCGATCTTCATGCGGTCCAGCATCGGCACCGCGAAGACCACGATCACGCCGCCGATGGCGCCGATGATGGTGGCCATGCCCAGCGTCGGGGTCAGCGGCTCGGCGGTGATGGAGACCAGGCCGGCCAGGGCGCCGTTCAGCACCATGGTCAGGTCGATCTTGCCGTAGACCACCTGGGTCAGGATCATCGCCGCGATGGCGCCGCCGGCGGCCGCGGTGTTGGTGTTCACGAAGATGCGGGACACGTCCGCCGCATCGCCGACCGACCCCAGCGCGAGCTGCGAACCGCCGTTGAACCCGAACCAGCCGAGCCACAGGATGAAGGTGCCGAGCGTGGCCAGCGGCAGGTTGGAGCCCGGGAAGGGCGTGACCCGGCCGTCCTTGTACTTGCCGATGCGCGGCCCGAGGATCAGGGCGCCGGCCAGCGCGGCCCAGCCGCCCACCGAGTGCACCACCGTCGAACCGGCGAAGTCCAGGAAGCCGTACTGGCTGTCGAGGAAGCCGCCGCCCCACTTCCAGGAGGCCTGGATCGGGTAGATGAAGGCGGTCAGGATCACGGTGAAGATCAGGAACGGCCACAGCTTGATGCGCTCGGCGAGCGTGCCGGAGACGATCGAGGCGGTGGTGGCGCAGAACATCAGCTGGAAGAAGAAGTCCGAGCCGGTGGTGGCGTAGGAGATGTCGTCGGCCGCGTCGGCGCCGACGCCCACCGCTTCCATCACCGCCACGCCGAAGGCGCCGAGATAGCCGCCGGTCTCATCCGAGCCGATGGACCAGGAGCCGAGCGGATACATCAGGTTGTAGCCGATCAGGTAGTAGAACACCGCCGCGATGGCGAACAGCGCCACGTTCTTGGTCAGCTGCATGGTGACGTTCTTGGTGCGCACCAGGCCCGCTTCGAGCATGGCGAAGCCCGCGGCCATGAACATGACCAGGAAGCCGGCGACCAGGAACAGCAGCGTGTTGAAGATGAACACGGTCTGTTCGGACACGGCGGCCGGATCCGGCGCCTCGGCATCCTGCGCCAGCGCGGGCAGCGCCAGCAGCGCGGTGGCGCCGAGCGCCAGTCCCGCGGATTTCAGAAAGATACGGTTCATGTCTTTCGATCCCTCTTTATGCGTTGGCTGGGCTCAGAGCGCGTCTTCGCCGGTCTCGCCGGTGCGCACGCGCAGCGCCTGCTCGACGTCCAGCACGAAGATCTTGCCGTCGCCGATCTTGCCGGTCTTGGCGGTGGAGGCGATGGTCTCCACGGTCTTGTCGACGGCCGCGTCGGGCACGACGATCTCGAGTTTGATCTTCGGCACGAAGTTCACGACGTATTCGGCGCCGCGATAGATCTCGGTGTGGCCGGACTGGCGCCCGTAACCCTTGACCTCCGAGACCATGAGACCCTGCACGCCCGCGGAGGTCAGCGCTTCGCGGACCTCTTCGAGCTTGAAGGGCTTTATGACGGCGATGATCAGCTTCATCCTGCGTCCCCGTTCCGGATTGTGTGCGGTTGCATCGCCCCCTGTTATTCAAGGGCCGTGCCAACTTCGCGCCGGCCGGTTCCGCCCGCCGTCCCCCGCGGCGGCGCGCCGCGGGGGACGGCGGGCGCGCTTCGGGCCGGTTTCGGGTCGGGCGCGGCGCGGGAGGCGGGCTCACGGCGGCGTTATCCGCTGGGCGCAGGCGTCGCCCGGTCCGCCCACGGTCCGCCCACGGTCCGGCCGCTTTCGGGCAGCGGACGCGCCCGGCGGCGGCGAGGCTGCGGCGCGCGCGGCGCGTCCGACCGGCCCGGCGGCCGGCCGCGCCGTAGCGGCAGGCCGAAGCGGCCGCAAACGGCGCCTAAAAAATCGGCACACCCCTTGCGCGATTCATTCGCATGAATTGAGCGCGACTTGTGCGCGACCTGAGCGGGCGCCGCAGCGGGACCGGCGCCGCATCGCCGGCCGCTCTCCACATCCTCGCCCCATTAGGCTAGTCTGGTGTCGTCACAGCCCGCACGAGCAGGCGGGTCCAACGCAAGTCAGAAGAGACCGGGGGCGTGGCGCGAAAAGGAAAAGATCAGGGTCGGCGCGAGCCGCCGGCCACCCGACGCGGCGCGTCCTCTCCCGCTTCGTCAGGCGGGGGGCGCAAGCCCGCGTCGTCCCGCACGGTCGCCGGCAGGACCGGCGCGAAGCCCGGAACCCGCCGCGCGCCCCAGGCGGCGCGCAAGCGCGGCGGAAGCGGGCGCGGCGGCGGTCGCGGCGGCATGGGCTGGATCGACCGCGCGGCGCGCGGCCTGATCCTGTTCGTCGCCCGCTGGACCTGGCTGGTCGGCTCGCGCCTCGCGCTCGGCCTGCTGATCGTGCTCGGCGCCTCGGTGGCCTGGTTCCACCAGAGCCTGCCGCCCGCCTCCGACCTGCTGGACGGGCGGGCGCATGGCTCGGTCACGCTGCTCGACACCGACGGCGAGGTCTTCGCCTGGCGCGGCGACCAGTTCGGCGGCGCCCTTCGCGCCTCCGAGATGTCGCCCCACCTGATCCACGCCGTCGTCGCCACCGAGGACCGGCGCTATTTCGACCATTGGGGCGTGGACCCGATCGGCCTCGCCCGCGCCATGGCCGCCAACATCGCGGCCGGCGGGCTGGTGCAGGGCGGCTCCACCCTCACCCAGCAGACCGCGAAAAACGTGTTCCTGACCAACGAGCGTTCGGTCGAGCGCAAGCTGAAGGAACTGCCCATGGCGATGGCCATGGAGCTGAAATACACCAAGGACGAGATCCTCTCGATCTATCTCAACCGGGTCTATCTCGGGGCCGGCGCCTATGGGTTCGAGGCCGCCTCGCAACGCTATTTCGGCAAGTCCGCCCGGCAGGTGAACCCGGCCGAGGCGGCGATGCTGGCCGGGCTGCTCAAGGCCCCCTCGCGCTACGCGCCCACCTCGGACCTGCAGCAGAGCCGGGCGCGCGCGACGCTGATCGTGGGGCTGATGGAGGACCAGGGCTACCTGACCGCCGCCCAGGCCGCGCAGGCCCGGGCCCATCCCGCCGCCCTGTCCAAGGCGGCGGAGGACCGGGCCGGCGGCGGCTTCGCCGACTGGCTGATGACCTCCGGCCCCGGCTGGCTGACCCGCGACACCACCGAGGACGTGACCATCCGCACCACCTTCGACCGTCGGGTGCAGAAGGTGGCGGAGGCGGCGCTCGCCCGCGTGTTCGACGAGAAGGTGCGCGAGGGCTCCGACGCCCAGGCCGCCGTGGTGGTGATGAGCCCCGACGGCGCGGTGCGCGCCATCGTCGGCGGGCGGGAGGTGACGGGCGCCGGCGGCCAGTTCAACCGCGCCACCCAGGCCCTGCGCCAGACCGGCTCGGCCTTCAAGCCCATCGTCTACGCCGCGGCGCTGGAGGCGGGACGCTCTCCCGCCGACCGGATGCGGGACGAGCCGATCACCATCAAGGGCTGGAGCCCCCAGAACTACAGGAACGAACGCTTCGGGACCCTGACCCTGACCGAGGCGCTGGCGAAGTCGGTCAACACCGTCGCCGTGCGGCTGGCGGTGGATACCGGCCTGCCCCAGGTGCGCGACATGGCCCGCGCCATGGGCGTGACCTCGCCGCTCGCGCCCGGGCCCGCGATCGCGCTGGGCACGTCTGAGGCGACGCTGCTGGACATGACCGGCGTCTATGCGACCATCGCCGATCATGGCCGGCGGGCCGAGCCCTACGGCATTCTCAAGGTCAGCCTGCGCGGCGACGACCAGCCGCTGATGACCCATGTCCCCGCCCCGGGCCTGACCGCGATGTCGGAGCGCACGGCGCGGCGGCTGACCGGGATGATGACCCAGGTGATCCAGGCCGGCACCGGACGGCGGGCGAGCCTCGGCGACCGGCCGGCGGCGGGCAAGACCGGCACCACCCAGGCCGCCCGAGACGCCTGGTTCATCGGCTTCACCGCCGACTACGTGACCGGGGTCTGGATGGGCTATGACGACAACACGCCGCTGGCCGGCGTGACCGGCGGCGGCCTTCCCGCGGAGATATGGCGCGAGGTCATGGCCGACCTTCACGTCAATCTGCCGATCCGTCCCCTTGACACCGAAGTCTCGCCCGAGGCAAGCGGGGCGGGATCCGACGCCGTCGCCGTCCGCGACGCCGACGCGCCCGCCGCGATCCGCGCGGCGGCCGACAGCGTGGGCGATGCGCTGGGCGGCGTGCTGGCGGGGGTCGCGCGCCTGTTCGGGGGAAGCGGCGGGGGCGGCGGATCGGACGGCGGCAGGCCGACGCCGCCGCAGGACAGAAGCGAGCTCAACAAGCGTTGAGGGCGCGGGAAGGCGGCGCCGGGGCGAATTGAGAGCCCGGGCCGCCGATCGGGCGGCGCCGTCGCGGGCGCCGCAAGTGGGGATCGACGCCCGCGAGCGCGGGAGGCCGAGGCGGGGAGCCGAACGTGAGCGACGACAGCACAGACCCCTCCGCGGGCGGAAGAGGCGGCCGACAGGTCGCGCGCATCGCCCAGCGCCCGAGCACCCGCGACAAGCGCCGCAACCGCCGTCGCAAGAGCAAGTATCGCAAGAAGGTGGTGTCGCTGCCCCATTTCCTGGTGGCGCTGATGTTCGCGCTGGGCATGGGGTTCGTGCTGGCGCTGGCCAAGGGCGCCTCGTCCAGCGGCGACCTGACACTGCACAACGTCAACACCCAGCGCCTGTCGGACCTGAACCTGCCCGGCGTCGCCCCCCAGCAGGCCCGCCGGCCGCTGGGCGCGCTGCAGTTCCTGGTCTGGGGCTATGTGTTCGGCACGCCGCTGATCTTCGGCCTGCTGCGCGTGTTCTACTGGCGCGAGATGCTGAACGGCGCCCGCTACTTCTCGGTCACCGCGCTGGCCGCCTGGCTGGTCGTGGTCTGCGTGGTCGCCGCCACCACGCTCTGACGCGCCGCGACGTCCCGGGGCGCCGCCGCCGCGCGGCGCCCCGGGCTTGACCCGGGGCCTCGCGCCGCCCCCGCCGTCGCGCATCGCGACCGCGGGGGGCTCAGCGCTCCGGCCGCGCCTCGAACCTGACCCGGTGCAGTTCCGGCCCGTGCCGGCGCAGCCAGTCGCGGCACTCCCGCCAGTCGGGGCGCAGTCCGTCGACCAGCGCCCAGAAGTCGGGGCCGTGGTTCATCTCCACCAGATGCGCCGCCTCATGGGCGGCCACGTAGTCCAGCACCTCCGGCGGGGCCATGGCCAGCCGCCAGGAGAAGGACAGCGCCCCCGAGGATGCGCAGGATCCCCAGCGCGAGCGGGTGTCGCGCAGGGTGATCGGCCCCGCCTCGCGCCCCAGCCGGGCGGCGTAGGCGCGCGCGGCGGGGGCGAGCTCGGCGCGCGCCGCCTCCTTCACGAAGCCCATGGCGCGGATCGGAGCCTCCGACGCGGGACCGGAGACCATCAGCCGCCCGCCCTCCAGCGCCGGCGCCCGGCGCGGACCGGCGGGGCGGAGCGTCAGCACCACCGAGCCGCCGCGGAACGGGAAGGCCCGGCCGACCGCCACCACCCGCTCGGGCGGCACCCGGGCGATGGCGGCGTCCAGCCAGCCGGCCTGCCGGACGAGGAAGTCCCGCGCCTCGGCCAGCGAGGCGCGCTGGGGCAAGGTGAGCTGCGGCGTCCCGTCGACCCGGCTGACGGTGAGGGTGAAGCGACGCGCCCGGGCGGAGCGCCGCAGCGCCACCCGCACGCCGGGCGGGTCGAGCCAGATGCCGTCGGTCTCCTCCGGCGGGGCCGGCGCGGGGCGGGCCGGACGCGCGGCGTCGGCCGCGGCGCGGGCCAGCGCCGCCATCCGGCGTCCGAACGCCCCCGCTCCGGCCGGTCGCGCGGCCCGCTCCGTGGTCATCGCTTCAGCCTCGCCCGTCCGTCGCGGCGCCCTGCGCGGCCCGCCCGCCGACCCCCGGGGCGCCGGCCCGGTGTTCGTGCAGGAAGTCCCGCAGCCGGGGCGCGATCTCCGTCCGCCAGCGGGAGCCGTTGAACAGGCCGAAATGGCCCGTCTCCTCCGCCACGAAATGCGCCCGGCGCGCGTTTGGCAAGGCCGGGCAGAGGTCATGCGCCGCTTCGGTCTGGCCCGGCCCGGTGATGTCGTCCCGCCCGCCTTCCACCGTCATCAGCGCGATGTCGGCGATGGCCTCGGGCCGCACCGGGCGCGCGTCCCGGTGCAGGTATTCGCCGCGGGCCAGCAGGCGGCGGCGGAACACCCGGTCCAGCGTCTGGAGGTAGAACTCCGCGGTCAGGTCCATGACGGCGAGGAACTCCGCGTAGAACCCGCGATGCGCCGCGTTCCCGTCCCCGCCGTCTTCCCCGTCCCTGTCCCCGTCCCCGCGGATCAGGCGGCGGAAATGGGCGAGCTGGGCGTCCATGTGCCGGTCGAGATTCATCTGCAGGAAGCCCGAGAGCTGCAGAAAGCCCGGATAGACCCGACGCCCGGCGCCGGCATGCGGCCAGGGCACGCGGACGATGACGTTGCGCTCGAACCAGGCCGGGGTATGCGCGGCGATCAGGCTTGCGGCCGATCCGGGGCCGCGGGCGACGTCGATGGGCGAGCCCATCAGGACCAGCGCCGCGGGCCGGGCGGGGTCCGCGTCCTCGGCCATCAGCGCGGCCGCGACCAGCGCGGGCGCGCCGGCCTGGCTGACGGCGAGCAGGCAGGGCCGCTCGCCGGTCGGATCGCCGGCCTCGTCGCAGGCGATGAGGCGGCAGAAGTCCATCACCGTCTCGGCGTAGTCGTCCAGGTCGAACCGCCCGGCGGCGGCGGGCGTCTCGCGCGCGTCGCGCCAGTCGGTGATGTAGACGTCATGGGCGGGCAGCAGCGCCTCCACCGTCCCGCGCAGCAGCGTGGCGAAATGCCCGGACATGGGCGCGACCACCAGCAGCGGCGGGTCGCGGCGCGCCTCGGCCCGGGGGGCGTCGCGCCGGAACCGCACCAGCTCGCAGAACGGGGTGGAGGCGACGACCTCCTGCCGCACCGGGACCGGGGCTTCGCCCGGCGCGTCCTCCAGCGGGGTGGAGACCAGTCCGAAGGCCGGCTTGCCGCGGCGGGCGGTCGCGTCGACGAAGACGTCCAGCGCCGCGGCGCCGGCGCGGGCCGGGAAGGTCGCGGCCATCGGGTTCGCCGGCGCGCGCAGCGCCTGCCGGCTCAGCCGGGCGGCGGCGCGCCAGGGGGCGACGGCGGCGTGGGCGAACTCGTAGGCGTGGTAGAGCATGTCGTCTCCGGAACCGAGCTCGCGCGCGGGCGGCGCGGGGGCGGAACCTAGTCGTAGCGGACGCGCGCGGCAAGCGTCCGCCCGGAGGGGCGCGGGCGAGGCGCCGCCCAGGAAGGGGCGGCCCGGGGGCGCGGCGCGCCTGCGCCACGCGCCGCGGGGCGGCGTGGGAAGGGACGCGGCGTCGCCGGTCCGCGCGGTCGGCACTTGCAAGGGGGGGAATCATGTGGCAGAGGCCCGCATTCCTGCAGACTTGCCGCCTTGGAGGGTCCCCATGGCCAAACCTGAATGGGGCGCGAAGCGCACTTGCCCGAGCTGCGCGGTCCGCTTCTACGACCTGCTACGGGATCCTGTCGCCTGTCCCAGCTGCGGCGCGACGTTCCCGCTCGCCGCGCTGACCGAGCGCAAGCCGGCCGCGCCGTCGCGCGCCAAGGCCAAGCCGGAGAAAGAGGCCGCGGTCGCCGCGACGGCGGACGGGGACGATCCGCTGCTCGACGACGATTCCGACGACGATGACGACGGCGCGGTCGACGACGTGCTGCTCGACGACGACGATGACGACGACGACGATCTCGGCGAGCTGGGCGGCGTCGGCGGCGGCGGCGAGAACGACGACGAGGAAAGCTGACCCGGGAAAGCCGACCCGGAAAAGCTGAACGGGAGTCGGGCCTCGGCCCGACTCGTCCCGGTTTCCTGCGGCTCGCGCGATCCGGCGCGGGCGGCGGAAGCCGGACCGGCGTCGCAGGACGCCGCGCGCGTCGGGGCGGCGCGCAGGGCCCGGAGACGGGCGGGGCGACCGGGGTGAAATTTCCCCCTTGCAACCCGCCGGAGCCTGGCCTAGACACCGCCCCACGCCGCCGGAGACACCCAAGCCGGCGCGGGAAGATGGGGCCTTAGCTCAGTTGGGAGAGCGCTTGCATGGCATGCAAGAGGTCAGGGGTTCGACTCCCCTAGGCTCCACCACCTTCCCTCTCTCTCGAGTGAAATCGGCGGTTTAAGCGGCCTGGCGCGATGTTTCGCGGCCGGGCGGTTCCCGTTCGCGCGGGGCGACCCGGGCGGACCGGGGAGCGGCCGCGGTCCGCGTTCGCGCCGGCGCGCGCGGGGCGCGATTCTCCCCATCGCCTCGCGGTCGCCTCGCGCCCCCCGCCGACGCCGCCGGGCCCGGAGCCGCCGGCCGGACCGCCTGCGCGCGCCCGGGCTTGCTTTCCGGGCCGCGCGCGTGTAGAGGCCGCGCACGCAATCCGCATGCGGGGTTCGGGCCGGACGGGGAGACATCCCGCACGGTCCTCCGGTTGGGCGCACGCCCTCACCCCCGCAGAGGCTGAAACCGGAAAGGAAACGGAATGGCTCTGCCGGAATTCTCCCTGCGCCAGCTGCTCGAGGCCGGCGTTCACTTCGGTCACCAGACGCATCGCTGGAACCCGAAGATGGGCCCGTACATCTACGGCGACCGCAACGGCGTCCACATCATGGACCTGACGCAGACGGTGCCCCTGCTGGACGCCGCGCTGCAGGCGATCCGCGACACCGTCGCCAAGGGCGGCCGGGTGCTGTTCGTCGGCACCAAGCGCCAGGCCCAGATCCCGCTGGCCGAGGCCGCCGAGCGCTGCGCCCAGTACTACATGAACCACCGCTGGCTGGGCGGCACGCTCACCAACTGGAAGACCGTGTCGAACTCCATCGACCGTCTGCGCAAGCTGGACGAGCTGTTCGAGAACGGCGCCGAGGGCTTCACCAAGCGCGAGCGTCTGAGCCTCGAGCGCGAGCAGGCCAAGCTGAACGCCTCGCTGGGCGGGATCCGGGAGATGGGCGGCGTTCCCGACCTGATCTTCGTGATCGACACCAACAAGGAGCAGCTGGCGATCGCCGAGGCCAACAAGCTCGGCATCCCCGTCGTCGCGGTGCTCGACACCAACTCGGACCCGACCGGCATCGCCTACCCGATCCCGGGCAACGACGACGCCTCGCGCGCCCTCACGCTCTACTGCGACCTGGCCGCGCGCGCCGCGCTGGACGGCATGGCCGCGGCGATGGGCGAGTCCGGTTTCGACCTCGGCGAGATGGAAGACCTGCCGATGGAAGAGGCGCTGGAGGAGGCGCCCGCCGAGACCGCCGAAGCCCAGGCCGAGGCCTGATCCGATCCCGCCCCGCGCCGGACGCCCTCTCCGGGGCCCGGCGCGGGGCGGACCAAGACGTTTCGATGACGCCCGCCGCGCTTGACGCGGCCGGCCTCGCCGCCCAGACAGCCTCCCGGGCCCCTCCCGCCGCCGCGCCCGCCCCGCATCCACGGGGCCGCGACCGGCGGACCGGGGCCGCGCCGCGCGCCGGGAAGGCGTCAGGATCCGATAGGAGAAACCCGATGGCGATCACCGCTTCGATGGTGAAAGAGCTCCGCGACCAGACCGGCGCGGGCATGATGGACGCGAAGAAGGCCCTGGTCGAGAACGACGGCGACATGGAAGCCGCGGTCGACTGGCTGCGCGCCAAGGGCCTGGCCAAGGCCGCCAAGAAGGCCGGCCGCGTGGCCGCCGAGGGCCTGGTGGCCGTGGCCGCCGAGGGCGGCGCCGGCGTGGCGGTCGAGGTGAACTCCGAGACCGACTTCGTGGCCCGCAACGCCGAGTTCCAGGCGATGGTCTCCGACATCGCCAAGGTCGCGCTCGGCGTGGCCGACACCGAGGCGCTGCTGGCCGCCGACATGGGCGGCAAGACCGTCGCCGACGTCGTCGCCGCCAAGATCGGCACCATCGGCGAGAACATGTCGGTGCGCCGCATGTCGAAGCTGGAGGGCGACGTGGTCGCCTCCTACGTGCACAACGCCGCCGCCCCCGGCATGGGCAAGATCGGCGTGCTGGTCGCGCTGACCGGCTCCGACAAGGCGGCGATGGAGGCGATCGGCAAGCAGGTCGCCATGCACGTGGCCGCGACCAACCCGGCCTCGCTGTCCGAGGCGGACCTCGACCAGGCGCTGGTCGAGCGCGAGAAGCAGGTGCTGACCGAGCAGGCCCGCGAGTCCGGCAAGCCCGACAACGTGATCGAGAAGATGATCGTCGGCCGCCTGAACAAGTTCTTCCAGGAGGTCTGCCTGCTGAAGCAGTCCTTCGTGATCAACCCGGACCTCACCGTCGAGAAGGCGGTGACCGAGGCCGGCGCCGACATCAAGATCGTCGGCTTCGCCCGCGTCGAGGTCGGCGAGGGGATCGAGAAGGAGGAAGAGGACTTCGCGGCCGAGGTCGCCAAGGCCGCCGCCGGCTGATCGCCGCGCGTCTCTTCGCGAAAACTGGAACGGCGGTCCCCCAGGGCCGCCGTTCCGCGTTTCAGGTCCGCTCTTTCCGTCGCCGCAATCGCCCCGGCTTCGCCGTTTTCCGCCCCGAAAAGACCCCGTGACATTCGTCCGGGCGGGGATACCGTGCGGGCATGAAACACACAGCCCTCGCCCTCCTGGCCGCCGGCGCGGCCCTCGTCATCTCCGGTTGCGCGGAGGTGGAGCCGCTCAAGGCCCAGACGGGGGGCGGCGCGCCCCGCGTGAACCGCCTCGACAACGGCGCCTACACGGTGCGCTACGACAACGGCTGCATCGTCACCTATAACCGCGAAGGCCGGCGCACCGGCTCCCAGGCCTGCCGGCCGGGGCAGGTGGAGCAGTCCGACCTGGCCGTGCAGCGCGACGCCGGGTCCCGCGGGGGCGGCGGCATGGACGTGCAGCGCGAGCCCAACGGCGCCGCCCGCGTCACCTTCAACGACGGCTGCCTGGTCACCTACAACCGCGACGGCCGCCGCTCGGGCTCGCGGGGGTGCCATCCGTCCCAGGTGGAGCGCGCGGACAAGGCCATCCAGGCCTCCTCCGACGACCGCGGCGGCGGCGGGCTGCGGATCCAGCGGCTGGACGGGGGCGCGCGGCGCGTGGTGTTCAACGACGGCTGCACGGTGACCTACAACCGCAAGGGCGACCGCTCCGGCTCCCAGGGCTGCACCCCCAACCAGGTGCAGCGTGCCGACAAGGCGATCCAGCGGCAGGGCTGAGGCGCGGCGCCCTGCGCCGAAACGGGGGCGGAGCGCGGCTTCGCCCCCGTTCGCGCGCGGTCCGCGGCGGTCCTGCGGCGGTCCTGCAGGGCGCGGAGCGGGCCGGCGCGTTTCCCCGTCGACTTTCCCCGACCGACTTTCGCCCGCGATCCGCGCCGGCTGCGGCCCCGCGCGCCTTGCATCCGAAGCCCCCTTCGGACAGATTGCGCGCGCCAGCCGACAGGAGAGACTCGCGCATGACCGAGGCCGCCCAACCGCCGTCCCCGCTCCTTTACCCGCGCGTCCTGCTCAAGATATCCGGCGAGGCGCTGATGGGCGACCAGGGCTTCGGCCTGCACCCGCCCACCGTCCAGCGCATCGCGCAGGAGGTGAAGACCGTCTACGACATGGGCGTCGAGCTCTGCCTCGTGATCGGCGGCGGCAACATCTTCCGCGGCCTCCAGGGCTCCGCCCAGGGGATGGAGCGCGCCTCGGCCGACTACATGGGCATGCTCGCGACGGTGATGAACGCGCTGGGCATGCAGTCGGCGCTGGAGGATCTGGGCGTGCATACCCGGGTGATCTCCGCCATCCCGATGGACCAGATCTGCGAGCCCTACATCCGCCGCCGCGCCATCCGGCATCTTGAGAAGGGGCGCGTCTGCATCTTCGCCGCGGGCACCGGCAACCCGTATTTCACCACCGACACCGCGGCGACCCTGCGGGCGATGGAGATGAACTGCGGCGCCATCATGAAGGGCACCCAGGTCGACGGCGTCTACACCGCCGACCCCAAGAAGGACCCGACCGCGACGCGCTACGACCGCATCACCTATGACGACGTGCTGATCAAGAATCTCAAGATCATGGACGCCTCGGCCATCGCGCTCGCCCGCGACAACAACCTGCCGCTGATCGTCTTCTCGCTGCACGCCTCGGGCGGATTCGCCGAGGTCTTGAGCGGTCGCGGAAAATTCACCATTGTCGAGCAGTCATGACGCGGGGGCGCGCCGCCTCGGCCGCGCGCCACTGCCGGGAGGACATCCATGAGCGATGAGATCGAGATCGATACCGACGACCTCGAACGTCGAATGGACGGGGCGATCGCGGCCCTGAAGAACGATTTCGCTTCGCTGCGCACCGGGCGGGCCACGGCCTCGATGCTGGACCCGGTGTCGGTCGACGCCTACGGGGCGGACACGCCGATCAACCAGCTGGGCACCGTCAACGTGCCCGAGCCGCGGATGATCACGCTGGCGATCTGGGACAAGGCCATGGTCGGCAAGATCGAGAAGGCGATCCGCGCCTCCGGTCTGGGGCTGAACCCGGTGGTCGACGGCACCCTGATCCGCCTGCCGATCCCCGAGCTGAACGAGGAGCGGCGCCGCGAACTGGTCAAGGTCGCCGGGCAGTATTCCGAAAGCGCCAAGGTCGCCGTGCGCAACGTGCGGCGCGACGGCATGGACATGGTCAAGAAGGCCAAGTCCAACGGGCTGAGCGAGGATGACGCCAAGTTCTACTCGGACGAGATCCAGGCGATGACCGACGCCACGATCAAGAAGATCGACCAGGCGCTGGAGACCAAGCAGGAAGAGATCATGCAGGTCTGAGCCTGCCGGCGCGCGTGGGGCGCGCCGCGGGACAGGCCGCCGGCGCCCGAGCCGGGCGCCGACAGGAGACGCGAATGTTCAATCCCTCGCCCGCCCCCGCGACCGAGGCCGCCGCCGCGGCCCCGACGCTCGGGGACGGCGCCGGCCGCCCGCGTCATGTGGCGGTCATCATGGACGGCAACGGCCGCTGGGCGAAGGCCCGCGGGCTTCCGCGGCTGGCCGGCCACCGCCGGGGGGCGGAGGTCGTGCGCCGCATCGTGGAGGCCGCGCCGGACGAGGGCGTGTCCTACCTGACGCTCTACGCCTTCTCGACCGAGAACTGGAAACGGTCCTCGGAGGAGGTGCAGGGGCTGATGGAGCTGTTCTCCATCTACATCCGCCGCGAGGGGCGGGAGCTGAAGCGCCGCGGCGCCCGGGTCCGCTTCATCGGCGACCGGTCCCGCCTGAACCGCGACCTGGCCGACGCCATGGGCCGGCTGGAAGCGGCAACCGAGGGCAACGACCGGCTCAACCTGACCATCGCCATCAACTACGGCGGACGCGACGAGATCCTCGCCGCGGTGCGCCGGCTGGCGGTGGAGGTCGCGGCCGGACGGCTCGCGCCCGAGGCGCTGGACGCGGAGACGTTCTCCGCCGCGCTCGACACCCGCGACCTGCCGGATCCCGACCTGGTGATCCGCACCTCGGGGGAGATGCGGACCTCCAATTTCCTGCCCTGGCAGTCGGCCTATGCCGAATACGCCTTCGTGCCCGAGGCCTGGCCGGATTTCACGCCCGAGCTGTTCGCCCGGGCCTGCGCCGCCTTCGGGGCCCGCAACCGCCGCTTCGGCGCGGCAGACTGATCGCCATGACCCCCGGCGCGCCAGCCGACGCCAAGCGCGGATCCGACAAGGGGCGCTTCGCGGACCTGCGGGTGCGCACGCTGACCGCGCTGGCCATGTCGCTGGTCGCCATCGCCTCGGTCGGCGTGGGCGACTGGGCCTTCGCGCCGCTGGTCGCCGCCGTGGCCGCCGGCATGGCGTGGGAGCTGCGCCGGATGACGGTCGGCGCCTTCGACGCCGCGGGCTGGCTGATGGCCGGGGCCGCGGCCGGGGCCTGCCTGCTGACCCAGGCGCTGTCCTATCGCTACGGGCTGGGCTGGCTGGCGCTGAGCCTGATCCCCATCGCGGTCCTGACCCGGGCCGAGCCCCGGCTCGCCCGCGGCGCGGCTTTGGCGGGCACGGTCTATGTCGCGGTCGCCTGCGCGGCGCTGGTGGGGCTGCGGGACGACGATCTTTACGGGTGGGAGGCGGTGCTCTGGGTGGCGCTGACCGTGGTGGCCACCGATATCGGCGGCTATTTCGCCGGGCGCGCCATCGGGGGGCCGAAGCTCTGGCCCGCGGTCAGCCCGGGCAAGACCTGGGCCGGGCTCGGCGGCGGCATGGCCTTCGCGGTGGTCGTGGGGGCGGTGTTCTCCTCGGCCACCTCCGGCACGCTGGCGCATGAGGTGGCGTTGGTCTCGGCGGTGATGGCTGTGGTGGCGCAGGGCGGCGACCTGGGCGAAAGCGCGCTGAAACGGCGTTGCGGGGTCAAGGACAGCTCCGCCCTCATCCCCGGCCATGGCGGGCTGCTGGACCGGATGGACGGGCTGCTGGCCGCGGGCATGGTGGCGGCGCTGGTGTCGTTCCTGCGCGGGCAGTCGGTGTTCATATGGTGACGCCGCCCGCGCCGCGTCGGGTGACCGTGCTGGGGGCCACCGGCTCCATCGGCGCCTCGACGCTCGACATCCTGCGCCATGCCGCCGCCGATGGCGGGCCGGTCCCGCAGGTCGTGGCGCTGACCGGGAACGGCAATATCGCCGGCCTCGCCGCCGCCGCGCGGGAGTTCCGGGCCGAACTGGCGGTGACCGCCGACCCCGCCCGCTACGCGGAGCTTCGCGACGCGCTGGCCGGAACGGGGATCGAGGCCGCCGCCGGGCCCGACGCGATCGTGGAGGCCGCCGCCCGCCCCGCCGACTGGTGCATGGCCGCCATCGTCGGGTCCGCCGGCCTCGCCCCCACGCTGGCCGCGGCCGGGCAGGGCGCGACGGTGGCGCTGGCCAACAAGGAATGCCTCGTCTCCGCCGGCGACCTGTTCCTGTCCGAGATCGCCCGCGCCGGCGCCACCCTCCTGCCCGTGGACAGCGAGCACAACGCCATCTTCCAGGTGCTCGACCCCGCCCAGCGCGGGGCGGTGGAACGGATCATCCTCACCGCCTCCGGCGGCCCGTTCCGCGACTGGCCGATGGAGCGGATGGCCCGCGCCACGTTGCGCGAAGCGGTCGCGCACCCCAACTGGGACATGGGCGCCCGCATCTCGGTCGACAGCGCCTCGATGTTCAACAAGGCGCTGGAGATGATCGAGGCGAAGCACCTCTTCGCCCTCGCGCCCCGGCAGGTGGAGGTTCTGGTGCATCCGCAGTCGGTGGTGCATTCGATGGTGGGCTACGCCGACGGCTCGGTGCTGGCCCAGCTCGGCGCGCCCGACATGCGCCACGCCATCGGCTACGCCTGGAACTGGCCGGAACGCCGCGCCCTGCCGGTGGAGCGTCTGGACTTCGCCGCCCTCTCCCGCCTCGACTTCCACGCCCCCGACGAGACCCGCTTCCCCGCCCTGCGCCTGGCGCGGGAGGCGATGGAGGCGGGCGGGCTTGCGGGCTGCGCGCTCAACGCCGCCAAGGAGGCGGCGCTGGAGGCGTTCATGGACGCCCGGATCGGCTTTCTCGACATGGCGCGGGTGGTGGAGGCTACGCTGGCGCGCCTCGCCCCCTTCGCCCCCGCCGCCGCGCTCTCGGACGTGTTCGCGATGGACGAGGCCGCCCGGGCCAAAGCCTGCGCCGTGATCGCGCGCGAGGCGGCGCCGCTGGGAAAAGGCGGCGTCTTCGCCTAGATTAACCCCCGTTCAGTTTCCCGCCGCGCCCCGCGCGGCGACGCTTGGAGGTCCCATGGACGCGTTCGCAGTGATGTCGCAGGTGGGAGGCGTGGCCGGGTCGGTCGCCTCGTTCCTGGTGGTGCTCGGGGTGGTCGTGTTCGTGCACGAGTTCGGCCACTACATCGTGGCCCGCTGGTGCGGCATCCAGGCCGAGGTGTTCTCCATCGGCTTCGGCAAGGAGATCTGGGGCTGGAACGACCGGCGCGGCACCCGCTGGCGGCTGGCGGTGCTGCCGCTGGGCGGCTACGTGAAGTTCCTGGGCGACGGCGACGCGGCCTCGGCGCGGGCCGACGTGAAGGGGCTGGAGGCGATGGACGAGGCGGCGCGCGCCCGCTCCTTCCCCGGCGCGGCCCTGTGGAAGCGGGCGCTGGCGGTGGCGGCGGGGCCGGGTTTCAACTTCATCCTGTCCATCGTGATCTATACCGGCCTGACGCTGGCGCTGGGCGTCGGCTCGGACCGGCCGGTGCTGGGCGTCTCGCAGGCGGAGGGAGCGGAGACGTTCCCGCTGCGGCCGGGCGACGAGGTGCTGTCGGTGGCCGGAACCCCGGTGAGCGCCTGGGCCGACATCACCGCCGCCTATGACGCCGCCAGCAAGGCGGAGCCGGGGCGCTCCAGCTTCCCGGTGGAGCTGCGCCGCGACGGGCGCGAGATCGCGGTGGAGACGGGGCCGGCGATCCCGCCTCTGGTCGGTTCGGTGGCGCCGGGCAGCCCGGCGGAGGCGGCGGGGCTCCAGAAAGGCGATTGGATCGTGGAGGCGGAGGGGAGCCCGGTCGGCGCCTTCTCCGACCTGCAGCGGGTGGTGTTCGGCTCCGAAGGCGCGCCGGTGGCGCTGGTGGTCGAGGGCGCGGACGGCGCGCGGCGGGAGCTGACGCTGACGCCGAAGCTGAACCCGGTGCCGTCGGCGGATGGCGGCATCGAGATGCGGCCGCTGATCGGCGTCTCCGCCATCCCGCTGATCGCGCCGGAGGTGGTGACCCCGGGCGTCGGCGAGGCGCTGGAGAACGGCGTGGTCCGCACCTGGCAGGTGGTGCATTCCTCGCTCGCCTATGTCGGCGCGATCATCGGGGGGGAGGCGGACAGCTCCGGTCTCGGCGGCCCGATCCGCATCGCGTCGCTGTCCGGCGACGCGGCGGGGGCGGGTATCGTGGCCTTCCTCGGCATGATCGCGATGATCTCCACCTCGATCGGGATGATCAACCTGTTCCCGATCCCGGTGCTCGATGGCGGGCACCTGATGTTCTACGCCTTCGAGGCGGTGCGCGGCCGGCCGCTGGGCGACCGTGCTGCGGAGGCGGCGACGGGCGTGGGCCTGGCGCTGGTGCTGGGGCTGATGGTGTTCGTGACCTTCAACGACCTGATGAGCCTGTAGGTCGGGGCAGGCCCGAGAGGGTCGCGCCGGCCCCCACCCCGGCCCTCCCCCGCAAGCGGGGGAGGGAGGCGCGGGCGGCGAGGGCGCGCGCTGGCGCCGGTCCGGATGAATGGCGACCAAGGCGCTGCGGTTGCGGGCCCCCCGCGTGTCCCCCGGCGCCGCGCCGGGGGCCCGCGGGGGGGGGCCCTGGGGGGGGCGCCGGGGGGGCCCGCCGGGGCCGCGCCAGGTGGGCAGGTTCCGGACAGCGGCGGCGCAGGCGCGGGCTCAGCCGTTGAGGACGGCGAGGGCCTCGGCGTGGATCTCGGGATTGGCGGCGGCGAGGATGCGGCCGCCCTGCTGCGGGTCGCCGCCGTCCCAGGTGGTGACCACGCCGCCGGCGCCCTCGATGATCGGGATCAGCGCCTGGATGTCGTAGGGCTGAAGGCCCGCCTCCGCCACCAGGTCGACGCCGCCCGCCGCCACCAGCGCGTAGCCGGTGCAGTCGAGCCCGTAGCGGGTGAGCTTCGCGCGGTCGCGCAGCCGCTCGAACCCCGCCCGCTCCGCCGCCGTTCCGACTTCGGGGAAGGTGGAGCAGAGCCGGGCCTCCGACAGCGGAACCGGCGCGCGGGCGCGCAGGCGGCGCGGGGCCTCGCCGTCGCGGGCGTGCCAGGCGGCGGCGCCGTCGCCCCAGAAGCGTTCGCCGGTCCAGGGCTGGTCCATGACGCCCAGCACCGGCCGGGTTCCGTCGTTCAGCCCGATCAGCACCCCCCAGGTCGGCGCGCCGATCAGGAAGGCGCGGGTGCCGTCGATCGGGTCCACCACCCAGGTCAGGCCGGAAGTCGAGGCTGTGGCCGCCTGCTCCTCCCCCAGCACGCCGTCGGCGGGGCGGTCGGCGGCCAGAACCTCGCGGATCGCGGCCTCGGCGGCGCGGTCGGCCTCGGTCACCGGGTCGAAGGCGCCGGCGCCGGCCTTGTTGTCGGCGGAAAGCCCTTCGGCCCGGAAAATCGCGAGGATCGCCGGCCGCGCGGCGTCGGCGGCGCGATGCGCGGCGGCCAGCGCCGAGGTCAGCGCCGGGTCGGCGGTTTCGCCCGGCAGCGGCGGGGCGGAGGAGAGATCGGAGGTCATGTCGGATCCGCGCAGGTTCGGGGCCGGGCGAGGGCGGAGGTCGCGACGGCGCGCGCCCGCGCCCGCAGGGGCCGGAACCCTAGCGGGTCCGGCGGCCGGGGCAAAGCCCGGCCGCGCGAGACATCATGGCATGGCGCCCGCCGCGCCGCCGGTTCCCCGATGGACCGGATGGCGGCGGCCGGCGCCCCCGGCTCAGGCGGCTTCGCTGAGCACCCGGGCGAGGTCGAACAGGCGGCGACGCTGCGCTTCGGGGATGGCGTAGTAGGAGCGCACCAGTTCCAGCGCCTCCTTGTCGGCCAGAAGGTCGCCGCGCGCGCCGGTGGCCGCGGCGGGTTCGATCCCGGCCTCTTCCATCGACTCGGCGTCGAGCCCTTCGAAGAAATAGTTGATCGGAACCTCAAGCGATTTCGCGATATCCCACAACCGCGAGGCGCTGATCCGGTTCATTCCGGTCTCGTATTTCTGGATCTGCTGGAACTTGATGCCCACCAGATCGCCGAGCTGCTGTTGGGTCATGCCCATCATCCAGCGCCGGTGCCGCACACGTTTCCCGACGTGAGCGTCTACGGGATGCTTCATCTGCTTGTTGCTCCTGACTGCACTCGAACTCTTCCTTGTTCCGGAGCGGTCGGCATGCGCGCGTTCTTGTGACGCGCTTGCCTAGGCCAGGGATACGCGAAGCGGCCGCCCGGACGACTCTACGCCGGGGTGCAGTCTAGCCGCACTGTGCATCTGCGCACAATGCAACACCGTGGGTTGTTTTGCGCTGCAGCGCGAAAAAACCCACGGTTAGGTCGAAATGCGACGACATGCGCCTCAGGCGAGCGCGGAATTGGAGGCTCGCGCGTCGCGTTTGCGCTCGTGAGGGTCGAGAAAGCGCTTGCGGAGGCGAATCGCTCCGGGAGTGACTTCCACCAGCTCGTCGGGCTCGATGAAGGCGATCGCCTCCTCCAGCGTGAAGCGGCGGGGCGGGGTCAGGGTCACCGCCTCGTCCTTGCCGGAAGCGCGCATGTTGGTGAGCTTCTTGCCCTTGAGCGGGTTCACGTCGAGATCGCCGGGGCGGGCGTTCTCGCCGATGATCATCCCCTGGTAGACCGGCTCGCCCGAGCCGATGATCAGCCGGCCGCGATCCTCCAGGTTGAACAGGGCGAAGGGCACCGAGTCCCCGTTCTCCATCGAGATCAGCACGCCGTGACGGCGGCCGGGGATCGGACCTTTCCACTCGGCCCAGCTATGGAACACGCGGTTCATGATGCCGGTGCCGCGGGTGTCGGTCAGGAATTCGCCGTGATAGCCGATCAGGCCGCGCGCCGGGGCGAGGAAGACGATGCGGGTCTTGCCGCCGCCCGAGGGGCGCATCTCGGTCATCTCGGCCTTGCGCTGGGAGAGCTTGTCGACCACCGGGCCGGTGAACTCGTCGTCCACGTCGACAGTGACCTCCTCGATCGGCTCCAGCTTGCGGCCGTCCTGCTCGCGCATCATCACCCGGGGGCGGGACACCGACAGCTCGAACCCCTCGCGGCGCATGTTCTCGATCAGCACGCCGAGCTGAAGCTCGCCGCGGCCGGCGACCTCGAAGGCGTCGCGGTCGGCGGTGTCGGAGATGCGGATGGCGACGTTGCCCTCCGCCTCGCGCATCAGCCGGTCGCGGATCACGCGGGACTGCACCTTGTCGCCGTCGCGGCCGGCGAGCGGGCTGTCGTTGATCGAGAAGGTGACGGCGATGGTCGGCGGGTCGATCGGCTGGGCCTTGATCGGCTCGTTCACCGCGGTATCGCAGAGCGTGTCGGCGACGGTGGCCTTGCTCAGCCCGGCGATGGACACGATGTCCCCCGCCTCGGCGCTGTCGACGGGCTGGCGGGCGAGGCCGCGGAAGGCCATGACCTTGGAGACGCGGAACCGCTCGACCTCTCCGGTGTCGGGGCGCAGGGCCTTGATGGTCATGCCCGCGGCGACGCGGCCCGTCTCGACCCGGCCGGTCAGCAGGCGGCCGATGAACGGGTCGGCCTCCAGCGTGGTGGCGAGCATGGAGAAGGGCTTGCCGGCGTTGGCCACCTGCTTGGGCGCCTCGACATGGTCGAGCACCTTGCGGAACAGGGCCGACAGATCCTCGCGCGGGCCGTCGAGCTCATCGTCGCACCAGCCGGAGCGGCCCGACGCGTAGAGCACGGGGAAGTCGAGCTGGTGCTCGTCCGCGTCGAGCGCGGCGAACATGTCGAACACCTCGTCCAGCGCCCGGTCCGGATCGGCGTCCGGCTTGTCGACCTTGTTCAGCACGACGATCGGCCGCAGGCCGAGCGCCAGCGCCTTGGCGGTGACGAACTTGGTCTGGGGCATCGGGCCCTCGGCCGCGTCCACCAGCAGGATGGCGCCGTCGACCATGGAGAGGATTCGCTCCACCTCGCCGCCGAAATCGGCGTGGCCGGGGGTGTCGACGATGTTGATGCGCGCGCCGCCCCATTCGACCGAGGTCGCCTTGGCCAGGATGGTGATGCCGCGTTCCCGCTCCAGATCGTTGGAATCCATGGCGCGTTCGGCGACGGCCTGATTCTCGCGGAAGGCGCCGGACTGGCGGAGAAGGGCGTCGACGAGCGTGGTTTTGCCGTGGTCGACATGCGCGATGATCGCGATGTTGCGAAGATCCATGGGGCGGGTTCCGGACGTGTGTTCTGGGGGCGCGGGCGCCCTCGGCGCCGTCGGTTGCCGCGGCTCTTGGCGCAAATGACGCGGCGCGGCAAGGGCGCGCAAAGCCGCGGAGGCGCCGCAGGGCGTCCCGACCGTCAGGCTGTGGCCCGCGCGCCGCGTCGGCGCGGCGGGACCGGTGCGATCAGAGATACCAGACCAGGATCGAATGCAACCGCCCGCCCTCGATCGCCGGCAGCGCCACGGCCGAGCGGAGGCCGGCGGCGGCCGCCAGGGCGGCATGGGGCGGCGTCAACGCCGTCGCCTCCCGCGAGAGGTCGTCGCAAAGCGCCGGGATGCCGGAGCGCCAGACCTTGCCGATCAGCCCCTCGCCCGCGTCGATGCCGAAGCCGGCCGCGCCGCCTTCGCCCATGGAGTCGGTCAGCGTCAGGCGTTCGCCGTCCGGGGCCCAGGTTTCGAACCGCCGCGCGATGGGGGTGCCGGCGGCCGACAGCAGCGCCAGCACCCAGGTCCCGTCGTCGCCCGGCGCCGGGCAGGGCAGGGCGACGCCGCGGTTGATGCCCACGCTCTCGGCGCTCTCGCGGCGCAGGAACTGCTTGGCGCGGCCAAGGTCGTCCATCAGCACCGGGCCGCCCGCCTGCCAGGCGAGCCCGGGCAGGCCGACGCCTTTGCGGAAGGTGGTGTGGCGGGCGGAGAACTCGAACCCCTCGGCCACCCCGAAATGACCGTCGGCCAGCGTCATGTCCGGGCTGCCCGGGGCCGCGCGCCACAGCTCCACCGCCCCCACCGCCGACTTGCCGACGCCCAGGAACATCACCACCACCGCCTGCAGGAAGGCGCCGGCGAAGACCGGGATCGCCACGCCGCAGGTCAGGCCGGCCGCGGCCGCCGCCTCGCCGCGCAGGAAATAGGAGTTGGTCAGGTCGTGCAGGATCACCGGCCGCCCCTCCGCCCAGGCCTTGCCGGGCAGCCCCTCGTCATGGCCGAAGCTCAGGTCGCGGGTGGCGGCGGCGAAGCCGACCAGCGGGCCGTGCAGGGCGGAGACCAGGCGCAGCCGCTCGCGCGCCAGGTCGGGGGCCCAGATCTCGATGGCGCGGATGAAGGGCGGCGGCGCGCCGGTCGGGCCGCGGACCCCTTCGGGGCGGGGGCCGGGACGGGCGGACAGGGCGTCGGACGACGGCAGTTCGGACATCGGCGCGGCTCCGGCGCAGCGTTCACGACGCGGCGGCCGGGCCTGCGCAGCCCGGGGCGCGCCGCGTTTTCATTTCGCACCTGCGGCGCCCGATTCTGTCAACCGCTCCGTCGCCCGTCGCCCGTCGCCCCCGACCCGTCGCCGGGGGCCGACTCAGTTGGCGTGCAGCGGCAGCGCGTCGATGCGCCTGTCGATCTCTTCGATCTGGGCCTTGTAGGCGGGGCTGTCGACCTCGCCGAACTTCGACTTGAACGCGTCGAGCTGCATGAAGGAGGGCAGGCCCTCGATCGGGGGCATCCAGTTCGATTCGGTCGCCGAGGCGCGGGCCAGCGCCGCCAGCCCGTCGGGCGCGGCCAGCTCCGCCGCTTCCGCCCAGCGAATGCCGGCGCGGTCGGCCGCCACGTCGTCGAAGCTGAAGCCCGAGCCGCCGCCGGAGCTGTCGACCAGCTCCTTGACCTCGCCGAAGCCGAAGGACACCGCCGAGCCGCCGGCCATCTGGAAGGCGGCCGACAGCAGGAAATGCTTGCGCAGGTCGTCGCGTCCCTTCAGCCGCACCTCTTCGCAGCGGGCGGAGGCGTCGGGGCTGTCGAACTCGCCGGCCACCGTCTCGATCGCCCGGCGCGAGGCGCAGATCGCGGCCAGCGCCGAGACCGCGGCGCGCAGCTCCTCCGCCGCCTTGCCCGGGTCGCCGGCGGCGGCCTCGCGGGCGTTGTCGACGGCGAAGGCGAGCCAGGGGGCGAGCGAGCCGCGCGCGGGCAGCTTGCCGGCGGCCGCGGCGGCGGCGATGGCGTCGTAGTGCCGGGCCACGTCCTCGCCCGACGAGATGCCGGCCGCGTCGCGGACCCCCGACATCACCCGGTCGAACAGCGAGCCCTCGGCGCCGGTCCCGCCGTCGATGGCCACCGTCACCTTGCCGGGCTGCATGCGCACCCGCTCGATGGAGGAGAACAGCAGCGTGCCCATCGGCACGTCGGAGACGACGTCGCCCACCCATTGCAGGGTCTTGAGCGTGATCGACGGCGGCAGGGCCATGCGGCCGAGCTGGATGGCCTGCACGTCGAGACCGGCGTCGGAGGGGGCGACCTCGGCGCGGAAATTGATCCAGCCCAGCGCGTCGAGCACCGGGGGCTGGGCGGACAGGGCGATGGTCATGCCCTCGCCCGAGATGCGGGCGCCGCCGCGCAGGGACGGGGCGATGCGGGCGGCCGAGGCGATCAGCCCGTCAAGCTCCTGCGCGCTGGCGGACAGCGTGCGCGGCCCGGTCCCTTCCGCGGCCTCGCGGGCGCGCTTGATCAGGGCCTTGGAGGCGCTGGCCTGGGATTGCCGGAGCGCGGCGGAGGGCGGAAGCTCCGGCGCCGGCTCGAAGGCGGCGATCACGAAGGCGACCGGGCCGACGACGACCACCAGCACGATCAGCCAGAACAGCAGTCGGAACATGCGAACCTCCCCCATGGCCGGTCCCGTTCCCCCTCGCGCCGGCGTCGCGGCCCTAGGGTATCGACGACGCGGGCCGGCATGGCAACCCGTCGGGGGGCGCGGCGGAAGGCCGGGCGGCGGGCGGGGCGATCAGCCGGCCCAGTCGGTCCAGCGGCCGTGGAAGTCGGCGCGGGCCAGGGTCTCGGTCGCGGGCGCGGCCGCCGTCCCGGTCCAGACGGTCAGGTCGAGCGCGGCGGAGCCCCGGACGTCGTCCGGCTCCATCCGCAGCCAGGCCAGCGGCGCGGCGGGCGTGGCGCGGGCGCCGGCGGCGGCGAGCGTCGCGGTTATCGCCGCGCGCACCGCGGCGGGCAGGTATTGCCACATGATCGAGTGCATCGCCACGCGGACCCGGCCCTCCGTCGCCGGCCGGGCGAGGCGCGCGGCGAGCCAGTCGGCGGCGTCCGCCCGCTCCACCGGGCGGGGCAGGCGGGCGGCGAGGTCGAGCGCCGCCTCCAGCCGCGCCAGCCGCGTCGCCTGGTCGGCCCAGACATAGGCGGTCAGCCGCGCCCGCGTGGCCGGATCGGCGGGGTCGAGCGGGGCGAGGTCGCAGGCCGCGCGCGCCGCGATCTCCAGCGGGGCGGACAGGTCGGGATGCGCGGTCCCGCGCCATTCCGACGCGATGCGCACCGGCGAGGCCGGCGGCCCCCAGGCCAGGCCGCCGCCCAGGTCGAAGCGATAGGCGTCGAGATTCTGGTTCAGGCCGGCGGAGGCCCCGATCTCCAGCACCTCCAGCGGCGCGCGGAAGCGGGCGGCCAGCGTCAGCAGCCCGCCCAGCAGGGCGCCGCCGCGGGCGATCTCGTTGGTCTGCGGCGGGCCGTCCAGCCAGGGGAGCAGCCGGGGCGCATGGCGCGCGAAGGCGGCGAGGGCCGCGTCGGCCGGATCGCCCTGCGGCTCGGGCGGCCAGGCGGCGGCGAGTTCGGGCGCCGCGCCCGAGCGGACCAGCGCGTGCAGAGCCCCCGCCACCCGCAGCGCGAGCGCGTCGGACCGCGCGTCGCCGGGCCAGGCGCGCAGGCGGGCGCGGACCGGATCCTCGTCCGGCGCCGCCGCGTCGGACAGCCTTTCCGCGAGCCCGTCCAGCAGCGCCGCGGTGAACGGAGAGCCGAGCGTCGCGCAGGCCCGCGCCTGACCGCGGAAGGCGGCGCGAATCTCATCGGTGCGACCGGTGCGGTCGGATTTCATCAGGACCCCCGAGATGCTGCGCGGCGTCATGGAAATTTTTTATCGGAGCCGCTCGAATGTTGCGCCGCGATGCGAGACGACGCAGCGGGACGCAACGTCCTGCCGTATCCCGAATTTTTTCATCTGTGTGCGCTTTTTGCGGTGCAGCGGCGGCTTTTTTTCGGCGCAACCATTCACTCACCTGACTTAACGCTGTGTTGAGCGTTCAAAATCTCGATGTTAGAAAATTCACCGACCTATGGGGGGTCGGCAACTAAGTTGCGCGGGACGGGGGCGGTGTGGGCCTTCGTCTGTATTTTCTGAATGGCTCGCGTCGGGCTTGATAGACGACGCCAGCGGCCTCTGGGGAGAAGTGTCGTGAACGCTCCGATTATTCCTGAAACGCTGGTCAACGTCTTCACTACTGGAGTTCAGATTCACCCCGATATAGCGGTGCTGAACGACGGAACCTACGTCGTCACCTGGCGATCTGACGGGCAGGACGGCAGCGGACAGGGCGTCGTCGCGCAACGGTTCTCGGCGCAGGGGGAGCGCATCGGGACCGAGTTCATCGTGAACGATCTGCGCGCCGGCGATCAGGGCTCGCCCGAGGTCACCGCGCTGGCCGGCGGCGGCTTCGTCATCACCTACACGAGCGTCTTCGACAGCCGCGCGCATGTCATGGCCAAGATCTACGACGCCGCGGGGGAGGAGACCGGCGCGGAGTTCGAGGTCTCCGACCCCACGTCCAACAACCAGATCGAACCCGACGTGCTGGCCCTGCCGGGCGGCGGCTTCTCGGTGGTCTGGCGGGACGAGGAGGACGAGGACATCCGGGTCCGGACCTTCGACGCCGCCGGATCGGCGCAGGGCGCCAGCGAGATCGTCAACACCTACGACACGCCCTACTACTATGACATGCGCCTGCCCTCGATCGCGGCGATCCAGCCGGATGCGGGGGCGAACAGCCTGGCGCTTGGCGGCTCGGTGATCGTCTGGACCACCTACGCGCAGGTGGCCGGCGACTGGCACATCTTCGCCCAGCGCTATGACGACGCCGGCGCCAAGCTGGGCGGCGAGTTCCAGGTGGACCAGGGCGTCTCCGGCTCCGATTTCGAACCGCGGGTGGTGGGGCTGGCCGGCGGCCGCTTCGTGGTGGTGTGGACCGACCGCAGCGCCTCCGACGGCAACGGCTACGGGGTCTACGCCCGCGTCTTCGAGGGCGACGGCACGGCGGTGACCGGGGAGGAGCTGGTCAACGTCCAGACCTCATCCCACCAGCAGCAGCCCGACGTGATCGCCACCGCCGACGGCGGCTTCTTCGTCACCTGGATCGCCAACACCTCCGCCGGCTCGGGCGACGGGTCGTCCTACGGCATCTTCGGGCGCCGCTTCGACGCGTCCGGCGTCGCGACCACCGGCGAGATCCCGGTGAACCAGAACGTCTCCGGCCAGCAGGACGTGCCCAAGGCGATGGAGCTGGCCGACGGCTCCATCGCGGTGGTGTGGAGCTCCGAGACCTCCGGAACCTCGGGCGACGGCTCCGACCGCGCCGTCTCCATGATCCTGCTGGGCGACCCTGAGAGCTTCGTCGCCGCCTCCGCCGCGCCGGAGCTGGAGGCGGTGTCCGCGGTCCGCGCCGTGTCGGAGGCCGATTTTGATTCCGGCGCCGTCCGGCTCGACGCCGAGGGCGCGGTGGCGCTGTCGGACGCGGATTCCACCGATTTCGACGGCGGCCGGCTGATCGTCTCCCGCCTGTCGGCCACGGTCAGCGAAGACGACTTCACGCCCCGCGACGCCGACGCCCAGGACCAGCTCGGCATCGACGTGACCGGCGTCGTCTCCGTCGCCGGAGCGGTGGTGTCGGTGGACGGCGTGGCCGTGGGCTCGATCGTGTCCGACGGCGCCGACGGCGCGCCCCTGATCGTGGAGTTCGGCGCCGGCGCCACCGTCGCGCGCGTCGAGGCGCTGATCGAGGCGCTGACCTATCGCAACCTGTCGAACGACCCGCGCCCGGAGACCATGTTCCAGATCCAGGTGGAGGACGGCGACGGCGCCGCCTCCAACCCGGTGACGGTGACGGTGACCATCGCGCCGGACGCGGACGGGCCGGTCGGCGGCTCGGACGAGCGGCAGGTCAACAACTACATCGACTCCGACCAGGAGGTTCCCGCCATCGACCGGCTGTCGGACGGCGGCTGGGTGATCACCTGGACCTCCTACGACCAGGACGGCCAGTATCAGGGCGTCTACGCCCGGATGTACGGGCCGGACGGGGCGCCGCGCGGCTCCGAATTCCAGGTGAACGCGCAGGCCGGCAACTCGCAGGTCCAGCCGGAGGTGGCGGGCCTGACCGGGGGCGGATTCGTCGTGGTCTGGATCGACGATTCCGGCAATTACCTGCGCATGGCGCGCTACGACGCGGCCGGGACGCGCATCGTCTCCGACGTGATCGTGCCGACCGAGAACGGCTCGACCCAGACCCAGCCGACGGTCACCGCGCTGTCGAACGGCGGTTGGGTGGTCGGCTGGGCGACCAACAACGCGACCAGCGGCGACGGCGATTCCTACGCGGTGGTCACGCAGGTCTACAACGCCGCCGGCGCGGCGGTGGGCGGCGAGACGGTGATCAACACCCAGACCGTCGGCAACCAGAGCCAGCCGGAGATCGCGGCGCTGGACAACGGCCGCTTCGTGGTGGTGTGGACCAACCACGACGCGGCCAACGGCGACGGCTCGGGTTCGTCGATCGCGGGCCGGCTGGTCGCGGCCAACGGCGTGCCGGAGGGCGCGTCGGAATTCCGCTTCAACCAGAACGCGCTGGGCACGCAGGACTATCCCTCCGTCGCGGGCTATGCCGATGGCAGCTTCGTGGTGGCCTGGGCCAGCGCGGATATCGACGACGACAATTACGGCGTCTCGGCGCGCCGCTTCGACGCCTCCGGCACGCCGATGGGCGATGAGATCCGGGTCAACGACCTCACCGGCAACGCCCAGTACGAGGTGGATATCCAGGCGCTGCCGGGCGGCGGCTTCGTGGTGTCCTGGACCTCCTACAACCTGAACGCGCTGGGAGACTCCAGCAACCAGGGCGTGTCGGCCCAGGTCTTCGACGCCGACGGCAACCGGGTCGACGGCCAGATCCTGGTGAACCAGGAGACGTCCTCGACCCAGTATCAGGGGCGGATCCTGGCGCTGAGCGACGACGCCTTCGTCGCGGTGTGGAGCGCCTACACCTCCGGCACGTCGGGCGACGGGTCCGGCTACGGCATCTTCACCCGCGTCATCGGCGAGGCGCCGGGCATCGGCGGGTCGGAGGGACCGGAATTCGTCGGCCTGCCGGCGATCCTCGAGATTGGGGAATCCGACGCCAACGCCGGCGTGCCGATCTTCGGCGACGTGCTGGCCGCGGTGTCGGACGCGGATTCCGCGGATTTCTCGGGCGGGCGGCTGCTGATCTCGCGCTATGAGATCGACGGCACCAACGACCGCTATCTGGGCGCGGACGGTCCCGCGCAGGACAATATGGAGATCGTCGCCGGCGGCCGGGTGACGCTGGCCGGCGCGACGGTGCGCGTCGACGGGGTCGACGTCGCCACGATCCTGTCCGACGGCGCCGACGGCGCGGACCTGGAGCTGACGCTGCTGGCGGGCGCGACGCTCGACCGGATGGAGGCGCTGCTCGGCGCCATCACCTACAGCAACGATTCCGACGACCCGATCCATCAGCGCCGCTACACGGTCAGCCTGACCGACGGCGACGGCGGGGTGTCGGCGGACCACGACCTGCGGATCCGGGTCGCGGCCGAGCCGGAAGCCGACCTGACCGGGCTGGAGCAGACCCAGGTCAACGCCTACGAGCCCGGCAACCAGACGGTTCCGGCGGTCGCCGCGCTCACCGGCGGCGGCTGGGTCACGGTCTGGGCGTCGCAAAGCCAGGACCGGTCGGACTGGGGCGTCTACGCGCAGGTCTACGATGCGCAGGGCGGCCGCGTCGGCGGCGAGTTCCTGGTGGCCGAAGCCGCGGCCGGCACGCAGTACGCGCCCGACGTGATCGGGCTGTCCAACGGCGATTTCGCCATCTCCTGGCAGGGCGCGGGCGCCGACGACTCGGATTCCGGCGTCTACACCCGGGTCTTCGACGCCTCCGGCGCGCCGCAGACCGGCGCGATCCTGGCCAACGACGTCACCGCCTACGACCAGTACAACGCGGTGATGGCCGCGATCCCGGCCGGCGCCGGCGGCGGCTATTACGTGGCCTGGCAGAGCTACTATCAGGACGGCGGCTACTACCATCGCTATGTCCAGCGCTTCGACGCGTCGGGGCAGAAGGTCAGCTTCGACGGCGCGACCCCGGGCGTCGAGGTCGTGCAGATCGACCCGAACACCCATGGCAGCCTGACCGGTCTGTCGATCACCGTGCTGACCAACGGCGCGCTTGCGGCGGCGTGGTCGTATGGCAACGACTCCTATTACTCCGTCTGGTCCTCCGGCGGCGCGCCGCTGGCGGTCGAGCAGCTTCTGCACCAGACCGCCGTGAACTCCCAGGGCCAGCCGGTCGTCGGCGCCGACGCCTCCGGCGGGTTCTGGGCGGCGTGGTCCGACAACAACGGTTTCGACGGCTCCGGCTGGGGCATCATGGGCCGGCGCTTCGACGCGACCGGGACCGCGATCTCGGACGAATTCCTGGTCAACGACGTGGTCTACTCCACCCAGGAGCAGCCGCAGATCGTGGGGCTGAGCGACGGGCGGATGCTGATCGGCTTCCGGGACGAGGGCGGGGCGGACGGCAGTTCCTGGGGCGCCTACGGCCAGCTCTTCGCGGCCGACGGCTCGCGGATCGACGACAGCTTCCGGATCAACCAGGACACCAACGGCGCCCAGGACAACCTGGACCTGGCGGCGCTGCCGGGCGGCGATTTCGTGGCGGTGTGGAGCCAGCCGCAGAGCACGGTGGCGGGCGACGGACAGGGCGAATCCGTCGAGATGCGGGTGTTCGGCGACCCGGCCGACTACATGCCGGGCTCCGCCCCGACGCTCGTGGGCCTGCCGACCGCGGTCAGCTTCGACGAGTCGGACGTCAACGCCGCGCTCCAGCTGCTCGACCCCGCCGGGTCGGTGGCGCTGGGCGACCTGGATTCCCCGAATTTCGACGGCGGCATGCTGACGCTGGCCGTGGCCTTCGACGCGGTCGGCCAGCTTGAGGCGGAGCGCACGGGCGTGGATTCGCAGGCCCAGCACGTGCTCGGCCTGGTGGTCGGCGACAACGGCGGCGCGGGCGCGGTGACGGTCGCGGGCTCGACCGTTTCGGTGAACGGCGTGGCCATCGGCTCCATTCTCTCGGACGGGACCGGGGGCGATCCGCTCAGCATCCTGTTCAACGCCTCGGCCACCGTCGAGGCGGTGGAGGCGGTGATCGCCTCGCTGGGCTACATGAACCTGTCGGACGATCCGTCGACGGGCGGCAAGCTGATGCTGGACCTGTCGGACGGCGACGGCGGCCACATGGTCACCAAGCATATCGGACTGACCGTGGCGGCGGAGGCCGAGGACGGCGTGGCGCCGGGGGCCGAGTTCGACGTCAACGCCACCTCCGACAGCATCCAGACCCAGCCCGACGCCGCGCAGCTCGACAACGGCAACGTGGTGATCGTCTGGTCCAGCTATTTCCAGGATCAGCGCAACGACTCCTACGACTACGGGGTCTACGCCCAGATCGTGGACGCCGAGGGCGTGCCGGTGGGGCCGGAATTCCGGGTCAACACCGCCGTGACGGGCAGCCAGTCGGCGCCGCGGGTGGCGGCGCTGGACGGCGGCGACTTCGTGGTGGTGTGGTGGACCGACGGGGGCGGACCGGGCCAGATCCTCGCCCAGCGTTACAACGGCGACGGCAGCGCCGACGGCGCGCCCTTCACCGTGTCGATGGACGCGGCCTTCGCGCGCTTCGACCCCGACATCACGGCGCTGGCCGACGGCGGCTATGTGGTCAGCTTCCTGGCCCAGGTCTCGGGCGGGGACTACGTGGTCCGGCAGAAGACCTATGACGCCGCCGACGCCGTGGTGGGCGCGGAGCAGCTGGTGAACGGGACCGACGTGTCCACCGTCTCCAGCGAGCGGTCGCCCGCCGTGGCGGCGCTGTTCGGGGCCGGCGGGACCGATGCCGGGCATGTGGTGGCCTGGGTGGCCGACGGGACCGACGGGTCCGGGCAGGGCGTCTTCTTCCAGCGTTACGACGCCGCCGGCGCGGCCGCGGGCGGCGCCACGCAGGTCAACGTCTACGCCGAAGGCGACCAGCACACGCCGGAAGTCGTCGGCCTGAGCGGCGGCGGCTTCGCGGTGATCTTCCTTTCCGACGGCAACGCGGAGCGCGGAGCGGGCGTGTTCGCCCGGCTCTACGACGCCGCGGGCGTCGCGCAGGGCGATGAATTCCGGGTCAGCCCGGTGATCAGCGAAACCGGCCTGCACACCCGGGCCTCCGCCACCGATGACGGCGGCTTCGTGGTGAGCTGGACCGCGCCGGACGGGTCGAGCAACGGCGTGTTCGCGCAGCGCTTCGACGCCGCGGGCGCCCGCATCGACGGCGTGCAGCGGGTCCACGAATCCAATTCCGGCGAGCAGAGCCATGGCTCGGTGGTCGGGCTCGACGGCGGCGGCTTCCTCGCGGTCTGGCGCGACAATATCGACAATTACGACATCCGGGGCCGCGCCTTCGCCGACCCGGCCCCGACCCCCTCGGCGCCGGTGCTGGGCGACCTGGCCGACCATGTGACGCTGTTCGTCGACGACGTGCAGGCCGGTCCGGTGCTGCTCGACGACAGCGTCGATTTCCGCGATCCGGGCGGGGCGGGCTTCGACGGCGGCCTGATCCGCATCTATCTGACCGCGGGCGGGATCGACAGCGACCAGCTTTCCATCCTCGCCGGCGGCGACGTGACCGTGGTCGGCTCCGACGTGCGGGTCGACGGGGTGACGATCGGCGCGATCGACGGGACCGAGGACGGGACCGACGGCGCCGACCTGGTGATCGCGCTGAACGCCGACGCCGACGCGGAGGCGGTGCGCCTGGTGCTGGAGCGCGCGGCCTACGCCTCCAACGCCAACGACGCGACGCTGAACTACCACGAACGGATCATCGGCTTCCTGGTCGAGGACGCGACCGGCGCCCAGACCGAGCCGGAATCGGTGCAGATCTACCTGCAGCCCGGCGCCTCGGGCACGCCCGGCCGGGTTTTGGGCGATCTCGCGCCGGAGGGGGGCGGCGACTACGTGTTCAGCGAGGCCGCGCTGCGCGCCGCGCCGGTCGTGATCGACCCGGCCGTCGACCTCGACGGGTTCGACGCCGACAGTTTCGACGGCGGGTATTTCGACGTCGGCCACAACAACGGCAGCCAGCCCATCGAGCTGTCGATCCTCGACGCCGGGACCGGGCCGCGCCAGATCGGCTTCGACGGATCGACGGTGACCTATGAGGGCGTGGCGATCGGCACGCTGGACGCGACCCGGACCGGGCAGGACGGCGATTTCCTGCGGATCAATTTCAACGCCGCCGCCACCGCCGAGAGCGTGGAGGCGCTGATCGAGCATCTGACCATCGGCCTCTCCGACGACTGGACCGGCAGTCGGCCCTATTTCACGTACACGGTGCGCAACCAGGCCGGCGCCACCGCGACCTTCAACGACTACATCACCATCACCGACGACGTGGTCCCGGCCCAGCCGATCGTGGCCGACGCCGCCACGCCGGCCGAGGAGGTGGTGAACACCTTCACGTCGGGCGCCCAGTACGGCGCCTTCGTGCTGGCGCTCGACGACGGCGGCTATCTGGCGCTGTGGTCCTCGGACCAGCAGGACGTGCCCAGCGACGGGGCCGACGTCGGCGTCTACGGCCAGTTCTACACCGCGCAGGGCGTGCGCGTCGGATCCGAATTCCGGGTCAACGACACCTATTTCGGCGCCCAGAACGCGCCCCGCGCCGATCAGCTCTCCGACGGCCGGATCGTGATCTCCTACCAGGATCAGACCGGCCGCGACGGCGACGGCTACGGGGTCTACGCCCGGATTCTCGATACCGACCGGGAGTTCGAGGGGCCGACCTTCCTGATCAACCAGACCACGGCCAGCCACCAGTCGGGCGCCGAGGTGGTGGCGCTCGACGCCGGCCGCTTCATGATGATCTGGCACAGCAGTTCCGACGGCTCGGGCTACGGCGTCTACGGGCGGGTGTTCGACGCCGCCGGCGCGCCGGAGGGGGCGGAGTTCCAGATCAACTCCACCACCGCCAACCACCAGTTCTACCCGCGCGCCACGATGCTGGCCGACGGCGACGTCATGGTGGTGTGGGAGGACCGCAACGGCGACGGGGCGAGCTACGGGATCTTCGCACAGCGGGTCGACTCCACCGGCGCGCTGGTCAGCTTCGACGGGACGACCGCGGGCCCCGAGCAGGTGCGGATCAACGACGCGATCGCCGGCACGCAATACGAGCCGACCGTCGTGACGCTGGCCGCCAGCGCCACCCTGCCCTCCGGCGGGTTCGCGGTGGCCTGGCAGGGGCCGGACAACAGCTCCACCGGCCCGGTCGCGCGGATCTACGACACCGCGGGCGTGGCCCAGACCGGCGATCTCGCGCTGAATGTCGGAACCTTCAGCACGGAGAGCGCCGTCGACCTCGCCGCCACCGCCGACGGCGGCTTCCAGGCGGTCTGGCAGAGCCAGGGCTCCGACGGCCACGGCTACGGCATCGTCAGCCAGAAGGTGCTGGCCGACGGCACGCTGGACGGGCCGAACCTGATCCGCAACACCCAGACCACCTATGACCAGTTCGCCCCCGCCATCGCGGTGCTGAATTCCGGCGCGCTGGCGGTGGTGTGGACCTCGGACACCTATTCCTCCACCGTAGGCGACGGCAGCGGCCAGGGCGTCATGGGCCGGGTCTTCGACCTGCCGGCCCCCGGGGCGGGGGCGCTGTCGCCGTCGCTGGAGGGCTTCGCCGGGTCGACCACGCTGGACGAGGCCGACGTCAACGCCGGGCTCACCCTGATCGACGCCGACGGGGCGCTGTCGCTGACCGACCCGGATTCCGCGAATTTCGACGGGGGCGAGGTGCTGGTCAGCCGGGTGAATTTCCCCGGCTTCGGGCTTGAGAACAATTTCGGTCCCGGCGACGGGGCCGATCAGGACGCGATCGGCATTCTGGAAGGCGAGGGGGTCACGCTGGAATCCGGCGGGACCCAGGTCGCGGTCGGCGGCGTGGTGATCGGCGACATCGTCTCCGACGGGACGGGCGGGTCCGACTTCCGGGTCGAGCTGAATTCCAACGCCACAGCGGCGCGGATCGAGGCGATGATGCAGCGCCTCGCCTATGCCAACGGGTCCGACGACCCGTCGGCCTCGCGGCAATACGTGGCGCAGGTCACCGACGGCGACGGCGGCTCCACCGACAGCCACCTGCTGACCATCAACGTCGCGCCGGAGGTCGACCTCGACCTGACCGGGCGCGGCGCCGAGCAGCAGGTGAACTCGCAGGCCGCCCGCCAGCAGGAACACAGCGAGATCGCCGAGCTGGTCGACGCCGGCGGGAATTCCGTCGGTCACGTGGTGGTCTGGGCGAGCTACCAGCAGGACCGGACCGAGGACAACAGCTGGGGCGTCTACGCCCAGATCTACGACCTGAACGGCAGCCCGGTGGGCGGCGAGTTCCGGGTGAACGACCACACCGAAGGCTCGCAGTATCAGCCCATCGTCACCGGTCTCGCCGGCGGCGGCTTCGCCGTGGCCTGGTATGACGACAGCGGCGCCCATCCCGACGGTCGCCCGGCGGGCGAAACCTCGGGCGGCGTCTACGCCCGGGTGTTCGGCAATGACGGGGCGGCCGCGGGCGACTCCTTCCTCGTCAACGACCTGACCCCCGGCACCCAGTCCGAACCGGCGCTGGTCTCCGACGGCGCCGGCGGCTTCATGGCGGTCTGGACCGACCATAACGGCCGCGACGGCAGCGGCGCCGGCGTCTATGCGCGCCTGTTCTCGGGCGCGGGCGTGGCCTCGGGCGCGGCGGTGCTGGTCAACGAGGAGATCTCGGGTTCGCAGAGCGACCCGGCGGTCATCCGTCTGGACGACGGAACCTTCGTGGTGTCCTGGACCTCGGCGACCTCCGGCACGGCGGGCGACGGGTCGAGCAATGGCGTGTTCGCGCGGCTGCTGACCTCCGGCGGCGCGGTTTCGGGCGGCGAGTTCCAGCTCTCGCAGACCTCCGCCGGCAGCCAGGACGACTCCGACCTGGCCGCGCTGGACGACGGCGGCTTCATCGCGATCTGGACCACCGTCGACAACGACGGCAGTTACACCGCCGTCTATTCCCGCCGCTTCGACGCGACCGGCGCGCCGGCGGGCGATGAGTTCCAGGTCAACGAAACCACTGCCAACTATCAGCATCAGTCCCGCGTCGCGGCGGCGCCCGATGGCGGCTGGGTGGCGATCTGGACGGACAACAGCGGGGCGGACGGCTCCGGAACCGGCGTGTTCATGCAGCGATTCGCCGCCGATGGCGGGCGGCTCGACGGCGAGACGCAGGTCAATATCCAGACCTCGTCCAGCCAGTCCGTGCCCGACGTGATCGTGCGCCAGGACGGGACGGTGGTCACCGGCTGGACCTCGGCGGAGTCCGCCCCGGCCGGCGACGGCGACCAGAACGGCGTGTTCCAGCGCCTGTTCGACCCGGCCGGCGCCGAACATGACAGCGCCGCGCCGACCCTCGCCGGGCTGCCGGCGACGCTGGCGCTCGACGAAGCCGATTTCGCCGGCGGCCCGCGGCTGATCGCGCCTTCCGCGACGCTGGGGGACTCGGATTCCGTCGATTTCGCGGGCGGCGAGCTGCTGATCCAGGTGCTCGACTCCGACACGGTGCAGGCGCTGTTCAAGGCGCCCGACGCCAAGGGGCAGGACCAGCTGGGGCTGGACCTCTCGGGTTCGGTTTCGCTGGACGGGGCCACGGTGCGGGTCGACGGCGTGGCGGTGGCGACGCTTCTGTCCGACGGCGCCGACGGCGCGACGCTGCGGCTGAGCCTCGGCGCCGACGCGACGCTCGTGCGGGTGCGCGAGCTGATCCGCGCGCTGACCTACGAGAACACCTCCGACGCGCCCGAAGCGACCCGGGAGCTGGCGATCCGGCTGACCGACGGCGACGGCGGCGAGCTTGCGCAGCGCATCGCGGTGACCATCGCGCCCGAGATCGACGGGCTGGAGCGGGTGGACGAGGTGGGGCTGGTCAACAGCTTCACGTCGAGCACCCAGGACGACCCGATGGTCGCGGCGCTGTCGGACGGCGGCTATGTGATCGTGTGGGAGTCCTACAATCAGGACGCGACCGGCGACAACGCCTACGGCATCTTCGCCCAGCTCTACGACGCCTCCGGCGCGCGGGTGGGCGGCGAGTTCCTGGTCAACCAGACCACCTATTCCAACCAGCTCTATCCTGCGGTCGAGGGGCTGCCCGGCGGCGGCTTCGCCGTGGTCTGGGCGGATCATTCCAGCCAGATCAACGGGTTGAGCCAGAACCCGATGATGCGGATCTTCGACGGGTTCGGCCAGCCGCAGGGCGGCGAATTCGTGGTGGGCGACGCCACCGACCGTCTGCAGGACCGTCCCGCCATGGCCGCGATCCCGGTGGGCGGCGCGCAGGTCGCCGCGGGCGGGGTCATCGTGGTGCGCCGGATCTATGACGGGTCCGAGGGCGACTACGACATCGTCGCCGACCGCTACGACGCCTCCGGCGCGCGGGTCGGCGGGCCGATCGAGGTGACGGCGGCGTCGACCAGCGCCACCTCGCCCGATGTGGCGACGCTGCTCAACGGCTCCTACGTCATCGTTTACAACGACTACGGCCTCGAAACCCTGGGCGCGTCCGACAACGGCGTCTACCTGCAGCGGGTGGCGGCCGACGGCTCGCTGATCGGCGGGCGGGTGCAGGTCAACAGCTACGAATTCGGCAACCAGGACGCGCCGCGGGTGGCGGCGCTGGACGGCGGCGGCTTCGTGGTGGTCTGGAATTCCCGCGGCGACGACGCGCTGAACGACGGCGGCTATTACGGCGTGCGCGGCCAGCTCTACAACGCCGACGGGTCGCGCGACGGGGAGGAGTTCCTCGTCAACGGCGAGGTCACCCAGCACCAGTATGTCAACGACGTGGTCGCGCTGGACGGCGGCGGCTTCGCGGTGATGTATCAGGGCTGGTCGTCCGAAGACAATTCGGCGGCCTTCGTGCAGCAGTTCGACGCCGACGGCCTGCGGATCGACGACCCGATCCGGCTGCACGAGCATACCGCCGGCTCGCAATACAACGGCGGCCTCGCCCGGCTGGTCAGCGGCGCGGTGGTCACCGCCTTCACCGACAACAGCGGCCTGTTCGATCCGTCGGGCGACGGGGTGCTGAGCCGCATCCTCGGCGACCCGGACGATTTCGCGTCGGTCGGCGACCCGGTGCTGGAGGGGGTCAACACCTCCGTCACCTATGAAGAGGACCTGCTCAACGGCATTCCGCAGCTGATCGACGCCAATGGCGCGGTCGCGGTGTCGGACCCGGATTCCGCCGATTTCGACGGCGGCGCCATCCTGGTGTCCAACGTCATCGCCTCGGCGCCGCTGATCGACCAGATCAACGCGCCCGACGACCTGACCCAGGACCAATTGGGCCTGCGGCAGGGGCCGCGGATCTCCATCTCCGGGGCGGACGTCTCGGTGGACGGGACCGTGGTCGGGACCATCGTGCAGTCCGGCCAGGCCGGCACGCCCTTCGAAATCACGCTCAACGCCAACGCCGACGCGGCGGTGGTCGAGCTGTTGGTGGAGAACCTGACCTACCGCAACACCTCGGACGATCCGTTCGAGCAGCGGCTGCTGCGCATCCAGGTGACCGACGGCGACGGCGGCGCGTCGGAGCCGGTGGTGGTCACGGTCAACATCACCCCGACCTCCGACGCGGCGTCCCCGGTGGGGGATGAGCGGCAGGTGGCGACCTTCGGGGGCGCCGTCTACGATCCGCAGATCGTGACCCTCGCCGACGGCGACCTGATGGCGGTGTGGTATTCCCACAATCAGGACGGCTCGGGCTACGGCGTCTACGGCCAGCGGCTCGACGCGCTGGGCAACCCGGTGGCGCGGGACGGCACGGCCCTGCCGGCCGAGACCACGGACGAGTTCCAGCTCAACGCCACCACCGCCAACCACCAGTATCAGGTGCGGATCGAGGCGCTGTCGGACGGCGGCTTCGTGGCGGTGTGGTATGAGAACGCCGACAGCGGCCTGACCGCGCGGCGGTTCGACGACCAGGGCGCGCCGGTGGACATGGCGGGCGCGGCGCTGGTCAACCCGGACACCGGCGAGATCCAGGTGGAGCAGAACACCTCCTCCACCCAGCAGCTTCCCGACGTGGCGCAGCTCAACGACGGCGCCATCGTGTTCGTGTGGGCGGCCAACACCTCCGGCGGGTCCGGGGACGGCTCCGGATACGGCATCACCGGGCGGATCTTCTCCACCGCCGGGGTCGGCGGCTCCGAATTCGTGGTCAACACCGAGACGGCGAGCGACCAGTACGCGCCGCGGGTGATCGACCTCGCCGACGGCGGCTTCGTGGTCACCTGGCAGAGCTATTCCAGCTCCGGCAATCTCGACGGCGACCGCTACGGGGTCTTCGCCCAGCGCTTCGACGCGGCGGGCGTCAAGGTCGGCGGCGAATACCAGGTCAACCAGCTGACGGCCAACAACCAGACCGAAATCTCGGTCACCCAGCTCGACAACGGCGACCTGGTCTATGTGTGGACCGACGACATCGCCGACCAGAGCAACGGCGGCATCTACGCGCGCATCGTGGCCCCGGACGGGACCGGCGTGACCGACCAGTTCCGGGTCAACGACATCCGCTACACCACCCAGAACCGCCCCGCGGTCGAGGCGCTGGACAACGGCGGCTTCGTCATCGCCTGGACCGACCATGGCGGCGCCGACGGTTCGGGCGCCGGCATCTTCGCCCAGCAATACGACGCGGGCGGGGCGCGGCTGGACAGCCAGTTCGTGGTCAACTCCACCACCGCGGGCAACCAGTATTATCCGGACATCACCGCCATCGAGGGCGGCGGCTTCGCCATCGTCTGGCAGGGCTCCATCGCGCTGCAGATCTACGGCAACGACACGCCGGAGGTGTCTCCGGTCTCGGCCGAGGGCGACGAGGACACGGCCATCGTGCTCGACGCCTCGGTGTTCGACGCGGGCTTCTCCGACGCCGAGGGCCAGACCCTGCAGGCGATCCGCATCGGCACGCTGCCGCAGGACGGCGTGCTGACGCTCTCCGGCTCGCCGGTGACGCCGGGTCAGGAGATTTCGCGCGCCGACCTGCTGGCGGGGAACCTCGTCTATACCGGCGGACAGGACTTCAACGGGGTCGACAGCTTCCTGTGGACCGGGTCCGACGGCAACTCGTTCTCCAACGAGGTGGTCGAAGCCAACATCACCGTGAACCCGGTGAACGACGCGCCGGACCTGGAGGCCGGGCCGAACGCGACGGTGACCGAGGGGCAGACGCTCAGCCGGAATCTGTCCATCGGCGACCCGGATCCCGACACCCGCCGGATAACGGTGGACTACGGCGACGGCTCGGCCCCGGTGGTCTACACCTCCGGCTCCGCGACGCCGGGGATCAGCCATGTCTACGGGGCGGAGGGCGTCTACACCGTCACCGTCACCGTCGACGACCAGTCGGGCGCCGCCAACGCGGTGGAAAGCGACACCTTCCAGGTGACCGTGACCAACGGCGCGCCCGACGCGCGCAACGACACGATTCATCTTTCCGAAAACGCCAGCTCGGTCTTCGGCAGCCTGTTCGACAACAACGGCTCCGGCGCCGACAGCGATCCGGGCGGCGACCCGTTCACGGTGACCGAGATCAACGGCTCGGCCGGGAACGTCGGCTCGACCGTCACGCTGGCTTCGGGCGCGACGGTGTCGATCAACTCCGACGGCTCGTTCACCTACAACAACGGCTCGGTCTTCGACTATCTGGGCCAGGGCCAGGTCGCGACCGAGACGCTGACCTACCAGATCACCGACGACGGCGGGCTGACCGACACCGCCACGGTGACCTTCCGCGTGACCGGGCAGAACGACCAGCCGATCGCGGCCGACGACGAATTCTCCGGCATCTCCACGTCCAGCTTCTCGGGCAACGTGATGGGCGCGGCCGGCGGCGGGGAGGATTCCGACCCCGACCAGAACGCCGTGCTGACGGTGACCGAGCTGGACGGCGAGGCGGCGGATATCGGCGTGCAGGTCACGCTGGCCTCCGGCGCGCTGGTGACGCTGAATTCGGACGGCACCTTCGTCTACGACCCCAACGGGGCCTTCCCGGCGGGCGGGACCGACAGCTTCGAATACACGCTGTCCGACCAGCACGGGGCGACCGACACCGCGTCGGTGACCATCACCATCGGCGTGGACAACGCCGCGCCGGACGCGCGCGACGACGCCTTCACGGTGCATGAGGACGAGATCGCCTCCGGGCTGAACGCCTTCGCCGACAACGGCTCGGGCGCCGACAGCGATCCGGACGGCGACCCGCTGACCGTGACCGCGATGAACGGCGCGGTCGGGGCCATCGGCAACCTGATCACGCTCGCCTCCGGCGCCGCGGTGCGCATGTTCGCCAACGGCACGTTCAACTACACCACCCAGGGCGCCTTCAACGCGCTCGCGCTGGGCGAGACGGCGACCGACAGCTTCACCTACACGGTGGAGGACGGCGAGGGCGGTTCCGACACCGCCACGGTGACGCTGACCATCACCGGGCGCAACGACGCGCCCAACGCGGCGGACGACTACGGCGCGGTCTCGGAATCCGCCTCCGGAACCGGCGACGTCCTGACCAACGACACCGATCCCGACACGTCCGACACGCTGTCGGTCAGCGAGGTCGGCGGCTCCACGCTCGCGGTCGGCGTGGCCACGGCCACGGCGCTGGGCGGTGAGATCGTGCTGAACGCCAACGGCTCCTTCAGCTACGATCCCAACGGCGCCTTCGAATACCTGTCCCAGGGTCAGACCGTGGTCGATTACATCGACTACACCGTGACGGACGGCCACGGCCTCGAGGACACGGCCCGGCTGCGCATCACCGTCACCGGCCAGAACGACGCGCCGGTGGCGCAGGACGACGCGGTCTCGGTCAACGAGGGAGAGATCCTCAACGGCGACGTGACCGCGGACAACGGCTCGGGCGCGGATGAGGACCCGGACACGAACGACGCGCCGACCGTCACCCATATCAACGGCGAGGCGGCGGATATCGGCGTGCAGGTCACGCTGGCCTCCGGCGCGCTGGTGACGCTGAACGCCTCGGGCACCTTCTCCTACGACCCGAACGGGGCCTTCGACGACCTGAACTCGGGCGAGACCGGCGCCGACAGCTTCACCTACACCTGGACCGACCCGCAGGGCCTGTCCGACACCGCCACGGTGAGCGTCACCATCCACGGCGCCGGCGCGGCGCCGGAGGCCAACGACGACGCCTTCGCGATCCATGAGGACCAGCTCGCCCAGGGCCTCGACGTGCTGGCCGACAACGGCTCGGGCGCGGATTCCGACGCGGACGGCGACCCGCTGACCGTGACCGAGATGAACGGTTCGGCCGCGGCCATCGGGAACCTGATCACCCTGCCTTCCGGGGCGGCGGTGCGGATGTATGCCAACGGCACGTTCAACTACGCCACCCAGGGCGCCTTCAACCACCTGGCGCTGGGCGAGACCACGACCGACAGCTTCACCTACACGCTGGCGGACGGGACCGGGCAGACCGACACGGCCACGGTCACCATGACCATCACCGGGCGCAACGACGCGCCCGACGCCCGCAACGACGGGCTGGCCACCAACGAGAACACGTCCTTCTCCGACAACGTGTTCGACAACAACGGCTCGGGCGCCGATTTCGATCCGGACACGACCGATGCGTTCTCGGTCACCGCGGTCAACGGCCAGGCGGGGCTGGTCGGCGGCACGGTCACGCTCGCCTCCGGCGCCACCGTGGTGCTGCAGGCCGACGGCGGGCTGTTCTACGACCCGACCAACGCCGCCGGCGCCCAGGCGCTGGGCGCGGGGCAGCAGCGCACCGACACCTTCACCTACACCATCACCGACTCCAACGGCGCGACCGACACCGCGACCGTCAGCGTCGTGCTGACCGGGGTCAACGACCGGCCCGACGCGCAGGACGACGCGTTCGAGACCTCGGTGGGCGTGAACGTCACCGGCCAGGTGAAGGCCGACAACGGGTCCGGCGCGGACTCGGACGTCGACCAGAACGACACGCTGTCGGTGATCGCGCTCAACGGCTCCGCCGGCGCGCTGGGCACGCCGACGGCCATCGCCTCGGGCGCGCTGGTCACGCTTAACGCGGACGGCACCTTCACCTATGACGACAACGGCGCCTTCGACGGCCTGACCGGAGACCAGTCCGACACCGACACGTTCGAATACACCATTTCGGACGGCCGCGGCGGGACCGACACCGCCACGGTGACGGTGACGGTCAACGCCTCCGGCTCCGCCCCCGACGCGCGCAACGACGCCTTCGCGCTGACCGAGGGGGCGTCGCTGATCGGCGCGAACCTCTACGCCGACAACGGCTCGGGCGCCGACGCCGACCCGGACGGGGACGCTTTCGCCACCACCGAGGTCAACGGCTCCTCCGCCGATATCGGCCAGCTTCTGACGCTGGCCTCGGGGGCGCTCTTGCGGGTCTACGCCAACGGGACCTTCAACTACGCCACCAACGGCGCGTGGGAGTTCCTGGCCGCGGGCCAGACCGCGACCGAGACGTTCACCTACACCATCGACGACGCGACCGACGGCGAGGACACCGCGACCGTTACGCTCACCATCCAGGGCGTGAACGACGACCCGATCGCGCGCAGCGACGTGCTGAGCGCGGATGCGGACGCCGCGATCAGCGGCGATCTGCTGGCCGACAACGGCTCGGGCGCGGATTCCGACGTGGACCAGGGGACGAGTCTGTCCATCGCGGGGATCAGCTTCCAAGGCTCCGCGCTGGCGCTGGGCGCGCCCCAGACGGTGCTGTCCGGCGGCTTCGGGGGCGACCTCACGGTGCTGGCCGACGGTTCGGTCAGCTTCGTGGAGAGCTTCGCGGGCCAGTGGGACTTCATCGGCCAGGGGCAGAGCCGCAGCCTGAGCTTCGTCTACACCGTCTCCGACGGGCAGGGCGGGACCGACGACGCCACGCTGACCGTGCGCATCGACGGCGTGAACGACGCGCCGAGCGCCGAGGACGACGCCTTCGCGGCCATCGTGGGCGCGCAGCTTTCGGGGCAGGTGCTGGCCGACAACGGCTCGGGCGCCGACAGCGACCCGGACCAGGGCGCGACCCTGACGGTGACCGAGATCAACGGCTCGGCCGTGAACATCGGCTCGCAGGTCACGCTGGCCTCCGGCGCGCTGGTCACGCTGAATTCGGACGGGACCTTCACCTATGACGACAACGGGGCGTTCCCGGGCCTGTCCGGCGCGGCGACGGCCACCGACAGCTTCACCTACACGCTGAGCGACGAGTTCGGGCTGACCGACACCGCCACCGCGACCATCGTGGTGAGCCGGACCAACCAGCAGCCCGACGCGCGCGACGACCTGCTGAACGTCAACGAGGATCAGGCGGCCGCGTCGCGCGACCTCTTCGCCGACAACGGCTCGGGCGCGGACGGCGACCCGGACGGCGATGCGATCCGGGTCAGCGCGGTCAACGGCGTGGCGGCCTCGGTGGGCCAGGGCATCGACCTCGCCGGGGGCGGCCGGGTGCGGATCGACTCCAACGGCGCGCTGATCTTCAACGCCGACGGCGATTTCGACGACCTCCAGGTCGGCGAGAGCCGGTCAACCTTCGTCGACTACACCATCACCGACGACAACGGCGGGACCGACACCGCGACGGTGGAGCTGGTGGTGGCCGGGCGCAACGACGCGCCGGACGCGCGCGACGACGCCTATTCGGTGGCGGCGGACGGGACCCTGTCCTCCACCGTCATCGGGGCCGCCGGCGGCGGGGCCGACACGGATGTGGACGGCGACGCGCTGAGCGTGACCCAGGTCAACGGCTCTCCCGCCGGGGTGGGGCAGCCGGTGACGCTGGCGTCGGGCGCCATCGTGACGCTGAACGCGAACGGAACCTTCAGCTACGACCCGAACGGCGCCTTCGACGCGCTGGCCTCCGGCGCCACGGCGACGGACAGCTTCACCTACCGCGTCTCCGACGGGCAGGGCGGGCACGACACGGCGACGGCGACCGTCACCGTCTCGGGCGCCGACGCGGACCCGGTGGCGCAGGACGACGCCATCACCACCCATGAGGACGCGATCCTCGCCGGCGACGTGCTGGCCGACAACGGCGCGGGCGCGGATGCGGATCCCGAGGGCCAGGCCCTGACCGTGGTCGAGATCGACGGCTCCCCGGCCAAGGTCGGCGTTTCGGTCGAACTGGGCGGCGGCGGCCGGATCAACGTGGCCGCGGACGGCACGTTCTATTTCGACGCGGCCGGCGACTTCGACGACCTCGCCCCGGGCGAGAGCCGGGACGTGACCTTCACCTACACGGTGGAGGATCCGGCCGGCGGCCGCGACACCGCCACCGTCACCCTGACGGTGGAGGGGCGCAACGACGACCCGAACGCGGTGGCCGACCAGTACAACGTCCAGGTCGGGGTCAACGTGCTGGGCGACGTGCTGGCCGACAACGGCGTGGGCGCGGACAGCGACCCCGAGGGCGACACGCTGACCGTCACCGCGATCAACGGGCTGGCCAGCATCGGTTCGCAGATCACGCTGGCCTCGGGCGCGAAGGTCACGCTGAACGCGAACGGGACCTTCGACTACCAGCAGAACGGCGCCTTCTCCGGCCTCACCCAGGGCCAGTTCGCCAACGACAGCTTCACCTACACCGTGTCCGACGGGAACGGCGGGACCGACACGGCCACCGTCACCATCCGCGTCGCCGGGACCAACTCGGCCCCCGACGCGCGCAACGACGCGCTGGCGGCGCACGAGGACATGGGCGCCGGCCAGTTCAACGCCTTCGCCGACAACGGCTCGGGCGCGGATTCGGACGCGGACGGCGACACGCTCAGCGTGATCGCGGTGAACGGCAATCCGGGCTTCGTCGGGCAGGGGATCAACCTGCTGGGCGGCGGCCGGGCGCGGGTGGACGCCGACGGGCGGATCATCTTCAACGCCGACGGCGACTTCGACCACCTGGGCGTGGGGCAGAGCGCGCAGACCACGCTGACCTACACCGTCTCCGACGGGCGGGGCGGCTTCGACGACGCCACCGTGACCTTCACCGTCGCCGGGCGCAACGACGCGCCGGTCGCCGCCGACGACGCGGCGGCGACGGACGAGGGCGCGACGGTCACCTTCGACGTGACCCCGACGACCGGGCCGGGCCGCGACGTGGACCCGGACGCGACCGATGCGCTGACCGTCACCCATGTGAATGGCCAGGCGATCGGCGCGCCCATCGTGCTCGCCTCCGGCGCGATCGTGACCATGGGGGCGGACGGGCAGGTGCTCTACAACCCCAACGGCGCCTTCGACGGGCTCGCCCAGGGGCAGCAGGCCACCGACAGCTTCGTCTACACCGTCTCGGACGGGAACGGCGGGACCGACACGGCCACGGCGACCGTCACCATCCGCGGGTCGGACGGGGACGTGAACCTGGTGACCTCCAACGTCACCTTCTCGGGCGGTCGCACCGACGAGTGGGTGCAGATCGGCTACACCGTCACCAACGCCGGCACCATCGACGCCACCACCCATTTCCAGGACCGCATCTACCTGTCCACCGACATGGTGCTGGACGCGGGCGACGAGCTGCTGCGGGTGGTGGAGTTCACCGGCCAGCTTCCCTCCGGCGCGCATTACGACCGGCTGGTCAACGTGCATCTGCCCGACGTGCCGGGCGACTATTACCTGCTGGTCAAGACCGACGGTGGCGACGTGATCGCGGAGTCGGTCGAAAGCGACAATGTCGGCGTCTCGGCGCTCGCCAACGTCTCGGCGCGGTTCCGGGCGACGGTCTCGGCCTCGGTGGCCGAGGCGGTGTCGGGCCAGGTGATCCAGCTCACCGGCCAGGCGCTCGACAGCGTCTCCGGCGCCGGCATGGCCTTCGAGTTCGTGACCATCGAGGCCGAGCTCGACGGGGTGGTGCGCACCGCCTCGGCGCTGACCGACGTGAACGGCAACTGGTCGCTGAACTTCTCGGTCCTGCAGGGCCAGGCGGGCACGGTGAACTTCACCGCTCGCCATCCGGAGAACCCGGGCGAGCAGCCGCGCCCCGAGGCGTCGGTCGACTTCTACGGCATGGCCTTCGGCCAGCACGCCGCGGTCGAGGAGGTCATTCTCGGGACCACCGAGACCGTCTCCTTCACGCTCAACAACCTGGGCGATCTGGATATCGACCTGCTGAACGTCTCGGTCTCCGGCCTGCCGGCGGGTTGGGTCGCCAACGCGGGCGCCTCCAGCCTCGACCTTAACGGCGACGGCTCGGTCACGGTCAGCTTCGACGTCACCATCCCCGGCGGCGCGACGGAGGACTTCGCCGACGCGGTGGTCACCGTCAGCTCGGTCGAGGCCGGGACGGTCCAGACCGGCATCCGCATCGACGTGGTGCCCTCGGGCGCGGATCTGGAGGCCGACGTCTCCAGCCTGCGCGCCTTCATGATCCGCGGCGAGCAGGAGCTGATCCACTTCGACATCACCAACCACGGCGCCACCACCTCGGCCCCGATCACGGTGGTGATCCCGAACCTGCCCTGGCTTTCGGTCGCCTCGGGCCAGTTCATCGACCCGCTGGACGCGGGCGAGACCGCGACCATCATCCTGGCGCTGCAGCCGGGCGCCGACCTCGACCTGCTGGCCTATATGGGCGGCGTGTCGGTGCAGGAGGCCAATGGCGGGGACGTGGTGAACCTGCCCTTCACCTTCACCGCGGTTGAGGACGACACCGGCTCGCTCACGCTCAACGTGGTGGACGAGCTGACCTTCTTCGCCGAGGGCGCGCCGCAGGTGGACGACGCCTCTGTCACCATCACCAATTCGGTGACCGGGGCCGTGGTGTTCTCGTCGCTCGACGTGGACGGGACCGTCACCATTCCGGACCTGCCGGAAGGCTATTACGACATCCGCGTGCAGGCGGCCCAGCATTCCAGCTGGCAGGGCACCATCTACCTGGAGGCCGGCGAGCCGCGGGTGCTGGAGACCTTCCTGTCGCGCACCACGGTCCAGTATTACTGGTCGGTCACCGAGATCGAGATCGAGGACCGCTACGAGGTGGTCGTCGAGGCCGACTTCCAGACCAACGTGCCCCTGCCGGTGGTGGTGCTGGAGCCCAACGTCATCGACCTGAGCCAGGTGGACGATCTGGGCGAGTCGATGGTCGTCGAGATGACCGTGACCAATCACGGCTACATCCAGGTCGAGAACCTCAAGCTCAATCTGCCCACGCATCCGCTCTACACCTTCGAGGTGCCGACCGCGATGCTGGCGCTGCTGGAGGCCAACAGCTCGATCACCATCCCGGTGACCGTGCGCCGGGTGGACGACATCGACGCCGGCGACGCGCCGGGTTCGGTGCCCTGCCAGCTCCAGGGCTCGCTGACCTACGCCTTCGATGCGGGGCCCTACGACGTGCAGAAGGCGATCCCGATCGGCTTCGCCAACGTGGAGGGCAATTGCGGCCAGGGCGGCGCGGCCAATTTCGGCTTCGGCGGGTCCGGCGGCTTCTACAGCGGCTTCGGCGGCGGCGGCGGCGGGGCCGGCGGAGCCTATGTGGTCAACAGCACGCCCCCGGTCCTGCAGATCACCGATCTGTGCGACGGCGACGCGGCGGAATACGCCTCGCTGACCTCGATCCCCGAAGGCAACGCCTTCGACGCGCTGGTCGCCATGCTGACCTTCGACGGGTCGGACAGCATCCTCGCCCGGTTCCAGCTGGGCGACACGGTCGGCGCCATGGCCAAGCTCACCGAACTTCTGCCGGCCTATGCGGGGTCCATCGACGATCTGCTGCATGTGGTCGACTGGTGGGACTACGCCTACGCCCGCACCTCGCCCTTCTTCGAGCCGAGCACGGATCTCGAAGAGGAATGGGTGCTGTCGTCGGAGATCATCCAGCAGACCATCGCCCTGATCGACGAGCTTCTGGGCGATCCGCTGTGGCATGAGATCACCGGCCGCGGCGCGAATGCGGACGCGTTCTTCGACGCCTTCGCCGCCGCCATCGGCGGGACCGGCGCCCAGCAGATGATCGACGGGGCGGAGCGGGCGGACCTGCTGGCCATGTCGCTGCCCTCGCCGGTCACCCAGGCCGCGGTCAACGACCTGGCCGACCGCTGGAACGACACGCTGGTCGCGCTCCAGTCCGACATCACCGACCCCGACGCGGCCGGCGCGGACATCGTGGACGGGGCCCGGATCGACGAGATCCTCGACGCCCTGCTGCCGTTGGCGACCGAGGCGGAGGACCTGGACGAGCGCAGCATGGGCGCGGTGATCGCGGACTCCGTCTACGATTACGCCGCCCAGATCGCCTCCACCGCCGGCGTCTGCGCCGAGGTGCGGGTGCGCATCACCCAGGACGTGGTGCTGACCCGGCAGGCCTTCCTGGCGGAGCTGGAGATCGTCAACCTGACGGTCGAGGACCTGACCGACATCACCCTGACGCTGGAGGTGCGCGACGCCGCCGGCAACGTGGTGGAGACCAACGTCTTCGGCATCGACGACCCGATCCTGCGCAACCTGACCGGCATCGACGGCGGCGTGATCGCGGCGGGCCAGACCGGCTCGGCCGAGTTCACCCTGATCCCGTCGCGGCTGGCCGCGCCCAAGAGCCCGACCGACTACTTCATCACCGGCACGCTGGGCTATTCCGAGAACGGGACCTTCGTGGAATTCCCGCTGGCCCGCGAGCGGGTGACGGTGCAGCCGCAGGCGGAGCTTGAGCTGGATTACTTCTGGCAGCGCGACGTGTTCTCGGACGACCCGTTCACCGACGACGTGGTGGAGCCGAGCCATCCGTTCCAGCTCGCCGTCATGGTGCAGAACGTGGGCGGGGGCGACGCGCGCAACCTGTCGATCACCTCGGCCCAGCCTGAGATCATCGACAACGAGAAGGGCCTGCTGGTCGAATTCGAGATCATCGGCTCCTCGGTCAACGGCGAGCCGGCGACGCAGAGCCTGACGGTGGACTTCGGCGACGTGGCCTCGGGCGACATCGAGGTCGCGACCTGGCTGATCCAGTCCAGCCTGCAGGGTCATTTCGACAACTACACGGTCGAGTTCACCCATCTCAACAGCCTCGGGATCGAGGAGCTGTCGCTGATCACCGAGACCCGGATCCACGAGCTGATCCAGACGGTGAAGGTGGACGTGCCGGGCCATGACGGCCTGCCGGACTTCCTGGTCAACGACGACGGCGACGAATTCGGCACGCCGGACGCCATCTACTCCTCCGCCGGCGGGGTGCTTGCGGTGGCCCAGGCCACCGGCGAGGTCGCGGACGGCGCGCCCTCGGGCGCCGACACCGAAGTTCAAGTCACCGCGACCATGGCCTCGGGCTGGAGCTACGCGGCGCTGCTGGAGCCCTCGGACGGAAACTTCCGGGTGGTGGAGATCGTGCGCGACAGCGACGGCAAGGTGCTGGACGCGGCGAACTGGTGGGTCACCGACCGCACCTTCCCCGACGCGGGCCGGCCGGCCTACGAGTATGTGCTGCACATCCTCGACCACAACGCCTCGGGCGGCGCGCAGACCTACACGGTGCATTACGAGGCGATCAACCGCGCCCCGGTCGCCGGCGACGACGCGGTGACGGTGGCCCAGGAAGGCGCCGTCGACATCGCGGTTCTGACCAACGACGTCGATCCCGACGGCGACGCGATGAGCGTCGCGGGCATCGTGCAGCCGGCCCACGGCACGGCGGTCCTGGGCGCGGGCGGGGTGATCACCTACACCCCGACGCCGGGCTATTTCGGGCCGGACAGCTTCACCTACACCGTCTCCGACGGGAACGGCGGGACCGACACGGCCACGGTCGACGTCACGGTGACGGAGGTGGATCTGCTGCCCTCCGAAGTCTCCATCGGCGTGGGCGTCGTGGCGCCCAGCGCGGAGGCCGCCACGCCCGCCGCCCCGACCGCCTCGGCGACCGAGGGCGACGACAAGACCAAGGACGTCTGGTTCACCGTGACCCGGACCGGCGACCTGACCGGCGACACGGTGGTGACCCTCGACCGCACCGGCCTTATCGACTCGGCCGACGTGGTCAGCCTGCCGCCGGCGCAGATCGTGATGCTCTCGGGCCAGTCGTCCCAGAGCTTCCGGGTGCAGGTCCGCGGCGACTACACCATGGAGGCGGACGAGGATCTGACCCTGACCATCGCCGGCACCGACCGGCCCAACGTCACGGTCTCCGCCACCGAGGACAGCGCCACCTACACCGCGATCAACGACGATCTCGGCGGCACGCTGTCGATCCGCGCCAGCCTGACCGATCCGTCCCTGCCGGGCGCGGCGCTTCAGTCGACCACCTCGGAGGACGAGGGCGACGCGGGCGTGAACCCGATCTGGTTCGTGATCGACCGCGCCGGCGATCCCGACCCGTCGCTGACCGTGGCGCTGACCCGGACGGGCACGCTGGCCAACGGCGACTTCGTGACCCCGCCGCCGGCCTCGGTCAGCTTCGGTCTGGGCGAGACCCGCAAGATCATCCGCGTCGACGTGATCGGCGACCGGGTGGCGGAGGCCGACGAGACCCTGACGCTGACGCTGGGGGCCATCTCCCGCGCCGGCTACACGGCGGATCCGTCCGCCAGCGCGGCGACCCATACCGTGCTCAACGACGACGCGCCGAGCCTGCCGCCGGTGGCCCAGGACGACGCGGTGACGCTGAACGAGGACGCGGTGATCCTGTTCGACGCCTTCGCCGACAACGGCTCGGGCCCGGACAGCGACCCCGACGGCGACAGCTTCGTGGTCAGCAAGGTCAACGGCAGCACGGCGACGGTCGGCGTGGCCTTCGACCTCGTGGCCGGCGGCCGGGTGCGGATGTTCCCGGACGGGACGTTCTACTTCTCCGCCGACGGCGACTTCGACGACCTCCAGGTCGGCGAGGACCGCACGGTCAGCTTCACCTACACCATCAACGACGGCCGCGGTCAGATCGACCAGGCCACCGTCTCGGTGACGGTGACCGGCCTGAACGACGCGCCCGAGGCGGCGAACGACCTGTTCGACGTGAACGAGTTCGGCGTCTTCTCCGACAACGTCATCGCCCCGGCCGCGGGCGCGGACGACCTCGACCCGGAGGGCGACGCCCTGACCGTGGTCGCGGTGGACGGGCAGGCCGGGCTGGTCGGCGTCTCCTTCGACCTGGCCGCGGGCGGCCGGGCGCGGATCGAGGCGGACGGCAAGGTCTATTTCGACGCCGACGGCGATTTCGAGGACCTCAATGTCGGCGAGACCCGCACGGTTTCGGTCACCTACGCGGTGGCGGATCCGGAGGGGCTGACCGACACGGCGACCGTGCAGTTCCGGGTCAACGGCGAGAACGACGCGCCGGTCGCGGCCGACGACGTGATGGCCGGGGACGAGGACGTGGCCATGACGCTCTCGGGCGCGCTGGGCAACGACACGGATCCGGACGCGACGGCGGTGCTGTCCATCGTCGGCGTCGACGGCAAGCCGATGGCGGAGGGCGACACGGTCGTCCTCGCTTCCGGCGCGCTGGTCACGCTGCTGGCGGGGGGCGAGTTCCTCTACGACGTGGACGGGAACTTCCAGGAGCTGGCGGTCGGCGAGACCGGTTTCGACAGCTTCGTCTACACCCTGTCGGACGAGCATGGCGCGACCGACACGGCGACCGTGACCGTGGAGATCGCGGGCCATAACGACGCCCCGGTCGCCCGCGACGACGCGATCCTGTCCAACGAGGACGCGCTGACCGTGGTGTCGCTGTTCGCCGACAACGGCGCCGGCGCGGACTGGGATGTGGAGGGCGACGCGCTCACCATCGTCGAGGTCAACGGGGTCGCGGCCAATGTCGGCCAGGCCATCGCGCTGGCCGGCGGCGGGTTGCTGCGGGTGCTGGCCGACGGCACGGCGCGGTTCTATGCGCCGCATGGCGGGCTGTTCGACCATCTCTCGGTCGGCCAGAGCGCGCAGGTCGGCTTCGACTACACCGTGGCCGACATCCACGGCGCCACGGACACCGCCCATGTCACCGTCACGGTGGAGGGGCGCAACGACAAGCCGCGGCCGGCGCCGGACTTCACCTTCATCGACGAGGACGGGCTGCGCAGCGGCAACGTGCTGGCCGACAACGGGTCGGGCGTCGACTACGACATCGACCAGGCCGACACGATCCGGGTGAAGCGGGTCGAGGGACAGGCGGCCAATGTCGGCCAGTCCATCGACCTCGCGGCCGGCGGCCGGGTGCGGGTCAACGCCGACGGCCAGTTCTGGTTCTCGCCCGACGGCGACTTCGAGGACCTGGCGGTGGGCGAGACGCGCACGGTCACCTTCTCCTACACGCTGGGCGACAACCGCGGCGGGCTCGCCGACCAGGTGGTCACCGTGCGGGTGGACGGGGTGAACGACGCGCCGACCGCGTTCAACGACGGGCTGATCTCCAACGAGGAGGCGACCAGCTTCCACGACCTCTTCGCCGACAACGGCGCGGGGGCGGACTTCGACATCGACGGCGACGCCTTCTCCATCGTCGCGGTGAACGGAGACGCGGGGCTGGTCGACCAGGCGGTCGACCTGGCCGGCGGCGGCCGCATCCGGGTCTTCGCCGACGGCGGGGTCTACTTCGTGGCCGACGGCGACTTCGAGGAGCTGGGCGCGGGCCAGACCCGTCTGGTCAGCTTCACCTACACGATCGAGGATCCGCACGGAGAGACCTCCACCGCCACCGCGACCGTTACGGTCCAGGGCCGCAACGACGCCCCGACCCCGCAGGACGACGCGGGCGAGGGCTTCGAGGTGGACGAGGACGCGGGCGGGACCACCGCCTCGGTCCTGGCCAACGACACCGATCCCGACACGGGCGACGTCCTGCATGTCGCCGGCGTCGACGGCGTGGCGATGGCGGAGGGCGACACGGTTCTGCTCGCCTCCGGCGCCAGCGTCACCCTGCTGGCGGGCGGCGTGTTCGACTGGCAGGCCAACGGCGCCTTCGACCATCTGGCGCTGGGTTCCGTCGGCTCCGACAGCTTCGAGGTTCAGATCGCCGACGACCATGGCGGGGTCTCGACCTCCACCGTCACCCTGTCGGTCACCGGTCAGAACGACGCGCCGACGCCGCAGGACGACGTGAAGGTCGGCAACGAGACGGGCACCGTCTCCGGCAATGCGCTGGCCAACGACACCGACCCCGACGGCGACCCGATCAGCGTGGTCGAGGCCGGCGGGACCGACATCGACACCGGCTTCGACGTGGTCGGCGGCGGCCGGGCGCGGGTGCTGGCGGACGGGACCTACTGGTTCAATCCGGACGGCGATTTCGAGGACCTGGGCGTGGGCGAAAGCCGCGTGGTCAGCTTCGACTACGTGGTCGCCGACAGCCACGGCGCCACCTCGACCGCGACGATCGAGGTCGAGGTGCAGGGCCGCAACGACGCCCCGGTCGCGGGCGACGACGCGATCCTGTCCCATGAGGACGCCACCACCGAGGGCTCGCTGTTCGCGGCCAACGGGGCGGCGGGCGTGGCCGACGCGGATATCGACGGCGACCCGCTGACCGTCACCGCGGTCAACGGGCAGGCGGCGAATATCGACGTCAGTCTCAACCTCGCCGGCGGCGGCAAGCTGCGGGTGCTGTCCGACGGCTTCTTCCGCTTCTACGCGGCGACCGGGCAGTTCGACCACCTGGCGGTGGGCCAGACCGCGACGGTCAGCTTCACCTACACCGTGTCCGACCCGTTCGGCGGCTCGGACGTGGGGCAGGCCGTGATCACGGTCGAGGGCCGCAACGACGCGCCGAAGGGCGTCGCCGACAGCTTCGTCACCGACGAGGCGGCGCTCTATTCCCGCAACGTGCTGGAGAACAACGGCGGCGGCGCCGACAGCGACCCCGACGCGGGCGCGGTGCTGCATGTGGGCCGGGTGCAGGGGCTGGGGGCCAATGTCGGCCAGTCCATCGACCTGGCCGCGGGCGGCAAGGTGCGGGTCAACGCCGACGGCAAGTTCTGGTTCGACCCGGACGGCGATTTCGAGGACCTGGGCGCCGGCGAGCACCGCATGGTCAGCTTCACCTACACGGTGGCCGACCAGTTCAACAAAATGGCCGCCCAGCCCACCACGGTCAGCATCCGGGTCAACGGCATCGACGATCCGGCGGTGGCGGAGGACGACGCGTTCACGACCTCCGACGCGGACGTGCTGCTGGCCTCGGTCTTCGCCGACAACGGGTCGGGAGAGGACTCGGATCCGGACGGCGACGCGCCGATGGTGGCGTCGGTGGAGGGGCAGGCGGCCAATGTCGGCCAGCCGGTGGCGCTGGCGGGCGGCGGGATCGTCACGCTGGACGCCGACGGCAACCTGGTCTTCGACCCGGCGGGCGACTTCGACGCGCTCGACGTGGGCGACACGGCCACGGTCAGCTTCGACTACACGCTGACCGGCGGGTCGTCCGCCACGGTGACCATCGAGGTCGAGGGCACCGACCAGGCCCCCGTCGCGCGCGACGACAGCTTCTCGCCGACCGAGCGGGCGACGGCCTTCGTGAACTATCTGTTCACCGGGGCCGGCGGCGGGCTCGACACGGATCCGGAGGGCCACGCCTTCTCGGTGGTGGCGGTCAACGGTCAGGCGGCCGGGGTCGGCGCCTATGTCGACCTCGTCGGCGGCGGGCGGCTGAAGGTGCTGTCGGACGGCAAGTTCTCGTTCGACGCGGAAGCCGACTTCCTCGACCTCGCGGTCGGCGAGACCCGGACCACCTCGGCGACCTACACAATCGCCGACGGCTCGGGCGGGTCCGACACGGCCACGGTCGACTTCGTGGTGCGGGGGGCGAATTCGGCCCCGGTGGCGCGGGCCGACACGCTGGTCTCCTTCGCGGACTCGCCGCGGATCGGCAACCTGTTCGCCGACAACGGCGCGGGGGCGGACAGCGACTTCGACGGCGACGCGCTGACCGTGACCCGGGTCAACGGCCAGACCTCGGGCGTGGGGTCGGTCATCGACCTGGCCGACGGCGGCTTCGTGATCGTGCAGGCCAACGGGAACTTCGTCTTCGATCCGGACGGGGATTTCGACCTGCTGCGCTCCGGCGAGACCGACACGGCGAGCTTCACCTACTCGATCCGCGACCAGAACGGCGCGGCCGCGGCCTCGCCGGCCACGGCGACGGTGGTGGTCTCGGGCGTGGACGACGCGCCGGTCGCGCTGAACGACGCGATCGCCGCGGCGCCGACGGGGGTGCGGTCCGGCAACGCCATGGCCAACAACGGCTTCGGCGCGGACTTCGATCCGGACGGCGACGTCATCCAGATCGTGGCGGTGGAGGGGGACCCGGGCCTGGTCGGCAACTCCTTCGACCTGGAAGAGGGCGGACGGGTGCGGCTGCTCTCCGACGGGACCTTCTGGTTCAACCCGGACGGCGACTTCGACGACCTCTCGCCGGGCGCCTCGCGCAGCGTGAGCATCTACTACGAGCTGGAGGACGAGACCGGCCTGTTCGACACGGCCACCATGACCTTCACGGTGCAGGCGCCGTTGGTCTGATCCGCCCCCTTCGACCGGGCGGCGATGCGGGCGGCGGGAGCGATCCCGCCGCCCGACATGTTTCCGGCGCCGCGGTTTCCGCAGGGGACAGGGGGGAATCGCTTCGGTTCCCTGAGCGTTTCGGGCTAAGATCGTTCCAATTGGGGAGACGTTATTCAGAGAGGCGCGCCGGATCGCGGCGCCGCCGACGCCTCCCCCGCCGGAGGAAATCCAGATGGTCGCCATTTCGCCCGTCGCCCCGTCGCCCGTGGCCCCGTCGCCCGTGGCAGGTCCGACGACCACGTCCCTGGCCGGGGCGAACGCCGCGCCCGACGCGCGCGACGACGCCATCACCATCCATGAGGACCAGCTCTATTCCGGCTCGGTCTTCGCCGCCCATGGCTTCGGCGCGGACACGGATCCGGAGGGCGGCGCCCTGCGCGTGGTCGCGGTGGAGGATCACGCGACCTATGTGGGGCTGGGCCTGAACCTGATCGCGGGGCGGGTGCGGGTGATGTCGGACGGGCGCTTCTGGTTCGACGCCCGCGGGCATTTCGACTACCTGCGCGCGGGCGAGAGCGTGACGGTCAGCTTCGACTACACCGTCGCCGATCCGCAGGGCCTCCAGGACACGGCGACGGTGACCATGACCATCACCGGCCGCGACGACCCGCCCGTGCTGCGCGAGGACACGATCTACAGCCACGAGACGGCGACCACCTCCGGCAACGTCTTCGCCGACAACGGCTTCGGCGCGGATGTCGACCCCGACGGCGACACGCTGCGGGTGACCAAGTTCCTCGGCTCTGTCGCCAATGCGGGCGATCTGGTCGACCTGCCGGGCGGCGGCAAGGTGCGGCTGATGGAGAACGGCCAGTTCTGGTTCGTCGCCGACGGCGACTTCGACGACCTGCGCGCCGGGGAGTTCCGCGACACCTCCTTCACCTACCGGGCGACCGACGGGACCTACACCAAGGTCTCCACCGTCACGGTGCGGGTGGAGGGGTTCAACACGCCGCCCGTCGCGCCGGATTTCGAATTCGCCGCCGACGAGGACAAGACCATCTCGCAGCACGTGCTCGGCCGCTATCCGAACACCGTCTACGACGCCGAGGGCGATCCGGTGGTGATCTTCTCGGTCAACGGGCTGACCGCGAATGTCGGCAAGTCCATCGACCTCGCGGGCGGGGGACGGCTGCGGCTGGAGAAGGACGGGCATTTCTGGTTCAACCCGGACGGCGATTTCGACGATCTCGACCCGGGCGAAACCCGCGTGGTGACCGCGACCTACGCGGTCAGCGACGGCGACCGCAGCTCGGCGCAGGGGGAGCTGACCTTCACGGTGCGGGGCACGACCTCCGACCCGGTGGCGGAGGAGACGATCCCCGTGCCGCGCGAGGACGCCTTCGTGTTCTCGCTCAGCGGGGACATGAGCGGGAACCTGTTCGAGGACAACGGCTTCGGCGAGGACTACGACCTGGACGGCGACCCGCTGTCGGTCTTCTTCTTCCAGCCGCAATACGATGACGGAGACATCCTCGGCGACACCCCCTCCACCTTCGATCTCGTGGACGGGGGGCAGGTGCGGATCGGGGCCGACGGCGACATCGCCTTCTTCGCCGAAGGCCGCCATGGGACGCTGACGGCGGGCCAGCATTTCGACATGGCCTACAACCTGCGCTACGTCACCGAATTCGGAACGGATGCGACGAGCTTCGTCGACGTGTCGGTCGACATCATCGCCTGACCGGAACCGGCCCGTCCCCCTTTCCGGGGCGGGCCGGGCGGTGCATTCTCCCGCCCCGACGCCGGCCCCGACGCCGGCCCCGACCTGGGCCCCGACCTGGGCCCCGCCCCCGGGGGCCCGACCCGACCCGGCCCGTCGCGACGGAACGGAGGAGACCGCCCGATGCGCGCCATGCGCCTGCACGAACTCAACGCCGACCTGGTGATGGACGAGACCCCGGCGCCGGAGCCCGGTCCGGGCGAGGTCCGGCTCAAGGTGCTGGCCTGCGGGGTGAATTTCGCCGACACGCTGCGGGTGGCCGGCAAGTATCAGGAGAAGTCGCCGCTGCCCTTCTCGCCGGGCGGGGAGGTCTGCGGGATCGTCGACGCCGTGGGGGAGGGGGTGTCGCTGGCCCCGGGAACCCGGGTGGCGGCGATGGCGGGGGGCGGCTTCGCCGAATACTGCCTCGCGCCCGAGGCGCTGTGCACCCCGGCGCCCGACGCCATGTCGTCGGAGGCCGCGGCCGCCTTCCAGATCGCCTACGTGACCTCGCATCTCGCGCTCGACCATAAGGCGCGGATGCGGCCGGGGGAGCGGCTTCTGGTGCTGGGCGCGGCCGGCGGCGTGGGCCTGACCGCGGTGGAGATCGGCAAGATCATGGGGGCGGAGGTCATCGCCTGCGCCCGCGGGGCGGAGCGGCTGGAGATCGCCCGGGGCTTCGGCGCCGATCACCTGATCGATTCCGAGACCGAGGACATCCGCGAACGCTGTCTCGCGCTCGGCGGCGTGGACGTGGTCTACGACCCCGTGGGCGGCGACCAGTGGAAGGCGGCGATGCGCGCCTGCCGGCCCGAGGCGCGGATGATCCCGATCGGCTTCGCCTCCGGCGACATTCCGCAGATCCCGGCCAACATCCTGATGGTCAAGAACATCGACGTGCTGGGTCTCTATATCGGGACCTATCGCAGCTTCCGGCCGGAGGTGCTGCGCGCGAGCCTCGCCACCCTGATGGGCTGGCATACGGAGGGGCGGCTCAGGCCCCATATCTCCAACGTGCTGCCGCTGGCGGAGGCGAACGAGGCGCTGCGCCTGCTGAAATCGCGCGAGGCGACGGGCAAGGTCGTGGTCACCCCCTGGGCCTGAGCGCGGAGGCGACCAGCGCGAGGCCCGAAGCCGCCAGCAGCCCGCCGGAGCCGATCCGCAGGGCGGGCAGGGCGGCCGCCGCCCGCGCGCCCACCGCGGCGCCCGCGGCGGCGTAGAGCCCGGCGGCGAGGCTCTCCAGCGTCAGCGAGACCGCGGCCATGGTCGCGAAACGGGCGGCGTAGCCGGGCATGTCCGGGGTCAGGAACTGGGCGTAGAAGGCGGTGGCGAACAGCACCGCCTTGGGGTTGGCGACGGCGGTCAGAAACTCCGCCCGCGCCCGCGCCGGTGCGCCGGCGGCGGTCGCCGGCGCCGCGCGTCCCCGTCCGCGCAGGCCCGCGCGCAGCATCCCCAGGCCGATCCAGCCGAGATAGAGCCCGCCCGCGACCTGCAACGCGGCGAACAGCAGGGCGGAGGCGGAGAGCGCCGCGCCCAGACCCAGAGCGGCGACGAGGAAGATGAGCGCGTATCCCGGCAGCCGCCCCAGCGCCGCGAGATGCGCGCGCGCATAGCCGCCCGCCGCGCCGTTCGACAGCGCCAGCAGGTTGTTGGGTCCCGGCGCGAAATGCACGGGCAGGGAGGCGAGGACGAAGGCGATCCACAGCGTTTCGGACATGGCGAGGCTCCTGTCGCGGGCTCTCCGGCTAGCACGGCGGCGCGGGGCAGGTCCTTGCGAATGCGTGCGCGAAACGGCAGGCTTGGGGCGGATCATGCCAATGGATCGGCGAACTAGGGTGGATCATGGCGGAAGATGCGGCACGCACGGCCCTTGATGCCATCGACCGGGCGATTCTCTCCGCCCTCCAGGCCGACGGACGGCTGAGCAATGTGGAGCTGGCGGAGCGGGTCGGCCTGTCGCCCTCGCCCTGCCTGCGCCGGGTCAAGCGGCTGGAGGCGGCGGGACTGATCGCGGGCTACCGCGCGGCGCTGGACCGGCGGGCGCTGGGCCTCGGGCTGACCGTGTTCGTGGAGATCAAGGTGGACCGGCATTCGGCCGAGAACGCGGCGGGGCTGGAGGCGCAGCTCCTCGCCCTGCCGGAGGTGGTGGCCTGCCACATGGTCTCCGGCGCCGCGGATTTCCTGGCGGAGATCGTGGTTCCAGACCTCGCGGCCTATGAGCGGCTGCTGACCGCGCGCCTGCTGTCGCTGCCGATGGTGCAGGACGTGCGGTCCAACTTCGCGCTGCGCAGCCCGCTGGCGGCGGGGCCGCTGCCGATTCCGGGGACGTGAGCGCGGGGCGCGGTCGCCTTACTGGGCGGCGATCAGCGCCTCCTGTTCGCAGGCGTAGGCGTCGCGCACGAACTGCGCCAGCTCCCGGGTCAGCCGGTTCTCGGGCCCGTCGGCGTGATACATGTTGATGTGGTAGACCGGCAGCTCCGGCAGGGCCCCGCCATGGCGCACGATCTCCAGCCGGTCGACCACGGCGGATTCGATGGAGGCGTGCACGGCCAGATCGGCGGAGACCGAGGCCTCGATGGTGCGCGTCGTCTCCGATTCCACCGCCATCTCCCAGGCCATGCCGGCCTGGTCCAGCGCCTCCTGCACCGAGGCGCGGAAGATGCAGTTGTTCTCGAAGGCGAGGCGCAGGGGCTTGGCCTTCCAGGCGTGGCCGCCATGGGCGCCGACCCAGACCAGGCGCGCGCGCTCCAGCGTCTCGCCGCCGGAGCGGGGATTGACCTCGGTGGTCAGGATCAGGTCGGCCTCGCCGCGGTCGCGCAGCGCGTGCAGGCGGCGGGTGTAGGAAGAGACCAGCGTCACCTTCACCCGCGGATAGGCCATGGCGAAGCTTTTCAGCACCTCGGGGATATGCGGGAACACGATGTCGGCCGGCACGCCGAGCGTGAGCTGCCCCTCGAAGGCCTGGGAGGTCAGCCGGCCCCAGGCCTCGTCGTTGAGCGCCAGCATCCGCTTGGCGTAGCTGAGCAGAAGCTCCCCTTGCGAGGTCAGCTGCGGCGCCCGGCCGGAACGGTCGAGCAGCGGCTGACCGATATTCTCCTCCAGCCGCTTGAGCTGCATGGAGACGGCGGATTGCGTCAGGTGCAGGCGGGCGGCGGCGCGGGTCACGCCGCCGGCCTCGGCGACCATCGCGAAGCTGCGCAGGGCGGTGAGATCGAGGTTCCGCGTCATATCAAACTCCGTGATGCTGCGCGTCAAAACCATTCGTTTGCAGAACGTAGCATGGCCCTCCATATGCATCAACATCGGTGATGCGGACCAACCCGGTTATCACGATTGCTAAATGGAGGCGAAAATGACCTATTCTGTTGCCACGACCGGTTCGGCGGCCGCCCTCCGCGGCGTGTCCTTCGGAGCCCTTTTCGCCCGCGTGGCGTGCTGGACCCAGACCGCCAAACAGCGTCGTGCCCTGGCCCGGATGAGCCCGGAGATGCTGCGCGACATCGGTCTCGACCCGGTCGCCGCGGCCCATGAGGCGGAGCGTCCGTTCTGGGAGACCGGCTCCACCCTGCGTTGAGCCAGGTCGCCGTTGCTCCGCTGCAACGGCTTGACCGCACCGGACTTGAAGACTAGCTGACCGGGCGCGTGAAAATTTCACGCGCCCTTAGTTATTCGGTAACGGACCCCCCTTTTTATGCGCGGCGGGGGACGTGACGCCGAGGAGCGTGAGTTATGAACGGTCGTATGGACGCCTGGCGCCGGGCGCTGAGGGCGCAGCGGATCCACCGCTGGAACGTCAGGCTGACGCTGGCCGAAGCCCGCATGCGCCGGGAATACGCCTGGCGCTATGCCGCGTAAGCGATTGATATGATTTGGTCGGGCCTGAGCGAGTCGGGCCCGTGGGCTTGCGCGCCGAGGCTTCGCCGGACCATCGGGATCGGTCGACACGACGCAACGGAAATCGCCCCGAAAGCGATCTGATCCGCGCCGCCGCCCCCTCGCCGCCCCCGCCCTCGGACATGACCGGTTTGCGGGGCGCGCCCGGAATTCCACCGGGCGTTGATTCGCGGCGGAGCGCGTCGAGCCGGGGCGTCGGGCCTGAGACGCCTGCGAGTCGAGCCTGAGGCATCCGGGACCGGACCCGGGCGACGCGGCCCTCCCCGCGCCGTAGCGGCCCCGCGCCGCCGGGCTCGCGCCATACCTCTCCTCCTAACGGCCGTCCCGTCCGCCTGCGGGCGACACGGGATCGAGCGGGATCTCCATCAACGGCGTATGCGTCGGCCCCTCGGGCCCCAGGTCGGAGCGCATCAGCCAGGCCGCCTCGGGCCGCCAGGTCTCCGCCGCGAAGGCGGCGTGGCGGGCGAGCCAGCGGGCCAGCCCCTCGCCGGCCGGGGCGCGCGGCGGAAAGCGGACCAGCGTCACATGCGGCGTGAACCGCGCATGGGGCAGGTCCAGACCGCCGCGCCGGCAAGCCCGCCGCACCGCGTCGCGCAGGGCCGACAGCGCCGGGTCCGCGACCACCTCGGCATGGGCGGAGCGGGGCCGAACCCCGCCGAACACCCCCAGCCCCCGCAGGGTCACCGGCGGGGAGGGGGCGCGCAGGCCCTCCAGCTCCACCGCCACGTCCTCCAGAGTCTCCGGCCTTTGCTCGCCCAGAAAGGCCAGCGTCAGGTGGAAGGTCTCGGGGTCCGAGGGCCGCCCCTCGCCCAGGTCCCAGGCGAGCTCGTCGAGCCGGTCGGCGAGCGGCTCGGGCACGGGCAGGGCGATGAAGGCGCGGATCACCGGCGCCCCCGGCTCAATCGGCCGCCGCCCGGGCCTCGGCGCGCGCGATCAGCGCCTCCACCGCCGGGCCGATGCCCTCCACCACCTTCTCCACCCCGGCGGCGTTGGGATGCACGCCGTCGGCCTGCATCAGGGCGCGGGCGGCCTCCCGGTCCTCCAGTCCGCCGATGCCGGCGAGGAAATTCTCGTAAAGGATCGCGCCATGCGCCTCGGCCAGTTCGGGGAACATGGCGTCGAACTCGGCCTTCCAGTCCTCCCCGTAATTCAGCGGCGCCGGCAGGCCGGCGAGCAGGGCGGGCAGGCCGCGGGCGGAAAGCTCGGTCAGGATGGCGTCGAGATTGGCGCGGCTGGTCGCCGGGTCGATCCCGCGCAGGAGGTCGTTGCCCCCCAGCTCCACGATCACCGCGTCGACCTCGGGGGTCAGCGACCAGTCGAGCCGGGCGCGCCCGCCCTGCGTGGTGTCGCCCGAGACGCCCGCGTTGATCACGGTCACGTCATGACCGCGGCCGCGCAGCCAGGCCTGCAGGCGGGGGACGAAGCCCTCCGCCTCGGGCAGGCCGTAGCCGTGGGTGAGGCTGTCGCCCAGCGCCATGAGGGTGATCCCGTCGGTCGCGCGCGCGTCGGCCGCGCGCGCGACGGAAACCGGCGCCGCGAGCGTGAAAGCCAGGCTCGCGGCCGCGCACAACGCCTTGAGCCCGCCGAACACGGCCCCATATGCCCCGGAGCCCCCCGTGCGCGCGCGCCCCGCGCGCCGATCCGCAGACCGGAGATCCCGCCGCATGACGCGACCCACCGACGCCGCTCCCGCCTTCCAACTCGTGGACGCGGCGCTCACGCTCGGCTCCCGCGCCGGGCGGGTGGAGATCCTGCGCGGCGTGTCGCTGACGGTGGCACGGGGCGAGACCGTGGGGGTGGTCGGGCCGTCTGGCTCGGGCAAGTCGTCTCTCCTCATGCTCATGGGCGGGCTGGAGCGGGCCACGGGCGGCTCGGTCAGGGCGCTGGGCGCGGACCTGACCGCGATGGACGAGGACGCGCTGGCGCGCTTCCGTCGCGATCATATGGGGGTGGTTTTCCAGTCCTTCCACCTTATTCCGACCATGACGGCGCTGGAGAACGTGGCGACGCCGCTGGAACTCGCCGGCCGCGCCGACGCCTTCGACCGGGCGGCGGAGGAGCTGCGCGCCGTGGGGCTGGGCGCAAGGCTCGACCACTATCCCGGCCAGCTTTCGGGCGGCGAGCAGCAGCGCGTGGCGCTGGCCCGCGCCGCCGCCCCGCGCCCCGAGATCCTGTTGGCGGACGAGCCCACCGGCAACCTCGACGGGGTGAACGGCGAGGCGATCATGGACCTGCTCTTCGGCCTGCGCGACCGGCACGGGGCGACGCTGGTGATGGTCACCCACGCCCCGGAACTCGCCGCCCGCTGCGACCGCACCATCCGCGTGGCGGACGGTCTGCTGGAGGCCGACGCGGCCCGCGAGGCGGCGGAGTGAGCCGGGCTCCGGCGTCGCCCGCCGTCCTTCCCATCGCCTTCCGCATCGCCCGGCGGGAATTGCGCGGCGGGCTCAAGGGCTTCGGCGTGTTCCTCGCCTGCCTCGCGCTCGGCGTCGCGGCCATCGCCGCGGTGGGTTCGGTGCGCATGGCGATCTCGGAGGGGCTGTCGCAGGAGGGGCAGGCCATCCTCGGCGGCGACGCCGAACTGGAATTCACCTACCGCTTCGCCGAGCCGGAGGAACGCGCCTGGATGGAGCAGGTCGCCGAGCGGGTGTCGGAGACGGTGGACTTCCGCTCCATGGCCGTCGCCCCGCGCGACGGCGGGGCGGAGCGGGCGCTGACCCAGGTCAAGGGCGTGGACGGGGCCTGGCCGCTCTACGGGGCGGCGGAGTTCTCGGGCGGCGTCGCCCAGGCCGACGCGCTGGGGGAGCGCGACGGGGTCTGGGGGCTGGTCATGGCCCCTGCGCTGATCGACCGGCTGGGGCTGGAGATCGGGGACCGGGTGGGGCTCGGCCGCGGCGAGTACGAACTCCGCGCGGCGCTGGAGGTGGAGCCGGACGCGGCCGCCGGCGGCTTCGGGCTGGGGCCGCGGACCCTCCTGCGGCTGGAGGCGCTGGAACAGTCCGGCCTGCTCGCCCCCGGCACGCTCTTCGAAAGCGAATACCGCCTGCGGCTGGCGGCGGACGCGGATCTGGACGCGCTGGCGGCCGAGGCCGCCGCCCGCTTCCCCGAATCCGGCCTGCGCTGGAAGGACCGGAGGAACGGCGCGCCCGGCGTCTCCAGTTTCGTGAACCGGATCGGGGCGTTCCTGGTGCTGGTCGGGCTCGCGGCGCTGGCGATGGGCGGGGTGGGCGTGTCCGCGGCGGTGCGCAGCTACATGGAGCGCAAGACCGCCTCCATCGCCACGCTGAAGACGCTGGGCGCCTCGGGGCGGGTGATCTTCGCGGTCTACCTGATCCAGATCGGCGCGCTGGCGGCGCTGGGCGTCGGGTTGGGGCTGGTTCTGGGCGCCTCGGTTCCCGCCGTCCTCGGGCCGCTGATGGGCGACATGCTGCCGGTGCCGGCGCTGTTCGACGTCTACGCCGCGCCGTTGTGGGAGGCGGGGATCTACGGGATGCTCGCCGCCCTGATCTTCGCGCTGTGGCCGCTGGCCCGGGCGCGGGAGGTGCGGGCGGCGGCGCTTTACCGTGAATCCTCCGAGGGCGCCGGCGGCTGGCCGCGCCCGTCCTACCTGGCGTTGATCGCGGGGCTGACCGCGGCGCTGGTCGGGGCGGCCACGGCTTTCTCCGGCATCTGGCAGGTGGCGCTGGGCTTCGCGGGCGGGGTGGCGGGGGCGCTTCTGGTGCTGTGGCTCGCCGCGCTCGGCGTCTCCCGGCTCGCGCGCCCGGCGGCGCGGTCCGGGGCCGTGCGCGGGCGCCCGGCGCTGCGGCTGGCACTGGGCGCGATCGGCGGGCCCACGGGCGAGACGGCGGGCGTGGTCCTGTCGCTGGGGCTGGGGCTGGCGGTGCTGGCCTCGGTCGGGCAGATCGACTGGAACCTCCGCCACGTCATCACCAACGACCTGCCCGAGAACGCGCCCGCCTTCTTCTTCGTGGACGTCCAGACCGACCAGCTTCCCGGCTTCCTGGAGGCCGCCCGCGGCCATGACGGCGTGACCGAGGTCGAGACCGCGCCGATGCTGCGCGGCATCATCACCCGCCTGAACGGCGTCCCCGCGGCGGAGGCGGAGGCGCAGGTCCCCGAGGACTACCGCTGGATCCTGCGCGGCGACCGCGGCGTGACCTATTCCGCGGCCCCGCCCCGCGGGACCGAGATCACCGAGGGCGCGTGGTGGCCCGAGGACTATGCGGGGGAGACGCTGGTGTCGTTCTCGGAGGAGCACGGCAAGGGCCTGGGCCTGAAGCTGGGCGACACGGTCACCGTCTCGATCCTGGGTCGGGACATCACCGCGAAGATCGCCAGCTTCCGGGTGGTGAATTTCCGCGACATGGGCATCAACTTCCTGATGGTGATGAGCCCCGGCGCGCTGGCCGGCGCCCCTCATACCCATATCGCCACCGTCTACGCCGAGCCGGGGTCCGAGGGCGGGCTTCTGCGCGACCTCGCCGGCGCCTATCCCAACATCACCGCCATCGGGGTGCGCGAGGCCATCGACCGGGTCTCCGACGGGCTGCGGGAACTGGCGGCGGCCACCCGCTGGGGCGCGTCCGCGACGCTGCTGACCGGGATCGTGGTGCTGATCGGCGCGGCGGCGGCCGGAGAGCGGCGGCGCGTCTACGAGGCCGCGGTGCTCAAGACGCTGGGCGCCTCGCGCCGCACCATCCTCGCCAGCTTCGCGCTGCGCGCCGGCCTGCTGGGGGCGGCGGCGGGGGCGGTGGCCATCGTCGCGGGCGGCGTCGCGGGCTGGGCGGTGATGGTGCTGGTGATGGAGGCCGACTACACGTTCGAGCCGGTCTCCGCCCTCGTCATCGTGGCGGGCGGCGCGATCCTGAGCCTCGCCGCCGGGCTGGTCTTCGCCGCCCGTCCGCTGGGCGCGCGGCCGGCGCAGGTGCTGCGGGCGCGGGAGTAAACCGCGCGCGCGTAGGCGCCCGCATCGGACGGGCCAAGCGCGATCACGCCTCCGTGATCGCGCGTTATCGACCGGGAGACCCCGGCCGATGCGAAAACCTTGAACGCGGCCCCGCGGTTTCCGATATGATGCGGGAAACCGTCGCGGCGTTCATGGGGAGACCCGGGGGCCCGCGGCGAAGATGGGCAACAACCAACGAACAGGGTTTGACACATGCAGCAGTATGACGCCATCCGCCGGTCCGGCACGCGCTCGGCCGCGATCGACGAGGGCCTGCGCGGGTACATGAACCGCGTCTACGGCCTGATGGCGGTCGCCATGGTCATCACGGGCGCGGTCGCCTTCTTCATCGGCAACTCGCCCGCCCTTCTCCAGGCGATCTTCGGCACGCCGCTCAAGTGGGTGGTGATGTTCGCGCCGCTGGCCGTGGTGTTCGGCTTCTCGGCGATGATCCACAAGATGAGCGCGGGCACGGCCCAGATCGTGTTCTGGGTCTTCGCGGCGCTGATGGGCGCCTCGATCAGCTACATCTTCGCGGTCTACACGGGCGTCTCCATCGCCCAGACCTTCTTCGCCACCGCCATCGCCTTCGGCGGGCTCAGCCTCTACGGCTACACCACCAAGCGCGACCTGTCGGCCATGGGCGCCTTCCTGGTGATGGGCGTGATCGGGCTGATCGTAGCCTCGCTGATCAACATCTTCATCGCCTCCTCGGCGCTGCAGTTCGCGATCTCGGTCATCGGCCTGCTGATCTTCGCGGGCCTCACCGCCTACGACACCCAGGCGATCAAGAACGAGTATCTCGGCATGTCCCAGATGGGCGCCGAGGGTCAGGCCTACATGCAGAAGGGCGCCATCATGGGCGCGCTGCGGCTCTACATGGACTTCCTGAACATGTTCATGTTCCTGCTGCAGTTCATGGGCAACCGCGAGTGACCTGAACCGCATCCGCGGATCGCGGAAGGGCCGGGGCGAAAGCTCCGGCTCTTTCGATTCGGGGGCCCTTTCGATTCGCGCATCTCCGTGCCAGCCTCGCGCCATGGCGGGCCCGTCCGGCCCGCTGGGCGGAGGAGGCGCGGATGGCGGAGCCGAAGCCGGCGCTGGAAACGGCCAAGACCGCGCTGGGCGTGATCTCCGGCGCGGCGGCGCTGCTGCTGGTGATGGGCGTGCCGGCGACCACGCTGCAGGCGGCGCGCTTCGGCGCCCCCGCCTTTCTGGTCGGCGAGCGGCGGGTGCTGGAGGCGGGCCTCGCCCCCGCGCTGCTCGCCGTCGGGCTGTGGCTGCTGCTGCGCTGGGCGCTGGCGGCGGGGGCGGAGCGGGAGCGACCGGTCTTCGCCGCCCTGCCGGCGCTGATCCTGTTCCTGCCGGTGGCGTTCGCGCTCGGTCTCGCGCTGCTGCTGGTGCTGTGCTGGGGCATGGGCTGGCTGGCGCTGGAGGCGAGCGCGGCCTTCGGCGGGCCGGTCGCGCCGGACTGGGCGCGCGCGCCGGCGGGGCTGGCGATCTGGGCGGCGATCGCGGCGGCGCGATACGGGGCGCCGGCGCTCTGGCGGCTGGGCCGATCCGGACCGGGGGGCGCTGGGGGCGAGGCCGCCATGCCGCCCACGCCCACGCCCGCGGCGCCGGCGCCGTCCTCCCCCGCCGCCCGGCCGTCGGCGATGGAGGCGCTCGCCCGGGCCGATGTGTTCGACGACGGCGTGCGGCGGAGCCCGGGCCGCTTTTTCCTGCGCTTCGCCGCGATGAGCTTTCTGGTCACGCCGGCGCTGTTCGCCCTGCTGGGTTGGGGCGCGACGCTGGCGGCGGCGGACATGACCGGCTGGCCCGGCCCGGGCGCCGGCGCGCTGGGGGCGGAGGCGGGCGCGGTGGCCGGGCTGGGCTACGGCCTGGTCGCCTGCCTGATCCTCGCCGCCGGCGCCGCGCAGCTTGACGACGCCTTTCCGCGGACTGTGGGACGGTTCGCGGCGGGCGGTGCGGCCGGGGCCTTCGCGCTCTACCTCGCCGTGCTGCACGCGGTCTACGTCTATCCGGCCCTGCCGCAGGCGCTGGGCGGCGGCGCGCCGGAGGCGGTGACCGTCGCCTTCGACGCCGAGAAGATCGCGCCCGCCGCGCGCTCCGCCCTGGGCGTCGGCGCCGAAACGGCGGGGGCGGGGCATGAGCTGCTGCTGCTCGACCGGGCCTCGGACTTCTTCGTGTTCTGCCAGCGGCCGGGGGCGGCGGCCGGCTGCGCCGCGACGCCGAAGGATGCGGTCGCCGCGCTGGTCTGGCGCCGTCCCTAAGACGGCCGCGACAGGCGAAACCCCGCCGATCGGGCGACCGGCGGGGGTTTCGGGAAATCCTGACGGATCAGGTTCGGCGGATCGTCGTGTCTCGCCCCGATGCGGGGCGCGCCCCCGGAGGGGCGGCGATCACTTGATCTTGCCTTCCTTGTACTCGACGTGCTTGCGCGCGACGGGGTCGTACTTCCGCACCGACATCTTGTCGGTCATGGTGCGGCTGTTCTTCTTGGTCACATAGAAGTGCCCGGTGCCCGCGGTCGAGTTCAGGCGGATCTTCACGGTGGTCGGCTTGGCCATCTCAACGCTCCCGGAGGCGCCCATGCGCCCGCGACGAATTCATTCGGAGCGGGCTTTTCTCAGGCGGGGGGCGGGGAGTCAAGCGCGGATCGCCCCGCGCCGTCCTCCGCCCCCCCGCGCCGGCCCGACCCGCAGGCTCGAAGAGCCCCGACCCGGGCAGGGTCAGAGGGCATCGTAGAAGGACCGTTCCTTCTCATGATGGAAGAAGGGGGCGGGGCGGTCGGCGGGGATCTCTCCCGCCGGGGTCAGCTTGAGGATCTCCTCGACCTCCGCCAGCACCACTTCGGTGATCAGCGGCAGGTCGAGGTCGCGCGCCTCCTTCAGGGTCAGCCAGGTGAGGTGGCTGAGCTCCCCCGACGCGCGGCTGAGGTCGTCGTGATCCCCGGCCAGCGCCGTGGCGTCGGCCAGGAAGAACCGGGCGTCGAACCGCTTGGGCCGGTAGGGCGGGGTGATGGCGCGGAAGATGAAGGTGAGGCGGTCGCAGGCCGGCATGTGGCCGGAGGCGAGGAAGTCGCGCCAGGACGGATCGGTCATCGAGTCCGCCAGCCCTGCGGCGCGCTCGTCCGGGGTTCCGAGGATCAGCCCCGTCTCCTCGAAGGTCTCGCGCACCGCGGCGCGGGCCAGCGCCGGGCCGAGGCCGGCGGGGCTCTTCTTCTCCAGCCGCGCCAGGCAGGCGGCGCGCAGCGAGGCGCCCTCGGGCGCGGTGTGATCCTCGGGGTCGAGCGCGCCGCCGGGGAACACGAACTTGTCGGGCATGAAGCTGGCGCCCTTGCCGCGCTGGCCCATCAGCACGCGGGGATGGTCCCCGTCGCGGCGGGCGATCACCACGGTCGCGGCGTCGCGGGGCGTGGCGGTGGCGGGCCTGGCGGGCTTTTCGGGGGCGGCGGCGACCGCCGCGGGCGTTTCCTGGGTCGGGGACATTCTGGACTCCTTATTGTCGCCCACCTTGCCCGGGGCGACGGGACCTGTCCAGCCGGACATACGCGGGGGAAGGTCGACCTGCGCGCGCCGCCGCCGGGGCGCTTCGCAGGCGGCTCGGGGATGTTGCGGCAGGCCGGCTCAGGCTGCGCGGCCCGGGCCTGACGCCGGGCGCGACGCAGGTCCGCGCACGGGGCGCGGAGCGGCGTCCGACGCGACGGACGGCAGCGTTCGAGGCCCGTGGCCGGGCGGTCAGTCTTTGCCGGCGGCGCCGAACCCGGCCATGCGCTTGGCCCATTGCAGGCCCACGACCACGCCCTTGAAGCGCGGCAGCAGCCACAGCGACAGCAGCAGCGCCATCGGCGGCCACAGGGTCCAGTGCACCCAGATCGGCGGGTCCCACGTCTCCCACACCGTCAGCATCAGCGGCGCGACCAGGTGGCCGACCACGATGATGGTCATCCAAGTGGGCAGATCGTCGGCCCGGTGCAGGTCCAGCCGCTCCTCGCAGGAAGGGCAGGTCCCGCGCACCGTCAGATAGCCGTCGTAGAGCGGGCCGCCCCCGCAGGCGGGGCAGGTCCGCCGCCAACCCCGGCGGACCGAGAGGGCCACGTCCCGCGCCTCGCCCGCATCCTTGCGGGGGGTGGGGCCCGATCCGGGCTGCGGGGCGGGGCGGGTCGCCTCCCCCTCCGCCGCCAGACTTTCGGGGGCCAGGATATCGGGCGCCTCGTCCTTCGCCGCGCGGCCCAGCGCGCCGGCGCCCATCGAGGGCGCGGCGGCGGAGCGGACCGGGGCGGGGCCGAAGGTTCCGGGCAGGATGCGGTGAGCGCGTGTCATGTCCGCGAACGTATTCACCGCCCGCCCGCGCGCCAGTGCGCGCGTCGTCTTGCGTCAGCGTGTCGCCGCCCCTTCGCACATGCAGCGCAACGCTGCGCCGCGTCAAGCGGGTTCGTCGCCGAAATCGGCCCGGCGGGCGACGGAAGGCCGGGCGCGGCGCGTTGAAGGGGGGAAGACGCGCGGGCCGGGACGGCTCCGGCAGGCGGGCTCCGCCGGGACCGGATCGTCAGCCCTCCGGGGGGGCGGCGCGCGCCGCATGCAGGAAAGGATCCAGGCATGAAACTCAAGGATCGCGCTCTCTCCCGGCTGCTGGCCGGCGGCGCCGTCGCCGTCGCGCTCGGGGCCGGCGTCGCCGCCGCCCTGTCGCCCGCCCTCGCCCGCGAGGCCGGGCCGGACCGGGAGAGGATGTTCGAGCGCATGGACCTCGACGGATCCGGCGGCGTGACGCTGGAGGAGATGCGCCAGGGCGCGCTCGCCAGGTTCCAGGAGGCCGACGCCGACAAGGACGGCAAGGTGACCCGCGAGGAGTTCGACGCGGCCATGAAGGCGATGCGCGAGGCCCGCAAGGCCGAGGGCGGGCCGGACGGACGGCACGGCGGGCGCGACGGCGACCACGGCCCCCGCTTCGGCGCGCGCGGCGGGCCGGACATGGCGGGCCGCATGGCCGCGCGCATGGTCGGCCGGGCGGACGCGGATGACGACGGCGTGCTGAACGCCGAGGAATACGCCGCGCTGGGCGAGCGTCTGACCGCGCGCCGCCCGGACCTGACCCCGCCGGAGTTCTCCACGCTGGACGTCGATCTCGACGGTCGGGTCAGCGAGCAGGAGCTGGGCATGGGCCTCGCCCGGCTGATGCCCCGGCCGGAGGGCGATCGGCCCGGTCACGGGCCCGAGGGCGGCCGGCATGGCGACGGGGGCGACAGGGGGGAGCGGGGCGACCGCTTCTTCGGGATGCTCGACGCCGACGGCGACGGCGCGGTGACCGAGGCGGAGTTCGCGGCCTCGCCGATGCTGGAGCGGATGGACCGCATGGTCGCCCGGCTGGACGCCGACGGCGACGGGGCGGTGACGCTGGAGGAGATGAAGGCGATGCGCGGCCCGGGCTTCCGGCACGGTCCGCGGGATCTGGACGCCAAGCCCTGAACGTGGCGGGGTGCGGCGGGGCGGTTCTTCGGGGCCGTTCCGCCGCGCCGACCCGCGGAGAGAAGGAGCCGCCATGGCCCTGGACGCCGCACGAGACGTTCCGCAGACCGATGCGCCGACCCGAAAGGCCTCCGCCGCGACCCGCATGGATGACGACGACCACCTGATGGCCCGATGCGCCGCCGGCGACCAGGCGGCGGCCTCGGCCCTGATCTCCCGCCACGCGCCCCGCGCGGCGGCGGTGGCGCGCGCCATGCTCAACGACGCGGCGGAGGCGGAGGACGTGGCGCAGGAGGCGATGCTGCGGCTCTGGCGGCAGGCCGGCGCCTGGCGGCCGGGGGAGGCGCAGGTCGGCACCTGGCTGCACCGGGTGGTGGCCAACCTGGCCATCGACCGGCTGCGCCGCCGCCGCCGCTGGTCGGCGGAGGACCCGCCCGAGCGGCCCGACGGCGCGCCGGGGGCGGAGGCGCGGCTGGCCGAGGCCGACCGCGCGGCGGCCTTGCGGGCCGAGATCGCGGCGTTGCCCGACCGGCAGCGGACGGCGCTGACCCTGCGCCATTTCTCCGAGTTGTCGAACCCGGAGATCGCGGACCGGATGGAATTGAGCGTGGAGGCGGTGGAAAGCCTGCTGTCCCGCGCCCGGCGGGGGCTGGCGCAACGGCTGGAGGCGCGGCGCGCGGCGCTGGGGCTGGAGCACGGGCTCGATCCGGCCGGGGCCGGGCGGGAGCCGGGGACATGACCGGGCCGGGGGGCGTCGGCCCCCGAACCGAAGGATCGGGCGCGGCGCGGGCCGCGCCCGCAGGCGATGGCAGGGCGCGCGCGCTGCGCGCAGACGATGGCGGGGCGGGCGCCCTGCGCGAGGAGGATGCGATGACCGGCACGGCGAAAGCGCGGATGACGGAGGCGGAGCTGGCGGCGCTCGCCGACGCGCTGGCCGGCGCGCCGGGGGCGGATCCGGGCCGGGCGGATCCGGGCCGGGCGGAGGCGGCCGCGGCCGCGCTCGACGCGGCGCTGACCGAACTGGCCGAGGCGCCGGTCTCCCTGCCGGACGGGCTTCGCGCCCGGATGGAGGCCGACGCGGCCCGGGCGCTGGCCCGGACGGAGAGCGCTTCGCCGGCCGCGACGCGCGGCGCGCAGGCCCGCGGGCGGCCCGCCGATCCGCGCCGCGCGGGGGCTTCCGCGGCCGCGCGCCGGTCCCGGCCAGGCCTGCTGACCCGCATCGGAGCGCCGGCGGCCTTCGCGGCCTCCGCGGCGATGGGCGTGGCGCTTGGCTATTCGGGGAACGTGCCGCTGGCCGACAGCGTCGCCCTGCTCGCCGGGGATTACAATTACGAAAGCGCCTTCCTGCAGTCGGAGCTTCTGCCCGAACCCGACCTGCCGGCGCTGGAGGAAAGCCGATGACCGACGCCCGCGATCCGGCCGATGCGGCCCCGCCGCCGGCCTCCCCGTCTCCACCCCCGCCCCCGCATCCTCCGCGCCGGCGTCGCTGGGTGCGCTGGGCGCTGGCGGCGTCGGTCTGCGTGAACCTGCTGCTGATCGGCGCCGCGGCCGGCGCGTTCCTGCGCCATGGCGGCCCGCCGCGGCCGCCGATGCCGGCCGGATTCGACCGGGTCAGCCTGTGGCACGCCTTCCGAGAAATGGCGCCGGAGGAGCGGGACGCGGCCAGGACCGCCCTCAAGGCCAGACGCGAGCAGATGCGCCGGCTGGGCGACGCGCTGGCCGAAACCCGGGGCGGCATCGCCGACGCGCTGGCCGCGCGGCCGTTCTCGCCCGAGGCGCTGGCCGCCGCTCTGAACGCGGCGCGGGAGGCGGAGCGCGCCAGCGGCGGCCTGTCGGACGCGGTGTTCGTCGACCTTGCCGGGCGGTTGACCGATCACAGCCGCCAGGAGATCGCCGAGGCGCTGCGCGAGGCGCGCGGCCGGGGCCGCTGGGACCGCGACGACGACCGCGGACCGCCCCGCCCGCCGCGCGAGGACTGACCCGGCGCGACAGGCGCCGCCGCTTCGCGCCCGTCCTCGCCGCCCGAACCCGACCCGGAGGAATCGCCGCCGTTCCGGCTTCCTGCCGGCCCGCGCGGGCGTCGGTCGCCCGCCGCGTCGCCGGTCATCCCGCCCCTGGCTTGCGCCGCCCGTCCTCGTCCCCGCGGCGGCGGCGTGTTGCCGGACAAGGCCGTTCCGCTGCTCGCGCGCCCCTCGCGACCCGTTCCGCCGGGAGCCGGCCGGCCGCCGCGCCCTCGCCGCGGCGCCTGCGGGCGCGCGCGCCGGTCAGCCGAGACGGACCAGCGACACCCGGTCCCGCCCGTCCGCCTTGCTGGCGTAGAGCGCGTGGTCGGCACGGGCCAGCAGGGCGGCGCCGTCGGGGATCGGCGACCCCGCGGAAGGCCGGCGGATGGCGACGGCGCCGGGCGCCGCGTCGGATGCGCAGGGCGGACGGGGGCGCTGGAAGGCCGCCGCGGGTTCGGCCAGGCCGCCCGCGAACCCGCCTGCCGATCGGCCCGTCATCCCCTCCGCCGGACGCATCGAGGCGGCCAGCGCCGCGGCGGTCGGGGCGAGGGATGCGGGCGGGAGCGTGGCCGGCGGCATCACCGCCACCCCGATCGAGACGGTGACCGGGATCGAGACGCCATCGGGCGCGGCGAAGGGCCGGCGCGCCACCGCGGCGCGCACCCGCTCCGCCGCGCGGCCGGCCTCGCCCTCGTCGGCGCCGGGCATGGCGACGCAGAATTCCTCGCCCCCCAGCCGCGCCACCAGGTCCGCGCCCCGCACCTCGGCCTTCAGCCGTTCGGCGAAGCCGCGCAGCACGGCGTCGCCGGCGGCATGGCCGTGGTGGTCGTTGATCCGCTTGAAGCGGTCGAGGTCCAGCATCATCACCGCCAGCGGCTCCCCCGCCCGCGCGCACTGGTCGAGCATCCGCGCCAGATGCGTCTCGGCGTAGCGGCGGTTGAACAGCCCGGTCAGCGGGTCGGTCGCGGCCAGCATCAGCCCGTCGCGCACCGCGTCGCGCAGCCGGTCGGAGAACCGCTTGCGGCGCAGGAGCGTGCGCAGCCGGGCGGCGAGCTCCGCCAGGTCCGGCGGCGCGGTCACGCAGTCGTCGGCCCCGAGATCCAGCGCCAGCGACGCCGCCGACCCTGCGGAGGGCGGCAGAACCAGCACCATCCCGGCCCCGCGGGTGGCGGGCCGCGCGCGCAGGGCGGAGACGAGGCGCAGCGCCGCCTCGATCGCGGCCTCGCCCTCCCCCGGTTCGACGAGAACCAGGTCGGGCGGCGTTTCGTCGGCCAGGGCCAGGGCCCGGGCCGCGTCCGTCGCCGGCCGGCACTGGATGCCCAGAGCGGCGCAGAGCTGGGCCGCGCGACGGCGGGCCGACACCGGCTCGGGCAGCACCGCCAGCATCAGGCCGCGCACCGGGAAGCCGGGGGCGTCGGGCCCCGGCTCCGGCGACGCGGGCAGACCGAGGGCGCGGGCCGTCTCCTCGCGCAGCCGCAATTCGTCGACCATGGCCTTCATCCGCATCAGGTTGCGCAGCCGGGCCAGCAGGGCGGCGTCGTCGAAGGGCGGGGCGAGGAAGTCGTCGGCGCCCGCCTCCAGCCCTGCGAGCCGCTCGGCCCGCGCCTCGCGTTCGGCGATAATCACCACCGGCAGATGGGCGAGGCCCGGATCGGCCTTGAGCGCGCGGCACAGATGCAGGCCGGGCAGCCCGGCGCAGCGCGCATCGGCCACCACCAGGTCCGGCTCCTGCTCCCGCGCCAGGGCCAGGGCCGCGCGCCCGTCCGGGACGTCGGTCACGTCGAGATAGGCGGAGCGCAGACGCCCGGCCAGGTCATGCAGCCGCGTGGCCGCGCCGCCCGCGATGAGGATCCGTCCGCTCATGGCCAGGTTCGCCGCTCCGCCCATTCAAGGTCCTGCGCGGCCGGTTCCGGCCGCTCGCGCCCGTCCTCCGCTGATCAGGAGTTTCGGCAAGAAGCGTTAACGAGTTATTACCCTGCGCCGTGCGATCTCGTGGTTTCGTCAACGACGTCGCGACGTCATGCGGGACGGACGGCGGATCGCGGGGCGGGGGCGGCGACGTCTTCGGAATTTCAGGGGGACCGGAATGGCAGGCGCGGGCATGACGCAGGACGCGGCGGAACGGATCGGAATCGGGGCGCTGGGCCACCTGGCCGGCGATCCCGACGTGCTGGGCGCGTTCCTCGCCGCCGCGGGCGCGGATCCGGCCGAGCTGCGGGCGCGGGCGGCGGAGCCGGAATTCCTCGGCTTCGTGCTGGATTTCCTGCTGGCGGACGAGCCGCTGCTGATCGGTTATTGCGACGCCGCCGGCCTGCCCTACGACGCGCCGATGCGCGCCCGGGCGGCGCTGCCCGGCGGGGCGGTCCCCGACTGGACCTGACGGCGGCGGAGGACGCGGCGAAGGACGCCGCGGCGAGGGGGCGGGGAGAGGGGGCGGGGAGAGGACGCCCGCATCGCGGACGCTTGAAGACTCACCCCTCGCGCGGGATACTGCGGCATGTCGCTTCCCCCCGGTTTCCTCGAAGAGCTGCGCACGCGCGTGAGCCTGGCCTCCGTGGTCGGCCGCAAGGTGACGTGGGAACGGGGCAAGACCAACGCCGGCAAGGGCGACTACTGGGCGCCGTGCCCGTTCCACCAGGAGAAGACCGCCTCCTTCCACGTCAAGGACCGGGAGGGCTACTACTACTGCTTCGGCTGCCAGGCGAAGGGCGACGCCATCACCTTCCTGCGCGAGGCCGAGGGCATGGGCTTCATGGAGGCGGTGGAGACGCTGGCCGCCCAGGCCGGCATGCAGATGCCCGCCCGAGACCCCGCCGCCGCCGCCCGGGCCGAGGCCCGCAAGGGGCTGGCCGAGGTGATGGAGGCCTGCGTCGCCCATTACCGGCTGATGCTGCGCGGCGGCCAGGCGGCCGCGGCGCGGGACTATCTGAAGGGCCGCGGGCTCGACGGCGCGGCGGCGCAGCGCTTCGAGCTGGGCTTCGCGCCCGACGCGCGCCGCGGGCTGGCCGAGGCGATGGCGGCGAAGGGCGTGCCGGAGGACGATCTCGTCCGCGCCGGAATGCTGATCCGTCCCGACGAGGGCGGCGCGCCCTACGACCGGTTCCGCGGCCGCATCATGTTCCCGATCCGCGACGCGCAGGGACGCTGCATCTCCTTCGGCGGGCGGGCGATGAGCGCGGAGGCGCGGGCCAAGTATCTCAACGGGCCCCAGACCGAACTGTTCGACAAGAGCCGCAGCCTCTACCACCACGGCCCGGCGCGGGAGGCCGCGGGCAGGACCGGGCGGCTGATCGTGGCCGAGGGCTATATGGACGTCATCGCGCTGGCCCGCGCCGGCTTCGCCGAGTCGGTGGCGCCGCTGGGCACCGCGGTCACCGAAACCCAGCTCGACCTGATGTGGCGCATGGCCGACGAGCCCATCGTGGCGCTGGACGGCGACGCGGCCGGGCTGCGCGCGGCGCGCCGGCTGGCGGACCTGGCGCTGCCCCGGATCGGGCCGGGCAGGTCGCTGCGCTTCGCCCTGCTGCCCGGCGGCCGCGATCCCGACGACCTGCTGCGGCAGGAGGGGCCGGCGGCGATGGAGGCGGTGCTGGCCTCCGCCCTGCCGCTGGTGGAGATGCTGTGGCGGGCGGCGACGGAGGGCCGGTCGCTCGACAGTCCCGAGCGTCGGGCGGGGCTCGACGCCGAACTGCGCGAGATGCTGCGCCGGATCCCCGACGCGGGCCTGCGCCGCCACTACGGCGACGCCTTCGCCGAACGGCGCGCGGCGCTGTTCCATCCCGGCCGGGCGCCGGGGGCGGCGCCGGACGTGGATTTCGCCGCCGATCTCGACCGGGACGCGCCGCCGCCCCGCCCGGACGACCGCGATGCGGGCTACGACGCCGCCTACGACCCCGGCTACGGATACGAGCACGACGCCTACGCCCCGGCTTCGGCCCCGATTCCGGTTTCGGCGCCGGAGCCGCCGGCCGCCCCGCGCCCCGGGTTTCAGTCGAAATCCGGCGGCGGACGCCGCGGCCGGACCTTCGGGCAGGGCGGGGGCGGGCGGCGGGGTTTCCTCGACGGCTTCGCCGAGGGGCCGGCGGCGGAGACCCGCGCCAGCCCGCTGGGCGCCGGCGCGGCCCAGGGCGAGGCGCGGATCCGCGAATGCGCGATCCTGTGGGGCGCGCTCCACCACCCCGAGGCGGCGGAGCGGCACGAGGCGGCCCTGCACGAGATCGCGCTCGCCCATCGCGACCTCGCCGCCCTGCGCACCGCCCTGCTGAACGCGCTGCCCGAGGCGCTGGAGGCCGCGGACCCGGCCGAGGCGATGCTGGCCGCGGTGATCGCCGCGCTGGGCCGCGACCCGCGCCCCGGCCTGATCTGCGGCGGCGTCGGGCTGACCCGGGCGCTGGGCCCCGGCGCGCCGGCCGAGGCCGCGGACGCCGCGCTGGCCGAGGCGCTGGATCGCCACGCCCATTTCCTCGCCCTCGCCGGCGAGGGGCGCGCGGCGGTGGAGGAGATTTCCGCGGAGACGGCGGGTGAAATCGCCCACCGACTCGCCTATATGTCCCGATTGCGCGAGGAGGCCGCGAGGCAGGGCCGGGATGCGGCGCCGGACGAAGGGGATGCGGAACGCTCGGCCTGGCTGAGCGACTTTCATGCATCCGAACCGTGGAAGAAGGCTCCGCGCAGACGAAATTGAGAGCGGGGGCATGGCGATTCGGTAGCCGAATCGCCTATATCATTGCAGGTCAGGACCGCGCCCCGCGCGCGCGAAGCGATTCGCAGCGCCTGGCGGGCGACGTATCCGGAGGAGCAGCATGGCGGCCAAGGACATCGACGACTCCAAGGAAGAGGAGCAGACCGAGGGCGCGGGCCCGATGCTCGACATGAGCCAGGCCGCGGTCAAGAAGATGATCGCGGCGGCCAAGGCGAAGGGGTTCATCACCTATGAGGAGCTGAACCGCGTCCTTCCCTCCGAGCAGGTCGGCTCCGAGCAGATCGAGGACGTGATGTCCCTGCTCTCCGAAATGGGCGTCAATGTCGTGGAGGAGGAGGAGGCCGAGTCCGACGACTCCAAGGAGAGCGACTCCAAGGAGGTCGTGACCACGACCGCCGCCTCGGAAAGCCTCGACCGCACCGACGATCCGGTGCGGATGTATCTGCGCGAGATGGGCTCGGTGGAGCTTCTGTCGCGCGAGGGCGAAATCGCCATCGCCAAGCGCATCGAGGCCGGCCGCGGCACGATGATCTCGGGCCTGTGCGAAAGCCCGCTGACCTTCCAGGCCATCACCATCTGGCGCGACGAGCTGGTCGAGGAGCGGATCATGCTCCGCGACGTGATCGACCTCGAAACCACCTTCGGCGCCACGATGGACGAGGAGGAGGAGGAGGTCGTCGCCGCCGCCGAGGGCGAGGGGGTGGCCGCCGCCGCCCAGGCCGGGCCGGAAGCCGTGGCCCAGCGCGCCGAGGCCGCCGGCGAGGACGGGGACGACGACGAGGACGGCGCCCGCCCGCGCGCCGATTCCGACGACGCGGACGAGGAGGAGGAGCACGCCAACCTCTCGCTCGCCGCGATGGAGGCCGCGCTCAAGCCGGACGTGCTCGCCAAGCTGGACCGCATCGCCGACGACTACGTGAAGCTGCGCGAGATGCAGGTCAGCCGCATCGGCGCCGCCCTGTCGGAGACCAAGTCCTTCTCCGCCGGCGAGGAGCTTGAATACCAGCGCCTGCGCCAGGAGATCGTGGTGCTGGTCAACGAGCTGCACTTCCACAACAACCGCATCGAGGCGCTGGTCGACCAGCTTTACGGCATCAACCGCCGCCTGATGACGCTGGAAGGCCAGCTGGTGAAGATGGCCGACGCCGCGCGCGTCGACCGCCGCCAGTTCATCGAGGAATACCGCGACTCCGAGCTCGACCCGATGTGGATCGACCGGGTGGCGGCGCTGAAGGGCAAGGGCTGGGCCCAGTTCGTCGAGCGCTACCGCGACCGGATCGAGGAGACCCGCAACGAGATCGGCCAGCTCGGCCACCATGTCGGCGTCGACATCCCCGAGTTCCGCCGCATCGTGCAGACGGTGCAGAAGGGCGAGAAGGAGGCCCGCCAGGCCAAGAAGGAGATGGTGGAGGCCAACCTTCGGCTCGTGATCTCCATCGCCAAGAAATACACCAACCGCGGCCTGCAGTTCCTGGACCTGATCCAGGAAGGCAACATCGGCCTGATGAAGGCGGTGGACAAGTTCGAGTATCGGCGCGGCTACAAGTTCTCGACCTACGCCACCTGGTGGATCCGGCAGGCGATCACGCGGTCCATCGCCGACCAGGCGCGGACCATCCGCATCCCGGTCCACATGATCGAGACGATCAACAAGCTGGTCCGCACTGGCCGCCAGATGCTGCACGAGATCGGCCGCGAGCCGACGCCGGAGGAACTGGCCGCCAAGCTCCAGATGCCGCTGGAGAAGGTGCGCAAGGTGATGAAGATCGCCAAGGAGCCGATCTCCCTCGAAACGCCGATCGGCGACGAGGAGGACAGCCAGCTCGGCGATTTCATCGAGGACAAGAACGCCATCCTGCCGCTGGACAGCGCCATTCAGTCGAACCTGAAGGACACGACCACGCGGGTTCTGGCGAGCCTCACGCCCCGCGAGGAGCGGGTCCTGCGCATGCGCTTCGGCATCGGCATGAACACCGACCACACGCTCGAAGAGGTCGGCCAGCAGTTCTCGGTCACGCGCGAGCGCATCCGCCAGATCGAGGCGAAGGCGCTGCGCAAGCTCAAGCACCCGAGCCGCTCGCGCCGCCTGCGCAGCTTCCTCGACAGCTGATCGCCCTCGCTTGCGAGAGACGCGGTTTCGGGCCGGCGGCGACAGTCGCCGGCCCGTTTCGTTCCGGGCGACGGTCCGCGTCGTCCCATGCGCCTGTTGACCCGACGTCGCGATGCGACGACGCTGATCCCGGGGATATTTCGAGGCGGACGCCCGCCGAGCCCCAGGGGATCTTTCCATGCAGCGCTTCGCGGCTTTCGTCGTGGCGGCCGGGCTTCTTTCAGGCCCCGCCGGCGCCACCACCGTGTCTCATGACTACCTGTTCACCGGTTCCGGCGGCTTCGTGTCGTCCCCGGGCGGCGTCTTCGCGCCGCTGGACTACGCCGTGCCGAAATTCGACGGCGGCGGGGTCGAGCTGCTGACCTCGGTGACCCTGACCCTGACCTGGTTCGTCAACGGCGGCTCGATCGAGCTGACCGACGGCGGGACGCTGACCGAGGCGACGGTCGAGGTCGCGGGAGGCGTGCTGGTCGGCGGCTCGACGGTGCTGGAGTTCGGGGACTCGGCCTTCCTGTCGGTCGGCGGGGACGTGACCTTCGAGGAGAGCTTCACCGCCGGGCCGACCAGCCTGGAGATCACCGACGGCGGCGTCCTGAGCTTCTTTTCGGGGACCGGCGACGCGGCCCCGCAATTGCTGATCACCACCGGGTTCGTCGACCTGGACGGGCCGGGGACGTTCGAGTTCCTGGGCGGCGAGCTGGTCGGCATCCTGAGCGTGACTTACGCGTATTCGACGGCGGCCGCGGTCCCGGCGCCGGCCGCGGCGCCGTTGCTGGCGGCGGGTCTGGGGGCGCTGGCGCTGGCGCGTCGCCGCCGGGCGGGCGTCGCCGCGGCCGGCTGATCCGAGGGGGGCGGGCCGGGCGCCGGCCGACGCGGGTCGAGCGCGGCGCATGTGCGCATGTTCACCGCGGGTCGCGGCGGCATGCGTTAAGTTTCCGTTAGGTCATGCCGATCAACGGGAGATGAACGCCATGCGCATTCGGCTCGCCCTCCTTCCGGCCGTCGCGGCGGGACTGCTGATCGCCGCCGCGGCGTCGGCCCAGACCCCGTCGCCGTCGCCGTCGCCGTCGCCGTCTCCGGACCCGGCGCCCGCCCCGCTCTGCCCGCCGACCCATGTGGTCTGCGGGTCGAGCTGCTGCTCCCGGTGACGTCATGTTCCGGCCCAAGGTCCTTCTGACGCTGGCGGCGGTCCTGCTGGGCGCGTTCGCCTATCACACCGTCACCAACATCACCCGCGCCGACATCTTCGCCTATCACAGGCTGGAGCGGGAAGCGGTCGGCGCCTCCTTCGCCTCGGCCGGGGACGTGGTGGCGATTTCGCCCGACGGGACGCGGATGGAGGCGATCTGCCTGTTCGACCTGGATCCGCGGGTGCGCCGGGAGGCGGGGCTCGACTCGATCTACGTCAACGACCTGGGCCGGCAGCTGCCGACCTTCCCCAAGCTGATGAACGCGCTGAGCTTCATGACGCCGGAGGCGGAGGGCGCGCGGCCCGACGAGATCGCCTTCACCGGGCGCTATTCGGAATTGTCCTCGGCCGCGGACGTGGCCCCGGCGATGACCCGGACCTGCGAATGCGAGATGGCGCGGCGCATGAACCGGCGGGAGAAGGTCTGCACCACCATCGCCGCCCTGTCGGAGGCGTCGGACGGGCGGGCGCTGGCGATCCGCTTCGCCGCCTACACCAATTTCGTGCCGGAGGCGGTGTTCGCCGCCTGCGGGCTGGAACGGTCGCCCGCCGCCGCGGCGCTTGACGGGCGGACCTGCGGCGGGTCGGAGGCGGAGATCCCTTGGGACGTCAAGCTGCGCGCCCTGCTGCGGTTGATCGAGCAGCACCCGAGGGCGGAGCGCACGGCGGCCATGCAATAGGCCGCGGGATTGGCGCCGTGCGGGGGGAAATCTCCGCTTCCGGGGTCGAACCGTCGACTGCCTTATGGTAAAGAGGAGGCGAGTGCGAACCGGGTCGGTCCAGCCGGCCGCGTATCCGCGCCGTGATGTGTGGGGCGGCGCCTTTCGGGTATCTGTGGGGAGACCACCTGTGCGACATACGCTCATCGGGCTGGGATTTGTCCTGGCGACGGCCGCGCCCGCCGCGGCGCTCGGCATCAGCACCGGCTACACGCTGGAGATCGACGGCAGCACCAACGTTCCGGTGTTCCAGCTCACCAACGATTCGACCTCCGCGACGCTGGACAGCTTCAGCTTCAGCATCGGCGACACCGCCTACAATTTCGACTACGCGCAGAGCATCGGCGCCGATGTGGGGACCATGGGCTTCACGCTCGACACCGGCGACACCTTGAACGGCGGCGCGCGCACCGACCTGCTGGCGTTCACCCTGACCGGTTTCGACCCCGGCGAGGTGTTCGGGTTCGAGACGGATATCGACCCCGACAACAGCAACGTCACCGTCGATTTCCGCGACGTGTTCTTCAACAACGGCGCGGCGCCGAATTCGGTGATCTCGGTCGCCTTCTCGGATGGCGTGACGTTCGAATACACCCTGCCGGATGCGGCCGAGCTGTCGTCCTACACCTTCTCGCAGTCGGTCTCGGACGTGCCGCTGCCGGCGGCGGCGCCTCTGCTGGGCGCGGGGCTCGCCGGCCTCGCCTTCTTCGCGCGCCGGCGCCGCGGCTGATCCTGGCCCGCCCCGTCCGGCCCTCGCCGGGCGGGGATCAGAGCCGGTTCTCGAACTCGTTTACGTCCTCGTCGCGTCCCGCGGTCCCGCGGGACCGGCCGCGCCAGAATTTCCAGACCAGCCCGGCCGCGACGGCGGAGGCCAGCGCCCAGGCCAGCAGCAGGGGCAGAAGCGGCGCCGTCGCGACCTCGACCCCCGCCCAGCCCGCCACGGGCAGGCCCAGCGCCACCAGAAACGCCCCCAGCCCGAAGCTCAGCATCACGTAGCCGGGGACCGCGATCTCGGCCAGCAGCAGCGCGAGGCCGAGGCCGACCCAGACCCAGGGATCGCGCAGCCAGTCGACCAGCACCGGCTCAGTCCTTCGCCAGGATGGTGGCGGCGCGGGTCAGCCCGTCGGTCGCGTCGCCGGGCAGCACGATGATCTTGGAATTGGGGGAGGCGGCGAGCTTGGCGAAGGCCTCGATCTGACGCTCCGCGATCTGGAACCGGGCGGCGGCGTCGCCGCCGTCGGCCATGCCTTCGCGGATCACCCGGTTGGAATCGGCCGTGGCGCGGGCCGTGACCAGCAGCGCCTCGGCCTCCTTCTGACGCTCATAAAGCGCGGCGTCGGCGGCGAGCTCCACCGCGCGCTTCTCCCCCTCGGCCCGCATGATCGCGGCGCGGCGCTGACGCTCGGCCTCCAGCACCTCGGCCATGGCGCGCTGGGTGTCCTGCTGAAGCTCCACGTCGGTGATCTCGGCGCGGGAGATGTTGATGCCGTAGTCGTCGGCCGCGGCCTCCAGCGCCTCGCGGATGGCGATGTTCAGGCTCTCGCGCTCCTGCTGCACGGCGTCGAGCTCGACCTTGCCGATCTCGGCGCGCACCAGCGACTTGATCAGCCCGATCACCAGCTCGTTGACGTTGGAGACGCGGAACACCGCGAATTCCGCCTTCACGATGCGGAACACGCACAGAAGTTCGATCGAGAACACCACGTTGTCCCGGCTGACCACGTCGAGCCGGACGTCGGAGACCACCTGATCGGCGATGGAGACCTTGGAATGCACCTGGTCGAGATAGGGGACCACGAGGTTCACGCCCGCGGCCAGCGTGCGGTGATACTTGCCGAGCCGGGTGACCACGTATTGTTCCGACTGGGGCACGATGCGCACCCCGAGAATGACCGTGATCGCCACGAAGACGATGACGATCCCCAGCACCACGTCGCCGCGGGAGAAGAGCGAGAGGGCGTCGAAAGGTTCCACGGGGACGGCTCCGGCTACGCATGGACGGTGGCTCTATATGGGCCGGACGCGCCGCGCCGGCAAGCGAAGGGGCGGAAGGCGGAGGGGGGGCGACGACGCTTCGCGCTTGGATTCGCGGGGCGGAACGCCCATCCTGTCAGGCATGAACGACGCGCCCGCCCTCCGGGGTCTCGCCCCCTCCGCGCTTCCCGTCGCCTATACGCGGGGGGAGCGGATCGCGGACGCGGCCGTGCATTTCACCGGCATCGCGCTGGCGCTGATGGCGGCGCCGATCCTGATCCTGCTGGCGGCGCTGTTCGACGGAGGGGCGCCGGTGATCGCCGGGGTCTCGGTCTACGCGGCGGGCATGTTCGCCATGCTGGGTTGTTCGGCCGCCTACAACCTGATCCCGACCGAACGGTGGAAGGAGCTGCTGCGCCGGCTCGACCACGCCGCGATCTACGTCAAGATCGCCGCCACCCAGACGCCCTTCGCGATGCTGGTGGGCGGGGCGGGGACCGGCTGGGTGATCGGCTCGGTCTGGGCGACGGCGCTGGCGGCGGTGCTGGGCAAGCTGTTCTGGCCGAGGCGGATGCGGCGGCTGTCGCTGCCGCTTTATCTCGGGCTCGGCTGGGCGGGGCTGATGCTGATGTGGCCGGGCGAAGGCGGGAGGGCGCTGAGCGGGGCGAGCATCGGCCTGGTGGTGGCCGGGGGCCTCATCTACACCGCCGGCGTGGGCTTTTTCCTGGCCAAACGCCTGCGCTTTCACAACGCCATCTGGCACGGCTTCGTGCTGGTGGCGACCTTCGTGTTCTACAGCGCCATCACCACCGAGATCGGGCTGCGCGCCGCCGCCGGCTGACGGCGGCGATCCGGGCGATCCGGGGCGCGCATCTTGAAATCCGGCGGCGACGCCCGACCTTTTCGTCTCCACGCCATCCACGCCCGGAGACCCCATGCGCCGCCTTCCCGCCGCCCTCGCCCTGATCGCGCTGACCGCCGCCGCGGCGCCCGCCGCCGTCGCCGCGGAGGAGATCGGCGAGGTCGACACCGCCTTCAAGCTGCTGGGCGCCAACCACAAGATCGTGGTGGAGGCCTTCGACGACCCCAAGGTCGAGGGCGTGTCCTGCTTCGTCTCCCGCGCCGTGAAGGGCGGGATCTCGGGCAGCCTGGGGCTGGCGGAGGACACGTCCGACGCCTCCATCGCCTGCCGGCAGGTCGGGCCGATCGCCTGGAAGGGAAAGCTTGAGGCGGGGGAGGAGGTGTTCCGCCAGCGCACCTCGATCCTGTTCAAGACCCTGCAGGTGGTCCGGTTCTGGGATCCGAAGCGGGCGGCGCTGGTCTATCTGACCTATTCCGACAAGGTGATCGACGGCTCGCCCAAGAACGCGATCTCGGCCGTGGCGGTGGCCCCCTGGGGCGCGACGCCCGCCCCGGCGGCTCCGGACTACGAGGACTGAGCGCCCGCCGGCGGGCGCCGCATTCCATTTCTTGCGTTTTGGCGCCTCCATTTGAAAAACCCAGGCGTCCGCGGTCTTGGACATGTTTTGGACAAGAACCGTCGCGATTCTTGTCGTAGAAAGACATGGGGAGCCGAGCCGCCATCGGGGCGAGTCGGCGAATACGGGACTTGGCGATGAAGACCAGAAACCTTGTGACCGCCGCATTCGCGGCGGCCGTTACCATTGTGGCCGGCGTATCCTCGGCTCAGGCTCTGGCCATTCAGTTCAGGCTGACCATCAGCCAGAACCCGGTGTCGACCTACAGCGCCGCGGCGGGCGACAATCCCCTGTTCCAGCTCGAAAATCAGAGCGAGGGCGGGCTGGAGATCACCCGGATCGACTTCACGATCGGCAACCCGGCCTACAATTTCGACCGGGTGACGCTGACCGGGACCACCGCGGGCGGCGTCTACACGCTGGGCGCGCCGGCGGGCGGAACCATGAGCATCTTCGGCGGCTCGATCGACACGGTGAACGGCGGCGTCCGGAGCGACTCGTTCAGCCTGGCCTTCACCGATTTCGATCCGGGCGAGGTGGCGCGCTGGACGGCGGAGATCGACCAGGACTCGCCGCCGGCGAGCTCCGCCAACAATGCCGCCAACTTCCGCACGGTGTTCTTCGACAACGGCGGCGCGTCGGTGCCGAACTCGACGATGACGGTGCATTTCTCCGACCTGCGCACGCTGGCCTATTCGATCAGCGGCGTGTCGCAGGGGCAGATCGCCTACACCTTCATCCAGGGCGCGGACGATTTCACCGGTTCCGGCGAAGTGCCGCTGCCCGCGGCGTTGCCGCTGCTGGGCGCGGGCCTCGCCGGACTGGGCGTCGCGGCGCGGAAGCGTCGGCGGGCCTGACCGGGCCTTTCCGCGGGGCCGGCGGTTCGGCGGCCGGATGACATCGGGCGGGGCGCGCGGCGAAGGCCGCGCGCCCCGTTTCGCATCGGGCCGGCGTCCATTCAGGCGTGAGGCGTGGCGGAGAAGTCCGCGTTCGGGTCGGTCTCGAACGGAAAGGGGCCGGGGAAGGCGTCGACCGGCACGGTCTTCACCGTCAGGCCGAGATCCGCGTCCCAGTCGTGCAGGCGGATCATCGGCGGTTCCAGCGCGAATCCGGGGGGCGCGCCCTCGGGCCGGATCGGCGGGATCTGCACCCCGACCGCCGGACAGGCCGCGACCAGCGTGCCGGCGAAATGCCGCTCCGCCGCGCAATGCACGTGGCCGGTGGCGACCCGCAGCGGCGGGGCCTTCGCGACCGCCCCGGCGAAGAGGTCCGATCCCGCGAACTCGAACACGTCCATGAAAGGCAGGCCCATCGGGCAGGGCGGATGATGGGCGAAGACCAGCGCCGGGCCGCCGCGGGAGAGTTCCGCGGCCAGCCAGGCGGCGCGGGGCGCGTCCATCACGCCGGCGGTGCGCCCTTCCTCGATGGTGTCGAGGCCGATGAGGCGCAGGCCCTCCGCCTCCTCCGCGAAATTGAGGAAATCGCCGGCGGGCAGCCCGCGGAACGCGGCCCGCATCCGGTCGCGCAGGTCGTGGTTGCCGGGCAGCAGGCGCAGGGGGGCGCGCAGGTCGGACAGGATCTCGGCCGCGAGCCCGTATTGCGCCTCGCCGCCGCCATCCACGATGTCGCCGGTATGGACCACCAGGTCGGGGCCGATCTCGTTCAGCCGGGCCACGGCGCGGGCCAGGGCGGCGCCCATGTCCACCCGGTCCTTCCACAGGGTTCCGGGGGCGGTGATATGGCTGTCGGTGATCTGGGCGATGCGCATGGGCGGCTCCTGTCGCGGCGGGCGCCCCATGACTAGCGCGGCGGGCGGTCCCGCGCGATCCCGGCTTTCGCTGCGCGCCCGCCCGTCGCATGTTGCGCGCCATGACCAGCCGCGGCCGCCCCGAGATTCTGTTCCCCCTGTTCGCGCAGGTCACGTCGCTGGACGGCGTCGGCCCCAAGACCGCGGCGATGATGGAGAAGCTGGGCCTCGCGCGCGTGCGCGACCTGCTGATGCACCCGCCCGCGCGCCTGACCGACCGCCGCCTGCGCCCCAGCCTCGTCGGCGTGCCGGACGGGGAGATCGCCACGGTTCGCGTGACCATCGGCGAGCATCGCCCCTCCCGCCGCCGCGGAGGCGCCTACCGGGTGGCGGTGGAGGACGGGGGGCCGGGCTTCTTCCTCGTCTTCTTCCGGGCCCGGGCCGACTGGCTGGAGCGGCTGTTGCCCGTGGGGGAGGTCCGCGTCGTCTCCGGCAAGGTCGAGACCTGGGAGGGCGTGCGCCAGATGCCCCATCCCGAGCACGTGCTGACCGAGGAGGAGGCGGGCGAGCTTCCCGATTTCGAGCCGGTCTACCCGACCACGGAGGGGCTGAACCAGCGCGCCATCGCCCGCGCCGCGGCGGCGGCGCTGGAGCGTGCGCCGGACCTGGCCGAGTGGATCGACCCGGGCCTGATGGCGCAGCGCAACTGGCCGGGCTGGCGCGGGGCGCTGGACCTCATGCACCGGCCCACCACGCAGGCCGCGGTTTCGCCCCGCGCCCCGGCGCGCGAACGCATCGCCTATGACGAGCTTTTCGCCCATCAGGTGACGCTGGCCATCGCGCGCGAGCGTCAGCGCCGGGACCGGGGGCGGCCGACGGTCGGGGACGGGCGGCTTTGGCGGCGCGTGCTGGGCGCGCTGCCCTACAGCCCCACCGGGGCGCAGGCCCGGGCGCTGACGGAGATCGCGGCGGACATGGGCTCCGACCTGCGGATGAACCGGCTGCTGCAGGGGGACGTCGGCTCGGGCAAGACGCTGGTGGCGCTGGGCGCGCTGCTGGCGGCGGCGGAGGCGGGCGGGCAGGGGGCGCTGATGGCCCCGACCGAAATTCTCGCGCGCCAGCATCTCGAAAGCCTGACACCGCTGCTGGAGGTCGCGGGGGTGGAGGCGGTGCTGCTGACCGGCCGGGACCGCGGGGCGGCTCGGGCCGAGAAGCTGGAGGCGCTGGCCACCGGCCGGGCGCAGGTGGCGCTGGGCACGCATGCGCTGATCTCGACGGATGTCGAATTCCACGACCTGCGGCTCGCGGTGATCGACGAGCAGCACCGTTTCGGCGTGCGCCAGCGGCTGGACCTGTCGGCCAAGGGGCTGCGCCCGGACGTGCTGGTGATGACCGCGACGCCGATCCCGCGCAGCCTGTCGCTGGTCTCCTACGGCGACATGGACGTGAGCGTGATCGACGAGAAGCCGCCGGGCCGCAAGCCGGTGGCCACCGCGCTCGTCTCCTCGGGCCGCTACGAGGAGGTGGTGGCGCGGTTGGCGCGCGCGCTGGCGGAGGGCACGCAGGCCTACTGGGTCTGCCCGCTGGTGGAGGAGAGCGAGACGCTCGACCTCACCGCCGCGGAGGAGCGGGCGCGGGAGCTGCGCGCAGCCCTGGGCGAGGGCGTGACGCTGGTCCACGGGCGCATGGGGGCGGCGGAGAAGGACGCGGCCATGGCGGATTTCGCCGAGGGCCGCGCGAAGCTGCTGGTGGCGACCACGGTGATCGAGGTCGGCGTGAACGTTCCCAACGCCACGATCATGGTGGTTGAGCATGCGGACCGCTTCGGGCTGGCGCAGCTGCACCAGTTGCGGGGCCGGGTGGGGCGCGGAGAGGGCGCCTCGACCTGCCTGCTGATGTACGACCCGCCGCTGGGCGAGACCGCGCAGGCCCGGTTGCAGGTGTTGCGGGAGACCGAGGACGGCTTCCGGATCGCCGAGGAGGACCTGCGCCTGCGCGGCGCCGGCGACGTGCTGGGCACGCGGCAGTCGGGCCTGCCGGATTTCCGGGTCGCGGACCTCGAACTGCACGGCGACCTGATGAAGGTGGCGCAGGACGACGCGCGGATGCTGCTGACGAAGGAGCCGGGGCTCGACGGCGCGCGGGGCGAGGCGGCGCGCACGCTGTTGTGGCTGATGGAGGCGGACGAGGCGCTGCGGCTGCTCAAGGTCGGCTGAGGGACGAGAGGCGCCGCGGGCGAATCGGGGCTCCGCCGCGTCAAGCGTTAATGTTCCGATTTGATCCCTTAATGTTCCGTTATCGTTCTTGACCCGACTCGGGAATCGGGAGAACATTATGGCAACGAAGCACGGAACACCCAACGGACCGCTGCGGAAGCCCACGGGGAACATCCCCGGAACGCGCCGCTTGCCAGGAGCCTCGCCATGAAGACCATCGCCCGCCTCGCCGCCTCCGCCGTCGACCAGGCTCCCGAGCAGGCGCTGGAGGATGCGCTGGGGCTCGCCGCCATCTGCCTGCTGATCGGGCTGGGCTTCGCCGCCACCGGGCTGGCCTGACGCCCCCGATATCCCGAGTTCGCCTGCGGTCGCGCGCGGATCCCCTTGCCCTGTCGGTCCCCTCGTCCGACCCCTCCTCGCCGCCCTGCCTGTCGGCCGGAGGACGATCCGCCAAACCGCACGACTGCCGCCGCGCCCGTCCCGGGTCGCGGCGGCTTTTTTCTCTGCGTCGCGTTTGGTTGCGGGCCGGGCGGCCGGGTCAGCCCCGGCGGCGGCGGGCGACGGCCAGCGCCCCCAACCCTGCCAGCAGCAGCCAGCCCGCCGCCGGCAGGGGAATCGGGGCGGAGAAGGGCGTGTAGTCGTAGGTCACCCGCACGAAGCTTTGCGGAACCGGGTCGCCCGCCGAGCCGCGCATCGAATAGGCGAGCGTGCCGGCGAAGGTGAAGTCCATGTCGTAGGAATGACGGATGTCGATGGGATCGGCCCCCGACAGCAGCGCCAGCAGCGCCGGATCCGTCAGGGTCACGTCAACGCTGTCGGCGGCGTCGAGCGTGGCGATGTAGGTCCACCCGGACTCCGCGAGCGCGACCGTGCCCGAGTCGGCATGGTCGACGCCCACGACGCCGACGGCCGCCGACAGGGTCGGGTCGAGAAAGGCGAACCGGGCGACGTAGCCGTCGTATCCATAGCTGAAATCCCCCGCCGGCCCCGAGATCCGGCGCGCGTCGATGTCGTAGAGGCCGAAGGTCATCGCCTCGATCCGGACGCTGTTGAGCGTGCCGAGCCCGCTGTCGAAAGGGTCCAGCGTCCCGTCCGTGAAAGCGGCGGCGAAATCGCAGGCTCCGCCGCATTCCTGGAACCGTTCGCCAGGCGTGGCGCCGTAGCTCAGAACCAGCGTCGCTTCGTCGACGATGGTGAGCGCCGCGGCGGGCGCGACCGTGCCTGCGGAAAGCGCGGCGGCGGCGAGAACGTGACGGACGGACATGGCGAAGGCCCCCCAGAGAAGCGCGCGCCGCCCCACGCGGCCCGCGGCGGGCGCGATGTCGACGCGCCCTGTGCCGGGCGGAGGCGGTCCGCGCCATCCGGCATCGGCTTTCGCTGCGAAGTATCGCTGACGAAAGGCGCGCCGCGCAACCGGAGATATCGGGGTGACTTGACCTAAACCATTGCCGAAGCGCGGTAAATTGCACAATCCGCGCCGCGGGGCCGTCAGCCGGTCAGGCGGCGGCCACCGCGGCGTCGAAGGCCTGAAGCGTGGCGTCGAAGGCCAGCAGAATCGAGGCGTGGCGGTGCTTGTAGTCCCGCGCCGGCAGCAGGGCCTCGTAGCCCTCGAACGGCGCGGAGGGGACCGGGCCGCCGGATTTGAGCATGGCGCGCAGCGCATCCCTGCCGCGGGCCAGCGTCTCCCGGTCAAGGCCGATCACCGCGCCGCCCAGCACCGCGGCCGAAGCCTGGCCCAGCGCGCAGGCCTTCACGTCCTGCGCGAAATCGGCGACGCGCCCGTCCTCGACCCGCAGGTCCACCGTCACGGTCGAGCCGCAGACCGGCGAGCGGACCCGGGCGGAGGACGCCTCCCCCTCCAGCCGGCCGGCATGGGGGATGTCGGCGGCCAGCGCCAGGATGCGCTTGGAATAGAGCCCGATCAGGTCCTGTTCGGCGGCGTCGGTCATGCGGCTCTCTCCAATTCCGGGCGGGGGTCCGGGCGCGGCTCCGGGGGGGAGGCGCCTGCGCGCCCGCATCCCCTAGATAGCCCCACGGGCCCGCGTGTAAAAGGCGGGGACCCTCACACTTTCCGCGGAGACGCCCTCCCATGGCCGACGCGCCCGCCACAGACCCGATCGCGCCCATCCCCTTCGACCCCGCCTCGCTGACCTTCGACGACCGCGGGCTGATCCCCGCCATCGCCCAGGACGCGGAGGACGGGACCGTGCTGATGATGGCCTGGATGACCCTCGACAGCCTGAAGGAGACGCTGGAGACCGGCCAGGTCACCTACTGGTCGCGCTCCCGCGGCCAGTTGTGGCGCAAGGGCGAGACCTCGGGCCATCGCCAGCGGCTGGTGGAGCTGCGGGTGGATTGCGACCGCGACTGCCTGTTGCTGCAGGTCACGCAGGAGGGGCCGGCCTGCCACACCAACCGCCGCTCCTGCTACTACACCGCGATCCGCGACGGGGCGGAGGTCGAGATCATGGCCCCCATGACCGCGTGAGCGGCAGGGAAGGCGGCGACGGCGTGAGCGGCGCCAAGGGCGGAGAGCCCGCGACCCTTCGCGCGCTCTGGGCCGCGCGGCTGACCCGGCGCAACCTCGCCCGGCTGGCGGCGGGGCTGGCGGTGGGGGCGACCGGCGGCTTCCTGGCCGATCTCGCGGGGGTGCCGCTGGCCTGGATGCTGGGCGCGATCTTCTTCTGCATGATCGCCAGCTTCGCCGGCGCGCCGATCGACGTGCCGGTCTGGTTCCGCATGGCCTTCCTGTCGGTGATCGGCCTGTTCCTGGGCGAGAGCTTCTCCTTCGCCACGGCCGAGGACCTGGCCCGCTGGCCGCTGACCCTGCTGGGCGCGGTGCTCTACGTCCCCGTGGGGGGCTATGTGTGCTTCCGGATGTTCCGGCGGTTCTCGGGCATGGACGGCGGGACGTCGCTGCTGATCTCGCTGCCCGGCGGGCTGACCGCCATCGCGCTCTTCGCCGAAGAGATGGGGACGGATGAACGGCGCGTCGCGCTCTACCACGCGCTCAGGGTGGCGCTGGTGGTGATGGCGGCCCCGCTGATCGCCTTCGGCCTGCTGGGTCTGCCCCCGCCGGAGGGAACGCCGACCAGCGGGGCGGGGCTGATCTCGGCCGGGGATTTCGCCCTGCTGGCGGCGCTGGCCCTGCCGCTGATCGTGGCGCTGAGGCGGATGGGCTGGCCGGTGCCCTATCTGCTGGGGCCGCTGATCGCCTCCGCCGCGCTGCGCTTTCCGGGCGTGATCGAGGGGGGCATGCCGCCCTGGACCGTGGAGGTGGCGCTGATGGTGGCGGGGTCGTCCATCGGCACGCGGTTCCACGGCGTGCCGATGCGCTTCTTCGCCCAGACCGCGGGCTGGACCCTGCTGGGGACGGTGGTGCTGATGGCGCTGAGCTTCGTCTTCGCGCTGGCGGCGCATTGGGCGCTGGGGGCGGACCTGTTCGCCTCGCTGCTGGCCTACGCGCCGGGCGGGGTGGCGGAGATGAGCCTGATCGCCATCGCCATCGACGCAGACCCCGCTTTCGTCGCGACCCACCATCTCGCGCGGATCTTCGCGGTGCTGCTGACGCTGCCGCTGGCCACCGGGCTCATCCGGCGGCTGATGTCGGAAGGCCGAGGCGGGCGCGGATCTCCGCCGGGGTGACGCCGGCCGCGCGCAGCTCCCGCAGGCCCGCGTCGCGGTCCCGCTTCGCAAGGCGGCGGCCCGAGGCGTCGCGGATCAGGCGATGGTGGCGATAGGCCGGGAAGGGCAGGCCGAGCAGGGCCTGGAGCAGCCGTTGCAGGGGCGCGGCGGCGAAGAGGTCGCGGCCCCGCGTGACATGGCTGACGCCCTGGGCCGCGTCGTCCACGACCACCGACAGGTGATAGCTGGTCCCGATATCCTTGCGCGCCAGCACCACGTCCCCGCAGCGGGTCAGAAGCCAGTCGGGATCGAGCGGCAGGACCCCGGTCTCGCCCCCCGGCCCCGCATCCAGCTCCGTGACCGACAGCGCGCGCACCGCCGCGTCGCCCCCCAGCGCCGCGATGGCGGCGGCCATGTCGAGGCGCAGGGCGTGGGGGGCGTCCGGCGCGGGCGGGGCGCGGCGGCAGGTTCCGGGATAGGGCGCGCCGTCCGGGCCTTCGGGGCCGGGGGCGAGGCCGGGCGCGGTCTCCTGCGGGGCGTCGAGGGCGGCGGCGATGTCCTTGCGGGTGCAGGCGCAGGGATAGAGCAGGCCGCGGGCGTCGAGCGAGGCGAGCGCGGCGGCATAGGCCGCGCCCCGCTCGGACTGGCGCATCACCGGCGTCTCCCAGGTCAGGCCCAGCCAGGCGAGGTCCTCGAGGATCGCGGCCTCGTATTCCGGGCGGGCGCGGGTGCGGTCGATGTCCTCGATCCGCAGCAGGAAGCGCCCCCCGGTGGCGCGGGCCGCGTCATGGGCGATGAGCGCCGAGAAGGCGTGGCCCAGGTGCAGGAAGCCGTTGGGCGAGGGCGCGAAGCGTTCGAAGGGCCGGGGCATCGTGGGCGGGAGGCTCATGGCGGCGGAGCCAAACGCTTCCTCCCCGCTTCGTCAAGCCGGGGGCGGGGGAGACGGCTCCGCCGGGCGCGCCGGCGCCTTGCCGCGCGGGCGCAGGGGGGCGGCCTGGCGCCCGGGTCGTCGCGCGGCTTCCCTCCGGGCGGCGCTTGACCCGGAGGGCGGGGCGGGCTCAGGTGCCGGCCATGGTCGGACGCATCATCGAAACCGAAGCCTGCATCGCCGAGGGGGCCGAATGGCTCGCCGCGCGCGAGCCGCGCTTCGCCCATGCGCTCACGCTCACCGGCCCGCCGCCGCTGCGCCGGCGCGCCGACGGGTTCCAGGCGCTGCTGGGGGCCATCGTCTCGCAACAGATCTCGGTCGCCGCCGCCGCCGGCATCTGGGCGCGGGTCGAAGCGGCCGGCGCGACCGATCCGGCCGTGCTGCTGGCGCTCGACGACGACGGCCTGCGCGCGCTCGGCCTGTCGCGTCCCAAGGTCCGCTACGCCCGCGCGCTGGCCGAGGCCGCGCTCGACTATCCCGCCCTGCGCGAAATGCCGGACGAGGAGGCGGTCGCCGCGCTCGTCGCCCTTCCCGGCATCGGACGCTGGACGGCGGAGATCTACCTTCTGTTCTCGCTCGGCCGGGCCGATGTCTTCGCCCCCGCCGACCTCGCCCTGCAGGAGGCCGCCCGGATCCTGTTCGACCTGCCCGCCCGCCCCGCGCCCAAGCCCTTCGCCGAAATGGCCGCGGCCTGGTCGCCCTGGCGCGGGGTGGCGGCGCGGCTGCTGTGGGCCTATTACCGGGTGGACAAGAACAGGGAGGGTGTCGCGTGACCCATCAGCTCCAGGGCCCGGTGCGGCCCGCCAAGTCCGGAAACCGCAAGGCGGTGGTGGTGCTGCTGCACGGCTACGGCGCCGACGGGAACGACCTGATCGGGCTCGCCGATCCGCTGGAGGATCACCTGCCCGACGTCGAGTTCCGCGCCCCCAACGCGCCCGAGCGCAGCGCCATGAACCCGATGGGCTACCAGTGGTTCCCGATCCCGCACATGGACGGCTCCACCGACGCGCAGCGGGACGCGGGCATGGCGGCTTCCATCGACCTGATCAACGCCTATCTCGACGCCATTGAGGCGGAGGGCGTGCCGGCCTCGAAGATCGCGCTGGTCGGCTTCTCCCAGGGCACGATGATGTCGCTGCATGTGGCGCCGCGGCGGGAGCGTCAGCTCGCCTGCGTGGTCGGCTATTCCGGGCGGCTGCTGGCGCCGGAGCGGCTTAAGGCCGAGATCAAGACCCGCCCGCCGGTGCTGCTCGCCCACGGCACCGCCGACCCGGTGGTGCCCTTCTCCTCGATGGAGGAGGCCCGGCAGGGGCTGGAGGCCGCGGGGATCGAGGCCGCGACCCTGGGCTGCCCCGGCGTGCCGCACTCCATCTCCCCCGACGGGCTGGTGGCGGCGCTGCGGCTGCTCAAGACCTGGCTGGACTGAGCCCGCCGTCCGCCGGGGGCGCCGCCGCCCGCCTCCGGCTTTCGCCTTCCCGTCGTCGTCAAACCGTCGCACCGCGCTGCTAGACAGCGCGGGAGGCGGGCGTTCGCCCCCTTATCTTGGATGTTGCGCAGCGGCATTCGCCAGATATAGTCGACACATCCAATTGGGACGGGTTCGTCCCGTCTCGCCTAGGATGCAAGGCCGGGACGGGGGAGCTGTCGGTTGATGAACGATCCCTATACCACCCAGTTCGTGCGAAGTCCGGCACGGCTGAAAGACCATCCGGCGCTGGTGCTCAACGCCGATTTCCGGCCGCTGAGCTACTTTCCGCTCTCGCTCTGGCCGTGGCAGGAGGCGGTGAAGGCCGCGTTCCTCGACCGGGTCTCCATCGTGGCGGAATACGAGGAGGTGGCGCGCTCCCCCTCTCTGGAAATCAAGCTGCCCTCGGTGGTGGTGCTGCGCGAATACGTGAAGCCGGCGCGGCTGGCGGCCTTCACCCGCTTCAACCTGTTCCTGCGCGACGAGTTCCGCTGCCAGTATTGCGGGGCCAAGGGCGACCTGACCTTCGACCATGTGGTGCCGCGCGCCGCGGGCGGGCGCACGACCTGGGAGAACGTCGTGGCGGCCTGCGGGCCGTGCAACCTGCGCAAGGGCTCGCGCTCGCTGCGCCAGGCGGGGATGCGGCTGGCCAAGGCGCCGGGGCGGCCGACGGCGGCGACGCTGCAGAACGTGGGGCGGAAATTCCCCCCCAACCACCTTCATGACAGCTGGATGGATTACCTTTACTGGGACGCCGAGCTGGAGCCCTGAGGGCCCGACCGGCCCCCCGGCTCAGGCCCCCCGGCTCAGGCCCGCCGCAGGGACGCGGCCCAGAGCAGGGCGAGCGCGACCGAGATCAGGCCGTTCCAGCTCGCCATCGACAGGCCCAGCATCGACCAGGCGACCTCGTCGCAACGCACCATCGGGGCGGCGCGGATCGCCTCCAGCAACTGGTCCGCGGTCAGGTCGCCGCCCGGGCCGCCGCTGCATTCGGTGACGCCCTGCCACCAGCCGCGCTCCACGCCCGTATGCATCAGCGCGATGCCGGCGCCCACGACCATGGCGACGAGGCCGATCAGGCGCAGCACCCGCGCCTCGCGCAGGAAGGGGACCAGCATCAGAAGCCCCAGCCCGATGCCGACCGCATGCGGCCAGCGCTGCCAGAGGCACATCTCGCAGGGGGCGAGCCCGCCGAGATGCTGGAAGGCGAAGGCCCCGGCCAGCAGACCGGCCGAGCCCGCGGCGGCGAGCCCGGCGAGCAGGGTGGGAACCGGGGTCAGGGTCCCGGAGGCGGCGGCGGGTCGGGCGGTCACAGGGCGTATCTCACGACGACGAAGCCTCCTATCAGCAGGGCGACCGACACGGTCGCCACCAGCCCCAGGCGACGGTCGATGAAGTCGCGCGCCGCGTCCCCGTAGCGGTACAGCAGCGCGGCGATGACGAAGAAGCGCAGCCCCCGGGCGACCAGCGACATCGCCATGAACAGCGCGAAGTTCAACTGGGTGACCCCTGAGAAGATCGTGATGACCTTGTAGGGGAACGGCGTGACGCCGGCGATCAGCACCGCCCAGATCCCCTGGCCGTTGTAGGCCGTGCTGATCTCGGCGAAGGCGTCGGCCTTGCCGTAGAACTCCAGCACCGGCTGTCCGATGCTCGCGAACAGGCCGTAGCCGATGTAATAGCCCATCGCTCCGCCCGCGACCGAGGCGGCGGTGCACACGCCCGCGATCCGCCAGGCCCGGTGCGGTGCGGCGAGGATCATCGGGATCATCAGCACGTCGGGGGGGATGGGAAAGACCGAGCTCTCCACGAAGCTGACGGCGGCCAGCATCCAGAGGGCGTAGGGGGCCTCGGCCTGGCGGAGGACCCAGTCATAGAGCTTGCGCAACATGTCCGCAGGGTTAGCGGGGGCGCGGGGCGCTGTCCACGCGCGCAGGCGCGCGGGGCGTTTGCGCCGCAGGGGGGCGATGCAGGCGGGCGGGCCTTCGCGCCCGCTTCCCACCGCGCGACGGATCGGCTAAAGCGGGCGGGCCGTGGCCGCTTGGTGGAATTGGTAGACACAAGGCACTCAAAATGCCTCGGGCTTCGCCCATGCCGGTTCGAGTCCGGCAGCGGCTACCACGGCGCTCCCCCTTCCGCTGGCGAGGTTTCGGGTCCGCGGGATCCCCGGGCCGGAAACGCGTGGCGGACCCTGCTTTCGCAGGGCCCGCCTGGGGTCTTCGCTGGGGCGCGGCCCGGTCGGGTCTGGGGAACCCGTGGGGCCTCCGAGGGTCTGGTCCACGCTACGCTTGGATACAGGCCGGACTGGGACCGGCTCGACCATCCCCCTCGGAGCGATGGTTGGTACGCTACTCACAAGTGTTAATCTAAGGTTAACGAACTGGAGGGCAAATCCTCCGATTTGGTGAGGTGATTTTCCGCAAGCCATTGATGTCGTTGGGGCGCGTTCATTTTCGCCCGGCAAGACGGCCGAATCGCGATGGAATCACGGCGTGAGCGGGTCGCCGCGACGCGGTTGCGACGCTTGAATCCGCGGTGTCTTTGTGCTGGAACAAAAAACGAACAAAGAGGGCCGCGATGACCGTTCACGACCTGCGCCGGCTGGCTGACTCATCGGGAGGGAGAGGGCGCGGCGCGCTGGATCTCGGCGCGGGGGCGACCCTGGCGCGAGGCCGGGCGCATGAGGTCTGCGGGCCGTCCCGGGCGGTGTTCGCGGCGCTGGCGGCCGCGGCGAGCGAGGCGGCGGGCGGGCCGGTGCTGTGGATCCGGACGCCGCGGGGCGACGCGGGACGGCTGAACGCGGACGGGCTGGCGGATTTCTTCGATCCGGGCCGGCTGGTGCTGGCCGCGCCGCGGCGGGCCGAGGACGTGCTGTGGTGCGCGGAGGAGGCGTTGCGCTCAGGCGCCGCGCCGCTGGTGGTGGCCGAGACGCCGGAGCCGCCGCGCCTGACCCCGGTGCGCCGCCTGCATCTGGCGGCGGAGGCGGGGGCGGAAGCCGCGCGGGGCGGGATGCGGAGAGGGGCGGGGCCGGCCCCGCTGGCCTTGCTGCTGACCGCGGGCGAGGGCGGGGCCGAAGGGGTGGAGACCCGCTGGCGGTTGTCCCCGGCCGGATCGGACCGGCCGGCCGACGGCCGGCTTGCGGGCGCCGCCCCGGCCTGGCTGGTGGAGCGTCTGCGCGCCCGCCTCGCCCCCCCGCGCCGCTGGACGGCGCGGCGCGCGGGGCCGGGCAGGGGCGACGGGCTGAGGGTGGCGGAGGTCCGGGACGCGGCGCCTTGAGCACGGACGCGGCCGGCCATCCGGCGCGGCGTCGTCGCCGCCGCGCGCCCGTCTCCGCCCAAGTGGAAGCCGGCACGGCGGCGGGCGGCACGGCGGCGGGTGCACGGTGGCGGGCGGCAATGCGGCGGGCGGGGCGATCGACGCCGGCTGGCGGGACAGGTCGCGCCGGGCTGAGCCGAGACGAGCCGGCTGCGGGCATGCGCGCGGGACGCCCCATTCCGCGCCGGGCGAGCCGCCTCGCCAGCCGCTCGGAATTTCCGGCGGCGACCGGGTCTGGCCGCGGACCGGACAGGCGGGTCAGCCGACGCCGCGGGCCAGGTTGCGCGTCGGCGCGGAGGCGGCGTCGCGGCGCGCGGCGGCGTCCACGGACTGCGCCGCGCGGGCCTGGACCAGGCCGCACAGCAGCACGCCCATCGCCCCGCACAGGCTGTAGGCGAGGAACGCGGCCAGCAGCGAGGACCCGAAAGTCAGCGCGGCGGCGGCTCCGCCCAGTCCGGTCGCGAGTCCTATCGCCATGGGTCCCACGCTCGATGTCCTCATGCTTCGATCCCCTGCTTCTCACCCGCAGTCAGGATCGCTTCGACAGGTGTAAGACCTGTTAAGATGCCCGCATCCCGGACCGGATTCGGGCGAGGCCTTGCTCAGGCGTTGAACAGGAAGTGGAGCACGTCGCCGTCGGCGACCCGGTAAGTCTTTCCTTCCACGCGCATTTTCCCGGCTTCCTTGGCGCCGGTCTCACCCTTGCAGGCGATGTAGTCGTCATAGGCGATGGTCTCGGCGCGGATGAAGCCGCGCTCGAAATCGCCGTGAATCACGCCCGCGGCCTGCGGGGCGAGGGCGCCGGCCGGGATGGTCCAGGCGCGCGCCTCCTTGGGGCCGACGGTGAAATAAGTGCGCAGGCCCAGAAGCTCGTAGCCGGCCCGAATCAGACGGTCGAGCCCCGGCTCCTCCAGCCCCAGGTCGTCGAGGAACTCGGCCCGCTCGTCGTCGGAAAGCTGGGCGATCTCCTCCTCGATCGCGGCCGAGATCACCACCGAGACCGCGCCCTGCGCCTTGGCCATCTCCGCGACCCGGTCGGATTGCGCATTGCCGGTGGCGGCGGAGGATTCCTCGACATTGCAGACATACAGCACGGGTTTGGCGGTCAGCAGCTGGAGCTGGTCCCAGGCCTTGGCGTCCTCGGCGTCCACCTCCACGGTGCGGGCGGGGCGGCCGTTCTCCAGCGCCTCCTTGGCCAGCCGCAGCAGCCGGTCCTGGGTCACCGCCTCCCGGTCGCCGCCGCGGAGCTTGCGGGAGAGGTTGGCGAGGCGGCGTTCGATGGATTCGAGGTCGGCGAGCATCAGCTCGGTCTCGATGATCTCGGCGTCGGAGAGCGGGTCGACCCGGCCCTCGACATGGGTGACGTCATCGTCCTCGAAGCAGCGCAGCACATGGGCGACGGCGTCGGTCTCGCGGATATTGGCGAGGAACTGGTTGCCGAGCCCCTCGCCCTTGGAGGCGCCCTTCACCAGGCCGGCGATGTCCACGAAAGTCAGCCGGGTCGGAATGATCTCCCGCGATTTCGCGATGTCCGCCAGGGCGTTGAGCCGCGCGTCGGGGACCGCGACCTCGCCCACGTTCGGTTCGATCGTGCAGAAGGGGAAGTTGGCGGCCTGCGCCGCGGCGGTGCGGGTCAGCGCGTTGAAAAGCGTCGACTTGCCGACATTCGGCAGACCGACGATGCCGCATTTGAACCCCATGAACCGCCCCTTCCGTTCCACCTCGGGGCGCCCCGATGACATGCGGCGGAGGCTGCGTCAAGTCGCCGCCACGTCAGGCGAATGCGTTGTGCACCGGGCGTGCACAATGCGTGCGCCGGACGTATGCCTAGCGTTTCGGTCGGGAAAGGCCGGCTTACGAAACCGTCCGGGGTGGTCGGAGTTTGAGCGAGGGGCGACTCGGGGTTCCCTTCAGGCCGCGCGCGGGTTCCGTCGCCGCGGGAACAGCGCCCGACCCGCGAGGATCGCCCCCAGCGCGCCGGCCAGCAGCGCCCCGGCAGGGGGCGTGGGCACGGCGGGCGTGGGCTCGGGCTCCGGGTCCGGATCGGGCGGGCTTTCCAGGTTGAGCACGAGATAGGTGGCGCTCAGCGCGTTGGGGCTGTTGAACCACATCCCCTCCGGGCTGGCGCCCTGCAGGGTGCTCAGCCGGGCGCCGACCAGGAAGCGGCCGGCGGCGGAGATCGCGGCGTTGATCGCGCTCAGCCCGACGCCGCCGTTGCTGGCCGAGAAGCTGGCGCCGAAGGCGGGCATGGGGCCGGAGCCGCCCGTGACTGTCGCCTGCGCGTAAAGCGTGCCGCCGCCGAGATCGGCGAAGACCGTGGCGAGCGCCGGATTGCCGGAGGTCAACCCGACGAGGGTGGCGTAGGGCGTGGTGACGTCCCACAGCTGCACCGTCTCGCCGCCTTGCGGCGAATAGAACGTGCCGTAGCCGGCGGGAAAGGCGATCGACGCCGTGGTGGCGATCAGACCGTGATAGGGCGCGAGATCGAAGCCGAAGAAGCTTCTGTATTCGACGCCGCTGAGGCTGCCGGCGAACACGTTGTTCAGGCCGTAGTTGGTCATGTTATTGGCGCCGACGTAGCCGCTGTCCTCCAGCGGCACGTATACCACGGTCGCGACGGCGGTTTCGGCCGCGCAGATCAGAACCCCGCCCAGAAGGGCGGCGAACTTCAAGGTCATTTCAGCGATCCTGACGGGAGGGACAGGCATTATTCTGCCATATCTCAGCGTCAGGTCAAGCGAGTCGAAATATAAACAGAAGCGATGATTTGGGGTTCGAAGGAAATCTGAGGCGGCGGCGTCGCGATGTTCAAGAAAAACGCCGCTTTAACTTCTCAAGCGGCGACAGGGTTTCGTCCGCCGGCGCCTCCGCGCCCGCGGGTCGGGTCGGGTCGGCGGAGAGCCGGGTTTCCGTCGGGCCATCGGGGCGCGGGCCGGCGGCCGGACCGGGCGCCGGCTTGCGGGGCGGCTTGGGGCGCTGCGGCGCGGTGCGCAGGGCCACCGCGTTCATGAAGCCCGCGTCGTCCTTGGCCGCCAGCGCCGCGGCCCCGTCCGAAACCCCGCGCAGCAGGTCGTCGAGCCACTGCTCGTCATATTTGGAGAAGTCGTGCAGCACGTAGCCCGACACCAGCTCCTTGCGCCCGGGATGACCGATGCCGAGCCGCACCCGGCCGTAGTCCGGCCCGCAATGCTGGTGGATGGAGCGCAGGCCGTTATGCCCGGCATGGCCGCCGCCCCGCTTGGCGCGGCACTTGCCGGGGGCGAGGTCGAGCTCGTCATGCAGGACGGTCACGTCCTCCACCGGGATCTTGTGGAAGCGGATCGCAGCGCCGACCGACTGGCCCGAGAGGTTCATGTAGGTCTGGGGCTTGAGCAGGATCACCTTCTCGTCCCCCAGCCGGCCTTCGGAGACCTGGCCCTGGAACTTGTCCCGCCACGGGCCGAAGCCGTGGTCGTCGGCGATGCGATCGAGCGCCATGAAGCCGATGTTGTGGCGTTGCTTCGCATGTTCCCGCCCCGGATTGCCGAGGCCGACGAAGAGCAGCATGGGCGGAGCCTCCGGGTTCGCGGGTCGATGGGCTGGTGCGGGGGAGGTAACGCGCGGGCGGGCGCGGGGCAAGCGCGGGCTCAGAACCGGGCGGCCAGCAGGTCGGCGAGCCGGCGGGCGGCGGGGCCGAGATAACCGCCCGAGCGGGTCAGGAGGGTGACCGGGTTGGCCGGCGCGAAGCCGCGGACCCGGATGCGGCCCAGCGCGCCGCGGGCGAGATCCTCGGCCGCGAAGCCTTCGGGCAGCAGGGCGAGGCCGTGGCCCGCCGCGGCCAGCGCCCTCTGGCCGGAGAGGCTGTCGACCGGCGTGACCTCGGGCGCCTCGATCCCCCGGGCGGCGAAGAGCGGCGCGATATGGGTCGCCGCCTCGGGCCGGCCGGCGCGGTGGGGGAAGGCGAGCCAGCGCGCGTCGGCGAGCCGGTCGAGCGCGGCGAGCTCGCGCCCCGCAAGCGGGTGGTCGGGGGCGCAGACCAGCGCCAGCGGTTCGGGCGCGAGCGGGCGCTGGTCGAGGCCCGGGCCGCGGTCCCGGAAGTAGCGCAGGCCCAAAGCGGCCTCTCCGGCGCGGACATGGCGGGAGACCTCGGCGGAGGTGGCGGTGCGCAGATGCACGGGCACGCCCGGCGCCTCTTCCGCGAAGCCGCGCAGCACCGCGGACAGGCGCGCGTCGGCCAGCGTGCCGACCACGGCCAGCGATATCGGCCCGGCCGTGCCGGCGGCGAAGTCGGCCATGGCGGCGGCGGCGTCCTCCAGCGCGGCCAGCGCGCGTTCGGCATGGGGCAGCAGGGCGGCCCCGGCCTGAGACAGGCTCAGCCCGGACGCCGTCCGTTCGAACAGGGGCGCGCCCAGCCGGGCCTCCAGCAACGCGAGGCGGCGGGAGATGGCGGGCTGCGAGCGGTGCAGCCGCTCCGCCGCCGCCGAGACGCCGCCGGCGCGGTGGATGGCGACGAAGGTGGCGAGGGACTCGGAGTCCATGACGGTATCCGGAATTCGAATGGAGCGCTTGCAGAACATGCATTGGACGGATGGCGCCGGCAAGGGCAGGAAAGGGGGCCGCCGGCGGGGCGGCGGGACCGGAGGGCGGGCGATGACCCGGGACGACAAGGCGCGGGCCTTCCGCGCGCTGCATGCGGGGCCGGGCTTCGTGATGCCGAACGCCTGGGACGCGGGTTCGGCGGCGGTGCTGGCGGCGGAGGGGTTTCCCGCGCTCGCCACCACCTCGGCCGGGATCGCCTTCGCGATGGGCCTGCAGGACTACGCGGTCGGCGCGCCGGAGCTGGGGGTGGGGCGGGCGGCGATGATGGCGCGGATGGCGGAGATCGCGGCCGCCACGGCGCTGCCGGTCAACGGCGACCTGGAGGCGGGCTGGGGCGACGCGCCCGAGGCGGCGGCGGAGACGGTGCGTCTGGCGATGGCGGCGGGGCTCGCCGGCGGGAATATCGAGGACAAGCCGCCGCTGCGCGACGGGCTCTATCCGGCCGACCTCGCCGCGGCGCGGATCGCGGCCGCGCGGGCCGCGGCGGCGGCGACGGGCGAGGATTTCGTGCTGACCGGGCGCACCGACGCCCTGGTCGCGGGCCTGCCGCCGGAGGCCGCGATGGCGGAGGCGATCGCGCGCTGCAACCGGTTCCTCGCCGCGGGGGCGGACTGCGTCTACGCCCCGGCCCCTGCGGATCCGGAGACGGTGCGGCGGCTGAAGGCGGAGGTGCGCGGGCCGCTGAACGTGGTGCTGGGCTTCATGTCCGACGCGGGGAACGCGCGCGAGCTGATCGCGGCGGGGGCCGCGCGGGTCAGCCTGGGCGGCTCCATCGCCCGAGCGGCGCTGGGATGCGCGCGCGCGGCGGCGCGGGAGCTGCGGGAGACGGGCGGCGTGAGCTGGGCGCCGGGCGGGATCCCGCATGGCGAGCTGAACGCGCTGTTCGCCGCGGCGAGGTTGCAGGCGTGACCGGGCGCGGCGGCCGCGTCCGTCCCGGAACGAGAAACGCCCGCCGCGGAGTTTTCGCGGCGGGCGTTGCGGTCAGGCGCCGGATAGGGCGCGCGAAGATCACGCCTCGGCGGCGGCGGCTTCCTCGGCCTCGGCGTTCTCTTCCGACACCAGGCCCGACGGGGCGGTGATGTTGGCGATCACGAAGTCACGGTCGGTGATGACCGGCTTCACGCCCTCGGGAAGGGCCACGTCGGAGATGTGGATGACGTCGCCGAAGGTGCGACCGGTCAGGTCCACGGTCACGTGGTCGGGGATGGCGCCGGCGATCACCGACAGCTCCACATCCGCGCGCACCACGGTCAGCACGCCGCCGCGCTTCAGGCCCGGGGCCGCCTCGTGGTTGATGAACTCCACGGGGATGTGCAGGGCCACGCGCGACTTTTCAGTCAGGCGCAGGAAGTCGACATGGGTCGGCAGGTCCCGGACCACGTCGCGCTGAACGGCGCGGCAGACCACGCGGGTGTCGGCGCCGTCGACCTTCACGTTGTAGAGGGTCGAGAGGAACTTGCCGGCCTTGAGCCGCTTGAGCAGCTCGTTGTGCTTGACGTTGATCGCGACCGGGTCCTGCCCGCCGCCATAGATCACGCCCGGAACGAGCCCCTCGCGACGCGCGGCGCGGGCAGCCCCTTTGCCCGTGCCGGAGCGGGCGGTGGCTTCGAGAATGGGAAGCTCGGCCATCGTCGATACTCCTGATAAGTGTTTCGCAGGCGGCGGGCCTCCAGGGGTGTCCCTGCCGCAGAGGCGCGCCATTACCCGAATTCCGGGCGGAGGTCCAGCGCGCATGTCTCGGCGGAAGGCGGGGGCGGAAGGCGGGAGGGGCGGTCAGATCGCCGCCAGCATCACCCCGACCATGACCAGCGCGCCCCCGGCCCATTCGCGCAGGGAATAGCTTTCGCCGAACATCGCCGCGCCGGCGGCCAGCACGATCACCGACTCCACCCCCAGCACCGCGATGTAGACGGCGCCGAGCCGCGCCTCGCGCAGGGCCGCGGCCTCCAGCGCCGCGCCGAGCAGGAAGGCCGCGACGCAGAGCGCGCCGCCGAAGCCGGGCGTGAGGCCCCAGACTTTGAGCATGACCATGGCCGCGGCGTAGGCGGCGGCGGAGCCCAGCACGCAGAGCGGCGTGACGAGGGCGGGAGAGACGAGGGACGACATCGGGGCTCCGGTCGGGGCCTGCGGCGGCGGCCTCCTGCTGCGGAGGGGCCTGCGGCGGCGGCCGGGTAGGCGAGACGGCCGCCGGGCGGCGGCCGGAAGACGCGGCGCAGGCGGGCGCGGCGGCGCCCCCCGACGCGCCGCGGGCCGGCGGTCCGCGCGCAAACCAGAGCCCGGGCGGCGGCGGCGCGTCTGCGGAAATCGTCACATCGCCGCGCAATTGCGCGACGTCGCCGGATCGGAGACGATCCCCCCGCGCACGCCCCGAACCGCTTGCCGCGCCCGCCCGGGCGCGCTTAACACAAGGGGGCGAACCAAGGAGGCGGTTGAATGACCCCAGACACCCAGGCGCCCGAACCGGCGGCACGCCCGAAGATCGCGTTCATGGCGACCTGCCTCGTGGACCTGATGCGGCCTTCGGTCGGCTTCGCCGCGGTGAAGCTTCTGGAGGACGCGGGCTGCGACGTGCGGGTCCCGCAGGGGCAGACCTGCTGCGGCCAGCCGGCCTGGAACTCGGGCGACCGCGCCGGCGCCAAGCGGCTGGCGCGCCGGACCATCGCCGAATTCGAGGACTATGACGCGGTGGTGCTGCCCTCGGGCTCCTGCGCCGCGACGATCATCAAGGACTATCCCGAGATGTTCTCCCCCGGCGACCGCTGGCGGGCGCGGGCCGAGAAGCTGGCCGCCAAGACCTTCGAGATCACCGCCTTTCTCGCCGATGTGCTTCCCGACGCGAAGGTCGCCGCGACCGCGCCCGAGGGGGTGGCGAAGGTGACCTATCACGACAGCTGCTCGGGCCTGCGCAGCCTCGGGATCAAGGCCCAGCCGCGCGCGCTGCTGGACAAGGTGCCGGGGCTGGAAGTGGCGGAGATGACGGAATCCGAGGTCTGCTGCGGCTTCGGCGGCACGTTCTGCGTGAAATACCCCGCGATCTCCGAGCGCATGGTCTCCGACAAGGCGCGCCACGCCGCCGACACCGGGGCGGAGCTGCTGCTCGCCGGCGATCTGGGCTGCCTGCTGAACATGGCCGGCCGCCTGACCCGCGAGGGGCGCCCGGTGAAGGCCCGCCACGTGGTCGAGGTGCTTGCCGGCATGACCGACGGCCCCGCCATCGGGGAGGGCTCGAAATGACCCACCAGCCCACCACCCCGCAGTTCAAGGCCAACGCCCGCGCCGCCATCGCCGACGGCGGATTGCAGGAGCAGATGACCAAGGCGCTGGCCAATTCCATGGCCAAGCGGGCCTACGCCTCGGGCGCGGTGCCGGAATTCGACGCCCTGCGCGACGCGGCGCGGGATCTCAAGAACCACACGCTCGCCCATCTCGACCTCTACCTTGAGGAATATGAGGCGAAGGTGCAGGCCGACGGCGGCCAGGTGCATTGGGCCGAGACGGCGGAGGACGCCCGCGAGATCGTGCTCGGCATCTGCCGCGCCGCCAGGGCGAAGACGGTGAACAAGGGCAAGTCGATGATCTCGGAGGAGATCGGGCTCAACGACTTCCTGGAGGAGAAGGGGATCGCCCCGGTCGAGACGGATCTGGGCGAATACATCATCCAGCTTCGCAAGGAGACGCCGAGCCACATCATCGGCCCGGCGATCCACGTCACCGTCCCGCAGGTGCGCGAGGCGTTCCGCAAGCATCACCCGCACCTGCCCGAGGACCGGGACCTGGAGGGGCTCGACAAGCTCTTGCTCGAAGCCCGCGCTGAACTGCGCGCCAAGTATTTCGAGGCCGAGGTCGGGATCACCGGCGCCAACATGCTGATCGCGGAGACCGGCCAGTCGGTGATCGTGACCAACGAGGGCAACGGGGACCTGTCGCAGTCGCTGCCGCGGGTGCATATCGTCATCGCCTCGCTGGAGAAGATCGTGCCGACGCTGGAGGACGCCTCGACCGTGCTGCGGGTGCTGGCGCGCTCGGCCACCGGGCAGGAGATGTCGGTCTACACCACCTTCTCCGCCGGGCCGCGGCGGGAGGCGGACCCGGACGGGCCGGAGGAATACCACGTGGTGCTGCTCGACAACGGGCGCTCGGCCATGGTGGGGACCGAGTTCCAGGAGATGCTGCGCTGCATCCGCTGCGGGGCCTGCATGAACCACTGCCCGGTCTACCGCTCGGTCGGCGGGCACGCCTACGGCTGGGTCTATCCGGGGCCGATGGGGGCGGTGCTGACGCCCTCGCTGATCGGGCTGAAGCAGGGCGGGCAATTGCCCAACGCCTCCACCTTCTGCGGGCGCTGCGAGGAGGTCTGCCCGATGCGGATCCCTCTGCCCAAGATGATGCGCCACTGGCGGGAGCGGGAGTTCGAGCGCCAGCTGACGCCTGCGGGCACGCGCAGGGGGCTGCGGTTCTGGGCGTCGGCCGCGGCGCGGCCCGGGGTCTACCGGGCGGCGGCGCGGGCTGCGGCCTGGGGGCTGCGGCTGCTGGCTTCGGGCGGGCGGGTGAAGCGCCTGCCGCTGGGCGGGGCCTGGACGCAGGCGCGGGACTTCCCCGCGCCGGAGGGCGGCACCTTCATGGACCGTTACCGCCCGGATGCGGACGGCCGGCGGGGGGGCGCGAAATGAGCGGCCGGGTGAGGATCCTCGCGCGGCTGCGCCGGTCGCTGACCGAGAACGCGGGCGTGACGGACGAGGACCGGCGCGCGGCGGTGGACGCGCGGCTGCGCATGGCCGGCGCCCAGACCGCGCCGGTGCCGGAGATCGCGCGCACCGAGGGCGCGGCGATGCTGGAGCGGTTCGAAGCCAAGCTGCGCGGGGTGGACGCGACCGTGACCCGCCTGCCCTCGATGGACGCGCTGCCCGGCGCGCTGGTCGAGGAGCTTCGCGCCCGCAACCTGCCCCGCGGCATCCGCATGGGCGAGGAGCCGGACTTCGAGGATCTCGACTGGTCGGGGCTCGACGCCTCCCGCGGGGTCGGCCGGCTGGAGGAGCCCGCGACGCTGAGCCGGGGCCTGTGCGGGGTGGCGGAGACGGGGACGGTGGCGCTGCGCTCGGGCCCCGACAACCCGGTGACGCTGACCTTCCTGGGCGAGACGCATTTCATGGTCCTGAAGGCCGCGGACGTGGTTCCGGGGCTGGAGGAGATGTGGGCGCGGGTGCGCCGGGCGGGGCCGATGTCGCGCACGGTGAACCTGGTGACGGGTCCGTCGCGCTCGGCCGATATCGGGCAGGTGCTGCAGCTCGGCGCCCATGGCCCGGTGGCGGTGCACGTCTTCATCGTCGAGGACTGACGGGGACGACGGGGGGGCGGGGACGGGCGCTTGCTCCTGCGGAGCGTCGCCCCGCCCGCCGTCCCCCCTGTGGCGCCCAGCGTCCCAGGGCGCCCGTCTCCGCAAGCGCCCAGGGCGCCGCGCCGCGCGGGCGCCGGGGCGCCGCATGCGTCCGGGTCGTCGCGCGGCTCCCGTCCTTCCCGGTCAGAGCCGGTCGGTCGCGAAGGTGTCGCAGGCGGCGATGGTCCCGCCCTCGAAGCCGCGCTGGAACCAGCCGCGGCGCTGCTCGGACGTGCCGTGCTGGAAGGTCTCGGGCCGCACCACCTGGCCCGCCTGGCGCTGCAGCGCGTCGTCGCCGATGCGCGAGGCGGCGTTCAGCGCCTCGTCCACGTCGCCGGGATCGAGGCTGCCGAACTTCTCCTGCGCGCGCTGGGCCCAGACGCCGGCGAGGCAGTCGGCCTGAAGCTCCACCCGCACCTGGATCGCGTTGGCGGCGTCGGGACTGGCGCCCGCCTTCGCCTGCTGGGCGCGGTCGAGCACGCCGAGCAGGTTTTCCACATGGTGCCCGATCTCATGGGCGATGACATAGGCCGCCGCGAAATCCCCCGAGGCGCCGAGCCGCTGGGACAGCTCGTCGAAGAAGGCGGTGTCGAGATAGGCGCGCTGGTCCGCGGGGCAATAGAACGGCCCGGCGGCCGACGTCGCCCCCCCGCAGGCGGAGCGCACGGCGCCGGTGAACAGCACCAGCCTGGGCGGGACGTAGTCGCGGCCCAGTTCCGCGGCGAAGCGGTCGGCCCAGACCTCCTCGGTGTCGGCCAGCACGACGGAGACGAACTCCCCGGCCTCGCGCTGCGCCTCCGACAGGCGGGGGGCGCCGCCGGTCACGTCGCCGGGGGCGACGCCCGCGTCCTCCAGCAGCCCGCCCTGCGACAGCGCGCCGATCACCAGCACCGCGACCATGACCAGAAGCCCGAGGCGGGAGCGGGGGAGGGCGATGCGCCGGCCCGACCCGCCGCCGAGCCCGCCCCCGAAGCCGCCGGGGAAGGGCGAGCGGCGCGAGCCGAACGGCGACCGGCCGAAGCCGGTGCGGGGCGCCTGTCCGCGCCGGTCTTCGATATTGTCGCTGCCCCTGCGGCCTCGCCACTGCATCGCCGGTCTCTCCCCCATTCTTCGCATCCGCGGGGGAGCATAGCCGGGATCGGGGCGGAAGCTTGGCGAAAATCGCGCCCTGCGAAGGGCTTCGGCGGGGGGTTCGCTGCGACGCAGCGAAACGCCTTGCCCCCGGCGCGGTTTCGGTGTGGGCTCTGGATGCGGGGCATTCGTCCCGCCCGTCCCCGTCCCGACCTCCCACCCGGCCACGCGGAGCCCGCCCCCATGAAGAAATTCGAAAAGATCCTCGTCGCCAACCGCTCCGAGATCGCGATCCGCGTGATGCGGGCGGCCAATGAGCTGGGCAAGCGGACCGTCGCGGTCTACGCCGACGAGGACAAGCTGGGCCTGCACCGGTTCAAGGCGGACGAGGCTTACCGGATCGGCGAGGGGCTGGGGCCGGTGGGGGCTTACCTGTCGATCTCCGAGATGATCCGGGTGGCGAAGCTGGCGGGCGCCGACGCGATCCATCCGGGCTACGGGCTTTTGTCGGAGAACCCGGATTTCGTGGACGCCTGCGACGCGGCCGGGATCGCCTTCATCGGCCCGACCTCGGCCACCATGCGGATGCTGGGCGACAAGGCCAGCGCCCGGCGCGCGGCGATCGAGGCGGGCGTGCCCGTGGTCCCCGCGACCGAGGTGCTGGACGAGGACATGGACAAGACCCGCTCCATGGCCGAGGCGATCGGCTATCCGCTGATGCTCAAGGCGTCCTGGGGCGGCGGCGGGCGCGGGATGCGGCCGATCATGGGCCCCGACGAGCTGGCCGAGAAGGTGCGCGCCGGGCGGCGCGAGGCCGAGGCCGCCTTCGGCAACGGCGAGGGCTACCTGGAGAAACTGATCCAGAAGGCCCGGCATGTGGAGGTGCAGATCCTCGGCGACCGGCACGGCTCGGTCGTCCACCTGTTCGAGCGGGACTGCTCGGTCCAGCGCCGCAACCAGAAGGTCGTCGAACGCGCGCCGGCGCCCTACCTCTCCGAAGAGCAGCGGGCCGAGGTCTGCGAGCTGGGCCTGCGCATCTGCCGGCACGCCAAATACGAATGCGCCGGCACGGTCGAATTCCTGCAGGACATGGCCGACGGCAAGTTCTACTTCATCGAGGTCAACCCGCGGGTGCAGGTCGAGCACACGGTGACCGAAGAGGTCACCGGCATCGACATCGTCAAGGCGCAGATCCGCATCGCCGAGGGCGCGACCATCGCCGAGGCGACCGGGGTTCCCGGCCAGCACGCCATCCAGCTTCGCGGCCACGCCCTGCAATGCCGGGTGACGACCGAGGATCCGACCAACAATTTCATCCCCGATTACGGCCGGATCACCGCCTATCGGGGCGCCACCGGCTTCGGCATCCGGCTCGACGGCGGCACGGCCTATTCGGGGGCGGTCATCACCCGCTACTATGACAGCCTGCTGGAGAAGGTGACCGCCTGGGCCCCGACGCCGGAGGAGGCCATCGCGCGCATGGACCGCGCGCTGCGGGAGTTCCGGATCCGGGGCGTGGCCACCAACATCGCCTTCGTGGAGAACCTGCTGAAGCATCCCAGCTTCCTCGACAGCACCTACCACACCAAGTTCATCGACGAGACGCCGGACCTGTTCGACTTCGCCCCCCGCCAGGACCGGGCGACCAAGCTGCTGCACTGGATCGCCGACGTGACGGTGAACGGGCATCCGGAGGCCGCCTCGCGCCCGCGCCCGCCGGCCCATGCCCGCCCGCCGGTGGCGCCGAAGCCCTCGGCCCCCGTCACGCCCGGCACGCGGGACCTGCTGGAGGCGAAGGGGCCGCAGGCGGTGGCGGAGTGGATGCTGTCGGTCAATCGGCTGCTGATCACCGACACCACCATGCGCGACGGGCACCAGAGCCTGCTGGCGACCCGGATGCGCACCTATGACATGGCCCAGGCGGCGCCCGCCTACGCGGCGAACCTGCCGGGCCTGTTTTCGGTCGAGTGCTGGGGGGGCGCCACCTTCGACGTGGCCTATCGCTTCCTCGACGAATGTCCGTGGCAGCGGCTGCGCGACCTGCGCGCGGCCATGCCCAACCTGCTGACCCAGATGCTGCTGCGCGGGGCCAACGGGGTCGGCTACACCAATTATCCCGACAACGTGGTCCAGCGCTTCGTGCGCCAGGCCGCGGCCTCGGGCGTCGACGTGTTCCGGGTGTTCGACAGCCTGAACTGGGTGGAGAACATGCGCGTCTCCATGGACGCGGTGCTGGAGACGGGGAAGATCCTCGAAGGCACGATCTGCTATACCGGCGACATCAACGACCCGGACCGGGCCAAATACGACCTGAAGTATTACGTGGGCATGGCCAAGGAGCTTCAGGCCGCCGGCGCCCATGTGCTGGGGCTCAAGGACATGGCCGGGCTGATGAAGCCCGCCGCCGCCGGCCCCCTGATCCGCGCGCTGAAGGAGGAGACGGGGCTGCCGATCCACTTCCACACCCACGACACCTCCGGCATCTCGGCCGCGACGGTGCTGGCGGCCGCTGCGGCGGGGGTGGACGCGGTGGACGCGGCGATGGACTCGTTCTCGGGCCTGACCTCCCAACCCTGCCTCGGCTCCATCGTCGAGGCCCTGCGCCATACCGAGCGGGACACCGGGCTCGACCCCGCCAGGGTGCGGGAGATGTCGGATTACTGGGAGCTGGTGCGCCTGCAATACGCGGGCTTCGAGAGCGAGATGAAGGCCGGCGCCTCCGAGGTCTACCTGCACGAGATGCCGGGCGGCCAGTTCACCAACCTCAAGGCGCAGGCCCGCTCGATGGGGCTGGAGGAGCGCTGGCACGAGGTGGCGGCGATGTATGCGGAGGTGAACCGCATGTTCGGCGACATCGTGAAGGTGACGCCCTCGTCCAAGGTGGTGGGCGACATGGCGCTGACCATGGTCTCGGCCGGGCTGACCCGGGCGCAGGTGGAGGATCCGGAGGTCGACGTGTCCTTCCCGGAATCGGTGATCGGGATGCTGCGCGGCGACCTCGGCCAGCCGCCGGGGGGGTTCCCGGAGGGGATCGTGAAGAAGGCGCTGAAGGGCGCGGCCCCGGACCTGACGCGGCCGGGCGCGCGGGTGGCGCCGGCGGATTTCGACAAGCTGCGGGCGGAGGCCTCGGCCGCCGCGGACGGGGCGGAGATCGACGACGAGGATCTCTGCGGTTACCTGATGTATCCCAAGGTCTTCGCCGACTACATGAAGCGCCACGCCGAATTCGGCCCGGTGCGGGTGCTGCCGACGCCGGTGTTCTTCTACGGGATGGAGCCGGGCGACGAGGTCGAGGCGGAGATCGAGCCGGGCAAGACACTGCAGATCGTGCTGTCCGCGCGGGGCGAGACCGGCGAGGACGGATCGGCCAAGATGTTCTTCGAGCTGAACGGCCAGCCGCGGGTGGTCTCGGTCAAGAACCGCAAGGCGGCGGCGAGCGTGCAGGCCCGGCCCAAGGCCGAAAGCGGCAACCCGGCCCATGTGGCGGCGCCGATGCCGGGCGTGGTCGCCTCGGTCGCGGTGGAGGCGGGCAAGGCGGTGAAGGCCGGCGACCTGCTGCTGACCATCGAGGCGATGAAGATGGAGACGGCGCTGCACGCGGAGCGGGACGGGACGGTCAAGGCCGTCCATGCCGGCGCCGGCGCGCAGGTGGACGCCAAGGACCTGCTGGTCGAGTTCGAGGCCTGACGGGACGGGCCGGGCGGCGCCTCGCGTCCCTGCGGGCCGCGTCGCCCGCCCGCCCGGCCCTCCCGCCGCCCGTCCGGAGACGGCGCCGCCGGGCGTCCCCGGTCCCGCGCCGGCCCGGCGCCCGGGCGCGGCCCGCGGCCGGGTCGGGGGCCGGCTTCCGGAGACGCCGCCCCGCACGCCCGCCCTTTCTTTTCGCGCGGCCCGGCGCTAGGAGCCTCGCATGGCTGATCCCGATCCGATGGACCTGCTCGCCGTCCCGTTCGAGACGGGCGAGATCGACCCGCCCGCCCCCGGCGGGCTCCTGGTGCTGCGCGCGCGCCCCGGCTCCCGCTTCGCGCGGGACGCGCTGGTCTGCGAACAGGGGCTGCGGCCCCTGCATGACGCGCTGGCCGCCGAGGGGCGGACCGTGCATCCCGCGTTGCCCGAGGGGACCGCGCCGTTCCCCGCCGCCGCGGTGGCGCTGACCCGGGCGCGGGACGAGACCTTCGCCAATTTCGCCCGGGCCTGGGCGCTGACCGTTCCCGGCGGCCCGGTGCTGGCCGCGGGCGCCAAGACCGACGGGATCGAGACCCTGCAGAAGGCGCTGAGGCGCGAGGGGCTGGAGGTCGAGGCCCGGCCGATGAAGCACGGCCGGGTGCTGACCACCCGCCGGCTCGACGCCACGCCCGACGTCTTCGCGAAATGGGCGGAAGCCGCGGTTCCCGCGCCGGCGGCGGACGGCGCGGACGGGCGGAAATGGTTCACCGCGGCCGGCGTTTTCTCCCGCGACGGGGTGGATCCGGGCTCGGCCATGCTGGCCGAGGCCTTGCCGGAGCTGAAGGGCGCGGGCGCCGATCTCGGCGCGGGCTGGGGGTTCCTGTCGGCCGCGGCGCTGGCGCAGCCGGGCGTGACCTCGGTCGAGCTGATCGAGGCCGATCACGCGGCGCTCGCCTGCGCGCGGCTGAACGTGACCGACCCCAGGGCCGGCTTCCGCTGGGCGGACGCGCGGGCGCCGGGGATGCCGATGGGGCGGCTCGACTGGGTGATCGCCAACCCGCCCTTCCACGACGGGCGCGAGGTGGCGGTGAGCCTGGGCGAGGCCTTCCTCGCCACCGCCGCCCGGCTGCTGAAGCTGTCGGGGCAGGCGATCGTGGTGGCCAACCGCACGCTGCCCTACGACCGGGCGCTGGGGGAGCTGTTCGCCGAGGTCGAGGAGATCGCCGGCGACCGGGTCTACAAGGTGCTGGCCGCCCGCCGGCCCAAGCCGGCCCCCAAGGGCGGACGCGCCGCGGCGCCGGCCGCTTCGGGCCGCGCCGGCGCCGGGGCGCGCGGTCGGGTTCCGCAGCGCGGACGCTGACCCGCCGCCCCCTTGCCAAGCCGGGCCGGAGCCCGCAGCCTGCGGCCCGAGCCTGACCCTGACCCCGCCGCCGGCGGGAGGCGGGGTCGCCTCGGCCCGCCATCCCCTCGCCGCAATTCGAGTGGTGTTTGTCCGCATGACCATCGCCCCCGCGTCCCGACGTCCCGGGTCCCGCTTCCTGCGCCGCGCCGGCCGCGCGCTGATCCTGGTCCCGGCCCTCGGGCTGGCCGCCTGCGGTTTCGGGGAGGAGCGTGCCGGCGACATTCCGCCGGCCGAATTCCTCGAACCCGCCACCGGCATCGACTACGAGGTGGAGATCGTCGGCGCGCCCAATGACGAGGCCAGCGGGCTGATGGAGGAGACGCTGCTGCTCTACCGGCGGCAGGACCGGGGCGCGCCCAGCCGCGCCATCCTCAAGCGGCGGGCGGAGGAGGACATCGCCTCCGCGGTCAAGGTCCTGAAGAGCTTCGGCTACTACAAGCCGGAGATCGAGGTGGAGGTGGTCGAGCTTCCCCCCGAGCCGGCGACGCCGGGCGCCGCGGACGACGATGTGGGGGCCGAGGGCGGGCCGGTGAGCCGCGGGCCGGTCAACAAGGGCCTGACGCTGGCCGCGTTGACCTCCGACGCCGATGCGGACGCGGAGGAGGGCGAGGAGACCGACGGCGACGCCACGGCGCAGGCGCCGGTCGACGACGGTCCTCGGGAACGGGCGCTGGCGCGGATGATCATCGATCCGGGCCCGGCCTTCCGGCTGGTCCGCCACGACATCCAGCTCGTCGACGTGCCGGAGGGGCCGCCGGTGCAGGTTCCGGCGCCGGACGAGATCGGATCCCCGGTCGGCGACCGGGCCGACGCGGCGACGATCCTGGAGACCGAGGCGAAGGTGCTGACCGCGCTGCTGAACCAGGGCCGGCCCTGGGCCAAGCTGGAGGGGCGGCGCGCGGTGGCCGACATGGAGGCCGCGACCATCGAGGTGGAGACCCGCGTGGCCCCCGGCCCCTACGCCGAATACGGCAGGATCAGCGTCGAGGGCCTCGACCATGTGGAACCGGGCCATGTCAACCGCTACCGGGTCTGGAGGCGGGGGGAGGCGGTCGACCGACGCCAGCTTCGCGAGTACCAGTCCGAGCTGATGGCGACGGAGCTGTTCGATTCGGTCAGCGTCGACGTGCCCCGCGCGGCCCCCGACGCCGGCGCTCCGGCCGAAACCCCGGTGACCGTGACGGTGGAGGAGGCCAAGCGGCGCACCGTCACCGCCGGCGTGCGCTACGACACCGACGACGGCCCCTCGGTGCAGGGCGGCTTCGTGCATCGCAACCTGTGGGGGGAGGGCGAGCGGCTGCGCGTCGACCTCAACGCCGGCCTCGTCGACCAGTCGCTGACCGCGGAGCTGCGCAAGCCGCAGTTCCTGCGCCGGCGCCAGGACCTGACCTTCGACTTCGAGGCCAAGCACGAGGAGAACGACGCCTATGACGAGACCTCGGCGCTGCTGGGCGCGGGCGTGGAGCGGGACATCGGCCGCTACTGGACGGTCGGCGCCGGCGGCACGGTTGAATACTCGCTGCTCAGCCAGGACGGACGCCAGGACGACCTGCTGCTCTACGGCATCCCCGCCTTCGTGCGCTACGACGGCACCGACGACCTGCTGAACCCGACCGAGGGCGTGCGGGCGACGGTCTACGGCACGCCCTATTACGCGACGCGGGACCGGGGCGATTCCCAGTTCTTCAAGGCGGAGACGCTGGCCTCGGGCTACATCTCGCTGGACGACGAGAAGAAATACGTGCTGGCCATGCGCGGGCGCGTCGGCTCCATCTTCTCGGAGGATTATGCGGACGTGCCGATCAACAAGCGGTTCTACTCGGGCGGCGGCGGGTCGATCCGCGGCTACCAGAAGGACTATATCGGCCCGCTCGACGCCTCCAACGACCCGGTGGGCGGCCGCTCGGTCATCGAGGCGGGGGTGGAGCTTCGGGCGATGGTCTGGGGGCCCGTCGGGGCCGCGATCTTCGCCGAGGGCGGCTCCGTCTCGCGCGAGGTCTATCCGGATTTCGAGGACGATCCGCAGTTCGCGGCCGGGTTCGGCGTGCGCTACTACTCGCCCGTCGGGCCGATCCGCGCCGACATCGCCTTCCCGCTGAACGCGCGGGACGTGGACGACCCGTTCGGCTTCTACTTCTCGATCGGACAGGCTTACTGATGCGGAACGCTCCCCTCCGCGCCGGGCGGCGCACGACCTTCGCGCGCGGGCTGGCCGCGGTTCTCGGGCTGGCAGCGGTGGCCGTGACGGCGCTGTGGGCCGGGCCGGGGCAGGCGCAGGTCTCCATCTTCGGGCTGAAGAACAGCCTGGTGCAGTTCCTGCTGCGCCAGATCTCGGTCGAGGGCGAGTTCGAGATCACCGCCCGCGGGATCGAGGAGCCGGAGGACGGCGTGACCCGGCTGGCCGAGGTGGCGATCGCCGACGGGGACGGGGTGTGGTTCAAGGCCGAGGCCATCGACCTCAACTGGAACGCCTCGCGCATCCTGCGGGGCGAGCTGGAGGTGCGCCGCCTGGCGGTGGTCGGCATGGAGGTGCTGCGCCGCCCGACCCCGCCGGAGGTGACGGTGAACGAGGACAGCGAGGTCGGGCAGGCCACGTTCGACCCGTTCGCCTGGCCCCGCTCGCCGATCACCACGCGGGTGGAGGAGATGCGGCTGGAGCGCGCCTTCGTCGCCGCCGGCGTGATCGCGCCGCAGTCGCTGTCCTTCGAGGCGACGGGGTCCTTCGTGGACGAGGGCGACGAGCAGAGCCTGAAGCTCGACCTCACCCGCACCGACGACGTGGCGGGCGAGATCGACCTGAACTACGTGCGCGACTTCTCGGACGAGAGCCTGACCCTGAAGCTCGCCGCCGGCGAGGCGCCGGGCGGGCTGGTGGCGGCGCTGGCGGGGTTGCCGGAGGGCAGCGCCTCGCGCGTCGACATCGACGCGTCGGGCCCGCTGACCGACTGGGCGCTGACCCTGTCGGCGGAGGCGGAGCGGATGATCCGGGTGACCGGCTCGGCCACGGTCAACGCCCAGGCGCCCATCGGCGCCTCGCTGCGGCTGGACCTGATCCCGGGCGACGCGCTCGACCCCGCCGCGCAGGTGGCGCTGGGCGAGACGGCGGAGCTGGACCTCAAGGTGCAGGAGACCGAGGGCGGCGTGATCCGGATCGAGGAGGGGCGCTTCGCCTCCCCCTCGCTGGGCATGGAGGTGTCGGGGGACTACGCGCGCGACACCACCGCCATGGATTTCGCCCTGAAGCTGGAGGCGCTGGCCCCGCTGGCGGCGCTGGCGGAGGGCGTGCATTTCGAGCAGCTGGCCTTCGACGGGACGCTGAAGGGCGACGCGGCGGATTTCACCGCGCAGGGGGCGCTGGACCTCGCGGGGCTGGCCACCGCGCCGGCGGATCTGGGGGCGGCGGATCTCGACGTGACGGTGGGCATGGCGGATGAGCGGGTGACGCTCTCCGCCTCCGGGCTGGCGCAGGGGGTGCGGCTCGACAAGCTCGGCCCCGATCTGCTGGGCGAGACCCGGCTGGCGATCCGGGCGACCTACGGGCTGACGGACCAGAAGGCGGGGCTGCAGCAACTGGACGTGACCTCGCCGCTGCTGGAGGTCTCGGTCGCCGGCGACGCGGACCTCGCGGCGGAGCGGGCGGCGGTGGACTACCGGCTGGGCACGCCGGACCTGAAGCCCGTGGCCTCGGCCTACGGGCAGGACGCGGGCGGGCGGATCGAGGCCTCGGGCCGGGCCGAGGGGCCGTTCGACGCGCTGCATGTCGCGGGCAAGCTCGCGGCCGAGGGGCTGGAATATCAGGGCGATCCCTGGGGGCGGGTGCAGTTCGACCATGACGTGACCGTCGGCCCGGTGATCGGCGGCGACCTCGCCCTGCGGGCGGAGGGCACGCCCTACGGGCCGGCGGCGGTGACCACGGGGTTCGAGCTGGACGGCGACCGGCTGGTGCTGAGCGACCTGGCCGCCGAGGCGCTGGGCGCGACCGCGCAGGGGGGGCTGCGGCTCGACCTCGCCACCACGCTGGCGCAGGGCGATCTGGCGGTGACCGCGGCGGACCTGGGCCGGTTCTCGGACCTCGCCGGACAGCCGCTGGCCGGCGCGATGAAGGGCACGCTCACCCTCGCCCCGCAGGATGGCGCGCAGAACGGCGCGCTGGTGGCGGAGCTGACCGGGTTCGAGGGCTTCGGCGCGGCGGCGGAGCGGGCCGACGCGAATATCAGCCTGCGCGACGCGCTGGGCCAGCCGGGGGCGGATTTCGCCGTCTCCGCCGACGGCGTGGTCTATGTCGCCCCGCCCGCGGATCCGCAGGGCGTGGCGACCCGCGCCGCCATGACCCGCGCCGAGGTGACCGGCACGGCGGAGGACCTGACCAACGCCCCTGCGGTCAAGGCCGCGGGCGAGCTGACCGGCCTGTCGCTGTCCGGCCCCGCCGCGGCGGCGGCGGAGGGCGTGACCTTCGAGGCCGACCTGCAGGACCTGACCGCCGCGCCCGGCGGCGTGTTCAGGGCCGTGGCCCGCGGGCTGGAGGCGGAGGGGACGCGGCTGGCCGAACTGCGGCTGGACGCCAGCGGCGCCGACCTGCTGGCCGAGACCGGGACCGCGGTGGCCGACATCGTCGCCTCCGGCCTCGACGCCGGCGGCGCCACGGTGCGCGAGGTTAAGGCGCATGTGGAGGCGGCGGGGCTGACCGCCGCGCCCTCGGCCACCGCCACGGCGACGGTCACGGGAATTTCCGCCGGCGGCGCCACGGTGCGTTCGGCGGTGCTGGACGCGCGGGGCGAGAACCTTGCGGCCGACCCGACGGGCAGCGCGACGCTGCGGATCGAAGGGGTGGACGCCGCGGGCGCCGCCACGTTCTCCCGCATCGACCTGACCGCCGAGGGCGGCATGGCGGCGCTGAAGCTGGCGCTGGACGCGACCGGCGAGACGGCGAAGGGGGAGCCGGCCACCGTCGGTGTGACCGGGCAGGGCGCGCTGGTCGGCGAAGGCGCGGCCTTCCGCTTCTCCCGCCTGGAGGCGAAGGCGGGGGAGCTGGCCGTGGGCCAGCGCGGAACCCTGACCCTGCGCCAGTCGGGCGGGGCGCAAAGCTTCGAGGGCGTCGACCTGGCGCTGCCGGGCGGATCGCTGCGCGGCTCGGCCGCGCTGCGCGGCGGCGGGCTGGTCGGGGACCTGGCGCTGGATGTGCCGGATCTGGGCGTGATCGGCGACCTGTTCGACGCGCCGCTGGAGGCCGGCCGCGCCGCGATGACCGCGCGCTTCGACACGCGGGCGGGATCGGCGAAGGCGGATGTGGAGGCGACCGTCTCCGGCCTCGTGGTCAGGGACGTGACCGATGGCGAGGGGCAGGCGGTGAACGTCGCCCTGCGCTCGGACTGGAACGGCCGGGTGCTGAACGCCGACGGCGAGGTGACGGGCGGCTTCGGCGACGCGCTGCGCTTCTCCGGCGCGCTGCCGCTGCGCCCGGCCGGGATCGTGCCCGCCCCGCCGCGGGGCGCGCGGATCGACGCCGGGCTGACCTGGCAAGGGCGGGTGGAGACGATCTGGCCGCTGCTGCCGCTGTCCGACCACGTGCTGACCGGCGATCTCGACCTCGACCTGCGGGTGGCGGGCACGATCGACGATCCGCGCCCGGCCGGCCGCATCCGGCTGACCGACGGCGCCTATCAGAACCTGGAGACGGGCACGATCCTGACCGACCTGCGCGTCCGCTCCCGCCTGCGGGAGAACGGCGGCGGGCTGGTGGTGCGGGCCGACGCGCTGGACGGCGCCAAGGGGCCGGTGGAGGCGGAGATCCAGCTCAAGGGCAAGGATATCGAAGCCACGATCACCACCCGCGAGGCGGTGCTGGTGCGCCGCGACGACGTGACGGCGGCGATCACCACAGATATCCGCGCCGAAGGGCCGCTGACCGAGCCGCGGGTGACCGGGACCGTGACCGTCGACCGGGCCGAGGTGCGGCTGGTCGCGGCCACGCCCCCCTCGCTCGCCAGCCTGGGCGAGGTGGAGATCAAGGGTGCGCCCCCGGTGGAGGAGGAGGTCGCGCCCTCGGCCGGGCCGATCCTCGACCTCAAGGTGCGGGCGCCGGGCAACATCTTCGTGCGCGGGCGCGGGTTGCAGAGCGAATGGGAGATGTCGCTGGACATCACCGGGCGCGCCTCGGCCCCCGCCATCTCCGGCGCGGTGGAGCGGCGGCGCGGCACGCTGGACTTCCTCGGCCGGGATTTCGAGCTGGTGCGCGGCGCGGTGCGCTTCGACGGCTCGACCACCATCGACCCGCTGATCGACGTGTCCTTGGAGCATGAGCGCGACGACATCACCGGCCGGATCGCGGTGCGCGGCTACGCCTCGGACCCGCAGCTCGCCTTCGAGTCGGTCCCCTCCCTGCCGGAGGACGAGGTGCTGCCGCGGGTGATCTTCGGGCGGCCCCGTCAGAGCATGACGGCGGCGGAGGCGCTGCAGCTCGCCGGCGGGGTGGCCACGCTGCTCAGCGGGGGCGAGGGCGTGCTGGGGCAGGTGCGCTCGGCCGTCGGGCTGGACGTGCTGTCGGTGGACACGGACGGGGAGAGCACCGCGGTGAAGGCCGGGCGCAACGTGGCGGACGGGGTGTTCGTGGGCGTGAAGCAGCCGGTGGACGGGGGCGCGACCTCGGTGGAGGTGGAGGTCGAGGTCTTCGAGAACTTCACCGTCGAGGCGGAGACGGGCGCCGACACCTCGGCCGTGGGCCTGGGCTGGAAGCACGACTGGTAGGCGGCGGCGGGGCGTTCGGCTCGGGCGGCGCTTTCCGGAGGGGGGCGGCCGCTTCGGGGCGTCGAGCCCCTCGCCCCCGCGCCTCGCTGCGCGAGACGGGCGCCCGGGCGGGCGCGGCCGCGCATCGGGCGCCGGGACCGCGCGGCTGATGTCGCGATATTGACGAAAAATCAACCTTGTTCGGGCAGGGTCCCGCCACTCGCCCGACCGTGGCGGGCGCGACCTCGCGCCGGCCCGGGGTCAGCGGCCTTCAGCGACAGAGCCCGCCATGCCCGAATTCGCCGCATCCCTGCGCGCGACGCCCCCTCCGCCGCGCCCCGACGCGCCCGCGTCCGACGGACCCGCCCCCGTGGCGGCGACCGCGGCCCCGGGCCCGGGCGGCGCGGACGGAGCGCCCTCCGCCCCGGGCGGAGCGGTCGGGGACTGGCCGCGCCGCGCCCCCGTGGGGTTTCGCGGCGCGGCCCGGGCCATCGCGGGCGAGGGGCCCTGGCTGGCCGCCGCGGCCGAACTGGGCTGCGAGCCGGCCGCGATCCGGGCCGTGGCGCGGGTGGAGAGCCGGGGCGCGGCCTTCCTGCCCTCCGGCCGCCCGCCGATCCTGTTCGAACGCCACCTGTTCCACCGCCTGACCGCCGGACGCTTCGACGCGGAGGCGCCGTCGCTCTCCGCCCCCTCCCCCGGCGGCTACGGGGCGGGGGGCGAGGCGCAATACGCGCGGCTGGAGGCGGCGGCGCGGCTCGACCGGACGGCGGCGCTGGGCGCGGCGTCCTGGGGGCGGTTCCAGATCCTGGGGCTGAACGCGGGACTGTGCGGCTGGCCGGATGCGGAGAGCTTCGTGGCGGATCTGTGCGACGACGAGGCGGCGCAGCTCGACGCCTTCGTGGGCTTCGTGCGGGGTGCGCGGCTGGACCGCCACCTGCGGGCGCGGGACTGGGCGGGCTTCGCGCGGGGCTATAACGGGCCGGGCTACGCCGCGGGGGGATACGACGCGAAGCTGGCGGCGGCCTGGGCGGAGGAGGCGGTGGGCGGCGCGCCGGGGGGCGGGACGGGCGACTTCCGCGTGACCTCGGTCGCCGCGCTGCAGCGGGCGCTGGCGCATCTGGGCGCGGCGCCCGGGCCGATCGACGGGCTCTTCGGTCCCCGCACCCGCGCGGCGATCCTGCGTTTCGAACGCCAGTGCCGCCTGCCCGAGACCGGCGCCGCAGGCCCGGCGCTGATGGCCGCCGCGCAGGCCGTCTACTACGCGCTGGGCGGGCCGGCCCGGGGTTAGCGCCGCCGGGATCGGGCGCGGGGACGAGGGGGGGCGAGGCCGCCCCCCGCGATGCAACTGGGAAAACCGGGAGGCCGCTATGGCGTTTCCTCTTCTGCCGCTGGTGGCGGCGCTCGCCCCGGCGCTGGTCTCGCGCCTGACCGGCGAGGACGCGGGCGGGCCGCTGGGCGCCGCGGTCGGCGCGGCGGTGCGCGAGGCGACGGGGGTGGAGCCCGCCGCCCCGGGCGCCGGCGAGGCGGCGCTGGCCGCCGCCCGGGCCGACGCGCAGGTGATGGCCGCGCTGAAGGCGAAGTTGGCCGAGGTGGCGCTGGCCCGCAGCGCGGCCGAGCTCGCCGACCGCGCCGACGCCCGCGCCCGCGACGTGGCGCTCGCCGCGCAGGGCAGGCGCGGGCGGCGGGCGGACCTGATGCTCGCCGCCGCCTTCGCCGCGGTCGTGGGCATCGCGCTGGTGATGTTCCTGCTGTCGCTGAGCGCGGGGGCGGAGAACAGCGCGCTGGTCAACACCCTGGTCGGCTTCCTGACCGGCATCGGCGGCATGTTCGCCCGCAACATCGGCACCGCCTTCGACTTCGAATTCGGCTCCAGCCGGTCGAGCCGGGAGAAGGACGGCCAGCTCGCCGGGCTGGCGGCGCGGGGCGTGGGGACCGCGCCCGCCCCGTTCGCCCCCCTCGACCCGCTGGAGGCGTTCCGCCGGCGCCTCGCGGAGTAGCGGGGAGACGCGGCGCCTCGCGCCCCCCTCGCCGCGCCGCGCGGGCGGGAGGGGGGAGCCGGGCGTCCGGGTCGGCGCGCGGCTCCCCCGCGCGCCGTCGGGCCCGGTCCCGGGCTTCAGGCGTTGACGTCGACCACCACGCGCCCGCGCACCTGGCCGGCCATGATCTCGCCCGCCAGCCGCGGCAGGTCCGAAAGCGTCGCGGGAACCGCCATCGCCTCCAGCCCCGCCATCGGCAGGTCCTTCGCGACCCGGCCCCAGGCGCGCACGCGGTTGTCATAGGGCTGCATCACGCTGTCGATGCCGAGCAGGTTCACGCCGCGCAGCAGGAACGGGATCACCGAGGCCGGAAGCCCCGTCCCGCCCGCGAGCCCCACCGCCGCGACCGAGCCGCCGTATTTCATCTGGCCCAGAACACGGGCCAGCATCGCCCCGCCCACGGCGTCGACGCAGCCCGCCCAGGTCTCGGATTCCAGCGGGCGCTTCACCGTCTCGGCCAGGTCCGCGCGGGGCACGATGGTCGCGGCGCCCAGATCCTTGAGATAGCCCTCCGTCTCCGGCCGCCCGGTCACCGCGGCGACCTCGTAGCCCAATCCGGCGAGAATCGAGACCGCGACCGAGCCGACGCCCCCCGCGGCGCCCGTGACCAGCACCGGGCCCTTGTCGGGGCTCAGCCCGTGATCCTCCAGCGCCTGCACCGCCAGCATGGAGGTGAAGCCCGCCGTGCCCACGATCATCGCCTGGCGCGTCGTCAGCCCCTCGGGCAGGGGAACCAGCCAGTCGCCCTTCACCCGGGCCTTCTGGGCATGGCCGCCCCACCAGATCTCGCCCACGCGCCAGCCGGTCAGCACCACCTTGTCGCCGGGTTTCCAGCGCGGATCGTCCGAGGCCTCCACCGTGCCGGCGAAGTCGATGCCCGACACATGCGGCCAGGTCTTCACCAGCCCGCCGCCGGTGGTCAGGACCATGCCGTCCTTGTAGTTCACCGTGGAGTATTCGACGGCGACCAGCACATCGGCCTCGGGCAGCCGGTCGGTCTCGATCGCCTGGACGGCGGCGGAGACCTTGCCGGTCTCGTCCTTGTCCACGATCAGGGCGTTGAAGCTCATTGCGATCCTCCCGCGTCGCGGCGCCCGCTCGGGGTGGGGGCGCGTTTCGGGGGCGGAGAGTTCCGCCGGCGCGCGGGGCTGTCAACCGGGGGCGGAAACGCGACCGGTCCGCGCGGGCGGCGCGGGCCGGGATATGTCGTCCCCGGGGGCGGGGATCGGCGGTCGGCGACGGGCGCGCGTCAGCCGCGCCCGCGGCGACGCCGAAGCAGGGCTCCCCCGGCGAGCAGCGCCGCTACGCCGGCCTGCAGGCCGAAGGCGGCGGGCAGGGGCACGGGCGCGCCGCCGGAGGCGCTCACCATGAAGGCGGCCGCGCCGCCGGCGCCCTCGGTCTGCTGGCCGGTGATCGAATGCGATCCCGCGCCCAGCGAGAAGACGCCGCGGGAATAGCGGCTGTCCGCCAGCGCGCAGGAGATGTCGGAATCGCAGCTTCCGCCTTCGACGAACGATCCGGTGGAGCCGATGCCGCTTCCGAAGTCGAACAGCATGAACCGGTCCGACGAAATGAACAGGTCGACCACCGTCAGCGTGCCGCCGCCCGATGGCAGCAGGAAGGTCCAGGCCGGATCCGGCGCGGCGAGGGCGGAGGGGTTGGTCCCGAGCGCGTAGCCGGACCCCGAACTCAGCGACGAACCCGCGCCGCTGAAGCCGAACGTATACCAGGTGTCGAGCGCCACGGGGGTCGCCTGGGCCTGACCCGCCAGCGGCAGGGCCAGCAGCGCGGCGGCGAAACGGGAACGCATGGGGCCACCCCCTTCATAGCGCGCCGACTCGGCGGACGGCGACGGTTTCATTTCCACACGGGGAACAGTAAGCCCGCGATGTTCCGTTACGTCAATGGGCCGGAACCCGCAGCGGCGTCCGTCATCCGGCGGCGTTTCCCGCGGCTCCCTCGTGGATCGCGCGGCTGTCGGCCGGCGCCTCGGCCCGCTCCTCCATCCCGTAGTCGCGGATCACGCCGGCGACCCGCAGCCGGTAGTCGGCGAACATGCCGCCGCGCCCGGCGGACTGGGCGGCGCGATGCGCCTCCACCGCCCGCCAGGCGGCCACGGCGGCCTCGTCCCGCCAGAAGGACAGGGACAGCAGCTTGCCGGGCCGGGTCAGGCTCTCGAACCGCTCGACCGACAGGAACCCGTCCTGACGCTCCAGGATCGGGCGCAGGCGGGCGGCCATGTCCAGATAGGCGTCGCGGCGCCCGTCCTGCGGGGTGACTTCGAAGATGACGGCGATCATGGGGTCTCCGATTCCGGGTGGCTCTTCGGGCCGTGGGGGGGCGAGGCGAGGCGCAGGAACAGGCGGTCCTCGGCGCGGATGAAGCGTTCGGCGCGGGCGAGGGCGAAGGCCTCGCGGCCGGTCGCATCCTCGCGCAGGCGGGCGCGATAGGCCTCGTAGGCGGCGAGGCTGGGCAGGGAATATATCCCATAAGCGGTGGAGGCGGAGCCCTCATGCGGGGCGAAATAGCCGATCAGGTCGGCGCCGCAGCGGGGGATGGCCTCGCCCCACAGCCGCGCGTAGCGGTCGAACAGTTCGGGCCGGGCGGGGTCGATGTCGTAGCGGATGACGCAGGTGATCATGGGCGGATTTCCTTTCGCGGGGCGGGTCGTGGGGACGGCATAGCGCGGGGCCGCGGCGGGATGGTTCGCGCCGCGGCGAACCATGGTCGTCGCCGGCGTGGCACAAGGGGCGGAGGGGAATCGGACCGAGGAGGACGGAGATGCGCGACGGACCCGACATCGCCCGCGCGGCGGCGCTGATCGGCGACCCGGCTCGGGCGGCGATGCTGTGCGCGCTGATGGATGGCCGCGCCCTGACCGCGAGCGAGCTGGCGGCCGAGGCGGGGATCGGCCGGCCCGCCGCCTCCGCCCACCTGGCCCGGCTGCGCGAGGGCGGGATCCTGGCCGAGGCGAAGCAGGGGCGGGCGCGCTATTTCCGCCTGGCCTCGGCGGAGGCGGCGGCGGCGCTGGAGGCGCTGATGGGCCTCGCCGCCCGTGGCCCGGCCCGGGCGCGTCCGGGGCCGAGGGAACCGGCGATGCGCCGCGCGCGCCTGTGCTACGACCATCTCGCCGGCGAGACGGCGGTGCGGCTCTACCAGGACCTGCGCGAGGCGGGCGCCCTGCGGACCGCGCCCGATGGCGCGGCGCCGGAGCTGACCGAGGCGGGCGCGGCGCGGATGGCGGCGGCGGGCATCGACCTGGGGCCGCTGCGCCGGGCGCGGCGGCCGCTGTGCCGGGCGTGCCTGGACTGGTCGGAACGGCGCAGCCACCTGGCCGGCGCCTTGGGCGCGGCGCTGTGGGCGCGGACGGAGGCGGCGGGCTGGGCGCGGCGCGAAAGCGGCCGCGTGGTCCGCTTCGCGCCGGGCGGCGAACGGACGCTGCGCCTTGCGCTGGGCCTTCCGCCCCGCGCGGGCGGGGCCGTCGGGGACGGGACTCCCGCCCCCTGACGGGGCCGGATCGCCCGCCCGCCGGCCCCTGCGGCTCGGGCGCGGTCGCCGGGCCGGGCGTCGGGTTGCGAGGCAGGGGCCGGAGGGACGCGCGCCGCCGCAGGCCATGCGGGCGAAGCGCCGGGCGGATGTTTCCAGCCGCTCTTCAGGGCGTGCGTCGCGCCGTCGCCCGCGCACTGGGCGCGATCCGCGGGCCGCCCGCACACCGGGCGCGATGAGCAAGTCGCCCGCGCACCGGGCGCGTTCCGCAGGCCGCCCGCCTGGGGTCGCCCGGGCGCCGAAGCGCGCGCCGGGGGGACGCGCGGCCGGGCAAGCGTGGCGGCGCCCGTCCTGCGCCGCGTTCTCTGCGCTCGCCTTCGCTCTCGCCCTTCCCGTCGTCGATCCCGATCTATCGGAGGCCCTGCGACGCCGCCGGTCGCGGGCCGGAGCGAGCGCGCTCCATCCGCTGCGCGACCTTCGCGCCTGGGCGGCGCTCCGACCCGCGGGGACGGCGGGAGCGACGTGTCGGCACGTCGGCGCCGGCCGGCCTGACATCGGTTTCACCTCTGCGCGAGCGGCCTCGCCCGGGCGCCGTCGCCGGTGCAGGATCGCCCTGCGCGCAAGCCGGCGCGCGGCCTGATCCGAGCCCGACCGAATGTCCGACGCAGCTTCCTCGCTCCACCGTCCCGACCCGGCCGCCGCCGCTGTCGTCCCCACCTCCGCCGACGTCATCGCCCTGCGCCTGCGCGAGGCCGGGGTCCGCCACGCCTTCGGGGTGCCCGGCGGCGAGGTGCTGGCCCTGATCGCGGCGCTGGAGCGCAACGGGATCCGCTTCGTGCTCGCCCGACACGAGAACGCCGCGGGCTTCATGGCCGAGGCCGCCTGGCACGCCACCGGCGCGCCCGGGGTGCTGGTGGCGACCGTGGGGCCGGGGCTCGCCAACGCGGTCAACGTCGTGGCCAACGCCCAGCAGGACCGGGTTCCGCTGATCGTGATCTCGGGCCGGATCCCGGAGGCCGAGGCGCTGACCTATTCGCATCAGGTGATGGACCACCAGGCGGTGCTGCGCCCGCTGGTCAAGGCGAGCTTCGAGGCCCGCGCCGGCGCCTGCGCGCCGATGGCCGAGAAGGCGATCCGCCTCGCGCTCGATCCCCGCCCCGGTCCGGTGCATATCGACCTGCCGATCCCGGTGGCGGCGGCGCCCGAGCCCGCGTCCGCCGCCCCGATGCGCCCCGCGCAGGCCCTGTCCGCGCCGGCGCCGGGGCCGGATCTCGACCGGGCGCGGGAGATGTTCGCCGCCGCCCGCCGCCCGTTGATCGTGGCGGGGCTGGACCTGCTGACCGAGCCCGGAGCCGTCGAGACCCTGCGCGACGTCGCGCGCGCCCACGCGATCCCGGTCCTGACCACCTACAAGGCCAAGGGCGCGCTGCCCGAGGACGATCCGCTGAGCCTCGGCGGCCACGGGCTCTCGCCCCGCTCGGACGCGCTGGTTCTGCCGCTGCTGCGCCGGGCCGACCTGGTGATCTGCGCGGGCTACGACCCGATCGAGATGCGGGCGGGATGGCGGGCGCCCTGGGATCCTTCCGTCTGCGTCGAGTTTTCCGCGGCGCCCGACCGGCAGTTCCTGCACGCGGCCGCGCTGTCCTGGACCTGCGGCGTGGGGCCGGGGCTGGCGGCGCTGAGCGAGGGGTCGGCCCCGGCGGAGAGCTGGGCGGAGGGGGAGCCGGCGGCGGCGCGCGCCGCGCTCGCCGCCGCCTTCGGGCCGCAGGCCGGGCGGGGCGCCGGGCCCGAGCCCTGGGGGCCGGGGGCGGCGCTGCGGGCGCTCGACCGGATGAAGCCGGCGGGGACGGTGACCACGGTGGATTCGGGGGCGCATCGCATCCTGCTCAGCCAGGTGTGGACCTGCGCCGCGCCGGGCGACCTGCTGCAGTCCTCGGGGCTCTGCACCATGGGCTGCGCCCTGCCGCTGGCGGCGGGGACGGCGCTGGCGGGGCCGGAGGGCGCGCCGCCGCCGCTCTGCGTGCTGGGGGACGGGTGCCTGGACATGACGCTGGGCGAGCTCGCGACCCTGCGCGACCTGGGCCGGCCGGCGGTGGTCGCGGTGCTGGTCGACGGGTCGCTGGAGCTGATCGCGCTCAAGCAGCGGCGCGACGGGCTGGCCCCGGCGGGGGTGGGCTTCGGGCGCACCGACTACGCCGCCGTCGCCCGGGCGATGGGGCTGCGGGGCGCCCGCGTGGCGGGGACGGAGGCGCTGGCGGCGGCCTATGCCGAGGCGCTGGCGGCCCCGGTTCCCACCGTCATCGCCATCGAGATCCCGTCCGGCGCCTATGACGGTTTGATCTGAGCGAAGGGGCGGGCCGGGGTCGGGACTCGCGTCCCCTGCGGGGCCGCCTCGCCCGCCCGCCGGCCCCGCAGGAGACGAGAGGCGGGATGACGGGAACGGCGCCGCCCGCGCCTCCGGTCCCGCGCGGCGCGGGCGCCCGGGCGCGGCCCGGCGCCCGGGTCGGCGCGCCGCTCCGTCCCTCAATAACCGCGCGCGCGGTCCACTTCGTCGCGCAGCGGCAGACCCTCGGCCAGCCGGCGGAAATTCTCCGCAGTCGCCGCCATCGCGTCGCCGGTGTTGCGGCCGCTGACATGGGGGGTGATCGTCACCCGGGGATGCGCCCACAGCGGGCTTTCCGGCGGCAGCGGCTCCTTGCGGGTCACGTCGAGCACCGCGCGCGCCGGGCGGCCGGCGTCCAGCGCCGCGATCAGCGCCGCCTCGTCCACCAGGTCGCCCCGGCCCATGTTGAGCAGCGTCGCCCCGTCCTTCATCGCCGCCAGCCGCGCCGCGTCGAACAGGCCCGCGGTCTCGGCGGTGGAGGGCAGGACGGAGATCACGTGGTCCGCCTCCCCCAGCAGCGGGTCGAGCGCCGCGGCGCCCGCCCGGGTCTCCACCCCCTCCACCTCGCGCGCCGAGCGGCTCCAGCCGACGACGCGGAAACCCACCGCGGCGAAGACCCGGGCGACGCGGCCGCCGATCTCGCCCAGGCCCAGCACCGCGACCGTGGTCTCGGGCGCGGGCCTCGCGGTGCGGCCGGACCAGTCGCGCGCGGCCTGCAGCCCGGCGTACCAGGCGTGGTCGCGATGGATCGCCAGCACATGCGACAGCGCCCATTCGGCCATGTCCTGCGCCTGCCCGTCATGGCGCAGTCGGGTGATGCGCACCGCCGGGCCGAGGTCCGGGTCGCGGACCATGGTGTCGACCCCCGCCCCCAGCTTCTGCACCAGCCGCAGCGCCGGCAGCCGTTTCGCCAGCCCCGGGCGCAGATGGGCGGTGGCCAGCGCCTCGATCTCCGCCGCCGGGAAGTCGTCCTGCAAGGCGTAGACCTCGTGGCCGGGCAGCAGGGCCGACAGCCGGTCGCGGAACGGACGGCTGTCGGGCGCGCGCTGGATGTTCATGTCCACGAGAACGCGGAGGGGGCGGGTCGGCATGGGAGGTCTCCGGGGGGAGGTCCGGGGAGAAGGACCGGAGGGGAGGGGCCCGGGCGGGCGAACCGGCGGGGGACGCCGGCGAAGAACGGGGGCGAAGAACGGGGGCGAAGAACGGGGGCGCGGCGGGCCGCGGACCTCCGGATGCGACGAAGGCTAGCGCCGGGGGCGCGGCCTCGCCAGAGCCCGGGGTTGCGGCAGTGCGTCATGGGGGCGGAGGCAGGCGGCGGAGACCGTTCGGCAGGGAGCCGCCGGTCGGGAACGCCCGCGGCGACGGATCGGCGAGGCGCCCGCGGCGGAGACCGGCCCCCCGGACGGCTCGCCGGCGCCGCCTGCGGGGCGAGGCCGCGCATGGCGACGGGCTCGTTCACGCGCTCGCGATCATTTGACCGACTACAATACTCGGAATTGACATTCGGTCCCGGTCCGGCCAATCAGGCCCGGTCCCGCCACCCGCCTGACTCCGCGGCGCGGACCGCAACGGCGCGGCCCCTCGCGGCGCCGAAAAACCTTATGGGAGACGATGATGGCCGACCTGACCACCCCCGCCCCCGCAGCCGCCCCGGCGGTCGCCCCGGTCGTCGCCAGGCCCCTGCGCCGCGCCGCCCGCGCCGCGCTGGCCGGGCTCGCCGCGCTGGCGCTCTCCGCGCCCGCGGTCCTGGCCGAGGGCTCGGTGAACCTCTATTCCTCGCGCCACTACGACACGGACGAACGGCTCTATTCCGATTTCGAGGAACAGACCGGCATCACCGTCAACCGCATCGAGGCCGACGCCGACGCGCTGATCGAGCGGATGAAGGCCGAAGGCGCCAACTCCCCCGCCGACGTGTTCCTGACCACCGACGCCGGCCGCATGTGGCGGGCCGAGGAGGCGGGGCTGCTGGCCCCGGTCGATTCCGCCGTCCTGCACGCGAAGATCCCCGCGCATCTGCGCCATCCCGACGACCTGTGGTTCAGCTTCTCCCAGCGCGCGCGCATCATCTTCTACGACAAGGAGAAGGTGACCGAGCCGCCGCTGACCTACGACGCGCTGGCCGACCCGAAATACAAGGGGATGATCTGCACCCGCTCGTCCTCCAACATCTACATGCTGTCGCTGATGGCCTCGCGCATCGCGCATGAGGGCGAGGCGAAGGCGCAGGACTGGGCGCAGGGCCTGTGGGACAACCGCGCCCGCGACCCGCAGGGCGGCGACACCGACCAGCTGCGCGGCATCATCTCGGGCGAATGCGCCATCGCGGTGGCCAACACCTATTACTTCGCCCGCGGCCTGCGCACCGAGGTCTCCGGCCTGACCGCCGACATCGCCCGGATCGGCTGGGTGTTCCCTGACCAGTCGGGCCGGGGGGCGCATATGAACGTCTCCGCCGGGGCGGTGCTGAAGTCGGCGCCGAACCGGGAGAACGCGGTCAAGTTCCTGGAATACCTCGCCTCCGAAAGCGCGCAGAAGTATTTCTCCGCCGGCAACGACGAGTATCCGGCGGTGCCGGGCGTGGGCCTCGCCCCCTCGGTGGCGCAGCTCGGTCTGTTCCGCCAGGACGACCTGAACCTCGCCGCGCTGGGCGAGAACCAGACCAAGGCGCAGCTGATCTACGACGCCATCGGCTACGAGTGAGACGACGGGCGGGCCCTCCGCCGAAGGGGGTCGGACGATGAGGAGGGGCGCGGCGCCGGCCGCGCCCCTTTCGCGTTTCAGGGCGCCTGTCCGGGGCCGCGACCTCACGCGATCGGGATCCGCTTTCCCTTGAGGAAGGGAGGCGCGCCGGTCCATGGTCGGGCGCGCCGCCGCCTTCCGCTGCGGCAGGGTGGGGGGACTCCGATGTTTGGAAGGATTGCGCGCGTGCGAGGCGGGCCGAACACGAGAACGCGGGCGAGCGCGAGGCCGGCGAGGCGCGCGGGGCCGCGGATCGGCGGAGCGCTGGCGCTCGCGGGCCTGATGCTGGCCATGGAGACCGGCGGGGCGCAGGCCACTGCGGTCTACACGCGCGAACTGGCGGTGCAGGTGGTGGAGATCTGCACGGGCGCCGGCGTCGACTGCTACGCGCCCGCCTACGACGCGGCGCTGCTCCAGTCCATGTTCGACCCGGCGGGGATCGAGCTGTTCTTCCCCGCCGCGACCCGCCTGAACGGGTTCGGCTTCGTGGACGCCGGCGGCGGCGAGATCGACCCGGGCGAGGCGCTGAACGATTTCCGCCTGGCGATGAGCCCGCCGGCGACGGCGCATACCGCCTATCTGGGGGGCACGCCGGACATGGCGGGCTCGGCGGTCGAGCTCGCCTATGTCGGGGGCGCGTCGGTCGACCTGCCGTTCGGGGTGGTGCAGGGGACGGGGGGATTTTCGCTCGCCGCGGCGACGGAGATCGTGGCCCATGCGCTGGGCCATATCCTGGGCGCGCCCCATGACGGCGACGGCAACGCGGCGCCGGCCAGCGGGTTCGTCATGGCGCCCGCGTTAAACCTGGCCGCGCCGCCCTCGACCTATTCCACGGTCAGCCTCGCCGCCTTCGAAAGCGCGGCGCTGCCCGGCCCGACCGGAACCTTCGCGGCGTCCGCCGACGTGCCGGCGCCGGCCGCGGGCGGGTTGCTGGCGGCGGCGCTGGGCGGGCTGGCGGCGCTGCGCGCGAGGCGGCGGCGGACGGTCTGACCGGAGGGGGCGCCGGTCTCAGGACGCCCCCGGCCGGCTCTTGCGGATGGCGCGGGCCAGCAGCAGCACCGGCGCCATGCCCACCGCGGCGATGGCGAGCGAGGGGAGGGCGGCCTCGGTCAGCCGCTCGTCCGAGGCCAGCCGGTGCGCCTGCACCGCCAGCGTGTCGAAGTCGAAGGGCCGCATGATCAGCGTGGCCGGCAGCTCCTTGGTGATGTCGACGAAGACGATCAGCGCGCCGGTCAGGATCGAGCCGCGCAGCATCGGCGCATGCACCCGCCGCGCCACCCCCCAGACCGAGCAGCCCAGCACCCGGGCCGAGGCGTCCACATTGGGCCCCGCCGTCTCGAAACCCGAGGACACGGCGTTGAGCCCCGCCGCCATGAACCGGGTCATGTAGGCGAGCAGGATGGCGGCGATCGACCCGGTGAACAGCAGCCCCAGCGGCAGGTCGAAAGCGGCGCGCGACCAGGCGTCGAGCGTGTTGTCCAGCAGCGCCAGCGGCGCGAGCAGCCCCACCGCGATCACCGAGCCGGGCGCGGCGTAGCCCAGCGAGGCCCCCAGCTGCGCCGCCCGCGCCCCCGGCCCCGGCGCCAGCCGCGCGGCGTAGCCGATCATCAGCGCCGCCCCCATCACCAGCGCCGAGCCGCAGGCGGCGAGGATCACGGTGTTGACGAAGAAGCCCCGATAGCGGTCCAGCATCATGTCCGGCCCCCAGGCCTGGGCGGCCATGGTCCCCAGCATGACCAGCGGCAGGAGGAAGCCGAACAGCACCGGCAGGAAGCAGAACAGCGTGGCCAGCCAGCCCCGCGCGCCGGTCAGGCGCACGTCGCGCAGCGCCTCGTATCGCCGCCCCGCCTGATGGCGCTTCGCCGCCCCGCGCTGGGCCCGCTCCAGCGCCGCCAGCGCCAGCGCGATGGTCAGCAGGCAGACCGAAAGCTGCGCCGCCGCCGCCCGGTCGCCCATGGAGAACCAGGCCCGGTAGATGCCGGTGGCGAAGGTCTGCACCCCGAAATGGGCGACCGTGCCGAAGTCCGCCACCGTCTCCATCAGCGCCAGCGCCAGCCCGCCGAGGATGGCGGGGCGCGCCATGGGCAGGGTGACGCGCAGGAGCACCTGCCGGGGGGCGAGGCCCAGCGTGCGGGCCACGTGCTGCGCCGTCACCGACTGGTGGATCAGCGCCGCCCGGGTCAGCAGGTAGACATAGGGATAGAGCACCAGGGTCAGCATCAGCGCGGCGCCGCCCAGGCTGCGGATCTCCGGGAACCAGTAGTCGCGGGGACCCCAGCCCATGACCTCGCGCAGCAGGGTCTGCACCGGGCCGGGATGGTCGAGCATGTAGGTGTAGGCGTAGGCCAGCACATAGGCGGGGAAGGCCAGGGGCGCGACCAGCGCCACCTCGAACAGCCGCCGGCCCGGGAAGGCGTGGCCCGTCACCAGCACCGCCGCGCCGACCCCGATCAGCCCGGCGCCCAGCGCCACCAGGGCGGCGAGCTGCACCGTCGCCAGCGCGTAGCGGGGCAGCATGGCCTGAAGCATCAGCCCGATCAGCTCCCAGCTTCCGAACAGGGCCGTGACCAGCACCGAGATCGCCGGCGCGGCGCAGAGCAGGGCCAGCGCCCAGGCCGGCCGGGTCAGCGCGGCGGAGGCGGCGAAGCGTCCTCTGGCGCGCCGGGCGCGCCCGGTCAGGCCGCGGCCGCCGGGCAGGGCGGGGATCGGGGCGACGGTATCGGGCCGGGGATCCTGCATGCGGTCTCCGTTTGCGCGCGGCGGGGCGGGGGCTGGCGCGGGGCGGGGCGGGTCGGGTCGGACTGGCGCGGGGCCGGGGGCCAGCCATAGCCCGCGCGCTCCGCCGGCTCAATGCACGCAAGGGCGGGGGAGGGGGCAAGCGGAGGGAGCCGCGCGACGACCCGCGCGCCGGCGGCCCCCGGGCGCCCGCGCGGCGCGGCGGCCGGTGGCGCCATGGGCCGGGCCGCGACCCTCCTCGCCCGCGCCCCCGGTTCCCCGCCGCGCGGGC
>JAYZWL010000134.1:0-31892 GCA_036154955.1 Pseudomonadota bacterium | reverse complement strand
GTTTCGGGCGGCGGGGGGGGCGGGAGACGGTTCCATCCGCGCCGCCCTCTCCGCGCGCCGCGGGCGGAGCCTATCCACCGGCGGGCGCGCGACGCGGCGCCTCCCCCGCGGCGGGTCAGCGCGGCGGGTCAGCCCCGCCGCTTGCCCTTCTTGATGGTGCCGGAGAAGGCCAGGCAGGGTCGCCCCTCCGCCTTCACGATGCCGCGCACGAAGATCATCGAGCCGCCGGCCCGCACCACCTCGCCCGTCGCCACGATCAGGTCGCCCATCTGGGCCGCGTCGAGGAACTCGGTGTTCATGGTCACCGTCACCGACCAGTCCGAGCCCTTCAGCGCGTCGGTGGCGATGTTGAACAGCGCGTTGTCGGCCAGCGACATCAGCGCGCCGCCATGCACCACGCCGAGCCCGTTGAGATGCCGCTCCTCCGCCCGCATCGCGGTGGTGATGGAGCGGTCCTCCTCCCGCCGCGAATAGGCCGGGCCGGCGATTTCCAGGAAGCGTTGCGCGGTCTGGCGCCGCCATCCGGCGAACTCGCCCTCCTCGACCACGGTGTATCTGGGCTGCGGCTGCTGGTCCTGCATGGACGTCGGTTCCTCCCCGGTCGCGGCATACCCGCGAGAATGTCATTTGCCGAGGAGTTAACAAGCCCGGGCCGGGATGAAAAGCGAAACGGCCCCGGCGGCGCCCGCCGTCGGGGCCGCGCGGCTCATCCCCGCCGCCGCCGGCGCAGCGCCGCGAGCCCGCCCAGCCCGGCGGCGAGCAGCGGCGCCGCGGCGGGAAGCGGCACGGCGGAGGACGGCGCCGCGCCCGACAGCGAATAGACATAGGCCTTGCCGGCCGTGCTGGCCCCCACAACCAGCAGGTCGCCGAACAGCGCGATGGCCGATCCGAAGCCCTCGTTCGCCGCCGCCGGCGAGGACAGGCTGTCGAGGAACGCGCCCGTCGCCGCGTCGAAGACGTAAACGGTTCCGTAGGCCGGACCGTCCACCCCCGGCGCGCTGACCACGGCGTAGTCTCCCGACAAAGCCACGCGGCTGCCGAAATAGTCGTAGTCCGCCGCGCCGGGCGCCAGCAGCCGAATGACCGAGGGCGTGCCGTCGACATCATGGACGATGAAGGCCGAGCCCCGATAGTTCGCCCCCGACTCCGTATGCCCGGGCGCGCCGACCAGCAGCGAGTCGCCGCTCGCATCCAGCGCGAACCCGAAATCCGCGTCGAGGATCTGGACCGGGTGATCCATGTTCAGGACCAGAGCGCCGCCGCCGTCGAAGGCCTGCACGCGGCCGGCTTCGTTCGAGCCGCTGGTGGCGTTGGCGCCGGGCGCGCCCAGCAAGGCGAGACCGTCGGCCAGCGCGACCGAGGTTCCCAGCGTGATCATTCGCGAGTCGGAGTCCGCGTGCAGCTTGATGCCCGAGAGCGTGTCGTCCAGCCCGGCGAAAAGCCAGCCCGAGCCGCGGCCATCATCCGGCGCGCCGACCAGGGCGCGGTCTCCCGACAGATCGACGGAGGTTCCGAAATTGTCCGAGGCCGCGCCGTCCGGCGCCGTCAGCTTGACCTCGGCATTGCTCCCCCCGAGGTCGCTGAACAGGTAGGCGGCGCCCTGGCCGGTGTAGCCGCCGCCGCTTCCGGTGGGGTTGTCGCCATAGGCGCCGATCAGCGCGCGCCCGCCATCGAGCGCGACCGAGGCGCCGAACCGGTCGAAGTTCTGTCCGTCGCTGGCGGTCAGTTTGGTTTCGACAGCGGCGCCGGCGGCGTCGGCGTAGAAATAGGCCGCGCCGGCATTGGCCGCGACCCCGCTGGCGCCGACCAGAACGTCGCCGCCGCTGATCGCGACCGACTCGCCGAAGCCGGAATTCGCCGGCGCGTCCGATGGCGCGAGCGTCTTGAGCAGGGTGATGGGCAGCGCCTGGGCGGCGGATACGGAGAGGAGGGCCGCGAGGCTCGCGGCCGGGAGAGTGCGGATCATGTCTGGCCTCTGAAATCGGAACTGCGAAAAACGGATCGGGCGCGCCGACCCGGGCGGCTGAAAACGCCGCGGTCGCCATCCTGACATAACCTTGCGGAAACCGGGGCGGAAATCGGCGCCGGACCCGACGCTCATCCGAGGCGCCCGCCCCGGGCGAGGGGCGGGACGGGCCGTGCGCCCCGGGCTCGACCCGGGGCCTCGGGCGGGGCGCAGGCGGGGGGAGGTCCGCCGCCCCGGCGAAGGGGGCGCGGGGCCTGCGCTCAGCCCTTCGCCCCGTCCTCCCGCACCGTCGCCCGGTCGCCCCCCATCCCGCCCAGATCGGCAAGCGCGCGGCCCACCATCCCCCGCGCCGTCGGGGCGCGCAGGGCGCGGAAGGGCAACGGGCGGCAGACCTCGATGGCCGCGACGCCGACCCGCGCGGTCAGGGCGCCGTTCACCAGCCCCTCGCCGAAGCGGCGGGACAGGCGCGCCAGCACCCCGCCGCCGAGGATCGGGCCGATGAGATCGTCGGTCGCCGCCACCGCGCCGGTGGCCACCAGATGCGTCGCCACCGCCTTGAACAGCCGCCATGCGCCCAGCGCGCCGCCGCGCCCGCCGTAGATCTCGGCCACCCGCCGGATCATGCGCAGGTTCACGAAAAGCGCCGCCGCCACGTCGATGAGCGGCAGGGGGGCGAGCGCCGTGGCCGTCGCCACCTGCCGGGCCGAGAGCTCGACCGCCCGCCGCGCGTCCTGGTCGAGCCGGGTCAGCCAGGCGCGTTCGGCCAGCTCCACCAGCGCCTCGGCGTCCACCGCCTCGCGCCGCCGCTCGGCCACCTCGGCGTTGGCCCAGTCGAGATCCCGGCGCCCGCGATAGAGCGTCGCCAGCCGGTCGACGGCCGACGCGGCGAGGTCCCGGTCGTTGGCCGCGATGGCCCGGTCGGCCTCGCGTCGGGCGGCGTCCATGCGTCCGAGCCGGGCCAGCGCCAGCCCCTCGCGCGCCAGCCCCACCAGCAGCGCGGCCAGCGCGACGGCGCCGAGCGCCGCGGCGGCGGCGCCCAGCGCGGGGTTGCTGGCGATCAGGTCGCCGACCCAGTTCACCGCGCCGACCACGATCATCATGCCGAAGAAGCCGCCGGCGGCGGAGACGAACCAGCCGAAGGCGCCCATGCCGCGCCCGCCCCCCGCGGCCAGCGTGGCGGCGCGGGTCATCGCCGCGCCCTCCGCGCCTGCGCCCGCGCCCGGGGGCGGGCCGTCGGGGGAGGGCGCCTCGGCCGGGGACGGCGCGGGGTCGGCGAGCGCGGGGTCGTCGTCCTCGATCAGCAGGGGCGCGTCGCGGCGGCGGGGCGGGGCGGCGGGGTTGGAGGCGGGGGCCTCCGCCCCATGCTCCACGAAACCGTCGGAGGGATGGTCGGGTCGGGTCACAGTCGGTCCCCCAGCAGGAATTCGGCGGCGCGGTCGAGCCGGATATGCGGCGGCCCGTCCCCGGGCTTCGGCGCGAGCCTCGGCGGCGCGAAGGCCATGGCGCGGAACTCCGTTTCCGGCCAGGTGTCGGCCCCCGAGGCGGCGGCGGCGAGCAGGGCCGCGGGGCTCTCGGGCAGGGCGCCGGGATAGAAGGCGGCGTCGCGGCCCGTCGTCTCCAGCCGGCCGCGCACGCAGTTCAGGCGGCGGCCGTCGCGCTCGATCTCCTGCTCCGTCGTCGCGCGCAGGGCGGCGAGGGCGAGCGCGCGGGTCTTCGCCCCCTTGAAGGCGGCGCGGTCCTCGGCCTCGCGCAGCAGGGCGCGCAGGATCGCGGTCAGCCGGTCATGCTGGGCGTGGTGGATATGGTCGGCCTTGGTGGCGGCGAACAGGATCCGGTCGATGCGCTTGCCCAGCAGCGGCGCGAGCCAGGACCGTTCGCCGGGCCGGAACGCCTCCAGCACCTGCGGCAGCGCCTCGCGCAGGTCCTGCACCGCGGCGGGCCCGGCGTCGAGCGCGGACAGCAGGTCCACCAGCACCACCTGCCGGTCGAGCTTGGCGAAATGGTCCCGGAAGAAGGGTTTCACCACCACGCGCTTGTAGGCCTCGTATCGGCGGTCGAGCTCGGCGCGCAGGCCCTTGCGGGGGCCGGGGGGAAGGGGGGCGAAGGCCAGCGCGGGGGAGCCCTCAAGCTCTCCCGGCAGCAGGAAGCGGCCGGGGGCGAGGCCCGAAAGCCCCGCCTCCCGGCAGGCGGCGAGGTAGCGGGTGAACGCCTCGGACAGCGCCCGGGCGGCGTCCTCGGAGAACGGGGCGTCGGCGGCGTCTTCCGCCCTCGCCAGCCACTCCGCCGCCAGCGGCGCGCGGGCGGGGCTGCGGGCGGCGGCGATGGCCTCGGCCGACCAGGCGGCGAAATTGCGGGACATCAGCGGCAGGTCCAGCAGCCACTCGCCGGGATAGTCGGTGATGTCGAGATGCAGGGCGCCGGGCCCGGTCAGGCCGCCGAAAAGGCCGGAGGGGCGGGTGCGGAAGCTGACCCGCAGGGTGGAGATGCGGCGGGTGGACTCGGGCCAGCGCGGCTCGGGCGCCAGCAGGGCGGCGCGATGGGTCTCGAAGTCGAAGCGCGGGGTCTCGCGGTCCGGGCCGGGACGCAGGGCGGCGGCCTCGATCCGGCCCGAGGCCTGCGCCTCCAGCCCCGCCATGCGGCCGCGGTCGAGAAGGTTGGCGACCAGCGAGGTGATGAACACGGTCTTGCCGGCGCGCGCCAGCCCGGTGACGCCGAGCCGAAGGGTCGGTTCGGTGAGCGAGGCGACCCCGTCCTGGGCGTCCTCCACCCAGCGGGCGATGTCGTCGGCGATGTCGAAGAGCCCCAAGCCCCGTGTCCCCCTCGCTTGCATGGTCGGTTCACATATAGACCGGCGGGCGCGCATCGCGAGGGGGCGGGGGCGCCGCGCCCGGCCGGACGAAGGCGGCGGCCGGGCGCCCGCGGCGCGGGGAGAGGGAGGCGCCCGGCGGCGCCGGGCACGGGCGGCGGCGGGGACGCGCCGACGGAGCCGGCCTGAAACGGTCCCGCCGGGCGACCCCGCCTCCGCGCGCCGCGGGCGCCCGGGTCCGACCCGCGCGACCTCGACGCGGCGCCCTCTTGCGCAACCGGGGGCGCGCGCGGCATGAGGCGGCCATGCCCCGCTACAAGCTCACCGTGGAATATGACGGCCGCCCCTTCGCGGGCTGGCAGCGCCAGGCGGACCAGCCCTCCGTCCAGGGCGCGCTGGAGGACGCGATCCGCGCGCTCGACCCCGACGCGCCGGGCATCGGGGGCGCGGGGCGCACCGACGCCGGCGTTCACGCCACAGGGCAGGTCGCCCATTGCGACATGATCCGCGACTGGGACCCGTTCCGGCTCGCCGAGGCGCTGAACTGGCATCTCAAGCCCGCCCCGGTCTCGGTCCTCGCGGCCGAGCGCGCCGCCGACGACTTCCACGCCCGCTTCGACGCGATCGAGCGCCGCTACCTGTTCGTGGTCGTCGCCCGCCGGTCGCCGCTGACCGTCGACAAGGGGCGGGCCTGGCGCGTCCCCGGCCCGCTGGCGCTCGACCCGATGCGCGAGGCGGCGGCGCATCTGCTGGGCCGGCACGACTTCACCACCTTCCGCTCCTCGATCTGCCAGGCGAAGTCGCCGGTGAAGACGCTCGACGCGCTCGATATCGAGGCGCGCCCGACCCCCGGGGGAACCCGCTTCGAGTTCCGGCTTCGGGCGCGGTCCTTCCTGCACAACCAGGTCCGCAGCCTCGTCGGCACGCTGGAGCGGGTGGGCGCCGGGCGCTGGGCGCCCGCGCGGGTGGCCGAGGCGCTGGCCGCCCGCGACCGCGCCGCCTGCGGTCCGGTCGCCCCGCCCGACGGACTTTATCTGACCGACGTGATCTATCCCGAGTCCGGGCCCGGGCCCGGGCGCGGATCCGCCCCCTGATCCGTCAGGGCAGCAGCGGAGCCAGCTTCGGCCAGGCGTCGGCATCCGCCACGGACTTGTCGCGGCAGAACGGGTTGCAGAAGCCGATCACCCGCCCGTCGATCTCCGCGAGCGAATTCGCCGCCACCGGCCGTCCGGAGTAGGGGCAGACGGCGTTGACCGCCTCCCGCCCCTCCGCCTCCGCCACCGCGCGGGCGGGGCGGGGGACGGGGCCGAAGCGGGGGCCTTCGGGAAGGTCCTGCTCCGAATCCGCCAGGCGCGCCGTCTCCGCATCCGCCATCGCCCGCCAGCGGCGAAAGGCGCTCCAGGCGAAGATCGTCTCCATATACGCCTGCGCCGCGGCCGAGCGGGGCAGTCCGTAAGTCGCCAGCCGCGAGGCCACCGGCGCGAACATCGCGTCGGCGGCGCAGGGGGCGGCTCCGAACAGATACGGGCCCTCGCCCCCGAAGGTTTCGCGCGCCCAGGCCCAAAGCGCCTCGATCCGGGCGAGGTCGTCGCGCACCGCCTGCGAGGGGGCGAAGCCCGCATAGACCCGGCCGAGATTCATCGGGCAGTCGCCGCGCAGGGCGTGGAAGCCCGCATGCATCTCCGCCGCGAGGCTGCGCGCGGCGGCGCGGGCGGCGGGCGCCTCGGGCCAGATCGGGGCGCTGGGGAAGCGGTCCGCCAGCTCCTCCGCGATGGCGAGGCTGTCCCAGCAGAACCCCGCCCCGCCCGGATCCTGTTCCGAAAAGCGCATCATCGGCACGGTTCGCGCCGGCGCCTGCTCCGCCCGCAGCGCCTCGAATTCCGGGGTCTCCAGCATCGCCTGCCGCACATCGAACGGCGCGCCGGTCAGCTCGGCGAGCAGGTGGCCGCGCAGGGACCACGACGAATAGCGGCGATTTCCGATGAGGAGCTGCATGGCGGGGTCTCCGAGCATGGCGGACCGTGGGTGAACCGCAGTCTGCAATGTGGCGACGCCCGCTTCCAATGACATATTGTGGCCTCAATCACACGTGGAAGCGATGGATCACGCAATTTTGTCCACGCTTGCGAAACATTACGTTTCCGGCCCGCTGGCGGTGATCCAACCCCGCGGGGGCGTCGTATCCTAAGGCATAAGAACAAACATACCGCGGACGCGCCGCCCGGGCGCTCCGACCCAGAACAAGGAGTAGGATGATGGCCCTCGACGCCCCTCAGATCGGTTCCCTGACCCGGACCGCGATGGCGGCCGAGCTTCTTGACGCCGACACCGAACTGGACCTCGCCCGTCGCTGGCGCGACGAGGGGGACGAAAAGGCCCTGCATCGCCTCGTCACCGCCTATATGCGCCTCGCCGTTTCCATGGCTTCCAAGTACCGCCGCTACGGCGCGCCGATGAACGACCTCATTCAGGAGGCCGGCGTCGGCCTCATGAAGGCGGCCGAGAAATTCGACCCCGACCGCGGCGTCCGCTTCTCCACCTACGCCGTGTGGTGGATCAAGGCGTCCATCCAGGACTACGTGATGCGCAACTGGTCCATGGTGCGCACCGGCTCGACCAGCTCGCAGAAGTCGCTGTTCTTCAACATGCGCCGCATCCGCGCCCAGATCGAGCGGGAGATGGAGCGCGACGGGGTGCAGCTTTCGGGCGAGGAGATCCGGGTGCGCATCGCCGAGGAGCTCGGCGCCCCCCTGCGGGACGTGGAGATGATGGAGGGCCGGCTGGCCGGCTCCGACTTCTCGCTCAACGCCCAGCAGTCGGGCGAAGAGGGCCGCGAGTGGATCGAGACGCTGGAGGACGACACCCCGAACTCCGAAGCCCGCGTCAGCCGCGACCACGACCTGAAGGCCGCCCGCAACTGGATCGAGACCGCGATGGACGCGCTGTCGGACCGGGAGCGGATGATCATTCGGGCCCGCAAGCTGGACGACGAGCCCGAGACGCTGGAAAGCCTCGGCGCCAAGCTGAAGCTGTCGAAGGAGCGGGTGCGCCAGCTCGAATCCCAGGCCCTGCGCAAGATGCGCCGCCGGCTGGAGGAGACCGCGGGCGTCGAGCCGGCGATGCTGGCCGCCGCGTTCTGAGCGGACCTGCGAAGCGATCGGAGAAAGGGCGTCCTGCGGGGCGCCCTTTTCGCTTTCGGAAGGCGATCCGGTTTCACCGGGACCGCGCGTGAAATATTTTCGCCCCCCAAACGTGATGTGAAATCCCCTTTCAATTCCTGCTGCAATGCGCCATGTGACCGGGGACGACCTGCGTCCGCCCGCTTTCCGGCCGGCGCCGGGCCTTTTTGACATGCCGAGCAGCCGACGGAGGCGACCCGAGATGCGCGATCTGGAAGACGCCGCGAAAACCCTGACCGCGATCGAGCCGCCGTCCAGCGCCTTCGCCGAGAAGGTGCTGTCGGTCCGGCACTACACCGACCGCCTGTTCAAGTTCCGTCTGTCGCGCCCGCCCAGCTTCCGCTTCCGCTCCGGCGAGTTCGTGATGATCGGCCTGCCGGGCGAAAAGCCGGTGTGGCGGGCCTATTCCATCGCCTCGCCCTCCTGGGACGAGGAGCTGGAGTTCTACTCGATCAAGGTGCCCGACGGCCCCCTGACCTCGGAATTGCAGAAGATACAGGTCGGCGACGCGGTCTGGTTCCGCAAGAAGCCGACCGGGACGCTGGTGCTGGACGCGCTGATCCCCGGCAAGCGGCTGTGGCTGTTCTCCACCGGCACCGGCATCGCGCCTTTCGCCTCGGTGATCCGCGACCCGGAGACCTATGAGAAGTTCGAGCAGGTGATCCTCTGCCACACCTGCCGCGACGCCGCCGAGCTGACCTATGGCAAGGAGCTGGTCGAGGCCACCAAGGCCGACGAGCTGGTGGGCGAGGAGGCCGCGGCCAAGCTGGTGCATTTCGCCTCCACCACCCGCGAGACGACCGAGGTGATGGGCCGGCAGACCGACCTGGGCCGCTCCGGCGCGCTGTACGAGATGCTGGGCGTGCCGAAGATCAGCCCGGAGACCGATCGGGGCATGATCTGCGGGTCGATGGACATGCTCAAGGACACCAAGGCGATGCTGGAGGAGTTCGGGCTCGTCGAAGGCTCCAACTCCCGCCCCGCCGAATTCGTGGTGGAACGCGCCTTCGTCGGCTGACGGAGGCGTCGATCCGGCGGGCGCCCGCAGGGGCCTCGCCGGGTCGTGAGCGGCCCGGGGCGTTTCCCGGCCGGGCGCGGCTTGAAATCGGGAACGGTCGGTCCGATATCGGATGACATGAGCGCCACGCCTTCTCATATCCCCGCCCCGGTCTTCTGCCCGGCCTCCGCGCGTCAGGGGCCCGGACGGCCGCGGGAATACGACCCCGACCGGGCCCTGGGCGCGGTGCTGGGCGTGTTCAAGGCCAGGGGCTACGAGGCGGCGTCGCTGGAGGATCTGACCGCCGCCGCCGGCCTGTCGCGTTCGTCCTTCTACGCCGCCTTCGGGTCCAAGCGCGGGGCGCTGCTCGCGGCGCTGGACCTGTATCTGGAGGCGGGAGAGACGGCGCTCGACCGCGCCGCGGCGGCCGATCCCGAAGCCGGGCCGCGGGATGCGATACGGCGGGTCGTGGACACGATGTTCGCCGCCGACGTGCACCGCGCCGGCTGCTTCGTGGTCGACATGTCGGCCGAACTCGGGGCCCGCGACATCGAGGCCGCCGGCAAGATCAACGACTCCATCGCCCGCAAGGCCCGGTTCCTCGCCGGCCTCGCCGCGCCGCTGGTGGGCGAAGCCGCGGCCGAAGGCCGGGCCCGCGCCGCGCTGGCGCTTTATTTGGGGGCCGCGGCGATGCGCAAGGCCGGCGCCCCCGTCACCGACGTCGACGCCCTGAAGACCGAAGCCTGCCGCCTGCTCGGCGTCGACTGACCTCCGCCGCAACCGATCCGCGACGCACGGGTTGCGGGTCATTTTGGATCGAGCGGTCCTCAAATATCATCCCGTTCCAAGGAGACACGGACATGTCCGACCCCAAGCTCTTCTCCGCCGGCAAGCTCGGCGATATCGAGATCGCCAACCGCGTGGTCATGGCCCCGCTGACCCGCAACCGGGCCCGCCCCGGCGTCGACGCGCCCTATGAGATCCATGCCGAGTATTACGGCCAGCGCGCCTCCGCCGGGCTGCTGATCACCGAGGCCAGCCAGATCATGCCCGAGGGCAAGGGCTACGCCTGGACCCCCGGCATCCATTCGGCCGAGCAGATCGCGGGTTGGAAGAAGGTGACCGACGCGGTTCACGCGCGCGGCGGCAAGATCGTCATCCAGCTCTGGCATGTGGGCCGCATCTCCCATGTCGACCTGCAGCCGGGCGGGGTCGCGCCGGTCTCGTCCTCCGCCGTCACCGCCAAGGTGAAGACCTTCCTGGAATCCGGCGGCTTCGCCGAAACCTCCGCCCCCCGCGCGCTGGAAGAGGCCGAAATCCCCGGCATCGTCGCCGCCTACGCCCAGGCCGCGAAGAACGCGATGGAGGCCGGCTTCGACGGGGTCGAGATCCACGCCGCCAACGGCTATCTGATCGACCAGTTCCTCAAGGACGGGGTGAACCGGCGCACCGACGGCTATGGCGGCTCCATCGAGAACCGCACCCGCCTGCTGGCCGAGGTGGTGGACGCGGTGACCGCCGCCATTCCCACCGGGCGGGTGGGCGTGCGCCTCAGCCCGTTCTCGGGCGCCAACGACGCGCTGGATTCGACCCCGCAGGAGACCTTCGGCCGCGCGATCGAGCGAATCGCGGGCAAGGGCCTCGCCTATCTGCACGTGGTCGAGGGTCAGACCGGCGGGCCGCGCGACCTGCCCGAGGGCGCGGACCTGGAGGCGCTGCGCGCCAAGTTCGACGGCGCCTGGATGGTCAACAACGGCTACGACCGGGCCATGGCCATCGCGGCGGTGGACAAGGGCGAGGCGGATGCGGTGGCCTTCGGCAAGGCCTTCATCGCCAATCCCGACCTGGTGGCCCGCCTGCGCGAAGGCGCGCCGCTGAACGCCTGGGACCAGTCGACCTTCTACGGCGGAACCGAGAAGGGCTACACCGACTATCCGACCCTGGCCGAAAGCAAGGCCGCCTGAACCGGGGCGCCGCAAGCGGCGCCCGGGACGCGCCGCCGGTTCAGTCCGGCGGCGCGTCGCGTCTGCAGGGCACGAGGATGCGGTCGCCGAACTGCAGCAGACCGGGCCCGTAAGGCAGGATCGAGATGCGGGGCGGCCCCACGGGCGGCTGCAGGCCGACGGCATAGCTGACGCCCTCGACCAGCCCGCCCACCGTCATCCGGAAGCCCCAGGGCGCGAAAGTGACCGACAGCGGCGTCACCGGCGCGCCGGCCAGGCGCAGCCAGGCGTCGCCGTCGGCGCGGACGCCCGCGGCGACGACCCGTCCGTCATGGCATCCGAAAATCGAACAGGCGCCGCCCCGCCAGCCGCCATCCCGGCGCTGGCGGAGCGGTTCCGGAGACGCCGCCGTCATCCGGGCCTCCCGTCCCGGGGCCCGGCGGCTTCCGGGCGGGGGGGCGTCGGCGGAGCGGTCTCCGGCCCCAGCGCCGGTCCCCGTCTCCGCCGCAAGCGCGTCGCTCGCCCTCTGAAACGCCCGCAGCATGCAGACCTCCGTCCATGCCCCCCTTCGGCGCAGACTGGGGCATGGCGCGGCCGGGCGCCTTGACAGGGATCAATCGTTGGTCGGCGAAACGTCTCGCCGCGGCGCGGCGCGTCGGGGCGGAAGGGGCGCGCCCCTCCGGCTCACTCCATGGCGAGGATCATGTTGCGCACCACGGGGTAGATCTCGTGGTCCCAGCGCTTGCCGTTGAACACCCCGTAGTGGCCGACATTGGCCTGAAGGTGGTGCCGCTTGAGATGCGGGCGCAGGGAGGAGCACAGGTCATGCGCCGCCGCGGTCTGGCCGAGCGAGCAGATGTCGTCGCGCCCCCCCTCCACCGTCAGAAGCGCGGTGCGGGTGATCTTGGACGGATCGACCGGCTTGCCCTGATAGGTGAAGTCCCCGGTGGCGAGCTCGCAGCGCTGGAAGATGCGGTCGATGGTTTCGATGTAGAATTCCTCGGTCAGGTCGAGCACCGCGAAGTATTCGTCGTAGAAGGTCTTCACCTTCTCCGCCTTCTCGGCGTTGCCTTCGGCGAGGTCTTCGTAAAGGCCCTTATGCGCCGCCTTGTGCCGGTCCATGTTCATGGCCATGAAGCTGATCAGCTGCACGAAGCCGGGATAGACCCGCCGGCCGCCGCCCTTGTAGCGCAGCGGCACGGTCTGGATCATGCGCTGCTTGAACCAGCTCAGCGACTTCTCGTTGGCCAGGTCGTTCACCGTGGTCGGGCTTTCGCGCACGTCGATCGGGCCGGCCATCAGGGTCATGGTGCGCGGCGTGCAGGGATGCTTGCGCTCCGACATCACCGAGACGGCGACCAGGGTCTGCACGCAGGGCTGGCAGACGGCCAGCATGTGCCCGCCCTCTCCGATCTCCTCCATGAAGCGGATCAGGTAGGAGACGTAGTCCTCCACCCCAAACTTGCCGGCGGAGACGGGGACGTCCCGCGCATTGGTCCAGTCGGTGATGTAGACGTCGTGGTCCTGCAGCATGGTCTTGACCGTGCCGGCCAGCAGGGTGGCGAAATGGCCCGACAGCGGCGCCACGATCAGCACCTTGGGCTGGCGGGTGTCGATGTCCTTCTTGAAATGCAGCAGATCGCCGAAGGGCAGGCGCAGGTCGACCTCCTCGGTCACCGTGACCTCGCGGTTGCCGACGGTCACCGAGTCGATCCCGAAGGACGGGCGGGCGTGGCTGAGCTCGAAGCGCGACACCATCTCCATCGCGGCGAGCATGCGGCGCTTCAGATCGTCCCCGAGCCCAAGTCCGAACACATCTCCCAGCGCCATGCCCCAGCGGGCGGCGAAGCGCACGGGCGTCAGCATGTCGTTCTGGAACTGGTAGGTCTGGTAGAGCATGGGGCGGGACTCCAAACCGCAGGGGAGGTCGCGAAAACGCTAGTGCAATTCTTGTTGCGGTGCGAGAGAGTTTAAGGGCGTCCTGTCAACGCGCCGATAACGAGCACAACTCAAGGGGGTTCGGAATGGCCAAGTCGACCCTGACCATATCGTCCAAGAACTATTCGTCGTGGTCCCTGCGGGGTTGGCTTCTGTGCAAGATGGCGGGCCTCGATTTCGACGAGGTTCCGGTCGATCTCGACGATCCCGACACGCGGCAGGAACTGCTGCTGCTGTCCCCCTCGGTGCTGGTGCCGCGGCTGCAGCATGGCGAGGTCTCGGTCTGGGACACGCTGGCCATCGCCAACTACCTCAACGAGGAGTTCCCGGAGGCGCGTCTGCTGCCCGAAGCCAACAAGGCCAAGCGGGCCCATTGCCGGGCGGTGTCGGGGGAGATCCATTCCGGCTTCTACAACCTGCGCTCGGCGCTGCCGATGAATCTCAAGGCCAAGCATCAGAAATTCAAGATCTTTTCCGGAGCTCGCCCGGATGTGGAGCGGGTGAAGGAGCTGTGGACCGAATGCCTGGACGCCTATGGCGGGCCGTTCCTGTTCGGCCGCCCCACCATGGCGGACGCGATGTGGGCGCCGGTCTGCACCCGGTTCAACACCTACGCCGTGACGCTGGAGCCGAAGCTTCAGGACTATGTGGACACGGTTCTGGAATGGGACCTGATGAAGGAATGGACCGCGGGCGCGCTGGCCGAGCCGGACGAGATTCTGGAGCTCGAAGTCGAGTTCTGATCCGCTTCTTGTCCGACGGGGCTCCGCCCTGCCGCGCCCCGGCCTGGCCGGCGAGAGACGGGAGCGCCCTGACCTTGCGTCGCTGAAACGCCCGTCGGTTGAGTCCGGCGGGCGTTTCGTTTGACCACGATCCGCTCCGGTGCGGCGGAATGGCGCGCGTCGGGAGTTCATCGATGAGCTAACAAGCTAAGCAACATCAATAATATCATAAGGTTACTTCGGTTTTTCGGGGCGAATCGAACCGCCGCCGCCGAGGCCCCGAATCGCGATTCGCATCGGCGGGGCGGGTTGCGCGCGTCGCGCAGGCATGTTGCAGCGCACAAGCGGGGCGAAGGCCGACGCTCGCCCGCCCGGGATTTAATCGGTCGATTAAGTCGGTTGTTCCGCGGCCGCGCCGGCGCCCGCTCCAGGCCCTTTTCCGGCAGCCGAAACGAAACAGGGCGTCCCCGTGGGGGACGCCCTGTTCGCTCAAGGTCATGGCCTTGGGTCCGTTGGTCGGAGTGAGAGGATTCGAACCTCCGGCCCCTGCCTCCCGAAGACAGTGCTCTACCAGGCTGAGCTACACTCCGGACCGTGCGTCGCGGGGTCTTCCCGCTTGCGAAGCGCTCGTTAGCAGCCCCCCGGAGGCGGCGCAAGACCGATTGCGCGCCCCGCGGCGTCGGCGCCGGGGCGAAACCCGCGGGCGGGCGCGAGCCGCTTGCCGAGCCGCGAGGACGGGGATAGGTTCCGCCGCGCGTTGGGGCGTGGCCAAGTGGTAAGGCAACGGTTTTTGGTACCGTGTATCGTAGGTTCGAATCCTACCGCCCCAGCCAGTCCCGTCGCCCCGGCCAGCGGTCCGCCCGCCCGGGTCCCGACGCGCGGCGCCGGCGCCTGCCGCTGAAACCCGGCGCAGGCGAGCCCGACGGCCAGGACGTCAGCCGGCACGGACCGGCGCCCCCGCCATCTGCGCGGCGATGCGGGCGGCGAGCCAGCGGCTGTCCTCCTCGATGCCCAGGAACCGCCCCGACCCCCAGGTGTTCAGCCAGCCGAGGCCGAGGAAATGCAGGCCGCGCGAAGCGGTCTCGCCGCGGTGATGCAGGGGTTTGCCGCGGGGGTCGAAGACCGGAGCCTCCACCCAGGACCAGTCCGGGCGAAACCCGATGGCCCAGAGGACGGAGGTCACGCCGGCGGCCTCCAGGTCCATCCCGGTGCGCTCCGCCTCCGGCGCCCAGACCTTTTCGAAGGGCGGCTCCTCGGGCGCCTCGATCCCCTCGCGCGCGATGAAGGCGTCGATCTGGGTCCGGATCCCGAGATAGGAGGCGTCGGCGTCGTCGAGGTTCTTGCCGAGATCCGGCAGGAAGGTCGCCCGCGTCCCCTCCATGCCGGCCAGCGAGCCGTATAGCTCGACCCCGTGCTCCACATGCCAGCGGCGCAGGTCGATCTCCTTCCCGCCGTCGCGGCCGGACATGTAGTGGTTGGTCTGGGACAGCGCCTTGGCCGGGTCGGGATGGCGGTCGATGGTCATCGCATAGTGGCCGGCGTCGAACAGCCAGTCGGTCGCGTCCCGCCCGCGATACCGGCGCGGGCTGCGGGGGGCGGGGCCGACGGCGAGGTGCACCGGGCGGCCGGCGCGAACGAAATCCTCCATCAGCTGCACGCCCGACTGGCCGGTGCCCACGATCAGCACGCCGCCCTCGGGGAACTGCTCCGGACGGCGATAGTCGACGGAGTGCATCTGGAAGATCGAGGGCGCGAGGGCCTTGGCATAGTCCGGCTCGATCGGCGTGTCGTAGCCGCCGGTGCACAGCGCGACCTGATCGCAGGTCCAGGTCCCGGCCGAGGTCTCCACCCGCCAGCCGTCGCCCTCCGGCGCGACCCGCGTCACCTCCACCCCTTCGCGCAGATCCGGCGCGGTGCGCGCGGCGAAGGCGTCGAGGTAGTCCACGATCTCGTCCCGCAGCATGAAGCCGTCGGGATCCCGGCCGCCATGGTCCGCATAGGAATAGCCGGGCAGGCGGCATTGCCAGTTCGGGGTCACCAGGCAGAAGCTGTCCCAGCGGTTGACCCGCCAGGAGTGGAATCTCCGGTGGCGCTCCAACACGATGGAGGCGATCCCCTGCTCCCGCAGGCAGTGGGACAGCGACAGGCCCGCCTGTCCGCCGCCGACGATGATGACCGGGGCGTGGGGGGTGGAAAGGTCCTTCATGGGCGCGGTCCTCATCGGGTTATGTCCAGGCAGGCGACCTCGGCGTCGTCGAGGTCGGCGAAACGGGCGGCGGCGGTCTCGATCCGGTCGAGCTGGCCCAGCGCCAGCCGGCAGGGATGGCCGTGGATCCGGCGCACCCGGTCGGAGGCGCGCTCCATCGCGATGCGGGCGCGGAACAGGAACTCGGGCAGCGGATAGGCGCGGCCCGGCTCGAACAGCTCGGCCACGACGGTGGAGGGGGAGTAGAGCCGCTCCACCTCGCCGTCGGGCCAGCGGACGGTCCAGAAGGTCTCAGGCATCGTCGTCTCGCAGGTCGAGATAAGGCGCGGCGGCGTGGTCCCAGAAGACGGCGCGGCGGCCGGCGTCGCGCAGGGCGACGGCGGCGCCGGGGACCACCTCGCCGATATCGGCGGCGTCGAGGCTCTGGGCGGCGAAGCGGTCGATGACGCTGGGCGCGGCGTCCGGGGCGACGGCGAGCAGGAAGCCGAAGCTCGGGAAGGTCCGCAGCCAGCGTTCCCGGTCGACGCCGGGCGGGGGCGCGACGGCGGGAAGGTCGATCTCGATCCCAACTCCGGAACATTCGGCGAGCATCAGCGCCGTGCCCGCGATTCCGCCCTGGCTGATGTCCTTGCCGGCGCGGACGAGCCCGGCCTCGGCCAGTTCGGGCAGGATCTCCAGGTCCGCGCGCAGGCGGGCGGCCGGGGCGTCGAGGGCGGCGCAGAAATTGTCGAAGTTGCGATAGGCGCCGCGGGGGTCGTGGACCGCGACCAGCCGGTCGCCGGGCCGGGCGTCGAAGCTGGAGATGATGGCCGCGGCCCGGCCCAGCACCGAGACGGCGAGGCTCAGCGAAGGCGCGGCGAAATTGGTGTGCCCGCCGACCAGCGGCACGCCGTAAGCGGCGGAGGCGTCGCGCATCCCCTGCAGCAGCGGCGCGGCGGCCGCCGCGTCGGGCGCCCAGACCTGATCGACCAGCGCCGTGGCGCGCCCGCCCATCGCGGCGATGTCCGAGAGGTTGACCATCACCGCGCACCAGCCGGCGAACCACGGGTCGTCCGCGACGAAGGCGGGTATGAAGCCCTCGCCCGCCAGCAGGTCGTAGCCGTCGTCGCGGGGAAGAACTGCGGCGTCGTCGCCGGGGCGCCCGGGGGCGGCGGCGCTAAGCCCCAGCGCCCCCGTCGCCCCGGCGATGGCCAGCTTGGAGCGGATCGAGGGATGGGCGCGCAGGCGCCCCGCCAGCGCGTCGAGCGCGTCGGCGGATGCGGGGGCGGCGAGGCCCAGGGGCGCGGTCATCTGGCGGCCTCCTTGCCGCGGGCGCGCAGATACCAGCCGGCGACGGGGTCCGGGCAGGGCGGATAGGCGGAAAGGTCGGCCTCCATCCGCATATGCGGGGCGCCGTGGAAGGCGACTTCTTCCAGCGGGCGCCAGCGCAGGCGTTCGAACAGGGGGACGTTCTGCATCTGCACATGGGCGAGGAAGCGGTCGCAGCCCCGGGCGACGGCGGTGGACACCGCCAGCCGGATCAGCTCCACCCCCAGCCCGCCCACATTGCGGAACCCCCGGTCGACGGCGAGGCGGGAGCCCCACCAGAGCCGCGGCGCCTCCTCATGGATGCGGACCGTCCCGACCACCTGGTCGGCCTCGTGCGCATAGGTCGACAGGGCGACGAGATGCGTGGCGATGAGGTCGATCTCGTCGCGGTCATGCGTCGCGAAGATGCCCTGTTCGCGGACGAAGACGCGCGCGCGCAGCGCCTCGGCTCCCTGCGCCTCGAACCGCGTCGAGGCGGCGCGGATGTGGAAGCCGGGGCAGCGGAAGGCGCGGGGCTCGATCTCGATCATGCGAGCCTCCCCAGTTTCTCGTAGGTGGACAGGGCGGAGCACGCCCCGCATTTGCCGCAGCCCGCCTTCATGTCGGCCGACCGGATCCCCGCCTCCGCGATCATCCGGCCCAGGGGGCTGAGGATCGATTCCATGAAGGCCGAGGACGGGGCCGGGTGGCTTTCCAGCGGCGTGCCGGAGATGGGGATGAAAGGCACCACGAAGGGGTAGACGCCCATGGCGCAGAGCTTTTCGCCCATGGCGAGGATCGCCTCGGCCGTGTCGCCCAGCCCCGCGAGGATGTAGGTCGACACCTGCCCGCGGCCGAAGACGCGCACCGCGGCCTCGAAGCTGGAGAAATACTTCTCCAGCGGGACCGAGGCCTTGCCGGGCATGATCCGGGCGCGGACCTCGGGCGTCACCGCCTCCAGATGCATGCCCAGCGTGTCGATGCCGGCGTCGAACATGCGCTGGTGCCAGGCGTCGTCCTCCGGCGGCTCGCACTGGCCCTGAAGGGGGAGATCCACGGCGGCCTTGATGGCGGCGGCGCTTTCGGCCAGCACCGCGGCGCCGCGATCCTTGCCGGGCGGGGTGCCGGTGGTCAGGACCATGTGCTTCACGCCGTCCAGCTCCACCGCGGCCTTCGCCACCTCGGCCAGTTGCGCCGGCGTCTTGCGGGCGACGGTGCGCCCGGCCGCGAGGCTCTGCCCGATGGCGCAGAACTGGCAGGTCTTCTTGCGGCTCTCGTAGCGGATGCAGGTCTGGAGGACCGTGGTCGCCAGCACGTCGCGGGAATGCAGCGTGGCGATGTGGGAATAGGGCACGCCGTCCGCAGTCTTCAGGTCGTAGAAACGCGGCCGTGCGGGAAAGCGCAGCGCCCCCACCGGCCGCCCGTCGCGGGTGAGGCGGGAGACGCCGGCCGCGTCCGGCGCCTCGGCCAGGAACGGGCTTTCGAAGCTGGGCGCGGTGTGGACCGGGACCATCACCGTGGTCTCGCCCAGCGTCACCGCCTTGTGGTCCGACGGCCCCGCGCCGCCGCGGCGGCTTTCGTGGCCTGCGCGCGGGTCGACCAGCCGCAGGCCGTGGGTCTGCAGCGCGTTGATGAGGGACGAGTGCTCAGACATCCTGCGGCTCCGGTTCCAGCGTTTCGGGAAGAGGCGCGCCGGCCCGTTCATGCCGGGTCGCGGTCGGTCGGGCGTCGTGGTTCAGGCTCAGCAGTTCCGGCCGCGCGTAGTGGCCGACGCTGTCCATCATCCGCTTGCGCTTGGCGATCAGGCGCATGTCGAGATCGGCGACCACCATCCCCTCGCCCTCGGTCAGCGGCGGCGCGAGGTGCCGGCCCTCGGGCGAGACGATGCAGGTCATGCAGCCGTCGCGAAGGCCCTTCTGCAGCGCCGGGTCGGGGTGGATCGAGGCGATCTGGTCTTCCGTCAGCCAGCCGGTGGCGTTGACCACGAAGCAGCCGGATTCCAGCGCGTGATGGCGCATGGTCACCTCGATCTGCTCGCCGAAGATCGGCCCGACGAGGGAGCCGGGGAAGTGGCTGGCGTGGATCTCCTCATGCTGGGCCATCAGCGCGTAGCGGGCGAGCGGGTTGTAATGCTCCCAGCAGGCCAGCGCGCCGATGCGCCCGACGGCGGTGTCGACGACCCGGAGGCCGGCGCCGTCGCCCTGCCCCCACACCATGCGCTCATGGTAGGTCGGCGTGATCTTGCGCCGCTTCAGCGCGAGCGTTCCGTCCGCGTCGAAGATGAGCTGGGTGTTGTAGAGCGATCCGTGATCCCGCTCGTTCACCCCCAGCACCACCACGCAGGCGTGGCGGCGGGCGGCGGCGGCGACGGCCTCGGTCTCCGGCGAGGGGACGACGACCGCCTCCTCGGTCAGCTTCAGATGCGGGGCGCCCTGCTGGACGGGGGGCAGCACGAAGCTGAAATAGGGGTAGTAGGGAACGAAGGTCTCGGGAAAGACGACGACCTGCGCGCCCCGGCCCGCGGCCTCGGCGATGGCGTTCAGGACCCGCTGGATCGTGCCGGCGCGGCCCGAAAGATCGGGCGCGATCTGCACGGCGGCGGCGCGTATCGTGTCGGTTCGCATCGGTTCTCGCCTTGGTGGGGGGAGGCCGCCGGGCGCGTCGCCCGGCGGCGGGAGCGTCGGGCGCTCAGACAGTCCGCAAGCGGCGGAGGCCGCTCATAGGGTCCACGAGCGGCGGAGGCCGCTCATACGGTCCACGTGTCCAGGATCACCGCGTTCGCCTTCTTGTGCAGAAGGATGCAGTCCAGCACGTCCTGCGGCGCCACCGGGACGATGCCGGGCAGCAGCGACGGCTCGCCATGGCCGTAAAGGGCCTGGAGCGCGAAGCGGCAGGCGTAGACCTTGCCGCCCTCGCCCATGAACTTCTTGAGGTTGACCGCGAAGTTCTGGTGGCCGGGGAAAGCCTCGTCGCCCAGCGTGGGGAAGCCGCGCTGGATGCCCAGCGTCACGCCCGGGCCGTAGAGCAGGATCGAGGTCTCGTAGCCTTTCCGATTGAGGCGGATTGCGTTGAGAATGTTGACCAGTCCGATGGACCCTTCGAAGGCCACCGTATGGAAGGTGACGAGCGCCTTCTCGCCCGCCTCAGCCTTCACGTCCTCGAAGACCTTCTCCTCGTAGTCGACGAAGTATTCCCCGTCCTTGTGCGCTTCCTTGGTGACCGCCGGCATGTGGAGCCCTCCTCGCGTTCGGTTGGCGTTTGGTTCGAGGGCAGGAAGGCAGGGCTGATTGTATGGATCAATATGCAGTGCAATATGCATACAATAAACTTGGCGATTACCGGCCAACTGCCCGTTTCCTGGGCGGATTCCGCGTGAGAATGATTGCGGGAGCGGCGCCGCGCGCCGGATCGCGCCGGGAATCGCGTCCCGGCGCCGCAGGCGGGGCGATTCGGCTTGGATCCATACATTCGGGCTTCAATTGTCCCGCGCATCGTCGTAGACCCGTCCCCGGACGGGGGGAGAACGACCGATGACCGAATGGACCCTGCAGGGGCTGGACGACGGCAAGCCGCGATATCTGGCCATCGCCGACGCGATCGCGCGCGACATCGCCGCCGGCCGGCTCGCCGACGGCGCCCGCCTGCCGCCGCAGCGCAGGCTCGCGGCCCGGCTGGGCATCGACTTCACCACCGTCTCCCGCGCCTATGCCGAGGCGCAGGCCCGCGGCCATGTCGAAAGCCATGTCGGGCGCGGCACCTTCGTGAAGGGCGCCGTGGCGCAGGCCGCGCCCGACCGGGCCCGCGCCCGCGACGAAGACCTGTCGATGAACATGCCGCCCGAGCCCACCGACCCGGACCTGCTGCGCCGGATGAAGGAGGGGTTCGGCTACGTCTCGGCCAATCTCGTGGACCTCCTGCGCTACCAGTCGCCGGTGGGGTCGGAGCGGGACCGCACCGCCGCCTCCATGTGGCTGTCGATGCGCGGCCTCGCCCCCTCGATGGAGCGGGTGGCGGTCACCCCCGGCGCCCATGCCACCATGGCCGCGATCCTGTCGCTGATCGCGAAGCCCGGCGACACGGTGCTGTGCGAGGCGATCACCTATCCCGGCCTGCGCAACATCGCCGCCCGCCTGCGCCTGAAGCTGGTGGGGGTGGAGATGGACGCCGACGGCGTGATCCCCGACGCGCTGCGCGCCGCGGTCGAGGCCCATGCGCCCAAGGCGCTCTACCTCAATCCCACGCTGCAGAACCCGACCACGCTGACCGTGCCCGAATCCCGCCGGCTGGCGCTGGCCGACGTGCTGCTGGAGCGTGAGCTGACGCTGATCGAGGACGACGCCTACGGCTTCATCCCCGCGCGCGCGCCCGCGCCGCTGGCCGCCCATGCGCCGGAGCTGACCTGGCATATCGGGGGACTGGCCAAGTGCATCGGGGCGGGCCTCAGGCTCGCCTACGCCATCGCGCCCAGCCCGCGCTGCGCGCTGCATCTGGCGCAGGCGGTCAAGGCGCTCGCGGTGATGCCCTCGCCGCTGTCGATGGCCCTGACCACGCAATGGATCGAGGACGGGACCGCCGACGCCATCCGCCGCTTCATCCGGGCCGAGACCGCCGCCCGCCAGCGGATCGCGGCCGAGGCGCTGGCCGGCTTCGACTTCGCCGCCGCCCCCAACGCCTTCAACATCTGGCTGACCCTGCCCGCGGGCGTCACCCGCGCCGACGTGGCGATCCGCATGGCGCGCCGCCCGCTGGGCCTGATGCCGGCCGACGCCTTCACCGTGCTGGGCGCGCCGGAGGAGAAGATGCGCGTCTGCCTCGGCGGCTCGATCCCGCGGGAGCGTCTGCCGGAGACGCTGGGCCACCTGTCGAACGCCCTCTCCACCCAGATGTTCATGGGCTGAGAGGGCGCCGGGGGGAGGAGCCGGGGGGGCCGCGTCAGGTCAGCGACATGGCGCCGTCCACGGCCAGATTGATCCCGCTGACATAGGCCCCCGCGTCGGAGGCGAGGAACAGCGCCGCGCGGGCGAGGTCGTCGGCCTCGGCCATCCGGCCCAGCGGAATGGCGGCCTGCATCGCCCGCTCGATCGCCGGCCGCGCTTCGGGCGACGGGCCCAGCGTGTCGAGGATCGGGGTCAGGGTCGGGCCGGGGCTCAGCACGTTGACCCGGATCCGCCGCGGGGCGAGCTCCAGCGCCCAGGCGCGGGCGAAGGCCTCGATCGCCGCCTTGGCGCCGGCGTAGACCGCGTGGTCGGGCAGCACCTTGCGGCTGGCGATGGAGCTGACGAGGATCACCGCGCCCCCGTCCCGCATCGTCGCCGCCGCCCGCTGCACGCCGAAGAAGACGCCGCGGGCGTTGGTGGCGAACTGGGCGTCGAAATCGTCCTCGGTCACCGCGTCGGCCGGACCGAGGCGGATCACCCCGGCGTTGGCCACGTGGATGTCGAGGCCCCCGAACCGGTCGCGGACGACCTGCGCGATGCGGTCATGGGTCTCGATCCGACCCACGTCGCCGACCAGGGTCTCGGCAAGGGGCCCCAGCTCCGCCCGCGCCGTCTCCAGCGCCTCGGCGCGGCGGCCGACGATCAGCACCCGCGCCCCCGCCTCGACGAAGCGGCGGGCGACGGCGAGGCCGATGCCGCTGGCCCCTCCGGTGACGACGGCGGTCTTTCCGGTCAGTGCGGTCATGTCAGGCCCTCCGGTCAGGCGCGCAGGGCGTCGAGGCTGAAGCGCCCGGCCCCGAAGACGGCGACCTGGATCAGGCCGCCGGCGATGGCGACGTTCTTCCCGAACTGGATCGCCTGGCCGGGGTCGGCGGCATCCGCGTGGAAGATCAGCGCCGCGATCAGGCAGAAGCCCGCGAGCAGGCCGGCGGCGACGCGCGCGCCGGCGCCGAGGATCAGCGCCAGCGCGCCGCCGAGCTCCACGAAGATGGCGAGAACCAGCGCGACGGCGGGCAGCGGAACGCCGAAGGCCTGGATATGGCCCAGCGCGGCCGACGGATCGGCGAGCTTGGCCGCCCCCGACGTGGCGAAGACGCAGGCCAGCAGCGCGCGGCCGGCGAAGGCGGCGACGGGGGGCGAGAACAGGGGCGAGCGGGCATGGGCGTGCACGAAGGCCATGGCCATATCTCCGGAGGATGGGCGCCGGCGGCGCGCGCGGCGGCGCGGCCTTCGGGCGACGATGGGTTGGGGGACGACGGGGCGAGCGGGCGGCGGGGTCGGGGGAGCGTCGGCGCCGACGCGCCCCCGGTTCGCGGGGGGAGGGGCGTCAGGCGGCCTGCGCCTTCGGGCCCGGCGCGTGGTTGGGATGCGGGACGCGGAAGCCGATCTGCACCCGGTTCCACAGGTTGATCGCGCCGACGAGGTAGCTCAGCCAGACCCGCTCGTCCGGGTCGAAAGCGGCCTCGACCTCGGCCCAGACCGTGTCGGGGGCGCCGGTTTCCGCGACCAGGGTCAGCGCCTCGGTCCAGGCCAGGGCCGCGCGCTCCTTCGCGTCGAACCAGGGCGATTCCCGCCATCCGGCCAGCACATGCAGGCGGGCATGGCTCTCGCCGTCCTTCAGCGCCTCGTCGACATGCATGTGCATGCAGGCGGCGCAGCCGTTGATCTGGCTGGCGCGCAGCTTGACGAGGTGGATCAGCTTCGCGTCCAGCGGGCCGTCCTTCAGCGCCGCCTCAAGGGCGAGGAGGGCCTTGAAGGCGGGCTGGGCGCGCTTGAAATGGTCGGTCATCCGGGGATGCATGGGGATCTCCTTTCGATCCTGGCGGCAGGGGTTCAGACGAACGGGTCCGCGTCCGGCCGGGGGGCGCGGGCGAGGATTTCGGCGAAGGCGCCCGGGTCGACGTTGCCGCCCGACAAAACCGCGACCACGTCGCCGTCCCCGCGCGGAACCGCGCCCGACAGCAGCGCGGCCAGCGCCACGGCGCCGCCGGGTTCGAGCGCCAGCTTCAGCGTCTCGAAGGCGAAGCGCATCGCGGCGCGCACCGCGTCGTCGTCCACGGTCAGGCCATGGGACAGAAGGCGGCGGTTGACCTCGAAGGTCAGCTCCCCCGGCGCGGGGGCGAGCAGCGCGTCGCAGACCGAGCGCGCGCCGTCGCGCACGCTTTCCTGCCGGCCGGAGGCCAGCGAGCGGGCGGTGTCGTCGAAGCCCGCGGGCTCGACCGGGTGGATGCGGGCTTCGGGCAGGGCTGTGCGGATCGCGGTGGCGACGCCCGCGATCAGGCCGCCGCCGCCGCAGGGGACGAGCACCTGCCCGACCGAGCCGCCCGCGGCGCAGGTCTGGGCCACGATCTCCAGCCCCACGGTCCCCTGGCCGGCCATCACCAGCAGGTCGTCGAAGGACGGGACCAGCACCGCGCCCCGGCGCTCGGCGATCAGGCGGGCGATGGCCTCGCGGCTTTCGCGGCGGCGGTCGTAGGGAACGATCTCGGCCCCCAGGGCGCGGGTGTTGCGGGTCTTGATGGCCGGCGCGTCGGCGGGCATCACGATGATGGCCGGCATGTCCAGCAGCCGCGCCGCCGCCGCCACGCCCTGGGCGTGGTTGCCCGACGACCAGGCGACGACCCCGGCGCGGCGCTGGTCTTCGTCCAGCCGCGACAGGCGGTTATAGGCGCCGCGGAACTTGAAGGAGCCGGTGCGCTGCAGGCTCTCCACCTTCAGGAACACGCGGCGCCCGACCCGGGCGGACAGCGCCTCGGCCTCGATCAGCGGGGTGCGGACCGCGTGGCCGCGCAGACGCTCGGCCGCGTCGCGCAGGTCGTCGATGTCGATCAGCGGGGCCGGGAGCGGGGCCAGGCCCGGGGCCGGGCGCGCCGGACGGCCGGAGCCGGGCATCGGGTCCGCGGCCGGCGCGCCGCCGCCGGACCAGAGCTCGGGGGCGGCATGGGCGAGGCGGGGGCGCGGCGCGCGGTCGGGGACGAGCGGTCGCTGCGGCATGGCGGGCTCCACTTCGGCTTGACGGACGGCGCGGCGCCCGGTTGGGTCGGATGGTTTCGATGGAGACAGTCTGCGCCCGCCGCCGGCCCCGCGCTGCCGGGCCTGGGGACGGCCGACTACGACCTTGGGCTGGCCCGACGGCGCCAGGGTCGTGACCGGGGGATGCGCAGGGCGAGAGGCGCGGGCGGCGGCCGGTTGCGAAAGGACGACTCACGCATGACCAGGGCCGGGCTCGTCATCGAGATCGACCGCAGCCGCCGCCGCACGATCGCCGAGCAGATCGCCGCCTCGATCCGCGAGGCGATCGCGGACGGGCGGCTGGTCGAGGGCGCGCGCCTGCCGTCATGGGTCGACCTCGCGGCCCAGCTCGGCGTGTCGCGCGGCACCGTGCGGCGCGCCTACGAGATCCTGGCCGACGCGCAGCTCGTGGTCGCCGCGGGCGCCTCGGGCACGCTGGTCGCGCCGCCGGTCGCGGACGCGCCGCCGGCGGGACGCGGCGCGCCGCGTCATCCGCCCGATCCCTATCCCGACCCCATGCCCGGCATGACCCCTGCCTATGAGGCGCCCTCGTTCCCGTTCCAGAACGGCGTGCCGGCGCAGGAGGCCTATCCGGTCAAGGTCTGGGCCCGCCTGCTGGGCCGGGCCGCGCGGTCGCGCGCGGTGGAAAGCACGGTGCAGCCCGATCCCCGCGGCGATCCCCGATTGCGGGCCCGGATCGCCGCCCATCTCGCCGTCGCCCGCGGCATCGACTGCGCGCCCGACCAGGTGGTGGTGACCACCGGCTTCCGCGCGGGCCTGACGCTCGCCATCGCCGCGCGCCGCGACTTCGGGGGGGCGTCGAGCGACCGGGCCTGGGTGGAGGATCCGGGTTTCCCGGTCATCCGCCGCTCCCTGCGATGGCAGGGGATGCGCCCCGTGGCCGCGCCGGTCGACGCCGAGGGGCTGGACGTCGCCGCCGCCGAGGCCCGCGCCCCCGACGCGGCGCTGGCGGTGGTTTCGGCCTGCCAGCACGCGCCGCTGGGCATGGCCCTGTCGCCGCCCCGGCGCGCGGCGCTGCTGGACTGGGCCGCGCGCAGCGGCGCCTGGATCGTGGAGGACGACTTCCTCGCCGAGCTTCAGCTCGACGGCCGCGTCGCGCCGGCGCTGGCGGCGGAGGATCCGCGCGGCTCGGTCATCCATCTGGGGACCTTCGCCAAGACCCTGGGGCAGATGATCGGGCTGGGCTTCGTCGTCTCGCCTCCCGGCATCGCGGAGCGGGTGGCGGAGGTGGCGGCGCATATCCTGCCCGCGCCCTGTCCCATCGCCCAGCGCGGCCTGACGCATTTCCTGGAGGAGGGGCACTACCTGCGCCACCTCCGCCGCACCCGGACCCTCTACGCCGAGCGGCGGAGCCGCCTGATCCGGGCGCTGGCCGACGCGGGGATCGAGGCGGCGCCGAGCGGGCCCGCGGCGCTGGTCTGGCTGCGCGAGGATGCGGACGACGCCGAGATGCAGGCCGAGGCCTGGGCCCGGGGCATCGCGCCCGGTCCGCTGTCGGGATGGTTCGTCGATCCGGCCCTTCGCCGGCCCGGGACGCTGATCTGCGCGACCAATTTCGACGCCCGCGCCGAGGCCGCGGCGCTGCCCCGCCTGCTGGAGGTGCTGCGGCCGCGCCTGCCCTGAGCGCCGCTTCCGCCCGCGGGTCGCGGAGGCGGCCCGGGTCATGGCGCGTGGCGCCCCAGCGCGGGGTCGCGGACGCCCAGGACCTCGGCCGCGCGGACCAGCTCGGCCAGCGACCGCGTCGCCATCTTGCGCATCGCCGCGCCGCGATGGATCTTCACGGTGGCCACCGACAGGCCCAGACGTCCGGCGATCTGCTTGTTCATCAGGCCGGCGGCGACCAGCGCCATCACCTCGCGCTCCCGCTCCGACAGCTCCGCGTGGCGGCGGGTCAGGTCCTCCAGCTCCCGCCGCTCCAGCGCGGCCGCTTCGTCGCGTCGGATCGCGGCCCCCACGGCGGCCAGCAGGTCGGCGTCGCGGAACGGTTTCTCCAGGAAATCCACGGCGCCGGCCTTCATCGCCCGCACGGTCATCGGGATGTCGCCGAAAGCCGTCATCAGCACCGCGGGCATCGCCGCCCCCTCCCGCGCCAGCCGTTCCTGCAGGTCGAGCCCGCTTTCGGCGCGCAGGCGCACGTCCAGCAGCAGGCAGGCGGGGCCGGGCGGGCGGGGGGCGGCCAGCAGCTCGCGGATCGATTCGAAGGGGCGGGCGGCATAGCCGGCGGAGGCCAGCAGCTCGGCCAGCGCGTCGCGCAGCTCGGCGTCGTCGTCGAGGATCCACACCACGGGGTCGGCCGAAGGGGGCGAGGCCGCGCCGCGGCTCATTCCGCGGCCTTGCACAGCGCGGACGCGGCCTCGATCGCCGCCGGAAGCTCCACCACGAAGCGGGCGCCGGGGAGCGGGCCGCGGATCGCCTCTCCGCGGATCGCGCCGCCATGGCTCTCGACGATGTTGCGGCAGATGGCCAGCCCCATGCCCATGCCGCCCGGGCGGGTCGAGAAGAACGGGTCGAAGATCTTGGCGAGCGTGTCGGCGTCCAGGCCGCGGCCGCGATCGGAGACCGTCAGCCGCAGCCGGTCGTCGGCCCGGCTCAGCGCGATCTCCAGCCGCCGACGCCCCGCCGGCAGGTCGCGCGCGGCTTCCAGCGCGTTCAGGATGAGGTTCATCAGCACCTGCTGGATCTGGATGCGGTCGCCGCGCACCGGCGGCAGGCCCCGCGGGGCGTGGAGGGAGACGCGCATCTCCGCCCGCTCCAGAAGACCGCGGGCCAGCGCCAGCGTCTCTTCCGCCACCTCGTCGAGATGGACGAGGTCGGCGGCCGCCTCGGACCGCCGGGTCATGGCGCGGATCCGCTGCACGATCCGCGCGGCGCGCAGGGCGTTGCTTTCGACCTGCTCCAGGTTCGAACGCGCGCGGGCGATGTCCGGCGTCTCGCGCGCCAGCCAGCGGGCGCCGGCGCGGGCGTAGGAGACGGCGGCGGCCAGCGGCTGGTTCACCTCATGCGCGATCGAGGCGGCGAGCTGGCCCAGCATCGAGATGCGGTCATGATGGGCCAGCTCGTCCTGCGCGCGGCGCAGCCCCGCCTCGGCCCGGCGCAGGGGGGTGACGTCCATGGCCATGATCAGCGTGCGCCGCCAGCCGTCGTGATCGGGCGGAAGGGTGACGCGGAACAGGACGTCGACCGTCTCGCCCGCGGCGGTGCGGAACGTGGTCTCGGCGTCGGCCCAGGGGGCGCCGGCGCGGATCGCGGCGAAGATGCCGGGCAGCGCGGCCTCGGAGGCGGCGGTGCGGAACCGGCCGATGCCGTCGCGCATCAGCGCGTCCGCGTCGGCGACGCCGAACAGGCGCGCCGCGGCGGCGTTGGCGTCCGACAGGACGGCGCCGGCGGCGGCCTCGCGCACCTTCCCCGGATGTTCGAGGAACCATTCGCGCAGGTCCCGGCCGGCCCGCTCCGCCTCCTCGCACATCGGCAGCGCGCGGGACCAGTCGGCCTGCCAGATGGCGAGGCCGGAGTTTTCGAACAGGGTCCGGTAACGGTCGTGCTTCGCGGGCGGCGGGGGGGTCATCTGGGGTTCCGACTGAATCGAACGCCTGCGAAGCATCTCCGGCCCGGGCTTCGCAGGGTAGAACCGAGATCGAAAGAAAGAACTGTACCGAATCGAGCTGGGAGGGACGGCCTCAGCCCCCGCCCGCGCGTCGGGGGCGCGCGGCCTCGATCGCGGCCAGAAACGCCTGGCCGTCGAAGGGTTTGCGGAAGATCAGTCCGGGGGGGCGGCCTGCCGAGACCAGCCGGTCGGCGAGGTCGTGGTCGCCGGTGATGAGAATGACGCTCAGCTCCGGCCGCCGCGCCCGCGCGAGCGCCTCCAGCCGCAGGCCGTCCATGCCCGGCATGCGGAAATCGGCCACGAGGCGGTCGAAACGGTCGAAATCGGGGGAGGCCAGCAGCGCCGCGCCGTTCCGATGCGGGCTGACCGCGTGCCCGGCGGATTCCAGCAGCTCGCGCAGCGCGGCGAGCATCCCGGCGTCGTCGTCCGCCATGCCGACCAGCAGGGGGACGACGGCCATCAGGCCCCGCCTTCCGGCGCCCTGCGCGGCGCGGCGGCGGCGTCGCCGCTCCCGGCGGCCTCCGGCCCGAACATCGCGGCGCGCAGGGTCGCGGCGATGCGATGGGCGCGCGAAAGGAAATGGTCGGCCGCGGCCGGGGACGGAGCGGTGTCGCGCAGCGTCGCTTCGAAAATCCCCAGCCAGGTCGCGAAATGCCCGGGCGCGACCCCGGTCAGCGCCCGGTGGACCTGCACCGGTCGTCCGGAATAGCGCCCGGCGTTGAAGGCGACCGAGGCCCAGAAATCCTTCAGCCGCGCCAGGTGCGCCGGCCAGTCGTCGCCCACCTCCCGCTCGAAGACCGGACCCAGCGCGGGGTCGGCGCGGACGCGGGCGTAGAAGGTCTCGACCAGCGTCGAGACATAGGCGTCGTCGATCCCCAGGCGCGCGGCCTCCGCCTGGATCTCGCGGCGGGCCCGGGCGACGTCGCGAACCGGGGCGGGAACGGGGGCGGAGCCGCCGGACGGGGCGCGGACGGGGTGGTCTGGCATCGGGACTCCTGCGGACGCTCGGCCGGTTCGAGCCTCGGGACGGGGTCGCGGAGATCCCGGGGCGCCGCGATCCTGCCGCGCTTCGGCCCCGGGGTCGATAATCCAAAGGGTTGAGCCGCGCCGCGCTTCGTCCGCGGTCGGGTCCGATCCGACCAAAGGCGAGCGCGGCCAGCCTCGGGTCCGATGGCCCGGGCCGGGGCCGACCCGCATCCTCCGGCCCGAAGCGACGGATCGGCGGCCGGGTCGACGAACGGCCGCGGGGTCCCCCGGGCCCTGCGCGGCCGCCCTCCCGCTTCGCAACCGTCTGAGAAAGGACCTTCCGATGACCCTGTCCCCCCGTCCCCGCCGCCTCCGCGGCGCCGCCGCGGCCCTCGCCGCCCTGCTGCTCGCCGCCCCGCTGCTCGCCGTCTCGCCCGCGCTGGCCGAGGGCGGGCGCATCACGCTGGTCTACGATCAGCCGATCCCGAACCTGCCGGGCAAGAGCCTGAAGGGCGTGCTGGTGGAATACGAGCCGGGGGGCTTCAGCCCCGCGCATGTCCACGCGCCCTCGGCGCTGATCTACGCGACCGTGCTGGAAGGGGCGCTGGAGATGCGGATCAACGGCGGCGAGACCAAGGTCTACCGCGCGATGGACAATTTCTCGGAGATGCCCGGGGATTTCCACGACGTCAGCGCCAACGCCTCGAAGACCGAGCCGGCGAAGCTGCTGGCGGTGTTCGTGGTCGACAGCGACGAGACCGAGCTGACCACCTTCCAGCCGCATCGCTAGGCGCGCCCGGATTCCCCGACGACCCTGCGGGGCGGGCGCTTGGGGCGCCCGCCCCGCAGGCATGTCCGCGCCGCGGCGGCGCGCCCGGCCTCCGATGGAGTCAGCCCCCTGATACCAAGGTCTTACCCGGTCGACCCGAGGCCCGATGGCCCGGCGCCCCGGTCCGGGCGCACCCTTGGCTCATCGGCGCCCCCCGATCCCACCTTCCTCCCGGGCGCCAGAGGAGCCTTCGCCATGCACGACCCCGTCCCGCCCCTGTCCGGGCGTCCCGCCGCCGGCGCCGCGCGCCGGGACCTGCTGATCGGCGCCGCGGCCGCCGCGCTCTCGCTGCCCCGCCCCGCCCCGGCGGCGGGCGCCTCCCCCGCCTCCCCCGCTCAAGCAGGAGCTGACCCGATGAGCTACGTCACCGCCGCCGACGGCGCCGAGATCTTCTACAAGGACTGGGGCCCGAAGGACGCCCAGCCCATCGTCTTCCACCACGGCTGGCCGCTGAGCTCCGACGACTGGGACGCGCAGATGCTGTTCTTCCTCGCCGCCGGCCACCGGGTGATCGGCATCGACCGGCGCGGGCATGGCCGCTCCTCCCAGGTCGGCGACGGGCACGACATGGACCATTACGCCGCCGACGCGGCCGCGGTGGCGCGCAAGCTGGACCTGAAGGGCGCGGTGCATGTCGGCCATTCGACCGGCGGCGGCGAGGCGCTGCGCTACGTCGCCCGCCATGGCGAGCCGGAGGGCCGGGTCGCCGGCCTGGCGCTGATCGGCGCCGTGCCGCCGATCATGCTGCGCACCCCCGCCAATCCCGGCGGCCTGCCGCTCGCGGTCTTCGACGGGTTTCGCGCGGCGCTGGCCGCGAACCGCTCCGCCTTCTACCGCGATGTCGCCGCCGGCCCGTTCTACGGCTTCAACCGTCCCGGCGCGGCGTCGTCCGAGGCGGTGATCGCCAACTGGTGGCGGCAGGGCATGATGGGCGGGGCCAAAGCGCATTACGACGGCATCAAGGCCTTCTCGGAAACCGACTTCACCGGGGACCTGAAGGCCGTGTCGATCCCCGCGCTGGTGATGCATGGCGACGACGACCAGATCGTGCCGATCGCGGATTCCGCGCTGCTGTCGGCGAAGCTTCTGAGGCGATCGGAGCTGAAGGTCTACAAGGGCTTTCCGCATGGCATGTGCACCACGCATGCCGAGGCGCTGAACCCCGACCTGCTGGCCTTCGTCCGGGCGCTGGCCTGATCCCGGCGCCTGTCGCCGGGGCTGTTCCGGAGGCCGCCGCGTCCGGCGGCCTGCGGGCCTCTCCGTCCTCTGCCATCCTGCCTTCGTTTCCGACGTTGGGTCATTTCTGCAACGTGCGGGGTTTTCTTCGGCTGCCTTACGATGCGTCGGGGGGGCGGGTTTCCCAGATCACCGGCCTGTTCGGTCGCAGGAGATATGCGATGACGCCTCCCGATTCCGGCCTGCGGGCCGCGACGCTGCTCGTGCTCGCGACGCTTTCGGCGGGGGCGGCGGCGTCCTCGG
>JAYZWL010000133.1:0-25082 GCA_036154955.1 Pseudomonadota bacterium | reverse complement strand
CGGGGGCGGGATCGGGGGCGGGATCGGGGGACGGGGCGTCCGGGGGCGATCCGGCGCGGCGCGGCGCGGGGCGGCGCGGGGGAGATTCGGTCATGCGCGCTCCGGTGCCGGGGTCGTCTGAACGGCGATGCCAGATGAGTTCAGGGGGCGTCGGGCAAAGCCCTGCGCCTCCCGCCCGGGCGGGTCAAGATGCGGCGCGCGGCCGGCGCCGCTTGGCCCTGCGTCGGCGCCGCGGGTCATGCGGCTGAGGCCCTTGCGTCATTTTCCGCAAAAACCGTCTCAGGCTTACACAGTGTTAACCTTTGCAGGCCAAGTTGACGTCGTGGGCGCCACGATGGGCGGCGGCCACACTCCTCCCTGTCGAACTGGCCGCGCCTTCGGGCGCGGCTTCTTTCTGTCAAGGGAAATAAATTACACAAAATCAATCAATTAAAAAGTTTTCCTCGGGCGGAATCTCATCCGAAACGTGGGCGCGAGACGCACGCAAGGGTTGAATGTGCGTCTGGAAATTCGTTTTTCGAGGTGTGTTTGTGATAATCTCGAAAATTATCTGGCGCCTTTTCGGAGAATCAGTGTAGAAACTGATGAACGAAAACTGAACCACCTCAGCCGACAGCGCATGAGATGGGTGGGGTTCGTGACACCGATGGTTTCGGCGATCCGGGCTTCGGAGGGCGTTCGTCCTTCGGCCCGTTCGCCGCAGCCGGACGCCATGAGGACTTTCCTTCGCCGCGGCGGCAAGGCGGCGCAGCAGGTCTCATGGCTTAGGTCCCGCGGGCGATGGGGAAGCCCGCGGGGCCGCCGTTTCCCCCATCCCGTGCGGGGTGCGGACGCCAGCGAGTACAGGGCGCCCCCCGGACGGGACAGGGAATACGGGGCACGGAATGCGGTGACGGACGCTGGGGCGCCGTCGCCGCATTCCGGCACGCGACCGGTCACGGCGCATTCTCCCGGCGACATTCCTCGGCGACGCGGCCCTCAAGGGCCGCAGGTCGTCCCGAACCGGCGCGATCTCCCGAACCGCGCGGGCCGTGGCGCGGTCGTCCCGCCGGGCCATGCCGACGGGATCGATCCCGGACGCCGGTGAGCCGGCGACCCCGCCGGCGCCCCCATCTGCAAACCCGTCTCCAAATCCGTCAGCGCCCCCCGGCGCCGTCGCGCCGATGCGGTCGAAGCCGCGGCCCGCGGTTCAGGCGCGGCGGTCAGACCCCGCGATAGGGCGCCACATATTGCAGGGCCATGTCCCAGGGGAAGAAGATCCAGGTGTCCTGGCTGACCTCGGTGATGAAGGTGTCGACCATCGCCCGCCCCTTGGGCTTGGCGTAGACCGTGGCGAAATGGGCCCTGGGATAGAGGCTGCGCACCAGTTCCAGCGTCTTGCCGGAGTCCACGAGGTCGTCGACGATCAGGATGCCCGCGCCGTCGCCCATCAGCTCGGCGTCCGGGGCCTTGATCACCTTGGCCGAGGCCTGGGACTGGTGATCGTAGGACTTGACCGAGATGGTGTCGACGACCCGCAGGTCCAGCTCCCGCGCCACGATGCAGGCCGGCACCATGCCGCCGCGGGTGATCGCCACCACCGCCCGCCAGGCCCCGCCCTCGCCCGGGCCCTGGTGATCCAGCCGCCAGGCCAGCGCCCGGCTGTCGCGGTGGATCTGGTCCCAGCTGACGTGGAACCCCTTTTCGTGGGGAAGGCGGCTGTCGGTGGGGCTCATCTGCGGATCTCCTGCGCCGGGGAATGCAGGTTCCTAGCGAAGCGCGGGGCGCCGCTCAAGCGCGCAGAGGGCCGTTGGCGGGCGATGGCGCCCGGATGCGGGGCGAAGGCGACGGGCCGGGCGGCGCAAGCCCCCTCCCCATCCCTCCCCCGCGGGCGGGGGAGGGGGGCGCGGAAGGGAGGCGTCCCGACCCCGCCTGATCCGGCGCGCGAGGCCGAAGGTCGGCGGGGCGCGGGGCTTACTCGGCCGCGGGCTTCCGGCCGACCGCCACGTCGATATCCGGCGCGTCCTCGGCCTTCATGCCGACCACATGATAGCCCGCATCCACATGATGCGTCTCCCCGGTCACGCCGGAGCCGAGATCGGACAGCAGGTAGAGCCCCGACTTGCCCACGTCCTCGATGGTCACGTTGCGGCGCAGCGGCGAGTTCAGCTCGTTCCATTTCAGGATATAGCGGAAATCGCCGATGCCCGAGGCGGCCAGGGTCTTGATCGGCCCGGCCGAGATGGCGTTGACCCGGATGTTCTTCGGCCCGAGATCCATCGCCATGTAACGCACCGACGCCTCCAGCGCCGCCTTGGCGACGCCCATGACGTTGTAATGCGGCATGACCCGCTCGGCCCCGTAATAGGTCAGGGTCAGCATGGAGCCGCCGTCGGTCATCAGCTTCTCCGCGCGCTGCGCGACGGCGGTGAAGGAATAGACCGACACGTCCATGGTCAGCTTGAAGTTCTCGGGCGAGGTGTCGACATAGCGGCCGCGCAGCTCGTTCTTGTCCGAGAAGCCGATGGCGTGGACCAGGAAGTCGAGCCCGCCCCACTTCGCCTCGACCTCGGCGAAGGCCGCGTCGATGGAGGCGGCGTCGGTCACGTCGCAGGGCAGCACCAGGTCGGAGCCGACGCTCTCGGCCAGCGGCTTGACCCGCTTGGCCAGCGCGTCGCCCTGATAGGTGAAGGCCAGTTCCGCGCCCTGGTCGGCGCAGGCCTTCGAGATCCCCCAGGCGAGGGACTTGTCGTTGGCCACGCCCATGATCAGGCCGCGCTTGCCCTGCATCAGACCGCCCATGTCACCCGTCTCCCGCCAATTGCAGCCCGCTTCAGCCCGTTTCCCGGGGCGCGACGAGGCCCTGTCCGCACGGGGCGTCGTCTATGCCATCCGCGGGCGCGCATCAAGGATGCGTCGTGAAACGACGCGCCGCGCCGGCCGGGGGGCGGGGTATCCGGGACGGTTGGGGCGGAAGGGTGGCGAGAGCGCGACGGATCGGCGGCGGCGGGGCGATGAGGCGGGAGGGCGGGCGCGAGGGCGAGGCGGATCGCCGTCCGAACCCGCCGCGTCTCGCGCGCCGGCTCGCGGCGAAGCGACATCGCCGATTCCGCGCGAACCGGCCCGCAAGCGCCCCCTCCCCCGCTCGCGGGGGAGGGATGGGGAGGGGGAGCGCCGGAGGTCGGGGAGAGGGCGGGCGCCGAAGGGAGAGGGATGGCCGGCGCCTGAGGCGGAGCAGGGAGCCGCGAAGGGGCCGGCCCCCGCTCACGCCCCAGGCGCTCGGGACCGGGCCGACGCCCCGGTCAGGCTTCGCATCTCCGGCCGCGCCGCTGGCGCCCCCGCCCGCCCCCGTCTAGGGTCGCGGCGCCCTTTCGCCCATGCCAGAGCCCGCCATGACCCTGTTCACGCTCGACCAACTCCACGAAGCGGCCGATCTGGTGCGCGCCCATGTGCCGCCGACCCCGCAATTCGCCTGGCCGCTGCTGGCGGACCGGACCGGGGCCGAGGTCTGGGTGAAGCACGAGAATCATACCCCCGCCGGCGCCTTCAAGCTGCGGGGCGGGCTGGTCTATCTCGACGATCTCGCCCGGGGCGCCGCCGCCTCCGGCCGGCCGGTTCCGGGCATCGCCACGGCGACGCGGGGCAATCACGGCCAGTCGATCCCCTTCGCCGCGAGGCCCCACGGCATTCCGGTCCGGGTCTGGGTCCCGCATGGCAACTCGGTCGAGAAGAACGCCGCCGCCCGCGCCTGGGGGGCGGAGGTGATCGAGCACGGCCACGACTTCGAGGCCGCCCGGGCCGAGGCGATGCGCGTCGCCGCCGACGAGGGCCTGCACCCGATCGGTCCCTTCCATCCGCTGCTGGTCCGGGGCGTGGCCACCTACGCGCTGGAATTCCTCTCCGCGCAACCGGACCTGCACACGGTCTACGCGCCCATCGGCATGGGCTCCGGCGCCTGCGGGCTGATCGCGGCGCGGGACCTGCTGGGGCTGAAGACCGAGATCGTCGGCGTGGTCGCCGCCGCCGCGCCCGCCTATGCGCTGAGCTTCGAGGCGGGGCGCGTGGTGGCGACGGAGACCGCGCCGACCTTCGCCGACGGGGTCGCCTGCCGCGCGCCGTCGGAGGAGGCGCTCGACGTGCTGCTCAAGGGCGCCGCGCGGATCGTGCGGGTGACGGAGGACGGGGTGGCCGAAGCGATGCGCGCGCTGCACGCCGACACCCACAACATGGCCGAGAGCGCCGGCGCCGTGGCGCTCGCCGGCCTGATGGCGGAGCGGGACCGGATGCGGGGCCGCCGGGTCGGGGTGATCCTGTCGGGCGGCAATGTCGACGCGACCCAATACGCGAAGGTGCTGGCGGGAGAGACGCCGGCCGCGTGACCGCTCGTCCTGACGCGGCCTTTCGGGGCGCGCGCCCCGGGCCCGACCCGGGGCTTCGCGCCGCCCCCCGCCCGCCTCGGGATCCGGCCCCGCGAACCGGCGCCGTGACGACGGAATGCCGGCCGGGGCGCCGCGACGGCCCGCTCGCCAGGCCGCGCCCGGGCGCCCGCGGCGCAGGGCGACAGGGGCGCGGGCGGCGAGGTTCCGGGCGGGACGGGCGACGGCACGGGGCGCGGAGGCTCGTCCGGTCCGATCCGTCCGGGCGCTTCGCGCGCCGCGCGTCTCCGGCCGTCGGGGGTTCAGGTCGCGCGCCGCCGCCATCCCGCCTCCGGTCCCGCCCGGCGCCGTCCTTCCCGCGCGCCGCGGGCGCCCGCCCCCAACCCTCGTCCGGGCCGTCGCGGCGCCCGTTTCCCCTTGACCCCGCCGCCGCCGAAGCCGACCTATTCCCCGGACCCCGACCGCAGGAGCGCCGCCATGACCGTCCTCGCCTCCCCCTTCCAGATCGACGAGACCGAGACCCGCGAGGGCAAGTTCGCCGGCGACGACCCGTTCGCCCTCGCCGCCGCCTGGCTGGCCGAGGCCGCGAAGGAGGAGGTCAACGACCCCACCGCCATGGCGCTGGCCACCGTCGACTCCTCCGGCCTGCCCAATGTGCGCATGGTGCTGATGAAAGCCATCGAGGGGCCGGCCGAGACCCCGGGCGGGGCCTTCGTCTTCTACACCAATTACGGCTCCGCCAAGGGCGAGGAGCTGTCGGCCACCGGCAAGGCCGGCTTCGTGATGCACTGGAAGTCCCTGCGCCGGCAGGTCCGCGCCCGCGGCCTGGTGGAGAAGGAGGAGGGCGAGAAGGCCGACGCCTACTATCGCTCCCGCGGGCTGCAGTCGCGGCTGGGGGCCTGGGCCTCGGAGCAGTCGCGCCCCTTGTCCTCGCGCGGTCATCTGATGGCCGAGGTCGCCAAGGTCGCCGCCCGCCACCCGATCAACCCGCCGCGGCCGCCCTTCTGGGGCGGGTTCCGGATCCGGCCGGTGGAGATCGAGTTCTGGGCCGACGGCGCCCACCGCCTGCACGACCGCTTCCAGTGGCGGCGCGAGGGCCCGGACGCGACCCGCTGGACGGTGCGTCGCCTCAACCCCTGACCGCCGCGCCGCGCCGCGCCTCCGTCCGGATCGGGCGGAAGGCGCCGGCGCCGTCGCCGTCGCAGCCGATCGCGGCTTTTCTCGTGGAGGCGCGCCTTGGGCGCGGATCGCCTGTCGCGTGCGGGCGCGGTCCTGAAATCACCCATAAGTCGCCATGAGGCGGCCGCGACTCATCGGTTGAAACGTTTTTCAGGCGAGAGGGGTCCGGCAGGCGTCGTCCTGCGCCCGCGTCGGCCGGGCGTTGTGGCGTCCGGGCCGCGCCCGGGGACCGGATCGCTGTCCCGTATTGATACGCTGTTTACAGCGGCCCATTTGAATGAACATGCGTTCATGTTCGTCGTTGCGTCAACGGAGGCCCGCGTATGTTCCCGGTCATGTTCTCTTCCACCCCCCGCCCCGGCGCCGGCCCCGCGCCCGCGCCGCATCGCGGCTGGCGCCTGGCGGTCACGCCGGTAGGCGACGGCTGGATCGGCGAGGCCACCCGCCCCGGCCGCAACGGCGCTCCGCGCGCCCTGCGCTGCGAAACGGGGCCGGAGCGGTCCGGGGTGCTCGCCGCCCTGCGCGCCCGCATCGACGCCCGCCGCGCCGGCTTCGTCGCCGCACGGCGCCTGGCGGAGCCGGTGGACGTGGCCTCGGCCGAGGAGTTTCTCGATGCGCTCGACGCGGTGGATCCGCAGGGCGCGCGGCTGCGGATGCTGACCGCCCATGCCGCGGCCCCCGACCGGACGCTGAGCGCGGCCGAGATCGCGCGGGCCGGCGGGCATGACGGGGCCTGGGGCGCGGCGATGCATTACGGGCGGCTGGCGCGGGCGCTGGGCGAGGCGATGGAGCTGACCCCGGACCCCGGCCGCCTCGCCGCCGACCCGTCCGCCTGGATCGAGGTCATCGCCGAGCGCGCCGGCCCCGGCGGGCGGGAGAGCGGCCCGCTCTGGCGCCTGCACGCGACGCTGGCGGAGGCGCTGGACCGGCTGGGCCCGACCCGGGCCTGAGCCGGCGGAGCGCGGCCGGGGCAGGGACAGGGGCAGGGGCAGGAGCAGGGGGCGCGTATCGCCCGCAGGCCGGCTCGCGCCGCGGCCGGTGGCTTTGCGCCCCCCGTCCGCCCTCCTCCCTTCGCCGTTTCTTCGCCCCCGCCGCCTCTCGCCCCCGCCGTCTCTCCCCGCGCCATCGTTCGTCCCGGACGCGCGCGGCTTTCGGCGTCCGCGCCGGTCCCCGCCGCGACCGCGCCGCCCCTTGTTCCGGGCCGCCCGGCGCCTCACCTTGATCCCTGCAAGGCCGCCCCCGACCATGGCGCCGCCTCCGGCCTCGCCCCAGGCGCCTCCAGGACCCCCGGATCCCCATGCCCGACCGCAAGACCCTGCTGCTGACCGGCGCCTCGCGCGGCATCGGCCACGCCACCGTCAAGCGGTTCGCCTCCGCCGGCTGGCGGGTCATCACCTGTTCGCGCCAGCCCTTCCCCGAGGACTGCCCGTGGGAGATGGGGCCCGAGGACCATATCCAGATCGACCTCGCCGACCCCGCCTCGACCATGGAGGCGGTGGCGGAGATTCGTTCCCGCCTGCATGGCGGCCGGCTGGAGGCGCTGGTGAACAACGCCGGCATCTCCCCCAAGGGGCCGGAGGGGGAGCGGCTGTCGACCCTGACCACCGACCTGCGCGACTGGGGAAAGGTGTTTCACGTCAACTTCTTCGCCCCCGTGGTCCTGGCCCGCGGCCTGCGGGTGGAGCTGGCGGCGGCGCAGGGGGCCATCGTCAACGTCACCTCCATCGCCGGCGCCCGGGTGCATCCTTTCGCGGGCGCGGCCTACGCCACCTCCAAGGCGGCGCTGGCGGCGCTGACCCGCGAGATGGCGCATGATTTCGGGCCGCTGGGGGTGCGCGTGAACGCCATCGCGCCCGGCGAGATCGAGACCGCGATCCTCAGCCCCGGCACCGACAAGCTCGCCGCCGCCCTGCCGCTGCGCCGGCTCGGAAAGCCGGAGGAGGTGGCGCGCACCATCTACTACCTGTGCTCGTCCGAGAGCAGCTACGTCACCGGGGTCGAGATCGAGATCAACGGCGGCCAGCATATCTGACCGACGCGGCCGAACGCGCCCGGCCGGCCGGGCCGGGAGGCGCCGCGACGACCCGCGCGCCGCTGGCGCCCGTGCGCCCGCGGCGCATGGGACCGTCGGCGCGGGTTGAGAGCGGGCAGGGGGCGACGGTCCCGCCCGGCGCCCCTGCCGGATGCGCCGCGGGCGTGACCTCGGGGACGGGCGGTCGGGCCGTCGCGGCGCCCCGCGCGATGCGGGCGCCTCACTCGGGGGTCTTCAGGGCCTCGACCAGAAAGTCGATGAAGGCGCGCAGCTTGGGCTGCGGGAACCGCCCCTCGGGATAGACCGCGAACACGCCCAGCGGCGCCCGGCGGGTGTCCGGCAGCACCTCCTGCAAGGCGCCGGTCTCGATGGCGTCGCCGATGATGAAATCCGGCAGGAACGCCACCCCCAGCCCGTCGATCGCCGCCGTGCGCAGCGCGTCGCCGTTGTTCACCGTCAGCCGGCCCACAGCGCGCACCTGCCGCTCCTGCCCCCCCGGCCCCTGCAGGCGCCAGAAGTTGCCGGAGCTCTGGTTGGAATAGTGCAGCAGCTGGTGGTCCGACAGCTCCTGCAGGGTCAAGGGCTCCCCCTTCTCCGCCAGATAGGCGGGGGAGGCGACCAGGCGGGCCTGCGCGTCCGACAGCTTGCGCGCGCGCAGGGTGGAATCGGGCAGCTCGCCGATGCGGATGGCGAGGTCGTAGCCCTCCGCCACCAGCTCCACGAAGCGGTCGTCCAGCACCAGATGCACCGAGATGTCGGGATAGCGCCGCAGGAACTCCGCCACCGCCGGCGCGAGGCGCCGCAGCCCGAACGAGACCGGGGCGGAGATCCGAAGCTCCCCCCGCGGCGCGTCCTGCATGGTGGAGACCATGGCGTCGGCCTCCTCCGCTTCGGCCAGCACCCTGATGGCGCGGTCGTAGAAGGCCAGCCCGATCTCGGTCGGGGACACCCTGCGGGTGGTCCGGTTCAGCAGCCGCGCGCCTAGCCGATCCTCCAGCGAGGCGACATGCTTGGACACCGCCGATTTCGACAGGCCCATCTTCCGCGCCGCGTCGGTGAACCCGCCCAGGTCCACGACGCGCACGAAAGCCTCCATCTCGCTGAGACGATCCATGGCTGCTTCTTCCTCGCGGTCAACGCCTGTGAGAATCGGCGCATTTCGTATCAGCGTCAACAATTCCCACCCGCCTGCGACCATGCCGCCCTGCGGGAAGTTCATGTTCTGTGCAGGTTTTCCGGTTCGCTGTCGCGAAGAGACCGGATTCGGTCGTCCCGGGGTTGTGCGCCGCGGCAGCCCTATGTTTAGCTTGCGCTCAGAGCGACAGGGGCCCGCCAGAGGTTTCGCGCCACAACAGGGAAGCCGAATGACCGCATCCAACGACGCTTTCGTCGAATTCGATCGCGTTCAGAAAAGCTATGACGGGGAAAGCCTCGTCGTTAAGGATCTGAACCTGAACATCGGGAAGGGCGAGTTCCTGACCATGCTCGGGCCGTCGGGCTCGGGCAAGACCACCTGCCTGATGATGCTCGCCGGTTTCGAGACCGCGACTCACGGGGACATAAGGTTGGACGGCAAGCCGATCAACTCCGTGCCCCCGCACAAGCGCGGCATCGGCATGGTGTTCCAGAACTACGCGCTGTTCCCGCACATGACGGTCGCCGAAAATCTCGCCTTCCCGCTGGAAGTGCGCAAGATGGGCAAGGCCGACATCGAGGCGAAGGTCGCGCGGGCGCTGGACATGGTGCAGATGGGCGCCTTCGGCGGCCGCCGTCCGGCCCAGCTTTCCGGCGGCCAGCAGCAGCGCATCGCGGTGGCCCGCGCGCTGGTCTTCGATCCCGAGCTGGTGCTGATGGACGAGCCTCTGGGCGCGCTCGACAAGCAGCTGCGCGAGCAGATGCAGTTCGAGATCAAGCACATCCACGACAATCTCGGCGTCACGGTGGTCTATGTCACCCATGACCAGTCCGAGGCGCTGACCATGTCGGACCGCATCGCCGTGTTCAACGACGGGCGGATCCAGCAGCTCGCCCCGCCGCCGGTGCTCTACGAAAAGCCGGACAACAGCTTCGTCGCCCAGTTCATCGGCGAGAACAACACGCTGGAAGCCACCGTGCGCGGCCGCGAGGGGAATTTCGTGACCGTGGAATTCGCCGACGGCTCCACCGGCCAGGCGCTGGCGGTGAACTGCGGCGACGTGGGCGCGCCCACCCGCCTCAGCCTGCGGCCCGAGCGCGTCGCCTTCGCGGGGCAGGGCGAATGGGGCGTGCCCGGCAAGGTCAAGGAATTGATCTATCTCGGCGACCACATCCGGGTCCGGATGCAGGTGCTGGGCAATTCCGACTTCGTGGTGAAGGTGCCCAACGCCTCCCGCCACGCCCAGCTCACGGTGGGCGAAACCGCCTCCCTGACCTGGATCGCCGAGGACTGCCGCGCGCTCGACGCGGCCTGACCCCGGCCGTGGACGCGCGCCTTCGCCCCGGCGCGCGCCCGGACTCCACCTGCTCGGGGCGACCGACATCACGTCACCAAGACGAGACCAACGGGAGAAACAAGATGACCTTCAAGAATCTGCTCGGCGGCACGGCGCTGGCGATGATCGCCGCCGCCGCCGCCGGCTCCGTATCTGCCGACGAGCTCCCGGCCTGCGAGGGCTGCGCCGATTCCATGACCATCGTGTCCTGGGGCGGCGCCTACTCCGCCTCCCAGAACAACGCCTATCACAAGCCCTATCAGGAACTGACCGGCATCGAGGTCGTCAACGACGAGTCCTCGAACGAGGCCGTGGCCAAGCTGCGCGCCATGGCCGAGGCCGGCAACATCACCTGGGATCTCGTGGACGTGGTGGCCTCCGACGCCATCCGGCTCTGCGACGAGGGCCTGGCGATGGAGATCGACCCGGACACCGACCTCGCCGCCGCGCCTGACGGGACCCCGGCCTCCGAGGACTTCGGCGACCTGATCGTGTCGGAGTGCTACATCCCGCAGATCGTCTATTCGACGACCTTCGGCTATCGCACCGACGTGGCCGAGTGGGGCGGCAAGACCCCCGAGGACATCTGCGCCGTCTTCGACCTGGAGAACTTCCCCGGCAAGCGCAGCCTGGAGAAGCGGCCGATCAACAACCTCGAATGGGCCCTGCTCTGCGACGGCGTGGCCAAGGAGGACGTCTACGACGTGCTCGAAACGGACGAGGGGCAGGCCCAGGCGCTGGCCAAGCTCGACACCATCAAGGATCAGGTGGTGTGGTGGTCCGCGGGCGCCGAGACCCCGCAGCTTCTCGCCGACAAGGAAGTGGTGATGGGCTCGACCTACAACGGTCGTCTCTTCGCCCTGATCGAGGAGCAGAAGCAGCCCGTCGCCATGCTGTGGGACGCGCAGGTCTTCGACCTCGACGGCTGGATCGTGCCGGCCGGTCTGCCCGAGGACCGTCTGAAGCGCGTAATGCACTACCTCAAGTTCGCCACCGACACCCAGCGTCTGGCGGACCAGGCCAAGTACATCTCCTACGGTCCGGCGCGGAAGTCCTCGGCCCCGCTGGTCGGCAAGCATGCCGAACTGGGCATCGACATGGCCCCGCACATGCCGACCGACCCGGAGAACGCCAAGAACACCTTCCTCTACAACTACGAGTGGTGGGCGGACTACCGGGACGACCTGGACGCCAAGTTCCAGGCCTGGCTGCTGAAATGATCCGGAGCTGATCCGGGCCGGGCGCGCCGCGCGCCCGGCGCGCAAGACCCGAGCGGGCCGCGACCGGCGGCCCGCTCTTTCGATCCGGCAGGGGCGATGGAGGGGACGCGACATGGCAGACGCGACGGCGGGCGACGATCTCGCGCCCGAGGACAACCGCCCCGAGGACAACCGGAACGCCTCCGGCCTGCTGCTGGCCGCGGACGGCACGCCGCTGAAGAATTCCATCGCCCGGGCCGAGCGCCGGGCGCGGATCCGGGCCTTCCTGCTGATCCTGCCCTTGCTGGCCTTCGTCATGGTCAGCTTCATCGCGCCCATCGCCGACATGCTGTTCCGCTCGGTCGAGAACGACATCGTGGCGGAGACGCTGCCGCGCACGGTGGAACAGCTGGCCGATTGGGACCCCGCCTCCGGCCCGCCGCCGGAGCCGGTCTACAAGGCGTTCTACGAGGACATGCTGATCGCCACGGATCAGAAGATCCACACGCGGCTCGGCTCCCGCCTGAACTACGAGGAATCGGGGATGTCCTCCCTGTTCCGCAAGACCAACGAGCGCCGGCTCAACCGCTTCGACACCGAGGCGCCGCTGGGCCCGCAGTTCATCGACCTCGACGAAGACTGGGGGAAGGTGGAGCCCTGGGCGATCCTGAAGACGTTCTCGCCGCGCTACACCTCGGGCTATTTCCTGCAGGCCGCCGACATGCGGCTGACGCCGCAGGGGGTGGAAGGCGTCGACGACAGCCAGGCGATCTACATCAAGCTGTTCTGGCGCACGATCATCCTGTCGCTGACCATCACCTTCTCCTGCCTGCTGCTGGGCTATCCGGTGGCGTGGCTGCTGGCCAACCTGCCGATGAAATCGGCCAACATCCTGATGATCCTGGTGCTGCTGCCGTTCTGGACCTCGCTGCTGGTGCGCACCTCGGCCTGGAAGGTGCTGCTGCAGGAGCAGGGGGTGATCAACGACATCCTGGTCTGGATCGGGATCGTGTCGGACGCGAACCGGCTGGTGATGATCAACAACCAGCTCGGCACCATCATCGCGATGACCCATATCCTGCTGCCGTTCATGATCCTGCCGCTCTATTCGGTGATGAAGACCATCCCCCCCAGCTATCTGCGCGCGGCTAAGTCGATGGGCGCGAACGACTGGACCGCGTTCTGGCGGGTGTATTTCCCGCAATCGGTGCCGGGGATCGGGGCGGGCGCGATCCTGTGCTTCATCCTGGCCATCGGCTACTACATCACGCCGGAGCTGGTCGGCGGCACCGACGGCACCTTCATCTCCAACCGCATCGCCTATCACATCTCCAGCTCGCTGAACTGGGGGCTGGCGGCGGCGCTGGGCTCTATGCTGCTGGTGCTGGTGATGGGGCTGTACTGGATCTACGACAAAATCGTAGGCATCGACAACGTGAAGCTGGGCTGAGGAGGGAAAGACCATGGCGCTGCAACCCTACGCCTCGACCCCGCAACGGGTGTGGTATTACACGTTTCGGGTGATCTGCGGACTGATCCTGTTCTTCCTGATCTTCCCGATCATCGTGATCATCCCGCTCAGCTTCAACGCGCTGCCCTATTTCACCTTCACGCCCGGGATGCTGGCCTTCGAGTCCGACGCCTATGCGCTGGACCATTACCGGGACTTCTTCACCAACTCCGACTGGCAGAACGCCATGTGGAACTCGCTGTCCATCGCGCCGGCGGCGACGCTGCTGTCGGTCAGCCTGGGCACGCTGGCGGCGATCGGACTGTCGTCCGGCAAGGCGCCTTTCCGGGGCGCGATCATGGCGATCCTGATCTCGCCGATGATCGTGCCGCTGATCATCTCCGCCGCGGGCATGTATTTCTTCTATTCCCGCGTCGGGCTTCAGGGCACGTGGTTCGGCGTGGTGCTGGCCCATGCCGCGCTGGGCACGCCCTTCGTCATCATCACCGTGACGGCCACGCTGGTCGGCTTCGACCGCTCGCTGACCCGGGCGGCGGCGAATATGGGGGCGGGGCCGGTGCGCACCTTCTTCAAGGTGCAGATGCCGCTGATCCTGCCGGGCGTGATCTCGGGCGGGCTCTTCGCCTTCATCACCTCCTTCGACGAGGTGGTGGTGGTGCTGTTCCTCGGATCGGCCGGGCAGAAGACGCTGCCCTGGCAGATGTTCACCGGGTTGCGCGAACAGATCAGCCCCACCATCTTGGCCGTGGCGACGCTGCTGGTCACGCTGTCGGTGATCCTGCTGGCGACGCTGGAGATCCTGCGCCGGCGGTCGGAGCGGCTGCGGGGCATGTCGCCGGGCTGAGCCCGGCCGGAGCGAGCATGACGGGCGGAACCGACCATCGGCGGCAGACGGGGAGCGCGGCGCGAGCCGCGCTTTCGCCGCTTATGGCGCTGGGTTTCCTGCTGGGCTTCGGCGGCGACGCGGGCCTCGACGCCGCGGCCCTGCCGGAGGGCGAAGGCCTGCTGGGCGCCGCCTGCCCGGGGCCGGGGGCGGTCGAACTCCTGCTGCTGCCCGAGGACGCCGCCCGTCTGGACGACGCCCCCGAGGGCGGATTGACCGTCACCGGCGCCTATACCGGGCTCGACAAGCGCGAGGGCGAGCGGCCCAAGCCCGTCGGCGTGTTCCTGCGCGGCGGCGAGGTGGCGAGCCGGGAGCTCGCGCGCATGGACGGCCTGCTGATCGTGGACCCGGACGGGGCCGCGCGCATCGCGCTCGCCTCCGCCGCGCCGATGGACGGGCGGCGGCATGACCTGACCACGCTGGAGGGGCGGGCCGCGTTCCTCTCCGCCGCGCAGGCCGGCGGCGCTTCGGTGATGCAGTCGCATCTGCTGATCCGCGACGGCGCGCTCGATCTGCGCCCGGTGGAGGACGCGCCGCTCGCCGTGCGCCGGGTGCTGTTCCAGGCCCGTGACGGCGCGCTCGGCCTGTGGCAGAGCGGCGGCCGCGCCCTGACCCTGCACGCGGCGGCGGAGGAGCTGGCCCGCGACCACGCCCCGGTCATGGCGCTGAACCTCGACATGGGCGGCTACGATTTCTGCGAGCGGGCGGGGCGGGGCGCCGCCGCCTGCGGGCTGGTGGACCGGGCCGGGATGGCCAAGCTTTCCAACCTCCTGCGCCTGCGCACGGCCGAGGATTGCCCCTGACCCTGCGTCCGCGGGAGGGCGCCGTCCGGGCGGGGCGGACACGGGAACTTTCCCAAAAGAATCCCCGCCGCTATTGAAACTTTCCTCCGTCTGGAGGACACCGGCGGACCGGAGCGCGCGCCAGCCCCCGCGCCAGCCCCCGCGCCCGTCGCCCGCGATACGAAAGGTCAGCCCATGCCCGCCTACCGCTCCCGGACCACCACCCATGGCCGCAACATGGCCGGCGCCCGCGGTCTCTGGCGCGCCACCGGCATGAAGGACGGCGATTTCGGCAAGCCGATCATCGCCATCGTCAATTCCTTCACCCAGTTCGTGCCGGGCCATGTCCACCTCAAGGATCTCGGCCAGCTCGTGGCGCGGGAGGTGGAGGCCGCGGGCGGCGTCGCGAAGGAGTTCAACACCATCGCGGTCGACGACGGCATCGCCATGGGCCATGACGGGATGCTGTATTCGCTGCCCTCGCGCGAGCTGATCGCCGACTCGGTCGAATACATGGTCAACGCCCATTGCGCGGACGCCATGGTCTGCATCTCCAATTGCGACAAGATCACCCCGGGCATGCTGATGGCCGCCATGCGCCTCAACATCCCCGTGGTCTTCGTCTCCGGCGGCCCGATGGAGGCCGGCAAGGTGACGGTCGACGGCAAGGAGGTCGCGCTCGACCTGATCGACGCCATGGTGGCGGCGGCCGACGACAAGTATTCCGACGAGCAGGTCGCCGCCATCGAGGCCGCCGCCTGCCCGACCTGCGGGTCGTGCTCGGGCATGTTCACCGCGAATTCCATGAACTGCCTGACCGAGGCGCTGGGCCTGTCGCTGCCGGGCAACGGCTCGACGCTCGCCACCCATGCCGACCGCAAGCGGCTGTTCGTGGAGGCCGGGCACCTGATCGTCGACCTGGCGCGCCGGCACTACGAGCAGGACGACTATTCCGTCCTGCCCCGCTCCATCGCCAATTTCGACGCGTTCGAGAACGCCATGTCGCTCGACATCGCCATGGGCGGCTCGACCAACACCGTGCTGCACCTGCTGGCCGCGGCGATCGAGGGCGAGGTGAACTTCACCATGGAGGACATCGACCGCCTGTCGCGCTCGGTGCCCTGCCTGTGCAAGGTCGCGCCCGCCAAGAACGACGTTCACATGGAGGACGTGCACCGCGCCGGCGGCATCATGGCGATCCTGGGCGAGCTGGACCGCGCGGGCCTGTTGCACCGCGACCTGCCCTGCGTGCATTCCAAGTCCATCGGCGAGGCCATCGACCGCTGGGACATCCGCAAGACCAACTCCGAGGACGTGCGCAAGTTCTTCTCCGCCGCGCCGGGCGGGGTGCGGACCGAGGTCGCCTTCTCCACCGACAAGCGCTGGCAGGATTACGGCAAGGAGCTGGACCTCGACCGGACCGGCGGCGTGATCCGCGACAAGGAGAACGCCTTCAGCCAGGACGGCGGGCTGGCGGTGCTGTCGGGCAACATCGCGCTGGACGGCTGCATCGTGAAGACCGCGGGCGTGGACGAGTCGATCCTCGTCTTCTCCGGCCCCGCCAAGGTCTACGAGAGCCAGGACGACGCGGTCTCCGCCATCCTGACCAACAAGGTGCAGGCCGGCGACGTGGTGGTGATCCGCTACGAGGGGCCGCGCGGCGGGCCGGGGATGCAGGAGATGCTGTATCCGACCTCCTACCTGAAATCGAAGGGGCTGGGCAAAGACTGCGCGCTGATCACCGACGGGCGGTTCTCGGGCGGGACCTCGGGCCTGTCCATCGGCCACGCCTCGCCGGAGGCGGCCGAAGGCGGGGCCATCGCGCTGGTCAAGGACGGGGACATGATCGACATCGACATCCCCGGCCGCACCATCGCCGTGCGCCTGACCGAAGCCGAGCTTGAGGCCCGCCGGGCCGAGCAGCAGGCCCGCGGCGACGCCGCCTACACACCGGCCAAGCCGCGCAAGCGCAAGGTCACCGCGGCGCTGCGCGCTTATGCGGCGCTGACCACCTCCGCGGCCAAGGGCGCGGTGCGGCAGGTCTGACGCCGCCGCCCCCAGGGGCGGGCGAAGGACATCGGCGGGGCCGGCGCGGGGAACGCGCCGGCCCCGTTTGCGTTTCCGTATTCGGAGGCGGCGGCGAGGGCGGCGGTCAGGGGGCGGGGGACGCGACCGTCGCGGCGACGTCGGCCATCGCCGCCCAGGCCCGGTCCAGCGCCGCGTCGAGCTCCTCCGCCTCCCCGTCCTTCCAGGCGTCGAGCGCGAGGCGCGCCGTCTCCAGCGCCAGAGCGGCCAGCAGCGCCACCGTCCATGCGTCCCGCTCCGGCAGGCGACGGCGGACCAGCCGGGTCATCCCGTCGCGCAGGCCGCGCATCGCCTCGTCATGCACCCGCCGGACCTTGGGATGGGCCTGGGCCAGGTCCAGCAGCGCGCGCAGGGTCTCGGGCCGGATCTCCATCCGGGCCAAATGCGCGCGCATCAGCGTCCGCAGATCCTCGGCCAGCGGTCCGCGCCCTGCGACGAACCGCTCCCCTGCGTCGCGCGGAAAATCCGGCGGATCGCCGACGACCGCGGCCTCCTTGTTCGTGAAGTAGTTGAAGAAGGTCCGCACGCTGATCCCGGCTTCGGCTGCGATCATGTCGGTGGTCACCGCGTCCAGCCCGCCCCGCTCCCGCGCCAGGCGGATCGTGGTTTCCTGAAGGTCCCGGGCGGTCTGGCGACGGCGGCGTTCGCGAAGCGTGGTCATCGACATCCATAATTGCAGAGTGTGCAAAAACTGCATAAAGAGCAACTCAACCGACGTCAATCCGACTCGGCGAGCCATGTCCGACGCCCTCGCAACGCCCCCCGCCCCCCGCCTGCGGCCGGCGACGGGGCGTGCCGCGGACGCGCCGCCCTGCGTCTCAAGGAGCCGATCCATGAGCACATTGTTCCGACACGGCCGCCGCGTTCCCGGCGCGCGCCATCTTCCGGCCGCCTGCTCCGCGCTGGCGCTTGCCGCGGCGCTGTCCTCGCCCGCCGCCGCCCAGTCCGGCCCGCCGCCGGGCGGCGCCGCCGGGCCGATGCAGGTGGGCGTAGTGGAGATGCGCCGGACCTCCACGCCGCGCGTGTTCACCCTTCCGGGCCGGGCGGTGGCCTATGAGCAGGTCGCCATCCGCCCCCGCGTCGACGGCATGGTGACCGAAATCCTCTACCAGCCCGGCCGCCCGCTGGAGGTGGGCGACCCGCTGTTCCGGCTGGACGCGGCCAGCTACGAGGCCGACGTCGCCTCGGCCGAGGCCGACCTCGCCAAGGCCGAAGCCGCGCTGCCCACGGCCCAGGCCGCCTATGACCGCGCCGTCCGGCTGGAGGGCTCCGGCGTCGCGCGTTCGGAGGTGGAGACGGCGCGCTCGACCCTCGCCGAGGCCGAGGCCACGCTGAACGCCGCGCGCTCCGCCCTGAAATTCGCCCGCACCCGGCTCGGCTGGACCACCATCGCCTCCCCGATCCGCGGGCTGGCGGAGGTGGCGACGGTCTCCGTGGGCGATCTGGTGACGGCGGCGCAGTCGGACGCGCTGACCACCGTGACCCGGCTCGACCCGGTGGACGTGGACATGCTGGAGCCCTCGGCGCGCATCCTCTCCGTCCGCCGCCAGATCGAGGACGGCGTGCTCACCCCCAACGAGAAGCTGAGCGCCACCCTGCGGCTGGAGAACGGGGAGATCTACGCCGCCTCGGGCGCGCTGGTCGCCCCCAGCGCCACGGTCTCCACCACCACCGGGACCGTCTCCATCCGCTTCCGCTTCGACAATCCCGAGGGCCGGATCCTGCCCGGCATGTTCGTGCGCGGGGAGGTGGAGCTCGGCCGGATCGACGCCTTCCTCGTCCCCCAGCGGGCGGCGAGCATCGCGGGCGACGGCGCGATGACCGCCTTCGTCGTGGGCGCGGACGGCAAGGCCCGGCGGGCGACGCTGACCTCTGTGGGCGTGTCGGACAACGCCTGGATCGTCACCGGGGGGCTGGAGGAAGGCGACCGGCTGATCGTCGACGGGCTCAAGACCCTGCGCGCGGGCCAGTCGGTGACCCCGGTCCCGGCTGAGATCGACGCCGACGGGCTGGTGCGGGACCTGCCCGTGGGGGCGGCCGCGGAATGAGCCTCTCCACCTTCTTCATCCATCGCCCGGTCTTCGCCTGGGTGCTGGCCATCGTCACCATGCTGGCCGGGGGCTTCGGCCTGTCCAGCCTGCCCATCGCGCAGTATCCGGAGGTGGCCCCGACCTCGGTGCGCATCTCCGCCACCTATTCGGGCGCATCGGCGCAGACGGTGGAGAACTCCGTCACCATCCCCATCGAGGACGGGCTGACCGGGCTCGACGGGCTGCTCTACATGACCTCGAATTCGTCGGAGGGCTCGGCCTCGATCCAGCTCACCTTCGACGACGGCGTCGATCCCGACATCGCGCAGGTGCAGGTGCAGAACAAGCTGCAGCTTGTGCAGTCCACCCTGCCGTCCTCCGTGCAGCAGCGGGGGGTGAGCGTCACCCGCTCGACCTCCTCGATCCTGCTGGTGGGGGCGCTGGTGTCGACCGATGACAGCTATTCCTCCGTGCAGCTCGGCGACATGCTCAACCGCAGCATCGTCGATCCGATCAAGCGGGTGGAGGGCGTCGGCTCGATCAACAGCTTCGGCGCCGAATACGCCATGCGGATCTGGCTCGATCCCGACAAGCTGTTCCAGTACCAGCTGACCGCGACCGACGTGACCGACGCGGTCTCGGCCCAGAACACCAACGTCACCGTGGGCGCGCTGGGCGCGCAGCCGACGGTCCGGGGTCAGCAGGCGACGTTCTCGCTGACCGCGCAGTCGCAGCTTTCGACCGTGGCGGAGTTCGAGAGGATCCTGCTGACCACCACCGAGGACGGCGCCTCGGTGTTTCTCGGCGACGTGGCGCGGGTGGAGATCGCGGAGGAAAGCTACGGCGCGTTCTCGCTGCGCGACGGCCACGCGGCGGCGGGGTTCGGGGTGAACCTCGCCGCCGGCGCCAACGCCGTGGACACCGCAGCCCGGGTGCGCGAGACGGCCGCGCGACTGGCACATGCGCTGCCCGAGGGGGTGGAGCTGGTCTATCCCTACGACACCTCGCCCTTCGTGGAGCAGTCGATCGAACAGGTCTATCACACGCTGGCCGAAGCCATCGTTCTGGTGTTCCTCGTCATTTTCGTTTTCCTGCAAAGCTGGCGGGCGACCCTGATCCCCACCGTGGCGGTGCCCATCGTGCTGCTGGGCGTCTTCGGGATCCTCGCCGCGCTCGACATGTCGATCAACACGCTGACCATGTTCGCGCTGGTGCTGGCCATCGGCCTGCTGGTCGACGACGCCATCGTGGTGGTGGAGAATGTCGAACGGGTGATGGCGGAGGAAGGGCTCGGCCCGGTCGAGGCCACCGAGAAGAGCATGGGCGAGATCTCGTCCGCGCTGGTGGGCATCGTGCTGGTGCTGTCGGCGGTGTTCCTGCCGATGGCCTTCATGTCGGGCTCGACCGGGGTGATCTACCGTCAGTTCTCGATCACCATCATCTCCGCCATGGGCCTGTCGCTGCTGGTGGCGCTGATCCTGACGCCGGCGATGTGCGCGTCGCTGCTGCGGCCCGGCCACGGGGCGTCCCGCTTCGCGCCCGCGCGCTGGTTCAACGCCGGGCTGGCGCGGCTGACCGGGGGCTATGCGGGGACGGTGGGGCGGTTCTCGCGTCGGCCGTTCCGCATGGCGCTGGTGCTGGGGCTCGTCGGGCTCGGCGCCGCGGCGCTTTACCGGGAGCTGCCGTCCTCCTTCCTCCCGCAGGAGGACCAGGGCGTGCTGATGACCATGATCTCCCTGCCCGAGGGCGCGGTGACCGCGCAGACCGAGGAAGCCGTGCGCCGGGTGCAGGACTACCTGCTGGAGGAGGAGGGCGCGGCGGTGGACTCCGTCTTCGCCGCCATGGGCTTCGGGTTCTCGGGCACGGGGCAGAACACCGCGATGATGTTCGTGAAGCTCAAGGACTACGCCGAGCGGGAGGGGATCGACGCGGCCTCGGTGGCGCTGCGCGCGAACATGCGCTTCGCGGGCGACCGGGCCGGGCAGATCATCTTCATGCAGCCTCCCGCGATCCACGGGCTGGGCAATTCCGCGGGCTTCACCATGCAATTGGTCGACCAGGGCGACCAGGGGGTGGAGGCGCTGAACGCCGCCGCCGCCGAGCTGGTGGCGCAGGCGACGGCGGACGGGCGGGCGACCGGCCTGCGGGGCGCCGACAACCCCACCAAGACCGCGCTGCGGCTCGACATCGACCAGCAGAAGGCGGAGGCGTTCGGGGTCTCGCTCAGCTCGGTCAACGCCATGCTGTCGACGATCTTCGCGGGCAGCTACGTCAACGACTTCACCCTCGGCTCCCGCCTGCGGGAGGTGATCGTGCAGGGCGACGCGGCCTGGCGGATGCAGCCCGACGACATCGGCCGCTGGTATGCCCGCAACGCGGCCGGGGAGATGGTCCCGCTCGGCGCCTTCGCCACCCAGGAATGGGAGCAGGCGTCCCCGCGCCTCGCCCGCTACGGCGGCCAGCGGGCGGTGGAGATCTCGGGCGCGGCGGGGGCGGGGGTCAGCTCCGGCGACGCCATGGACGCGATGGAGGAGCTGACCGCGGGCCTGCCCGGCGGCTACGGCTCGGCCTGGACCGGGCTCAGCTATCAGGAGCGGCTGTCGGGCGATCAGGAGCCGATGCTCTACGCCCTGTCGGCCATCGTCGTGTTCCTGTGCCTCGCAGCGCTCTACGAAAGCTGGACGGTTCCCTTCGCGGTGATGCTGGCGGTGCCGGTGGGCGTGCTGGGGGCGCTGGCGGCGGCCAAGGGCTTCGGGCAGTCCAACGACGTCTATTTCAAGGTCGGGCTGCTGACCACGATCGGGCTGGCGGCGCGCAACGCCATCCTGATCGTGGAATTCGCCCAGGCGCTGCGGGCCGGGGGCGCGGGGCTGGTCGAGGCGACCGTCGACGCCGCCCGCCAGCGGCTGCGGCCGATCCTGATGACCTCGCTGGCCTTCGGGCTGGGCGTCCTGCCGCTGGCGCTCGCCTCCGGCGCCGGGGCGGCGGCCCAGCAGTCGATCGGCATCGGCATGCTGGGCGGCATCGTCGCCTCCACCCTGATCGGGGTGGTGATGGCGCCGGCGCTTTACGTGGCGGTGCTGCGCGCGGCCTCGGTCTTCCATCGCAAGGAGGTTCGGCCATGACCGGAACCCGCCGCGCCCTTCGCCCGCTGGCCGCGCCGCCGGCGCTCTGCGCCGTCGCGCTGGCCGCCTGCGCGCCGGTGGGGCCGGACTACGTCGCCCCGGTCGCGGCCCTGCCGCCGGCCTATGCGGACCCCGCGGCGGGGCAGGGGGGCGCGGCGTCCCCCGCCCCGCCCGCTCAGGTCACCGGCCGGGCCTGGTGGCTGGATTACGGCGACCCGCTGCTGACCGAGCTGGTCGCCCGCGGCGCCGCGGGGAACCTCGACGAGGCGGCGGCGCGCGAGCGCATCGCCCAGGCGCGCGCCAACCTGCGCGCCACCGGGCTCGACGCCGCGCTGGACGGGGCGCTGGACGCCTCCGCCCTGCGCGCGGGCGGGGACGGGATCGGGGCCACGGGGACCGGCTCGGCCGGGCTGGGAGCGTCGCTGGTCATCGACCTGTTCGGCGGGATCCGGCGCGGGCGGGAAAGCGCCGAGGCGAGCCTCGCGGCCAGCCTCGCCGATGTGGAGACCGCCCGCCTCGCCTGGCTGGCCGAGCTGGTCGCGGCCTATTCCGACGCCCGCTTCTACCAGGCGGCCCTGGCCCTGACCCGCGACGTGATCGGCGCGCGGCAGGAGACGGCGGACATCACCCGCCGCCAGTTGGACGCGGGCGCGGCCACCGAATACGGCGTGGCCACGGCGGAGGCGACGCTGGCCTTGGCCCGCGCCGACCTGCCGGGCTACGCGGCGCTGTTCAACGCCAACGTGTTCGCCATCGCCGCCCTGCTGGACGAACCCGCCGGGCCGCTGCTGGCCCGGATGCAGGCCGGCGCCCCGCAGCTCCGCGCGCCCGCCGGCCCCGCGGCGCTGGGCGTCCCCGCCGATCTGCTGCGCAACCGCCCCGACATCCGCTCCGCCGAGGCGACCCTGCGCGGCGCGGTCGCCGACGTGGGGGTGGCGGAGGCCGCGCTCTATCCCTCGATCTCCCTGACCGGCGATCTCAGCGTCTCGGCCGGGGCGAACGCGTGGAGCTTCGGGCCCACGCTCAGCCTGCCGGTGTTCAACCGCGGCGCCCTGTCGGCGGCGCGGGACGCGCAGGTCTCGGTCGCCCGTCAGGCGGAGATCGCCTGGCGGGCGGCGGTGACGGACGCGGTCTCGGACGTGCAGACCGCGATGTCCAACCTCACCCAGCATCGCGCCCGCGCCGTGGCGCTGGACCGGGCGGCGTCGGCCTATGCGCGGGCCTTGTCCCTCGCCCGGACGAACTACCGGGAAGGGGCGACGACGCTGTTGGACCTGCTGGTCACCGACGCCTCGGCGGCGACCTCGCGGATCAACGCCGCTTCCGCCGTCAACGACGCGGCCAAGGAATGGGCGGCGTTGCAGATCGCGCTGGGGGCGGGGTCGCGGGCGGGGTCGCGGGCGGGGAACGGTTCGGCCGGGAACGGGTCGGAGCCGGGTCCGGGAAGCTGACGGGCAAGGGCGGCCCGAACACCGGCGAGGGCGGCGCGGGCGGCGAGGCCCCGGGTCAAGCCCGGGGCGCTCGGCTGGACCGGGCGGCCAGCCACGCTCCGGATCCTGTCCGAAGCCTCGCGCCCCCGCGCCTGATCCGCGTGCCCCGGACTTGATCCGGGGCCTCGCCCGGCCTCCGGTCCCCGCGCGACGGCGACGGCGACGGCGACGGGGGCGTGGGCGGAGGGGGCGGCGATGCCCCGGGGAATGCTCAGAGCGGCCGGTCGGGCCGGCCTCAGCGCCCCCGGAACACCGGCTTGCGTTTTTCCACGAAGGCGGCGGCGCCCTCGCGCAGGTCCTCGGTCACGAAGGCGGCGGCCTGGGCCTCGGCCTCCGCCTCCAGCGCCTCGGCGAGCGAGGAGACCCGCGCCCCCTCGATCTGCCCCTTGATCAGCGCGAGCGAGACCGGCGGCCCGTCGGCCAGCTGCCGGGCGATGGCCATCGCCTCGTCCATCAGCGCCGCGTCCTCCACGCATTTCCAGACCAGACCCCAGTCCGCGGCCGCCTGTCCGTCCAGCCGGTGCGCCAGCAGCGCCAGCCCCCGCGCCCGGGCCGAGCCGACCGCCCGCTGCACCGCCCAGGAGGTCCCCCCGTCCAGCGCCGCCCCCAGCCGCGCGAAGCTGAGCAGGAACAGGGCCGAGCGCCCGGCGACCGCGATGTCGCCGGCCAGCGCCAGCCCCACGCCCGCCCCCGCCGCCGGGCCGTTGACCGCGGTGACCACGGGCTTGGCGCTGGCGTTCATCGCCGCGATCAGCGGGTTGATCCCGGTGCGGATCCGCTCGCCGATCGCCGCGCCCTGTCCGAAGGTCGGGCCGCCGAACTGGGCGCCGGCGCAGAAGCCGCGCCCGGCGCCGGTGACCAGGATGGCGCGGACCTCCGGGTCGGCCTCGGCGCGGCGGAAGGCGTCGTGCAGGGCGGTCATCAGCTCGAAGGCCAGCGCGTTCATCTGGGCGGGGTTGTTGAGGGTCAGGACCGCCACGCCGCCCTCCCGGGTCTCGATCACCCAGGGTTCGGGGCGGGACACGGCTGGGGCGGCGGCGGGCGAAGCGGCGGCGGCGGAATCGGTCATCGGAGGGGGCTCCCGGCTGGCTGCGGCGGCGACTCGGCCCGCAGCCTTCCATGGCCCGCCCGGCGGGGCTTGCGCGGGCCGCGGGCCGCGGCGGCCGTCCTCCGCCTTCAGGCGCGGAGGAAAAGGCGCGGAACCGCGGCTTCGCGGCGGCCTGCGCCCTGGGTGCGGCCTCTCTGGGGATTGCATAGCATTTTGGTCGGATATACGGCTGGGGACGGATCGGGGCCGCGCCGCGCGCAGGTCTCCGCGCCCGGCCGCGCAAGGCGCGGACGACGCGCAGCCAGGCCGGACGCAGGACGCCGCAGGCCGAGCCAGATCGACCTTCATGCCCGCGCCGGCGGCGTCCGCGCCGCCGCGCCCGCGTTCCGACGCCGCCCGTGCCGCGCCCGACGTCGCCGCGAAGAGGACCGACCGATGACCGACCAGGCCGACATCGCCGCCCCGACCGGCGCCGCCCCCGCAGCCGCGCCCGCGACGCCCGCCGCCCCCGCGGCGCCAGCGTCGCCGGCCCCCGCGCCGCAAGCCGCCGAAGCGCCGGCCGCGGGAGAGGCCGCGCCCGGCGCCGACGCCCTCTCCCCCGAGGCCCTCTCCCCCGACGCGCTCTCCCCCGATGCGCTCGCCGCCGCCGACCCCTCCGCGCTTCCCGCCGTCGACCCGGCCCCCGGCATGACCGACGCGCTCGCCGCCGTGCTGCCCCCGGACCTGGCGCGCGAGGCGTCGGGCCTGCTGGTCGAGCTCGCCGACAAGGGCGGGCCCGCGGGCATGGTCATCGCCGGGCTGTCGGTCGCGGCGCTGGCGGTGATCCTGTGGAAGATCTGGCGGCTGTTCCGCCTGGGCGCCTGGTCCCGCGGCGCCGCGGCCCGCGCGCTCGCCCGGCTCGACGCCGGCGACCCCGCCGCCGCCCTCGCCGC
>JAYZWL010000132.1:0-4226 GCA_036154955.1 Pseudomonadota bacterium | reverse complement strand
GACCCGGGGCCTCGCGCGGGTCGCCAGCGTCGCGAGGCCCCGGGTCAAGCCCGGGGCGCGCCGCAGGGCGGACCACCGGCCCAATCGCCGGGCCCGCGGCTCAGTTCTCGATCAGCCGCATCAGCCGGGCTTTCTCCCCCTGGTCGTCGGGGCGGGCCAGCGCGTCGGCGAGCGCCTGGAGGCTGGCGACGGAATGGGAGGCGCGGAAGCTGTCGACATGGGGCAGCAGCGCCTTCACCCCGCCCGCCCGCGGCGCGAAACCGTCCCAGCGCAAGAGCGGGTTGAGCCAGATCAGCTTGCGGCAGGACAGGCGCAGCCGCTCCGCCTCCGCCGCGAGCTTCGCGGGGTCGTCGCGGTCGAGCCCGTCAGTGATCAGCACCACCACGGCCCCCTGCCCCAGCACCCGGCGGGACCAGTCGCGGTTGAACAGGCGCAGGCTTTCGCCGATGCGGGTGCCGCCCTCCCAGTCCATCGCCTCGCGCCCGCAGGCGGCCAGCGCCGCGTCGGCGTCGCGCTGCATCAGGTGGCGGGTGACGTTGGTCAGCCGCGTGCCGAAGGTGAAGGCGTGGACCCTGGCCCAGCCCGCCCCCTTCTCGTTCGCCGCGGCGTGCAGGAAATGCAGCAGCATCCGGGAATAGGAGGACATGGACCCGGAGATGTCGCAGAGCGCGACGAGGTTCGGCCAGCGCACCAGCCGCGCCCTTGTCTTGAACTCCCGGATGTCGCCGCCCTGCCGCATCGCCCCGCGCAGGGTGGCGCGCCAGTCGGGGCGCGTGCCGGTCGAGGACGGCCGGGTGCGGCGCGAGGCGATGGGCTGCACCGGCAGGCTGAGCCGGGAGATGGCGCGCCGGGCCTGCGCGGCCTCCGCCGCCGTCATCTGCTCGAAATCCTGGTTCTTCAGCTTCTCGTCGGCGGAGAAGGTGAGGGTGGCGTCGATCTCGATCTCCGGCGGCTCCTCCTCGTCGGCCTCCGGTTTCGGGTTCTCGGCCCCGTCGAGCAGCGCCTCCGCCGCGCGCCGTTCCGCCGACTGGGGGGGCGGAGGCGTCTCCACCCCGCGCACCATCGGCGACATCATCGCGATCATCTTCTCCAGGTATTGCGGATCGCGCCAGAACAGCCGGAAGGTCTGGGCGAAGATCTGCCGATGCTCGGGCCGCGACACGAAGCAGGCGTGCAGCGTCCAGTAGAAGTCCCGCCGGTCGGAGAAACCCGCCGCCTCCACCGCCCGGATCGCGTCCACCACCCGCCCCGGCCCCACCGGCAGCCCGGCCTTGCGCAGGGCCCGGGCGAAATGGGTCACGTTGTCGGCGAGCTTGCCGTTCTCCGGAATGGCCAGATCGGCGAAGGAGACCATCAGGCGGCCCCGTAGCTGGAAACCTCGATCAGGTTCCCCCACGGATCGTTGAAATAGACCGAAGTGATCGGCCCGCGCGCGCCGGTCTTGACCACCGGCCCCTCCACCACCGCCACGTTCTCGCGGTGCAGGCGGGCGACGACCTCGGCGGGCGCGGCGTCGGTCAGCAGGCACAGGTCGCCCGCGCCGATGGCGGCGTGGTTGCGCGTCTCCATCCCGATGGTCTGGAGGTTGATCTTCTGCGCCCCGATCCGCAGCGCCTTCCGGCCCTCGCCGAAGGTCACCACCTCCACCCCCAGCACGCGGGCGTAGAACTCGCAGGCCGCGTCAAGGTCGCGGACCGTCAGCACCACATGGTCGATGGCCCGGACCAGCGGGCCCTCGGGCTCGTCGCCGAAGATCTCCTCAAGGCTCATCGCGCCCCCCTTACGCCGGCATCGCCGCGCGGGCCTGGTCGAGCACGCGCTTGACCTCGGAGCCCTGCATCTTCTGGATATCGTCCTGATATTTCAGGATCGCGCCCAGCGTGTCGGCGATGACCTGCGGGCTGAGCGCCACGGCGTCGAGCGCCACCAGGCACTTGGCCCAGTCGATGGCCTCGGCCACGCCCGGCTTCTTGAACAGGTCCTCGGAGCGGAGCTGCTGGACGAAGGCCACCACCTCCCGGCTCAGGGTCTCGGTCGCCTCGGGGGCGCGGGCGCGGATGATCTCCATCTCCCGCTCGAAATTGGGGTAGTCGACCCAGTGGTAGAGGCAGCGGCGCTTGAGCGCGTCATGCACCTCCCGCGTGCGGTTGGAGGTCAGGATCACGATCGGCGGCTCGGCGGCCCTGATCGGGCCGATCTCGGGGATCGTCACCTGGAAATCCGACAGCGCCTCCAGCAGGAACGCCTCGAAGGGCTCGTCGGTGCGGTCGATCTCGTCGATCAGCAGGACGGGGGCGCCGCCGGGCTGCGGGCGCATGGCCTGGAGCAGGGGGCGTTCGATCAGGAACTCTTCGGAGAAGAGCTCGGTGGTCAGGGACTGCCGGTCCTCGGTCCCCACCGCCTCCGCGGTGCGGATGGCGACCATCTGGGCGGCGAAGTTCCACTCGTAGACCGCCGACGAGGCGTCGAGCCCTTCATAGCATTGCAGCCGGATCAGCTTGCGCCCCAGGGCGGCGGCGAGCGCCTTGGCGATCTCGGTCTTGCCCACGCCGGCCTCGCCTTCGAGGAACAGCGGCCGGCCGAGCTTCAGCGCCAGGAAGGCGACGGCCCCGAGATCGCGCCCGCAGACATAGCCCACGGAACCCAGCATCTCCTGCACGTCGTCGATATTCGCGAACATTCTTCCCCCTGCCCCGAAACGGGCCGACTGTGACGATTTCGAGGTCTTGTGGCGACGGCGCTTCCCCCGCCCGTCCCGGAACCTAGGTCACTCCTTGAAGAAAGGCCGCGCGGCGAAAGGTCAACCCCTTCCCGCGCGGCGCATGTCCGGGACCCCGGGGTCCGTTCGTGCAATTGACAGGTCCGCCCCGGGGCAAGGAGAGCGAAAGTGAAAACGACTCGCATCAATCTGCCCGCCGCGCTGACGACGTCCGCCGCGGCCCTGCTGCTGGCGTCCGCCGCCGCGGCGCAGGTCGTGTCCGATCCGACCCAGGCCGCCAATCCGCGCGACATGCCGGGTCAGACCGTGACCCAGCCGACCGCGACCGGGACCTATGCCGCGCCGATGGCCACCGCCCCCGGCGCCCCGAAGAGCCTGAACGCCGACGAGGTCCGCGCCCGCACCGAGGCGCGCATGGACCCGGCCGCCGAGGCGCCCGAGCCGCGCCAGGCCGATCCGCGCGAGACGAAGCCGCAATGGACGCTCGACGCCGACGAGACGCGCGCCCATACCCGGGCGGAAATGCGCGAGGACGCCAAGTCCGACGCGAAGTCCGGCGTGCTGGGCGACCAGTCGAGCCTGATGGTTCCGCGCGGCCCCGACGTGACGACCTACGGGGTCAGCTCCACCTATCGCGGCGCCCGGCCGGTCGCGGCGGCGGCGGAGGAGGAGATCGCCCCGCTCACCGGGCTGGAGGTGTTCGACGCGGCGAACCCGGAGGCGAGCTGGGTCGACGAGATCCGCCGCGGGATCGTCGGCGACGAGGGGGGCGAGGCCGCCTGACCGGCCCCGCCGCCCGGAACCGGATCTCCGGTAACCTCAACGCAACTTGACAGCCGCATCGCCGCGCGCGATGCGGCGCCCCGCGGGTCGTGAACCGCCGGGGTTCGTGAACGCGAGGAACGCCAAGATGATGCGCACCGATATCAACCGCGGCCTGCGGGTCGCCGCCGTGACCGTGCTGGCGCTGGGGCCGGCGCTGGCGCCCGCCATGATCCCCGCGGTCGCCGCGGCCCAGACCACCGACGCCGCGACCCCGCAGGTCACCGTGACCGACGAGAAGGTCCGCGACCGGGTGACCGTCGACTTCCCCGACAGCGCCTTCGAGGAGGAGCGGCATATCTCCCGCATCGTGCAGGAGCTTTACGGCGCGGGCGCCGACCAGTCCTCCGGCCGCTCGGCCAGCCCGGATGTCGAGGCGCTGCTGGTCACCGGCCAGCCGATGCCGGCCCGGGCCAATGCGCAGCCCGTCGACCCGAAGCTCGCCGCCCGGCTGCCGCAGGACGCGACCTGGCTGGCGGTGGGCGAGAACCTGGTGGCGGTCGGCCCCGACCAGCGCATCAGCCGGGTCTATCACGACATGCTGCCCTGAACGGGTCGGCGTGACGCGCCCGGAGCCGTCGCGACCCCGCCCGAAGCGGCGGAGCGTCTGAAGACGCGGAAAGGCCCGGCCGGGGGATCGGCCGGGCCTTTTGCGTGCGCGGAGGGGGAGAGGGGCGGGGGCGGC
>JAYZWL010000131.1:0-21628 GCA_036154955.1 Pseudomonadota bacterium | reverse complement strand
CGGCGCGAGGCGGCCGCGGCGCCGCTGTCGCGCGAAGCCGCCGCGACGGCCGACGGCGGCGCCGGCGCGAGGGCCGGGCCGGGCGCCCGGGTCGGGGCGCCGCCTGCGATCCCGGCCCGCCGGGCGCTCAGGCCCCCAGCATGCGCGACACGATCTCGGTCATGTCGCGCGAGAGGCCGGGGGTCGCGGCGATGCGGGCGAGCTCGTCGCGGATCAGCCCCTGGCGGCGCGCGTCGTAGCGCCGCCAGGTCTCGAACGCCCCCGCCACCCGCGCCGCGGTCTGCGGGTTCACCGGGTCGAGCCGGATCAGCCAGTCGGCGAGGAAGCGATAGCCCGCCCCGTCCGCCCGGTGGAAGGCGTAGGGGTTCTGGGCGAAGGCCGCGACCAGCGAGCGGAAGCGGTTCGGCGTCTTCCACGGGAAGTCCGGGGCCTCGGCCAGCGCGCGCACCCGCTCCAGCGTGTCGGGACGGGCCGCGGTCGCCTGCAGCATCCGCCACTTGTCCATGACCAGCGGATCCCCCGCCCAGTCGGCGGCGAAGGCGTCGAGCGCGGCGTCCGCCGCCTCCGCCCCGCTGGCCAGAAGGGCGGCGAGCGCCGGCAGCCGGTCCGACATGTTCGCCGCCCGGCACTGCGCCTCGGCCAGCGCCGCGCCGCCTGGCAGGCGGGCGAGCAGCGCCAGCGCCGCCGCCCGCAGCGCCCGGCGCCCCGCATCCTCGGCGTCGGGGCGGTAGGGGCCGGGGGTCTCCATCGCCGCATGGAGCGCGCGCAGCTCGGGTTCCAGCGCCCCGGCCAGCGCCTTGCGCGCGGCGACGGCGGTCTCGTGGATCGCGTCGGGGTCGGCGGGGCGGCCGCGGGCCCAGGTCTCGCGCGCGATCTCGTCCTCGCCGGGCAGGGTCAGCAGCAGCGCGCGGAAGGCGGGGTCGAGACCCGCATCCGCGATGGCGGGGCGCAGCGCCTCGGCGAAGGGCGCCGCCGCGGCCTCGCCCATCAGAACCTCCAGCGCCAGCGCCCGCGCCGCCTCCCAGCGGTTGAACGGGTCGGTGTCATGGGCGAGCAGGAAGGCCCGCTCCGCCGCCGTCTCCCGCCGCTCCAGGATCACCGGGGCCGAGAAGCCGCGCAGAAGCGAGGGGACCGGCCGCTCGGGCAGCTCGAAGCTCCAGCACCGCTCGGCCTCCTCCAGCTCCAGCACGCCCGGCGCCGCCAGCTCCCGCCCGTCGGCGCCCAGCAGCCCGAAGGCGACCGGGATCACCACCGGGGTCTTGGAGGGCTGGCCGGGGGTGGAGGGCGTCTCCTGGCGCAGCGTGAGCGTATACCGCCCGCCCTGGCCCGGCGCGTCCTCCACCCAGCCTTCCGAGACCGTGACCCGCGGCGTGCCCGCCTGCGCATACCAGCGGCGGAATCGGGTCAGGTCCCGGCCCGAGACGTCCTCGAACACCTTGATCCAGTCCTCGATGGTGCAGGCCTGCCCGTCATGCCGGTCGAAATAGAGGTCGAGCGCCTGCCGATAGGTCTCCGCCCCCACGATCAGGCGAAGCATCCGGATCAGCTCGGCGCCTTTCTCGTAGACGGTGGCGGTGTAGAAGTTGTTGATCTCGATGAACTCTTCGGGCCGGACCGGATGCGCCAGCGGGCCTGCGTCCTCCCGGAACTGGCGGGCGCGCAGCATCTTCACCTGGTCGATGCGCTGCACCGCCTCCGAGCGCATGTCGGCGGAGAACTGCTGGTCGCGGAAGACGGTCAGCCCCTCCTTCAGGCAAAGCTGGAACCAGTCGCGGCAGGTGATCCGGTTGCCGGTCCAGTTGTGGAAATACTCGTGGGCGATGATGCCCTCGATCAGCTCGTAGTCGCGGTCGGTGGCGGTCTCGGGGGACGCGAGGACATACTTGGAGTTGAAGACGTTGAGCCCCTTGTTCTCCATCGCCCCCATGTTGAAGTCGTCCACCGCCACGATGTTGAACACCGACAGGTCGTATTCGCGGCCATACTCGGTCTCGTCCCAGCGCATCGAGCGTTTCAGCGCGTCCATGGCGTAGGCGCAGCGGTCCTCGTCGCCGGGCCTCACCCAGATCGCCAGATCCACCGGCTTGCCGGAGGCGGTGACGAACCCGTCCCGATGCGCCACCAGGTCGCCCGCCACCAGCGCGAAGAGGTAGGAGGGCTTGGGCCACGGGTCCGTCCATTCCGCGAAATGCCGGCCGTCCGGCAGCGGGCCGGAGGCGCCGGGCTCGCCGTTCGACAGCAGGACGGGAATGTCGACCGGCGCCTCGATGCGCACCGAATAGGTGGCCATCACGTCGGGGCGGTCGGGGAAATAGGTGATCTTGCGGAAGCCCTCCGCCTCGCATTGCGTGCAGTAGACGCCGCCCGAGAGGTAGAGCCCCTCCAGCTCGGTGTTGGTCTCCGGGTCGATCTCCACCTCCGCCTCCCAGACGAAGGCGTCGGGCAGGGGGGCGGCGCAGGTCAGCCCGTCCGCGTCGACCTCGATCGAGGGCAGGGCGTCGGTCCCGTCCACCGACGCCGACAGCAGCCGCAGCTTCTGACCGTCGAGCCTCAGCGGCCCGGCCGGGCCGTCGCCGCGCCGGAAGCGGATGCGGGCGCGCACCCGGGCGGCTTTCGGGGCGAGGTCGAAGGTCAGGTCCACATGCTCCGCCACCCAGGCCGGCGGGGCGTAGTCGGCGAGGCGGATCGGCGTGGGACTGACGTCGGGACGCATGGTCGGCTCCTGCAATCGTTGGCCCCGAGAGAGTTGACCGGGGGCTTGCAGGGCGCAAGGCGCCAGCGCGGGACAGGGCTGAAAGTCGCGGATCGGCATTTTCAGCGGCGGGCTGGGCGGCGGCTGGCGGCGGCTGGCGGCCGGGCGGCCCTCGCGTCGCTGCGCGCCGCGTCGCCCCGCCCTGCCGTCCCCTTTCCCCGCCGCTTTCCCCGTCGCTTTCCATGCCGCGGAAAACCGGCCCCGCCGTTCCGCCGATGCTTCCGCAGAGTGGAAACCGCCTCCGCGCATGGTGGCGCGTTACCGCCGCCGGGCGCATGGTCATCCCGACGCATTCCCCGATTCACCTGTTGCCGAGGCTCCAAGCCATGACCGACCGCATCCAGATCGCCGGCCTCCAGGTCGCCCCCGAACTCCACGCCTTCGTCGAGACCGAGGCGCTGCCCGGCTCCGGCGTGAGCTCCGCCGCGTTCTGGGAGGGGCTGGCGGGCATCGTGCGCGATCTCGGGCCGAAGCGCCGGGCGCTGCTGGCCACCCGGGACGAGATGCAGGCGAAGATCGACGCCTGGCACCTCGCCCGGCGCGGCCAGGCGTGGGACGCCGACGCCTACAAGGCCTTCCTGACCGAAATCGGCTATCTGCGCCCTGAGGGGCCGGACTTCTCCGTGACCACCTCCGACGTCGATCCCGAGATCGCCGCCATCCCCGGCCCGCAGCTGGTGGTGCCGGTGATGAACGCGCGCTACGCGCTCAACGCCGCCAACGCGCGCTGGGGCTCGCTCTACGACGCGCTTTACGGGACCGACGCGCTTGGCGACCTGCCGGAGGGCAAGGGCTACGACGCGGCGCGCGGCGCGCGGGTCATCGCCTGGGCGAAGGGTTTCCTCGACGAAAGCGCGCCGCTTGCCGGCGGCAAATGGGCGGACGTGACCGGGCTGACCGTGGCCGGGGGCACGGTGATCGCCGCCTCCGCGACCGCGGGGGAGACCGGGCTCGCCGATCCCGCCCAGTTCGCGGGCTATACCGGCGAGGCCGGGGCGCCGACCTCGATCCTCCTGCGCCGCAACGGGCTGCTGGCGCGGGTGATGATCGACGCGGGCTCGTCCATCGGCGCGACCGACCCGGCGGGGATCGCGGACGTGATGCTGGAATCGGCGCTGACCGCGATCATGGACTGCGAGGACTCGGTCGCCGCGGTGGACGCCGAGGACAAGGCGCTCGCCTATCGCAACTGGCTGGGCCTGATGAAGGGCGACCTGGCCGAGCGCGTCGAGAAGGGGGGGAAGACCTTCACCCGCACCCTCGCCCCCGATTTCGAGGCGACGGACCCGGACGGGAACGCCTTCGCGGTCAAGGGCCGCGCCCTGATGCTGGTGCGCAACGTGGGCCTGCTGATGACCACCCCCGCGGCGCTCGACGCGGAGGGGAACGAGATCGCCGAGCACATGCTCGACGCCATGTGCACGGCCTTGGGCGCGAAGCATGACAAGGGCGCGAATTCCGCCGCCGGTTCGGTCTACGTGGTCTGCCCCAAGATGCACGGGCCGGACGAGGCGGGTTACGTCTCCGAGGTGTTCGGCCGGGTCGAGGCGGCGCTGGGCCTCGCGCCCCTGACGCTCAAGATGGGCATCATGGACGAGGAGCGGCGCACCACGGTCAACCTGCGCGAATGCATCCGCGCCGCGGGCGACCGGGTGGCCTTCATCAACACCGGCTTCCTCGACCGAACCGGGGACGAGATCCACACCTCGATGGAGGCGGGGCCGATGGTCCGCAAGGCCGACATGAAGGCCCAGGCCTGGATCGGCGCCTATGAGGACTGGAACGTGGACGCGGGCCTCGCCTGCGGGCTGCGCGGCCGCGCCCAGATCGGCAAGGGCATGTGGGCGATGCCCGACCTGATGGCGGCGATGCTGGAGGCCAAGATCGGCCATCCGAACTCCGGCGCCAACTGCGCCTGGGTGCCGAGCCCGACGGCGGCGACGCTCCACGCCACCCATTACCACAAGGTCGACGTGCTGGCCCGGCAGGCGGAGATCGCCGCGGGCGGGCGCCGCGCCTCGCTCGACGATATCCTCAAGGTGCCGCTCGCCGACCGGCCCAACTGGTCGGAGGCGGAGGTGCAGGCCGAGCTCGACAACAACGCCCAGGGCATCCTGGGCTACGTGGTGCGCTGGGTGGACGCCGGCGTCGGCTGCTCCAAGGTGCCGGACATCCATGACGTGGGGCTGATGGAGGACCGGGCCACCTGCCGCATCTCCTCCCAGCACATCGCCAACTGGCTGCATCACGGGATCGCCACCGAGGCGCAGGTGATGGAGACCATGAAACGCATGGCCGCGGTGGTGGACCGGCAGAACGCGGGCGACCCGGACTACCGGCCGATGGCGCCCGGATGCGACGGCATCGCCTTCCGCGCCGCCTGCGACCTGGTCTTCAAGGGCCGCGAGCAGCCCGCGGGCTATACCGAGCCGCTGCTCCATGCCGGCCGGTTGGCCAAGAAGGCGGAGGGCCGGGCATGAGCGGGCCCGTGACGCAGGGACTGGGCGCCTCCGGGCCGGGGATCGCGGCCGCCCGCGCCATCGTGGCCGGCGCTTTCGAGAAGGCGGCCGAGGCCGGGTTCAAGCCCCTCGCCGTCGCCGTGCTCGACGCGGGCGGGCGGCTGGTGGCCTATGAGCGGCAGGACGGCGCCTCGCCCGGCCGGTTCGAGATCGCGGTCGGCAAGGCGCATGGCGCGGTGATGCTGGGCATGGGCGGGCGCGCGCAGATGGCGCGGGCCGAGGCGCAGGCCTATTTCATCGCCGCCGCCAACGGCGCGCTTTCGGGCGGGCTGGTGCCGGTGCCGGGCGGGGTGCTGCTGCGCGGCCCGGGCGGGGCGGTGATCGGGGCGGTCGGCGTCTCGGGCGACGCTTCGGACAATGACGAGGCCGCGGCGCTGGCCGGGGCCGCCGCCGCGGGGCTCGACGCGGAGGCCTGAACGGGGGCCTGAGCGGGGGCGGGCGCGGTCGGCGCGGAGGCGCCGCGGCCAACGCGCGCCGGTCGCCCGGTTCCGCCCGCGGCGCGCGGGACCGGGGGCGCCCGGCGACGCGGTTTCCCCGACCGCGCGTCCCGCGCGGCTGGACAGGGGGCCGGGCGCGGCCGCAGGATCGGGGCGCCCCCTCCCCGCCGCGGAGCCTCCGCCATGAGCCTCTCCGAAATCCGCAATCTCGACTATGTGGTGCTGCTCTGCACGCGGATGGAGGCCACCCGCGCCTTCTATCGCGACGTGATGCGCTTTCCGGTCGAGGCCGACGGCCCGACCTGGGCGAGCTTCCGCGTCGGCTCCATGCTGCTCGCGCTCCGCGCCCGCGGCCCGGCGCCGGCCTGGCAGGACGGGCCGGGGGTGGAGGGCGCCGCCGACGTCCAGCTCGCCTTCCGCGTGCCGCCCGGGGCGGTCGAGACCTGCCATGCCGAGCTTCTCGCCGCCGGCGTCCCGATCCTCCGCGGTCCGACCGAGCTTCCCGCCTTCCGGCACATGACCCTGTTCTTCCGGGATCCGGAGGACAACGTCATCGAGATCTACGCCGAGATCTGACCGCCCGAAACGGCCCCGCCGGCGCCCCCGGTCCCGGCCGGCGCCGGCGCGCCGCCCCAACCCTCGCGCGGGTCGGGGCGCCGGCCCGCGCTATCGGGCCGTCTCGAACCGTTCGCCCTTGACCGCGATGCCCTCCGCCTCCCGGTCCCAGGTCCCCGCGACCGGACCCTCGGCGCGCAGGCGGTGCTTTTCGACCTTGGCCGTGGGGGTCTTGGGCAGTTCCGGCAGCACGCGCACGTAGCGGGGGACCATGAAATAGGCCATCCGCGCGCGCATGAACTCGAACAGCGCCGCGGGGTCGATCTTCCGCCCCTCGACCGGGGCCGCGCAGATCATCACGTCGTCCTCGCCCAGCGGGCTTTTCACCGCCACCGCCGCGGCCTCGCGCACATCCGGATGGGCCAGCGCCTCCGCCTCCACCTCGAAGGAGGAGATGTTCTCGCCGCGCCGCCGGATCGAGTCCTTCACCCGGTCCACGTAGAAGAAATTCCCCGCCGCGTCCCGCCGGAAGGCGTCGCCGGTATGGAACCAGCCGTTGCGCCAGGCCTCTGCCGTCGCCTCCGGGTTGCGGTGATAGGCGGAGAGCATCGCCCAGGGCCGGTCGGTGCGCACGATCATCTCGCCGGGCGTGCCGTCGGGGACCTCGCAGTCATGGGCGTCCACCAGCCTCAGGTCCACGCCGGGGCGGGCGCGGCCGCAGGCGCCGTCGACCTCCGGATTCGCCTCCGAGAAGGTGGGGGTTGAGATCTCTGTCATGTTGAAGATGGTCCGCACCTCCACCCCGAACCGGTCGGCGAAGCGCCGGGCGCCGGCCAGCGGCACCATCAGCACCAGCCGCAGCGGGTTGTCGGCGTCGCCGGGTTCCGGCTCCCGCTTCTCCAGGAAGGCCGCCATCACGCCGAGCATGAAGGCCACCGTCGCCTCCGTGCGCCGCACGGTTCCCCAGAAGGTCGCGGTGTCGAAGCGTTCGGCCAGCGCGAAGGAGGCGCCGCGGGCGAGCATCACGAACATCGGCCCCATGCCGCCGATATGGAACATGGGCGCCGCGACCAGGTAGCGGTCGTCCTCGGTCACGAAGGGCCAGCTTTCGGGGCCGGCGTTGGACCACAGGTGCAGATAGCTCATCAGCACCGCCTTGGACGGCCCGGTGGTGCCGGAGGTGTAGACGATGGCCATCGGGTCCCAGGGCTCGATGGGCCGGGGCGGCGGCGCGATCTCGCCGGCCTCGGGCAGCAGCGCCTCGGCGTAAGCGACCGAAGGCAGGCGGGTTTCCGCCGCGCCCCCCACGATCACCAGCCGCTCAAGCGGGCCTGTGTCGATCTCGTCCAGCCGCGGCGCGAGGTCGGCATGCACGATCCCCAGCTTCGCGTCCGACAGGTCGACCACATGCGCCAGCAGCGCCCCGCGATAGGCGGTGTTGATCGGCACGCAGACGGCGCCGAGCCAGTTGAGCGCGAAGAACACCCGCACATGCTCGCGCCCGTTGGGCAGCCAGACCAGCACATGATCCCCCATGCCCACGCCCAGCCGTTGCAGGCCCAGCGCGGTCTGCAGGACCAGCTCGCGGAACCGGGCGTAGGTCCAGTCCTCCACCTCCCCGCCCTGGCCGGCGCCGTCGAGACTGTCGAAGCGGGCGAAGACGCGGTCCGCGCGTTCGACGGCCCAGCGGTCGATCAGGTCGCGGGTCACCACGTCCCGGCGCCGCGGGATGGCGGGGTCGGACGTCTCCGGGGCCTGCGGAGCGGGGGCGGCGGTGATGGCGGGGGGGATCATCGCGCCGCCTCCAGCCCGGCGCGCTCGAACACGTAGTCGTCCGGGTCCGCCTTGCGGGTCATCCGCCAGAAGTCGTCGTTGCGCCACGGCGTCAGCGCCACAACCCGGCCGCGGTCGTTGCGATACCAGTTGGTCATGCCGGGATGGGTCCAGACCATCTTTTCGTGGGCCGCGTCGACGCGTTCGTTATAGGCGTCGTGAACGTCCCCGCGCACCTCCATCGCCGCCGCGCGCCGGGCGAACATCGCGTCGAGCAGGGCGAGGATGTAATCCGTCTGCATCTCCACATTGGCGATGATCGAGCCGCCATGGCCGAGCCCGACATTCGGCCCCAGCAGCATGAAGAAATTCGGGAAGCCCGGAACGGTCGTGCCGAGATAGGCGCGGGGGTCGTCGTCGTCCCAGACCTCCGACAGCAGGCGCCCGCCGCGGCCCCGCACCTCGTAGTTGCCCAGCATCCGCGCGGTGACGAAACCGATGGCGAGCACCAGAACGTCCGCCTCCCGCCGCGTGCCGTCGCCCGCCACCAGCTCCGCCCCGTCGATCTCCGCCAGCCGGTCGGCGACCAGCGTCACGTCCGGCCGGGCCACGGTGCGGAACCAGCCGTTGTCCATCAGCATCCGCTTGCCGAAGGGCGGGTAATTCGGGATCACCAGCGGCGCGAGGTCCTGCCGCTCCCCCAGTTCCGCGCGCACGTAATCCTCGAAATAGCGTCGATGGGCGTCGTTGGAGGCGTTGAGCGCGCGCTCGGGATGCGGCCAGTCCGGGTCCTTCTGCAAGGAGCCATGCACCCGGTCGTTGAAGGTCCAGGTCATCCGCTGCCGGTGCCAGGCGCGGTAGAGCGGGACCTCCCGCATCAGCATCCGCACGCCCTCGGGGATCCGCCGCCCGAACTGGGGGAAGGGCGCGGCCCATTGCGGGGAGCGGGCGTAGACCGTCAGGTGCTCGGTCCGCTCCGCGATGGCGGGGACCACCTGCATGGCCGAGGCGCCGTTGCCGACCACCGCCACCCGCTTGCCGGTCACGTCCAGATCCTCGGGCCAGCGGGCGGTGTGGAAGGCGGGGCCGGGGAAGCTCTCCAGCCCCGGGATGGTCGGGGTCTTGGGGATGTTCAGCACGCCGACGCAGGAGATCACCGCCTCCGCCTCCAGCCGCACCGTTCCGTCCGGCCCCTCGGCCTCGATCCGCCATAGCTTCGCGGCCTCGTCCCAGTCGGCGCGGGTGACGGCGGTGTTGAAGCGGGTGATCTCCGGCAGGCCGAACTTGCGGGCGACGCCGGCGACGTAGCCGTGGATCTCGTCGCGCAGCGCGAAGGGGCGCGACCAGTCATGGGGGGCGAAGGAATAGGCGTAGATGGCGCTGGGCGTGTCCACGCCCGCGGCGGGATAGCGGTTCTCCAGCCAGGTGCCGCCGTAGTCGCCGTTCTTCTCCAGGATCGTGGTTTCGATCCCCCGTTCCCGCAGCCGGATCGCGGCGCAGATGCCCGAGGCCCCGGCCCCGATCACCACCACCCGGAAGCCTTCGGGCGCCGGCGCCGGTTCGGACAGCGAGTGGCGGGCGAGGCCCAGCCCCTCCGCCACGATCTCCCCGTAGCCCGCGGGCGGACGCTCGCCCATCGCGCAGGCCAGCATCTCCTCCAGCAGCGCCGGGTCCGGCTCGGCGATGGCCAGCGGCCGGCCCGCGCGCCAGGCGAGGATGGCGTCGAGCGCGGCGGCCCGGATCTCCGCCTGGATCTCCGGGGGCAGGCGACCGTCGTCGTTGTCGTCCAGCCCCACGGCGCGGCGGGGGCGATAGGGGGCCTCCATCCAGCGCAGGTCGCCGGTCATCTGCACCAGCAGCATCAGCAGCACGGGGATGTTGGCCTCGTCCACCGCCTGCGCGAAGCGGGCGCGGTCCGGCCGCGCGGGCGCGTCGGTCATCTCGGGTCCTCCCAGGACGGCGGGCTCCGGTTGACCGGGCCTCGCACGGTTCTTGCTTGACGGGAAGCCTAGCTAAAGCGATCGCTTTAGTCGACGGGATTCCGCGGCGTCTCGCGACGTGCCAAACAAGGGACGAGCCCACCAGACCAGGGAGACGGCATGGCCGGCGACGAGCGGACCCACGAGACCGACCCCATCCGGCCCGACCGGGCCGACGATCCGACCCGCGCCCGCATCAAGGACGCGGCGATGCGGCTGTTCTCGGAACTGGGCGTCGACGCCGCCTCGGTCCGCGCCATCGTGCGGGAGGCGGGGGCGCGCAACGGCGCCTCGCTCCACTACTACTTCGGCTCGAAGGAGGGGCTGATCCGCGAGCTGGTCGCCGACGCCGCCCGCCGCTCCGACGCCGCCCGCATCGCCCGACTGGACGCGCTGGAGGCCCGCGGCGGCCCGGCCGGTCCCGCCGACATCGTGGGGATGATGGTGGCGGTGGAGACGGCGCCCGCCGGTCCCGGCCCGTTCGAGGGGCTGCCCGTGGGCTTCGGCCACATGCGCTTCGTCGAGGCGCTGCAGGGCGCGCACCGGGCCCTGTTCCTCGATGCGGTCGGGGATCGCTGGACCGCGGGTTTCGACCGCTGCATGGCGGCGCTGCGCGGGATGCTCGGCCACCTGGCCCCGGCGGAGGCGGGGCGACGGCTGGCCTTCCTGGTGGTGTTCCTCAACGCCGGGCTCGCGGCGCGGGAGGCGGCCTTCGTGGCCGACCCCTCGGGCGGCCGGCTATGGGGCCGCCCGGGGGCGCTGGACAGCTTCGTGACCAGCCTGTGCGGCGGGCTGATGGCGCCCGCGCCGGACAGGGATCCGGATCAGAACATGTAGTCCCCGCCGTTGAGGTGGATGGCCTGCCCATTGACGAAGGACCCGGTGGTGCAGAGGTAGACCGCCCCGTAGGCCAGATCGTCCACATGCCCCCAGCGGCGCACGGGAATGCGCGCCTTCACGTCCTCGACGATGGTGTTGGGATACTGGTTCCAGTCCCGCGTGGTGTCGATCGCGCCGGGAACCAGCGTGTTGGCGGTGATCCCGTGGGGCCCCAGCTCCTTGCCGATGGCCTTGCTGAGCCCGTGCATCCCCGCCTTGGCGGCGATGTTGTAGGCGCGGTTGGTCAGATGGCCGGTGAAGCCGTCATAGCCCGAGACGTGGATGATCCGCCCCCAGCCCCGGTCCTTCATCCCCGGCACGACTTCGTGGGCGAGGTAGAAGCAGGACGAGAGATTGGTGCGGATCGCCCAGTCCCAGTCCTCGACCGTGATGGTCTCGAACGGCTTGTGCAGACGGCGCGAGACGTTGGAGACGGCGATGTCGACCTTGCCGAAGGTCGCCACCGCCTCCGCCACCATCGCCTTGACCTGGCCCGGGTCCGACACGTCGGCCATGATCCCGTGCGCGGTCCCGCCCGCCTCGCGGATCGCGGCGACGGTCCCGTCGACCTTCTCCCGGCTGGTCGCGCCGTTGACCACCACCGTCGCCCCGGCCTCCGCCAGCCGCAGGGCGATGGCCTTGCCGATGTTCTGGCCGGAGCCGGTGACCAGCGCCACCCGGCCGTCGAGCCGCGTGGGGTGAAGGGGGGCGCCGTGGGGGTCGTCTGAGGGCGCGGACATGAGGATACCTCCCGTTTGGATCGGGCGTCTGGGCGGCCCGTTGAGCGTCGATTGGGGGAGGGGGGCGGCGCGCGCCCCCCGGGCGGGCGTCACATGCCGATCAGGTCGGCGCGCTCGGTGATGCGGTCGACGATGCGCATGGAGGCGATGTCGATCATCCGGCCCTCGAACTGCGCCGCGCCCTCGCCCCGCGCGATGGCGGCGTCGAAGGCCGCGCGCATCCGGCGGGCGCGGTCCACGTCCTCCGGCGTGGGCGAGAACACCTCCTGCGCGATCTCCACCTGGCTGGGATGGATCGCCCATTTGCCGACCATGCCGAGGATCATCGACCGGCGGCATTCCTCCCGGTAGACCTCCGGCGCGCCGAAATTGGCGAAGGGGCCGTCAACCGCGTCGATCTTGTTGACCCGGGCGGCGATGGTCATCTTCTGGCGCTGATAGTGCCAGATGTCGCCGGGATAGCCGCTCTCGCCGCCGATATCCTTGGTGGAGACGCCCTGGGAGGCGGAATAGTCGCCCATGCCGAAGATCATCGCCTCCAGCCGGGGCGAGGCGGCGGCGATCTCGTCCACCCGCTGCATGGCCTCGACCTCCTCGATCAGGGTTTCGAGGCCGATGGTCTTCTTCAGCTTCAGCTTCTTCTCCATCATCGAGATCAGCTTGTCGCAGAAGGTGATGTCGTCGGGGCCCATGCACTTGGTCAGCATGATGAGGTCGAGCCGGGCGCCCGCGCCCTCGATCACCTCGATGATGTCCTCATAGGCGTATTCGGTGGTCAGGTCGTTGATCCGCACGCAGACGGTCTTCTTCCCCCAGTCTAGGCCGTTGATCGCCTCCACGATCTTCTTGCGGGCCGGGCGCTTGGCGTCGGGGGCCACCGCGTCCTCCAGGTCGAGGAACACGTAATCCACGTCCAGCGCCGCGGCCTTGGTCATCATCTTCTCGGACGAGCCGGGGACCGAAAGCTGGCAGCGGCGCAGGCGCCGGGGGCGGGTATGGGGATGGGTCATTCGGGACGTTTCCTTGGGGTTTCTTGTTCAGGCGACCGCGCCCGAGGCGCGCGTCAGGCGACCGCGCCCGAGGCGCGAAGGGCCGCGATCTGGTCGGTCGAAAAGCCGAATTCGGCGAGGATCTCGTCGGTGTCCTCCCCGGTCATCGGCGCCCGCCGGCGCACGCCGCCGGGCGTGGCGGTCATGCGCACCGGAGAACCGGCCACGGTCAGCGGTGCGTTGGCCCCCGGCGCCTCCACCGCCGCCAGCATCTCGCGCGCCGCGAAATGCGGGTCGGCGAAGATGTCGTCGGCGCGGTAGACCGGGGCGAAGGGGATGATCCCCCCGAGGATCTCGGCGATCTCGGCCCGGGTCAGGGCCCCCGCCCAGCTTTCCAGGAAGGCGGTGACCGCCGCCCGGTTCTCCAGCCGCGCGTCGTTGGTGGAGAAGCGGGGGTCGTGCTCCAGCTCCGGCCGCCCGATCCGGCGGACGAACCGACCCCAGAACAGGTCCTTGGGCACGCCGAGGCTGAACCAGCCGTCCTTCGCCCGGAACAGGCCGAACGGGTGCAGCAGCGGGTGGTAGTTGCCCTCCACCCCCGGCGCCTCGCCGGTGACGCCATACTGGAACACCAGCCGTTCGCAGAGCGCGAGCACCCCGTCCACCATGGCCACGTCCACATATTGCCCCCGGCCCGTGCGCTGGGCGTGCCAGCAGGCCGAGACCACGCCGAAGGCCGCCCACATCGCCGGCACGATGTCGCCGACGCCCGGGCCGATCTTGGTGGGGGGGCCGTCCTTTTCGGATCCGGTGATGCCCATGATCCCGCCCATGGCCTGGGCGATGGGGTCGTAGGCCGGCCAGTCCGCGTAGGGAGACCGCCCGCCCTGAACGTCGCCGAAGCCGCGGACCGAGGCGTAGACGAGGCGCGGGTTGACCTCGCGCAGCTTCTCCCACGGCAGGCCCAGGCGCTCCATCACGCCCAGCCGGTAATTTTCGATCAGCACGTCGGCGTTCTCGATCAGGCGCAGGAGCGCGGCGCGCCCGTCCTCCGCCTTCAGGTCCAGCACGATGGAGCGCTTGTTGCGGTTGATCGAGGCGAAATAGGCGCCGTAGCCCCCCGCCTCCATCCGCGTCTGGCCCTCGGCCCAGGGGCCGATGCGCCGGGTGTTGTCGCCGCCGGGAGGCTCGACCTTGATGACCCGCGCCCCCTGATCGGCCAGCATCATCGAGGCGTAGGGGCCGGCGAGCATCATGGTCAGGTCGATCACCGTCAGCCCCTCCAGCGCGCCGCCGCGCGGGGCGCCGGGAAAGCGGCCGACGGGCGGGTTGGGGGAGGGGGAGGCCGGCGCGCTCACGCCGCCCCCCAATGGCTGCGGCGCTTGACCAGCGCGGTGCGGTCGGCCTGAACGCAGAGCTTGTCGTCCTGGTTGATCCCGTAATGGCGGAAGGTCACCAGCCCCGCGTCGTCCCGGTCCGACGGCTCCGCCGCCAGGACCTCGGTGAAGGCGTAGAGCGTGTCTCCGTGGAACACCGGATTCGACAGGCGGATGCCGGTCATCGACACTTCGCGGATCACCTGCTCGGCGGTGTCCTGCGCGGCGAGGCCCAGCACCATCGACAGGTTGATCCCGCCGAACACCACCCGCTGCGCGAAGATGCCCGAGGCGCCCTGCTGCATCGAGTGCTCGTTGAAATGCCCCTCGGCCGTGTTCATCACCAGGTTGGTGAGCAACACGTTGTCCATCTCGGTCACCGTCTTGCCGCGGCGGTGCTTCCAGAGATCTCCGGGCCGGAAGTCCTCGAAATAGTTGTCGGGGGAGGTCAGGGCGGCGGTCGCCCCGGCCGACCCTGCGGCGCGCGCAGGCTTGTTCATCACGCGCCCCCCGCCTTGTCGCCCCAGGCCTTCTCATAGGCCTGGTCCGCGATCCAGCGGTCCACCTCCGACTTGCCCAGCAGGTTGTCGGAGATGATGCGCATCTGGATCTGGGACGTGCCCTCGAAGATCTTGGTCAGCCGCGCGTCGCGCCAGTAGCGCTCCACCGCGTGCAGGGTCGTGTAGCCCGCCCCGCCGAGGATCTGGAGCGCGTCCGAGGTCACCCGCTCCGCCATCTCGGAGGCGAAGAGCTTGACCATCGACGCTTCCTTGTCGCAGCGGCGGCCCTGGTCGATCTCATTGCACACGAAATACAGAAGCTGCCGCGCCGCCTCGACCTGGCTCGCCATCTCCGCCAGCTTGAACCGCAGGCCTTGGAACTCGGCGATGGGGCGGCCGAACTGGGTGCGCTCCAGCATGTAGGCGGTGGCGTCCTCCAGCGCGCCCTGCGCCAGCCCGATGGAGCGGGCGGCGGTGTGGGCGCGGGCCGTCTCCAGCCCCTTGGCCATGATGAGGAAGGCCTTGCCTTCCTCCCCCATCAGGTTAGCGGCCGGAACCCGGCAACCGTCGAAGCTCAGTTCCAGCGTGTTCCAGCCGAAATAGCCGATCTTGGGGATCTTGGCGCCGGAGACGCCCTTGGGCAGCTCGCCCCGCGGCTTCTCGATCAGGAAGCAGGAGATCCCCATCCACCGTTTGGCCGAGGACGGCGGCGGCGAGGTGCGCGCGAAGACGGTCATGTAATCGCAGCCGTCGGCGAAGGTGCACCAGTATTTCGACCCGGTCAGCACCCAGTCGTCCCCGTCGCGCACCGCGCGGCAGGAGATCGAGGCGAGGTCCGAGCCCGTCCCCGGCTCCGACAGCGACGAGGCGTTGAGGAACTCGCCCCGCACCACGCGGGGCAGGTATTTCGCCTGCTGCTCCGGCGACATCACCCGGCGCAGCATCCCGCCCTGGCCGCGCGCCAGGATCGAGGCGACCGACATCCAGCCGCGCGCCAGCTGCTCCGCCACCAGGCAGTATTCGAAGCAGCCGAGGCCCAGCCCGCCGTATTCCTCGGGGATGGTTATCCCGAAATAGCCCATGTCGGCCATCTTCTGGCGAAGCTCCATCGGGATCTGGCCGTCGGGACCGTCCAGCGCGTTGGCTACGGGCAGCACCTCGCGCATCGTGAACTCGCGCGCGGTGTCGCGGATCATGATCCGCTCTTCGGTGAAATAGCCCTTGCCGTCGGCGGAGTGGGAGCTGTCGTGGGGGGCGTTCATGCGCGTTTCCTCACCAGGTTGGTGCGCCGGAAGCGGATGACTTCCTCCCCGCGCTGGTTGAAGCCCTGGGTGGCCCAGGTGACGATGCCGAAGGCGGGGCGCTTGTCGCTCTCGCGCGCGTCCACCACCCGCGACCGGGCGGTCAGCGTGTCGCCGGGATGCACGGGCAGGAGGTATTCGCAGTCCTCGACGCCCAGGAACGGGCCGCCGCCTTCCGACAGGTCCTCCACCGACAGGCCGAAGACGGTGTTGAACACCAGCAGCGGGTTCACCGGCGTCGCCGCATGGCCGTTGGCCTTCGCAATCTCGGCGTTGGTGTATTGCGGGTTGTAGTTGAGCGTGAGGATGGAGAAGAGCGTGTTGTCGGCCTCGGTCACGGTGCGCCCCCAGTGGTGGGCGAAATCGCGGCCGGGGGCGAAATCCTCGTAGCGGTTGCCGCGGGGCCAGGGCTTCGCCTCGGCCTTCAGTCGCGCGACGACGGTCTCATGGGACATGAGCTTGCGGGTCCTCCCTTGGGGCGGTCCGGCTCGGGCCGGACTCTTGCGGATTTCGATGGGGCGAGGGGGCGGGCCGCCCCCGCCGGTCAGCAGATGGCGTCGAGCAGGGCCGTGAGGTCCGGCGCGGCGTCGAGCCCGGCGGCGGCGGCGATCATCGCCTCCGCGCGCGCCTCGCCGATCGCCGGGGTCGCGATGGCGCGGGCCTTGGCCTCCAGCTTGCCCTGCTGGGCGAGCAGGTCCGACGCGGGCACGCCGACATTGGCTTCGGCGCGCAGGGTGCGGCCGTCGCGGGTGGTCAGGGTGATCGCGGCGCCGTGGCGGGGGCCGTCGCCCAGAGGCCTCGGGTCGATCTCCACCCGTTCGCGCAGGGCGGCGACCTTCGGGTCGCGGGCGGTCGCGTCGGTGTAGAGGTCCAGCGCCGCGGTGTCGGCCCCCATCAGCGCCAGCCCCGCCAGGCTGCGGATCGAGAACTTGACGTCGAGGCCGGAGCGCGGATCGCGGATGTCGCAGACCCGCGTGTGGGTGACGGGGACGTGCAGCACCAGCCGGTCGAGGTCGTCGGCCCCGATCCCGGTCTCGGCGCGCAGGGACGCCAGCGCCTCCACCGTGGAATGGGTCAGGTAGCAGGCGGCGTGGTATTTGAAGAGCACCGACTCCACCTCGAACGCCGCCGCCGGGTCGGGGCGGAACGGGGCGGGGGAGAAGGCGGAGGACAGGGTGGGGCCGAAGCCCTGCTCGCATTCCAGCCCGTCGGGGCGGGCGGTGAAGCCGCGGGCGGCGAGCCGCGCGGCCAGCAGGCCGTTGGAGGCGGCGCGGCCGGCGTGCAGGGGCTTGGCCATGGTCCCGAAATTGGCCTTCAGCCCCGCGGCCTGGGTGCCGGCGAGCGACAGGGCCCAGCCGGCGCGCTCGGCGTCCAGGCCCATGAGCTGCGCGCATCCGGCGGCGGCGGCCACGGTCCCGACGGTGGCGGTGGCGTGGAAGCCGTGCTCGTAATGGGCGTCGTCCATCATCGCGCCAAGCGCGCCCGCCACCTCCAGCCCGGCCACGAAGGCGGCGAGGACCCGGTCGCCGGAGGCGCCCGTCGCCTCGGCCAGCGCCAGCACCGCGGGGGCGATGGCGACGGTGGGGTGGCCGTGCATGCGCCGGTGCACATCGTCGAAGTCGAGCGCGTGGGACATGGCCCCGTTGATCAGCGCCGCGTCGGTCAGCGAGGCGCGGCGCCCGCCGCCGGCCACCAGCCGGGCGCCGGAGGCGGCGCCGTCGCCGGAGGCGAGCTCGTCGCGCAGGATCCCCGCCAGCGGCTCGGCCGCGCCCGCCACGGTCACCGCCGACCAGTCCAGCAGGCAGGCCCGCGCCCAGGCGCGGGCGGCGGGCGTCAGGTCGGCGGGGCGGAAGGCCGCGAGCCAGGCCGCCATCTCGGCCGTCGGGGCGGGGCGGGATGCGGCGGGGCGGTCGGGCGCGGGGGCGGGGCGGGTGAGGGCGCTGTGTTCCATGGCCGCGATCTTGGCGCCGCCCGGCGCGGGGCGCCAAGTTCCATCCCATCCTCGATTCCGGATATCAGAAATCTGATGACAACACCGTCGCCCTTGTTCTCCGATCTCGCCGCAAGCGTCCCGCGCCGGCTCCGGGCCCCCGCCGCCGTCCGCGCGAGCAGGCTCGCGCCCGGCCGCGCCCGCGGCCGGAGGGCGCGCCGCGGCGCGCCCCGGACGGCTATGCGCCACGGCGGGGACGAAGGGGCCGGGCGGCGCCCGCGCGGGTGAGAGCGGGGGACTGTCGACCTATCGGAAACCGCGAGGAAACCGCCCCGCCGCGGGGGGGCGTCGCAGGTTGATCCGGCGCGGGTCGATCCGGCGCGGGCCGCTCGCGCGGTCGGGACGGCGCGCTCCGCGTCATTTCAGGGATGAGGCAGGCTCGCCGGCGGCGCCGAGCCTGCCTCGTCCCCCCTGACCGCGGTCGGACGGGCGGGGATGCGGGCGGCGTTCAGCCGGGCAGGGGGCGGTCGAGGAAATCGCGCATCAGGGCCGCCACCTCGTCGGGCTTCTGATGCATCAGCCAGTGGTCGCAGCCCTCCAGCTCGCGCACCGTCAGGTCGTCGCACAGGTCCTCCAGCCCCGCGCGGCTGACCGGCAGAAGGGCGCTGTCGTCCATGCCCCAGATCAGCAGATGCGGCATGACGATCCGCATCGCCTCGGCCGGCAGGTCGGGCAGCTCCTCGGGGCGCAGGGTCCCGCCTGGCGGCGGCACCGCGATGCGGGCGGCGCGATACCAGTTGACCATGCCGTTCATCGCCCCCGGCCGCCCCCAGGCCGCCTTGTATTTCGCCGTCGCCTCCGGCGTCATCCAGGCGGTGTCCATCTTGGCCCAGAGCAGCCGCATCACGCCCGAGAAGTCGTCGGTGGCCAGCTTCTCATGGCTGTCGGGCTGGCGCAGGAAGTGGATGTACTGGCTCGCCGCCCCCTGGCCCGGGTCGCTCGCCAGCGCCCGCTGGAAGGGCAGGGGATGCACGCCGTTGGCGATGATCAGCCGCTCGAACCGCTCCGGCGCCCGCATCGCCGCCGCATAGGCCACCCCCGCCCCCCAGTCATGCCCGATCAGCGCATGGGCCCGCCCGCCGGGCCGGTAATGGTCCAGCACCCCCAGCGCGTCCGACACCAGCTTGCCGGTGGAATAGGCCGCCACGCCCTCCGGCTTGTCGGAGAGGTTGTAGCCCCGCTGATCCGGCGCCACGCAGAAGAAGCGGTCCGAGAGCCGGTCGATCATCTCCTCCCAGCCGCCGGAGAATTCCGGGAAGCCGTGCAGCATCAGCAGGAGCGGCGCCTCGGCCGGGCCCGCGGTCAGGCAGGAGAAGTTCAGGCCGTTGGCCTCGACGGTTTCGCGGTGCATTCGGATCCTCCCATGCGCGGGTCTCGCCGCCCGCCTCGCGCCCCAAGGCGTAGCCGCTCGTCATCGCGCTGTCATCCGCCGCCGGCCCGGGTCGCGGCGCATTCCGGACGGTGGTCGTCCGCTTCCGCGCGCCCGTGACGCGGCGTTGCGCCGGGCGATCGCGCCTCCGACCCTTGACGCCCGCGTCCACGGGCCGGAATACGGGGGGAGGACATGGGGGAAAGCCACGCCCGCCGGGCAGGCGGCGCAGCCGAAGGGGGACGGGCGCATGGATCCGGTCAGACGCCAGTACGAGACCTATCCCTATCCCGCCCGCGATCCGGCGGACGAGGACCGGCGGCTGATCGTCGGCTCCCCCTCCGACCCGGTGGAGATCGACCATTTCCTGTTCCGCGGCCGCCGCGACTGGTCCCGGCCCTTCCGCGCGCTGATCGCGGGCGGCGGGGCGGGCGACGCGCTGGTGATGATGGCGCAGAAGCTCGCCGACGCCGGCTGCCCGGCGGAGCTGACCTATGTGGACATCTCGGAGGCCTCCCGCGCGGTGGCGGAGGCGCGGATGGCGAGGCGGGGGCTGCGGGCGACCTGCGTGACCGGCTCTCTGCTCGACGCGGCCGCGCTGCCGGGCGCGCCCTTCGACTATATCGACTGCTGCGGCGTGCTCCATCACCTGCCCGACCCCCAGGCGGGGTTCGAGGCGCTGGCCGCCGCCGTCAGCCCGGAGGGCGGCATGGGCCTGATGGTCTACGCCCCCTACGGCCGCGACGGCGTCTACCCGATGCAGGAGGCGTTCCGCGCCCTGCTGGGCGGCGACGCGCCCGAGACGCAGGTGGCGCTGGCGCGCGAGGCGCTGGGCGCGCTGCCCGAGACCAACGGCTTTCTGCGCAACCCCTTCCTGGGCGACCACAAGGACAGCGACGCCGGGCTCTACGACCTGCTGCTGCATTCCCGCGACCGGCCCTATTCGACCGACCAGCTGACCGAGGCGCTGGAGGGGGCGGGGCTGGGCCTCGTCTCGTTCCTGGAGCCGATGCGCTACGACCCCGCCCAATACCTGCCCCGCACCCCCGCCTTCGCCGAGCGGCTGGCGGCCCTGACCCCGCCCCAGCGCCGGGCGCTGGCCGAGCGGCTGGCGGGCAACATGCGCATGCATGTGGTCTACGCCGCCCCCGCCGCCCGGGCCGGGCAGGCGATGGCCACGCTCTCGGCCGACGCGGTTCCGCGGCTCAACGGGCTGGAGGCGGGGGCGCTGGCGCGCAAGGTGGCGCAGGACGGCGGGTTCCGGGTCACGGTCTCGGGGCTCAAGCATCTCGTCGCGGTCCCCAAGGGCGCCGCGCCGCTGCTGGCGCGGATCGGGGGCGGGCGCAGCCTGGGCGACATCGCGCGGGGGGCGGGCCTGGACTGGTTCGCCTTCGCGCAGGCCTTCGGACCGGCCGCGCGCGCGCTGACCGGCGTGAACCTGCTGCGCTATTCGAAAGGGCTGAAGGGATGAGCGCGCCGACCGCCGCCGCCGCCGCCGGGCTCGCCGCCCGGCCCGACTGGACGCTGGGCCACGCCCCGGTCGCCCCCTTCGCCCATCCGCGCACCGCGGTCGCGCCGGGGATCGGGCCGCTGGACCCCGCCGCCTGGTTCCACCTCGACGACGACTTCGCCGGCCAGATGCGCCTGCGCGACGCCCTGATCGCGCACCGCGCCGACTGGGCCTTCGACACCTTGCCGGAGGGCGAGGCCGCGGCGAAGGAGCTGCTGGAGGAGATCCTCATCCATCTCGGCGCCCGCTCCGACTATCTCGTGCGCCCCGACGGCCGGGTGCGCCGCCCCGACGGGGCGGAGGTCGACGCCCGCGCCCTGCCGCCCATCGCCGCCGCCGGCCGCCTTGTGCAGGACGACCTGCTGATCATGGCCAAGGCGGAGGGGGAGGAGGAGCATCGCCTCGTCTCCGGCGTGCTGTGCTTTCCCGCCCACTGGACCCTGTCGGAGAAGATGGGCCGCGCGCTTCTGCGCATCCATCTGCCGGTCCCCGAATATCCCGGCGACCTCGCCCGCCGGGTGCAGCGCTTCTTCGACGGCGTGCAGCCGGGGCGGCCTTTGTGGCGGGCCAACTGGCATTTCGCCGCCGGTCCCGACATCGTCACCCCGATGAAGGAGGTCGAGAAGACCGGCGCCTTCGTCTCCCGCCTCGCCTCGGACGGGCAGGCCTGGCTGCGGGTGGAGCGGCAGACCGTGCTGCGCCTGCCGAGGACCCGGGCGGTGGTGTTCGGGGTGCGCACGATCGTGACGCCCGCCGACGGGCTGAGCCAAGCGCAATGGCGCGACCTGCATGCGACGCTGGAGGCGCTGCCCGGAGAGATGGCGTCGCGCAAGGTCTCCCCCTCGCTGCGCGCCCGCGCGGCGGCGGAGGCGGCGCGGCATACGGAATAGGCCGCCGCCGGCCCCGGACCGTCCGAAAGCCTCCGCCCGCGCCTCCCTCCCCCGCCTGCGGGGGAGGGA
>JAYZWL010000130.1:0-2744 GCA_036154955.1 Pseudomonadota bacterium | reverse complement strand
AGAGACCCCGCCCACTGCCCCGGAGCCCGCCCCATGACCCTCGACGACCTGCTCGGCCAGCTCGAAATTCCCGCCATCGTGGCCCCGATGTTCCTGGTCTCGAACCCCGCGATGACCCTCGCCGCCTGTTCGGAGGGCCTGGTCGGCTCCTTCCCCGCCCATGGCACCCGCACGCGCGAGACCTTCGCGGCCTGGCTGGTCGAGATGGAGGAGGGCATGGCCCGCCTGCGCGACCGCGAGCCCGCGCAGGGCAAGGTCGCGCCCTATGCGGTCAACCTGGTGATGCACGCCTCCAACGAACGCCTCGCGGGGGACCTGGAGCTGGTGATCCGCCACAAGGTGCCGGTGGTCCTGACCTCCAAGTCCACGCCGGAGGGGGCGGTGGACCGCATCCACGACTACGGCGGCGTCGTGCTGCATGACGTCGCCTCGAAGCGGCACGCGGAAAAGGCGCTGGCGGCGGGGGTCGACGGGCTGATCGCGGTGGCCGGCGGCTCCGGCGGGCATTGCGGGACCATCAACCCGTTCTCGCTGGTCAACGAGATCCGGCGGATGCATTCCGGCGCCGTGGCGCTGGCGGGCGGGATGACCACCGGGCGCGACGTGATGGCGGCCGAGGCGATGGGCGCGGATCTCGCCTATATCGGCACCCGCTTCATCGCCACCGAGGAATCCGACGCCGCCCCCGGCCACAAGCGCATGATCCTCGACGGGGTGGCGACGGACGTGATGCTGTCGTCGGCCATCGACGGGGCCCCGGGCAACTGGCTGGCGCCGAGCCTGGTGGCGGCGGGCATCGACCTGGAGGAGCTGAAGGTCACCCGCCCCGGCCGCATCCGGTCCAACCACGAGAAGAAGCGGTGGAAGGACATCTGGACCGCCGGCCACGGCATCGGGAACATCGACGACGTGCCCTCCACCGCCGCCCTGTGCCGGCGGCTGAAGGCGGAATACCGCGCGGCGCGGGAGGGGTTCGGCGCCCGTCTCGCCGGCGCTTCGGCGGCTGAGCGGGCGGCCTGACGCGCCGCGCTCCCCGCCGCGCCGGCAGGGACCGCGCCGTCAGTTCTCCGCCCGCGTCTCCGCGAAGGCGTCGTCGGGATGCGACGGCGCGGCCGCCGCGCCCGCGCCCGCGCCGGCGCCCGCCTCCTCCGCCGTCTCGCCCGCGCCCGCGTCCGGCCAATGCACCCGCAGCCGCGCTACCTGCGCGAGATGGTCCGAGCCGGGGACGGGCGCGGTCCCGACCGACAGCACCTCCACCGAGGGCGTGACCATCATGTGATCGATGGCCACCCCCGCCCAGGGCCGCAGCGCATCGGCCAGCGCGCTTTCCCCGGGCAGCCAGCTCGGCCGCCAGCCGCCGACCTGCGCCGCGCCCAGCGCCTCGGCGACCTCGGCCACTTCGGGGGCCCAGGGCGGGGCGTTGAAGTCGCCCACCGCCACCAGCGGCGGCGTCGCCACCTGGCCGAACTGCGCATGCCCGAGGCGCTGGTTGCGATGGCTCTGGCGGAAGGGCGAGGCGAAATGCACGCCCACCACCCGCAGCACCCGCCCGGGCGCGAGCTCCACGTCGACCGCGGTGCGGGCCGGCATGCGCTGGTAGAAGCGGATCCTGGGGGCGAGGCGGGCCGGCGCGCGCGACAGCACCGGGATGTAGATCCATTCGTCATAGCGCGCGAGCGTGAGGCGGCCGAGCGGGCCGGCCGCGCCCGCGTCCCCCCCGTCACCCGCGTCCGCCGCCCCCGCCGGCCCTGCGAGCGCGGCGGCGAGCGGCTCGCCCGGACGGGCGTCGGCCTCGATCAGCACGGTGATGTCGGGGCGGAGGGCGGCGAGCGCCGCGACCGCCTCGTCCAGCCGCGGATTGTCCCGGCGGATGTTGGCCGACACCAGCGTCAGATCGGTATGGGCCGGCGCGCCCGTCCCCACCGCGACGCCGGCCGCCGCCGACAGGGTCGGGGCGCGCGGGGCCCCCGCGCCCGGCGCGGCGATCGGTCCCGCGACCGGCTCCGCCGATTTCAGCGCCGGCCCGAGGCCCAGTGCCAGCCCCGCCGCCACGGCGACCAGCGCCAGCGCCGGAACCGGCCAGCGCAGCAGCGCCAGCCCCGCCGCGACGAGCCCGGCCAGCACCGCGAGGTGCAGCCGCGCCGCCTCCGCCGCCACCAGCGCCGACTGCGCGAGGTCGAGCGGGGTCCAGCCCGGAACCGGCTCCGGGCTCATGCCGTTCCGCCGGGCGCGGCGCGGACGCGGACGCGGGCATCCGTGCCGGAGGGCGCGGGCGCGGGCGTGGGCGTCGGAACGGAGCGGGACGGGCGGGTCATGGCGGCTCGACAACGGCGGCGGGATCGCGGGCGATGGTTCGCCCCCTCACAACTGGCGCCTCGCCCCCCCGGAAGGCAAGCCCGGGCGCGGCCGGCCCCGCTCCGGTTCCGCAGCCTTCGAAGACGGACCAACCCGCGGATCCCCGACGGGACGGGCCCGGGCGAGGGCCCGGCGGGAGGGGGCCGGGCCGGCGGACCTCCGACGACCGCGGCCGCCCGCCGCCGGCGTCGCCGCCCGATCCGGACCCGCGCGCCCTCCGCCGGCCGGTCGCGCCCCGCCCCCCGGGCGGCCCCCGCCTCCCGCCCCACGTCCGCCGACCGTTCCCCGACCGTCCGCCGATCGTCGCGAAGGCCCCCCGGCGCGGCCGGCCCGCGCCCGCGTCCCAACGCCGCTGGGCGCCCGCCCTTGATCGGGCGGGGCGGGGCGGC
>JAYZWL010000129.1:0-12954 GCA_036154955.1 Pseudomonadota bacterium | reverse complement strand
GCCGCCCCGGGGGCGCGCCCCTGTCTGTAGCGGGGGCCCCCGGGGGGGGCCGGGGGTGTAGCGGCCCGGGGTAACCCCGGGGCCGCGCCGCGTCAGACGAAGAGGAAGTCCTCGGCCCCGATATCGGCCGCGTCCTCGCCCTGAAGGATGACGGTCGTGTGCGCCCAGTGCACGGCGACGCCGGCGCGGACGTCGCGGATCTCCAGGTCGGCGAAGCCCGAGGCGCCGGCGTCGATGCGCATCAGGTCGCGCCCGTCCTGCCAGTCCTGCACCCGGTCGCGCCCGTCGCGGGCGCCGAAGGCGAACACGTCGGCGCCGCCGCCGCCCTTGAGCAGGTCGCGCCCGCCGTCGCCTTTCAGCAGGTCCGCGCCGCGGCCGCCGATCAGCTTGTCGGCGCCGCCGCCGCCCTCCAGCCGGTCGGCGCCGCCGCCGCCCTTCAGCACGTCGCGGCCTTTCTGGCCGACCAGCCAGTCCGCTCCGGCGCCGCCCTTGATCACGTCGTTTCCGCCGCCGCCGCCGATCTGGTCGTCGCCGCCGCCGCCGACCAGCTTGTCCTTGCCGCCGCCGCCGAACAGCATGTCGTCGCCGCCGAAACCCTTGAGCAGGTCGCGCCCGCCATAGCCCCAGATCCAGTCGGCCCCGGCGCCGCCGTCGATCACGTCGCGCCCGGCCTCGCCATAGATGTAGTCGATCGGGTCGTCGTCGACCGAGGGCAGGCCGTCGCCCACGTCGCCGTCGTCCCCCCCGTCATCGTCGCCCTGGTCGTCGTCGTTCCCGCCCTGGTCGTCCTCCTCCGGCGCGTCCACGATCAGCGCGTCGGCGTAGTCGACGTAGTTGATCGTGGTGTGGAACTCGATGCCGGTCAGCAGGTCGCCGTCCTCGCCGGTGGAGAAGTCGTAGTTCGGGTTCTCCAGCCAGCCGTCGATATGGATGGTCTGAATGGTCTGGTCGGTGGAGCCGTTCCCGTAGATGTATCCGTGGTCCATGGTGAACCGGGCCGTCTCGCCGGTCTCGACCCGGATGCCCTGGCGGGCCGACCCGTTGTTGCGGAAATTGTCCCCGAACTCCGCCGTCCAGACCCCGCCGACATTCTCCACATCGGTCCAGAAGTTGTAGGCGGCGCGGCCGACATCGTCGATGTCGTCGGAGGCGAAGCCGGAGATCCGCACGTAGCCGATCTCCTCCCGCCCCAGGCCGAAGCCGCGGAACGTGTCGGTCTCTTCGTTGTAGATCGCGATCCAGGCCGAGACGTTGTCGCCTTCGTAGACCGTCACGGATGGGTTGGGATTGTTGATGTAGTCGACGATGTAACCGGAGGAGGCGTCGCCGTCGACGCCGCCATAGGTCGCCCAGTTGTAGCTGGTGCGCTGCACCTGGATGACGGTGGCGTAATACTCGTGCTCGTCCAGCAGCTGGTAGAGGTAGTGCTGCTCCAGTCCGGCGGCGGCCATGGCGTTTCCCCTTCGATTCGGACGCGCCCCACGCGCGTCGCTTCGCGTAATCCCCCGAATGCGCGCTAGACTGACGATACGATGAACGCAACCCTTGGGTGGGAATGCCGTTGCGTTAACAATGCATTGCGCGCCGAGCGGGTGCGGGGCGCCGGACGGGCGCGGCGCGGCGGGCGCGCCCGCCCGCCGCATCCCGTCGCAGGCGCTTGCAGGACGGCGGCGGCGGAGCGACCTTGAAAGGCGCAATGCCGCGCAATTCCTCCGCCGCCCACCGACGACGGGGCGCGCGGCGCAACTGCGAAGGAACGCGCCATGAGCGACCATCCCCTCCCCGAAGCGGACCCTCTCGAATCCGGGCCCGCTCTCGCCCTTCAGCCCCGGGACGCGGGCTTCGAAGGCCCCCGCGCCGGCCGGATCATGCTGACCATCCTGGGCATCGGCGTCTGCGCCGCGGCCCTTGTGATCCTGCACGACACGTTCTTCTGGATCTGACCGCCCGGCCCGCCCCGTCCGCCGGGCGACGCGCCCGGCCGGAGAGGCGGGCCGAACCGCGCCGGCTCCCTGCGACGGCGCCTCCGGCGACCCGCCCGACCGCCGCGCCGGCGCCGTCCGGGACAGGGGCGCGCGGGTCGGGGCGCGGCCCGCGTCCCTCAGGGCGCGCGAATCGGGTCCGGACCCCTGCCTTTCATTTGACTTTTCGCCCGCTTTCCCCGACCAATCCGCCTCCGCTCCGCCCGGTCCGGCCGCCGCGCGGGGCGTTTTCGATTCATTCCGGCCGCATCCGAAGGAGTTTCAGAGGTGATCACGCCCGTCCTGCCGACCTACGCTCGGGCGCCCCTCGCTTTCGTCGAGGGACAGGGCCCCTGGCTGATTGACGAGAAAGGCGACCGTTACTTCGATCTCGGCGCCGGCATCGCGGTGAACGTGCTGGGGCACGCCAACCCGACGCTCGTCAAGGCGCTGGAGGATCAGGCGCGACGACTCTGGCACACCTCGAACCTCTACCGGATCCCCAACCAGGAGAAGCTGGCCGCGCTGCTGGTCGAGCACACCTTCGCCGACACCATGTTCTTCACGAACTCGGGCGCCGAGGCGATGGAATGCGCGATCAAGATGGCGCGGAAGTTCCACTCCCATGCGGGGACGCCGGAGCGGTTCCGGGTGATCACCTTCCAGGGGTCGTTCCACGGGCGGACGCTGGCCACGATCTCGGCGGCGGGCGGCGACAAGCTGACCAAGGGCTTCGGCCCGCTGCTGCCGGGCTTCGATCACGCGGTCTACGGCGACCTCGACTCGGTCAAGGCGCTGATCGGCCCGGAGACGGCGGCCATCGCCATCGAGCCGATCCTGGGCGAGGGCGGCATCATCCAGCCCGAGCGCGCCTTCCTGCGCGCCCTGCGCGAGCTGTGCGACGCCGAGGGCATTCTGCTGATCTTCGACGAGATCCAGACCGGCGTCGGGCGCACCGGCAAGCTCTTCGCCCATGAATGGGTCGGGGTGACGCCGGACATCATGGCCATCGCCAAGGGCATCGGCGGCGGCTTCCCGCTGGGCGCGTGCCTGGCCACCGAAAAGGCCGCCGCGGGCATGACCGCGGGCACCCACGGGTCGACCTACGGGGGCAACCCGCTGGGCTGCGCGGTGGGCGTCGCGGTGATGGAGACGGTGACCGCGCCGGGCTTCCTGGACAACGTCAACCGGCTCGCCGGGTCGCTGCGCCAGAAGCTGGAGGGGCTGATCGCCGCTCATCCCGACGTGCTGGAAAGCGTGCGCGGCGAGGGGCTGATGATCGGCGTGAAGTGCAAGGCGGCCAACTCGGACGTGGTGGCCGCGGGCTACGACGCCAAGCTGCTGGTGGTGCCGGCGGCGGACAACGCCATCCGCCTGCTGCCGCCGCTCAACATCACGGAGGCGGAGATCGACGAGGCCATGGCGCGGCTCGACGCCGCCTGCGTCGCGGTCGAGGCGAAGCAGAGGGAGGCGGCCGGATGACGCGTCACTTCCTCGACCTCGACCAGGTCCCCGCCGAGACGCTCAAGGGCATCATCGCCGACGCCCGCGCGGTCAAGGACGCGCGGGCGGGGCGGCCCAAGGGGATGCGCGACGACGAGCTGCCCCTGAAGGGCCGCATGGTGGCGCTGATCTTCGAGAAGCCCTCGACCCGCACCCGCGTCAGCTTCGACGTGGGCGTGCGCCAGATGGGCGGCGAGACCATGGTGCTCACCGGCTCGGAGATGCAGCTGGGGCAGGGCGAGACGGTGGCCGACACCGCCCGCGTCCTGTCGCGCTATGTCGACGCGATCATGATCCGCACCTTCGAGGCGCGGACCCTGACGGAGATGGCCGAGCACGCCACGGTCCCGGTCATCAACGGGCTGACCAACCGCTCGCATCCCTGCCAGATCATGGCCGACGTGATGACCTATGAGGAGCATCGCGGCGACATCGCCGGCAAGCGGGTGCTGTGGTCGGGGGACGGCAACAACGTCTGCGCCTCGTTCCTGCACGCCGCCGGGCGCTTCGGCTTTGACATGACCTTCGCGGGGCCGGAGACGCTGGACCCGGATCCGGAGGTGGTGGCCTGGGCCCGCGGGCAGGGGGCCGACGTGCGGATCGAGCGCGACGCGCTCAAGGCCGCCGAGGGCGCCGACCTGGTGGTCACCGACACCTGGCTGTCGATGCATGACGACGAGGGCGCCCGCGACCGCCGCCACAACCAGCTCCGCCCCTATCAGGTCAACGCGGCGCTGATGGCCAAGGCCAAGCCCGACGCGCTGTTCATGCACTGCCTGCCCGCGCATCGCGACGAGGAGGCGACCTCCGAGGTCATGGACGGGCCGCATTCGGTGATCTTCGACGAGGCCGAGAACCGTCTCCACGCCCAGAAGGCGATCCTGCGCTGGTGCTTCGCCGGCTGAGCGGGGCGCGCCTCGCGATCGACAGGGCCGGCCGCGTCGTCTCGCGGCCGGCCTTTTTCGTCGCCGCCCCGCCGCTTTCCGCAACGCCGCGCCCCCGCCTTGCGCAGGGCCGCTTGACCTCCCATCTGGGAGCCGGTAGAGCCTGCCTCCGCTGGAGGGGTGTAGCTCAGTTGGTAGAGCATCGGTCTCCAAAACCGAGGGTCGTGGGTTCGAGTCCCCCCGCCCCTGCCAGCGAAATCCCACGAGGCGCCGCCGGACCGGACCGGACGCGCGCCGGGGACCGCCCGCAGGCCGATCCGGCCCGGGCTCACGGACCCGCTGAGGAGATCCCGACATGGCCGGCGCCAACCCGCTCCAGTTCGTCCAGCAGGTCCGCGCCGAGGCGGCGAAGGTCGTCTGGCCGACCCGCAAGGAGACCATCGTCACCACGATCATGGTGTTCGTGATGGCGACCGTCGCCGCGATCTTCTTCTTCACGGTCGACCAGATCATCGCGCTGGGCATCGACCAGATCTTCCGCCTCGGGCTCTGATCCCCGTCGGGCGATCCCCGTCCGGTCCGCGCCCGCGGGCCGCGACGTCGCGTCGGCGATTACCGCTTGCCTTGAGGGGCGCGCGGGGCTAGTCGGGGCGCTCCCATCACGCATCATGGCGCGCCGCGATTCGGGACGTTCGGTCCCGCAAGCCGCGCGCTTGGTGTTTTGAGGCAAAGGCGGCCCGGCTCAAGGGTCCCCGAAGCGAGGTCGAGACAGGCGGCATGGCCAAGCGCTGGTATACGGTCCACGTGCTCTCCAACTTCGAGAAGAAGGTGGCCGAGGCCATCAAGGAGGGCGCGCGCCAGAACGATCTGGAAGACCAGATCGAAGAGGTTCTGGTGCCGACCGAAGAGGTCGTGGAACTGCGCCGCGGCAAGAAGGTCCAGACCGAGCGGCGCTTCATGCCCGGCTACGTTCTGGTGAAGATGCAGATGTCGGACGAGGCCTATCACCTCGTCATGGACACCAACCGGGTGACCGGGTTCCTCGGCCCGATGGGCCGTCCGACCCCGCTGCGCGATTCGGAAGTGGAGCGGCTGATCTCCCAGGTCGCCGAGGGCGTGGAGCGTCCGCGCCCCGCCATCACCTTCGAGATCGGCGAGCAGGTCAAGGTCACCGACGGCCCGTTCGAAAGCTTCACCGGCATGGTGGAGGAGGTCGACGAGGCCAACGCCCGCCTGAAGGTGGCGGTGTCGATCTTCGGCCGGTCCACCCCGGTCGAGCTGGAATACGCCCAGGTCCAGAAGTCGGCCTGAGGCGTCTAGGCGCGGGAGGCGGAGGCGACGCGTCGCCGAGGCCGCACCGCTAACCGTGAAGCGCGACGGGACGCGACCCGGAGCGCGGGATGAAGGAGAGGCCATATGGCCAAGAAGATCATCGGCAGCCTGAAGCTGCAGGTGCCGGCCGGCAAGGCGAACCCGTCGCCGCCGATCGGCCCGGCGCTGGGTCAGCGCGGCCTGAACATCATGATGTTCTGCAAGGAATTCAATGCCCAGACCCAGGGCATGGAGCCGGGCGCCCCGTGCCCGACCATCATCACCTACTACCAGGACAAATCCTTCACCTTCGTGATCAAGACGCCGCCGGCGTCGTTCCTTCTCAAGAAGGCCGCGAAGCTGAAGTCGGGCGCCAACAAGCCCGGCCGCGACACCGTCGGGACCGTCACCGCCAAGCAGGTGCGCGAGATCGCCGAAGCCAAGATGGTCGACCTGAACGCCAACACCGTCGAGGCGGCGATGCAGATCATCCTGGGCTCGGCGAAGTCCATGGGCATCGAGGTGAAGGGCTGATCATGGCTAAGCTGAGCAAGCGCGCGAAGTCCAACCGCGCCGCCGTCGAGGGCAAGGAGTTCCTGCCGCTCGAGGACGCCGTGGCCCTGGTCAAGGCCAACGCCACCTCCAAGTTCGACGAGTCGATCGAGATCTCGCTGAACCTGGGCGTCGACCCCCGTCACGCGGACCAGATGGTGCGCGGCGTGGTGACCCTGCCCAACGGCACCGGCAAGACGGTGCGCGTGGCGGTGTTCGCCCGCGGCCCGAAGGCCGACGAGGCCGCCGCGGCCGGCGCCGACATCGTGGGCGCCGAGGACCTGATGGAGACCATCCAGGGCGGCAAGATCGAGTTCGATCGCTGCATCGCCACCCCGGACATGATGCCCATCGTCGGCCGTCTCGGCAAGGTGCTGGGCCCCCGCGGCCTGATGCCGAACCCCAAGGTCGGCACCGTGACCATGGACGTGGCCCAGGCGGTGAAGAACGCCAAGGGCGGCGAGGTGCAGTTCCGCGTCGAGAAGGCCGGGATCGTGCATGGCGGCGTCGGCAAGGCCTCGTTCGAGGCCGGCCAGATCGCCGAGAACATCCGCGCCTTCGTCGGCGCGGTGTCCCGCGCGAAGCCGACCGGCGCCAAGGGCACCTACCTGAAGAAGATTTCGCTCAGCTCCACCATGGGGCCGGGCGTGTCGGTGGACGTGGCCTCCGCCTCCGCCGAATGAGTTCCGGCGCCGTCCCTTCCGGGGGGCGGCGGCGGACATCGGGGCTTCCGGAGCGATCCGGGCGTCCCTCTCGTCCGAGACGGCGGGTGAGGGCCTTCGGGTCGTCTTAATCTCCCGCCATAGACGGGGAACGAGTTCCATATCGCCGCGTGCGGCGATCCTGGCTCGGGACCCGGACGGGACCTGAACCGTCCCCGGGGATCCTCTCCGGAGACGATTGGAGCCGGGGGGCGCAAGCCTCCCATGAACTTGGAGCGAACCATGGACAGAGCGCAGAAGTCCGCCGTTGTCGAAGAGCTCGACAAGGCCTTCGCCGAGTCCGGGTCGGTCGTGGTGTGTCACTACGCCGGTCTCACGGTCGCGCAGATGTCGGACCTCCGCATTCAGATGCGGAACGCCGGAGGGCATGTCCGCGTCGCCAAGAACACGCTCGCCAAGATCGCCCTTGAGGGCAAACCCTGCGAGGGGCTGAAGAGCCACCTCAAGGGGCAGACCGTGCTCGCCTATGCCGAAGATCCCGTGGCGCCCGCCAAGGTGATCGAGGAATACGCCAAGAAGAATGACAAGCTTGTCATCATCGGCGGCGCCATGGGCGCGACGGTCCTGGATGCGGAAGGCGTCAAGGCTCTGGCCAAGATGCCGTCCCGCGAGGAAGTGCTGGCGTCCATCGTCGGCTCGCTTCTCGCCCCGGCGTCCAACCTCATCAACGCGATCACGGCTCCGGCGACCAACATCGCCGGCGTCCTCAAGACCATCACGGAAAAAGAGGACGCGTGATCAAGGCGTGCTGCGCACCCTGAGGCCCGCCGCGTGACCGCGACGCAGGCCTGAACGCAACAACACTGGAACTGGAAGAGAACAATGGCTGATCTCAAGTCCCTCGCCGAGCAGCTGGTCAACCTGACCCTGCTGGAAGCCAACGAGCTGAAGAACATCCTCAAGGACGACTACGGCATCGAGCCCGCCGCCGGCGGCGCCGTGATGATGGCCGGTCCGGTCGGCGAAGCCGCCGCCGCCGAGGAAGAGAAGACCGAGTTCGACGTGATCCTCGTCGACGCCGGCGAGAAGAAGATCAACGTGATCAAGGAAGTCCGCGCCATCACCGGCCTGGGCCTCAAGGAAGCCAAGGACCTCGTCGAGGCCGGCGGCAAGGCCGTGAAGGAGCAGGCTCCGAAGGCCGAGGCCGAGGAGATCAAGAAGAAGCTCGAGGAAGCCGGCGCCAAGGTCGAGCTGAAGTGAGCTTGCGCATGGCGTCAGCCATGCCATGAATAAGCGTCCGGTCCCGCGTCCGCGCGGGGCCGGGCGACGCGTTTCAGGGCGCCGGAGCCGATCCGGGCGCTGAAACGGTCCGAGCGTCGTCTCGGGCGCCCTCGAAGAGCCCTCGCCCCACGGGGCCGCTTTTCGTCAGGACGCCCCGGAGGGCGCGCGGAATCCGGGTCGCGGGCCGTGGGACGCTCGCGTGGAATAGGATTCGCGCCCCATTGCGGACGCGTCGCGGCCGGTCGCCCCGCCGGCTGACGACGCTGAAGGCAGAGGTTGAGCATGGCCCAGACGCATTCCGTTCGCAAACGCATTCGCCGCAGCTACGGGCGCATCCGCGAAGTCGCGCAGATGCCGAACCTGATCGAGGTGCAGAAGTCGTCCTACGACCTGTTCCTCAACAGCGGCGACGGCGTTGAGCCGACCGACGGGGAGGGCCTGCAGGGCGTCTTCCAGTCGGTGTTCCCGATCAAGGACTTCAACGAGACCGCGGTGCTCGAATTCGTGCGCTACGAGCTCGAGGCGCCGAAATACGACGTCGAGGAGTGCCAGCAGCGCGACATGACCTATGCCGCGCCGCTGAAGGTCACCCTGCGCCTGATCGTCTTCGAAGTGGATCCGGACACCGAGGCGAAGTCCGTCAAGGACATCAAGGAGCAGGACGTCTACATGGGCGACATGCCCCTGATGACGAAGCACGGCACCTTCGTCGTCAACGGCACGGAACGGGTCATCGTCTCCCAGATGCACCGGTCGCCGGGCGTGTTCTTCGACCACGACAAGGGCAAGACCCACAGCTCGGGCAAGCTGCTCTTCGCCTCCCGCGTGATCCCCTATCGCGGGTCGTGGCTGGACTTCGAGTTCGACGCCAAGGACATCGTGTTCGCGCGCATCGACCGGCGCCGCAAGCTGCCGGTGACCTCGCTGCTCTACGCCCTGGGTCTGACCCAGGACGAGATCATGGCCGAGTTCTACGACACGGTGCCCTACCGGCGCGTGAAGGACGGCTGGGCGATCCCGTTCCGGGGCGAGCGGCTGAAGGCCACCAAGCCGGACCATGACGTGGTCGACGCCGCCTCGGGCGAGGTGCTGTTCGAGGCCGGCAAGAAGATCACCCCGCGCCGGATCAACCAGATCCTGGAGCGCGGCGACATCAAGGAGACGCTGTCGCCGTTCGAGACGATCTACGGTCGCTACGTCGCCCAGGACCTCATCAACGAGGAGACCGGCGCGATCTATATCGAGGCCGGCAACGAGCTGAACGAGGACAACGTCCAGGAGCTGATCGACGCCGGCTTCGACGAGATCCCGACCCTCGACATCGACCTGTCGATCGGGCCGTGGATGCGCAAGACCATGGACGTCGACAAGAACATGAACCGGGAGCAGGCGCTTCTGGACATCTACCGCGTGATGCGCCCCGGCGAGCCGCCGACGGTCGACGCGGCGGAGACCATGTTCAACTCGCTGTTCTTCGACGCCGAGCGCTACGACCTGTCGGCCGTGGGGCGCGTGAAGATGAACATGCGCATGCAGCTCGACGCCGATCCGTCGCAGCGCACCCTGCGCCGCGAGGACATCATCGCGGTGATCAAGGCGCTGGTCGAACTGCGCGACGGCCGCGGCGAGATCGACGACATCGACCATCTCGGCAACCGGCGCGTGCGCTCGGTCGGCGAGCTGATGGAGAACCAGTATCGCGTCGGCCTGCTGCGCATGGAGCGGGCGATCAAGGAGCGCATGTCCTCGGTCGACATCGACACGGTCATGCCGCAGGATCTGATCAACGCGAAGCCCGCGGCCGCCGCGGTGCGGGAGTTCTTCGGCTCGTCCCAGCTGTCGCAGTTCATGGACCAGACCAACCCGCTGTCGGAAGTCACCCACAAGCGGCGTCTCTCGGCCCTCGGGCCGGGCGGTCTGACCCGTGAGCGCGCGGGCTTCGAGGTCCGCGACGTTCACCCGACCCATTACGGCCGGATGTGCCCGATCGAGACGCCGGAAGGGCCGAACATCGGTCTGATCAACTCGCTGGCCAGCTTCGCCCGCGTGAACCGTTACGGCTTCATCGAAACCCCCTACCGCAAGGTGATCGAGGGGCAGGTGTCGGACGAGGTGATCTACCTCTCCGCCACCGAGGAGATGCGCTACACGGTCGCCCAGGCCAACGCCTCGCTGACCGAGGACGGGCGGTTCCAGAACGACCTCGTCTCCACCCGCAAGGGCGGCGAGTTCATGCTGTCCCCGCGCGAGAACATCAACCTGATCGACGTGTCGCCCAAGCAGCTCGTGTCGGTCGCGGCCTCGCTGATCCCGTTCCTTGAGAACGACGACGCCAACCGCGCGCTGATGGGCTCGAACATGCAGCGGCAGGCGGTGCCGCTTCTGAAGGCCGAGGCCCCCTATGTGGGCACCGGCATCGAGGAAGTGGTGGCGCGGGACTCCGGCGCGGCGATCACCGCGCGGCGCGGCGGCACCATCGACCAGGTCGATGCGGTCCGCATCGTCGTGCGCGTCACCGACGACATGGATCCGGGCGATCCGGGCGTGGACATCTACCGTCTGCGCAAGTTCCAGCGGTCGAACCAGAACACCTGCATCAACCAGCGTCCGCTGGTGAAGGTGGGGGATCGCGTGGCCGCCGGCGACGTGATCGCGGACGGTCCCTCGACCGATCTGGGCGAGCTGGCGCTCGGCAAGAACGTGCTCGTCGCGTTCATGCCCTGGAACGGCTACAACTACGAGGACTCCATCCTCATCTCCGAGCGGATCGTGAAGGACGACGTGTTCACGTCGATCCATATCGACGAGTTCGAGGTGATGGCCCGCGACACCAAGCTCGGGCCGGAGGAGATCACCCGCGACATTCCCAACGTCGGCGAGGAGGCCCTGCGCAACCTCGACGAGGCGGGCATCGTCTATATCGGCGCCGAAGTGGGCCCGGCGGACATCCTCGTGGGCAAGATCACGCCGAAGGGCGAAAGCCCGATGACGCCGGAGGAGAAGCTTCTCCGCGCCATCTTCGGCGAGAAGGCGTCGGACGTGCGCGACACCTCGCTGCGCCTGCCGCCGGGCGACCACGGCACCGTCGTCGAGGTGCGCGTGTTCAACCGGCACGGCGTCGAGAAGGACGAGCGCGCCCTGCAGATCGAGCGTGAGGAGATCGACCGTCTGGCCCGTGACCGGGACGACGAGATCGCGATCCTGGAGCGCAACATCTACGCCCGTCTCAAGGACCTGATCCTCGGCAAGACCGCGGTGAAGGGCCCGAAGGGCGTGCGCGCCGGCTCCGAGATCACCGAGGAGCTGCTCGGCACGCTCAGCCGCGGCCAGTGGTGGCAGCTCGCGCTCGGCGAAGAGGCCGAGGCGTCCGAGCTGGAGGCGCTGAACAAGCAGTTCGACGCCCAGAAGCGCGTGCTGACCAACCGGTTCGACGACAAGGTCGAGAAGGTGCGTCGGGGCGACGACCTGCCGCCGGGCGTGATGAAGATGGTCAAGGTGTTCGTGGCGGTGAAGCGCAAGCTGCAGCCGGGCGACAAGATGGCCGGCCGTCACGGCAACAAGGGCGTCATCTCCCGCGTGGTGCCGGAGGAGGACATGCCGTTCCTCGCCGACGGGACCCCGGTGGACTTCGTGCTGAACCCGCTGGGCGTGCCGTCGCGCATGAACGTCGGGCAGATCCTCGAAACCCACATGGGCTGGGCCGCGCGCGGCCTCGGCGCCCAGATCGGCGAGGCCATCGACGCCTATCGTCGTTCGGGCGACATGGAGCCGGTGCGGGAGCGGATGCGCCACGCCTATGGCGAGGAGGTCTTCGACGCGGAGACGGAGCACATGACCGCCGAGGAGTTCCTCGAGGCGGCCGAGAACGTGCGCCGCGGCGTGCCGATCGCCACCCCGGTCTTCGACGGCGCCAAGGAGCCGGACGTGAACAACGCGCTGGAGCGCGCGGGCTTCCACGTCTCGGGTCAGTCGGAGCTGTTCGACGGCCGCACCGGCGAGCAGTTCGCCCGCAACGTCACCGTCGGGGTCAAGTACCTGCTGAAGCTGCATCACCTGGTGGACGACAAGATCCACGCGCGCTCGACCGGGCCGTACAGCCTCGTCACCCAGCAGCCGCTGGGCGGCAAGGCCCAGTTCGGCGGCCAGCGCTTCGGCGAGATGGAGGTCTGGGCCCTGGAGGCTTACGGCGCCGCCTACACGCTGCAGGAGATGCTCACGGTCAAGTCGGACGACGTGGCCGGGCGCACCAAGGTCTACGAGTCGATCGTCAAAGGCGAGGACGACTTCGAGGCCGGCGTGCCCGAGAGCTTCAACGTGCTCGTGAAGGAGATCCGGTCCCTGGGTCTCAACATGGAGCTGCTGGACAGCGACTCCGAGAGCGAATGAACGCCCCGATGACGACGCGCCGCGGCTCCCCCGCCGCGGCGCGCCCGGGACGTCCCTACTTTCGGGCCCTTTGACGGAGCACCGTTATGAACCAGGAAATCAGCAACGTCTTCGCGCCGGTCGCCGCCCCGCGCACGTTCGACGAGATCAAGATCACTCTGGCCTCGCCGGAGCGGATCCTGTCGTGGTCCTTCGGCGAGATCAAGAAGCCGGAGACGATCAACTACCGCACCTTCAAGCCGGAGCGGGACGGCCTGTTCTGCGCCCGCATCTTCGGGCCGATCAAGGACTACGAGTGCCTGTGCGGCAAGTACAAGCGCATGAAGTATCGCGGGATCACCTGCGAGAAATGCGGCGTCGAGGTCACGCTCCAGAAGGTCCGCCGCGAGCGCATGGGCCATATCGAGCTGGCCG
>JAYZWL010000128.1:0-18729 GCA_036154955.1 Pseudomonadota bacterium | reverse complement strand
GGCCGCCCCCGCCCGCCCGCGGCGCGGCCCGGCGTGGCGCGGGCGTCGAGGTCTCCCCCCGGACCCGCCCGCGCGACGTCGCCCCGCGCCGCGGGCGTCCCGGTCCGGCCGGGCGCCCGCTCGGGGGCGGCGCCTCCGCGGACCGGGGCCGGCGATCGGGCCTCAGATCCAGCCCTGCAGCTCGTTGCGCACGATGGCCTCGATCATCTCCATATGGTCCGGGTGATCGTTGAGGCAGGGAATGTAGTCGAAGCGCTCGCCGCCGGCATGGACGAAGGCCTCCTTGATCTCCTCGTTGATCTCCTCGAGCGTCTCCACGCAGTCGGACGAAAAGGCCGGCGCCATCACCGCGATATGAGTCTTCCCCGCCTGCGCCAGCCGCGCCACCTCCTCCACCGTGTAGGGCTGGAGCCATTCCTCGGACCCGAAACGGGACTGGAAGGTCAGCACCACCTCCTCGGGCGCGAAGCCCAGCCGCTCCCGCAGCCGGCGCGTGGTGGCGGCGCACTGGCAGTGGTAGGGGTCGCCCTTCTCGGTCAGGTAGCGTTTGGGCAGGCCGTGATAGGAGGTCACCAGCGCGTCGGGCCGCTTGTCCATTCCCGCATAGGCGCGCTCCACCGACCGCGCCAGAGCCTCGATATAGAGCGGATGGTCGGCATAGGGCGGGACCGTGCGGCTCGCCGGCTGCCAGTTCAGCTTCATCAGCGCGGCGAAGAAGGCGTCGTTGGCCGTGGCGGTCGTGGCGCCGGCGTATTGGGGATAGAGCGGGAAGAACAGGATCTTCTCGCAGCCCGCCGCCTGCATCGCCCTGACACGGGCCTCGGTCGAGGGATTGCCGTAACGCATGCAGAAATCCACCAGCACCCGCCCGCCGAGATCGGCCGAGAGCCGCTCGGCCAGCGCCTCGGTCTGGGCGCGGGTGGTGGTCAGCAGCGGGCTCTCGTCCCGCTCGTTGTTCCAGATCCCGCGATAGGCCTCGCCCGAGGAGAACGGGCGCTTGGTCAGGATCACCAGCTGCAGCAGCGGCTGCCAGAACCACGGGTTGAGGTCGATGACCCGCTTGTCGGACAGGAACTCCGACAGATAACGGCGCATCGACCAGTAATCGGTCGCGTCCGGCGTGCCGAGATTGACCAGCATCACCCCGATCTTCGCCCGGGGCTGCGCGGGATGGTCGGCCGGCGCATGGGCGAGGCGTCCCTCGCCGGGGGCGTCCATCTCGGGGGCGGCGGTCGGGGAGGCGCTCAGGAGCATGGGTCGGCCCTTCGGATCGGCTGCGATGGGGTCCGGGCGCAGGCTTCGGCGCGCGACCGGGCGGCGAGGCTCAGCTAGGCGCGGGCGCGCGGGCGTCAACGGCCCTGCGGCGCCGAGGCCGGGCGATGGGGCCCGGGTATGGCCTCCGCGCCGGACCGGGGCAAGAGCGAAGCGGCGATCGCTCTCCCCCGTTCAGCCCCCCCGCAGATCCGCGACCGGGGCGCGCCGATAGGCGGCCAGCGCCGGGGCGAGCGCGAGGAGCGTGGTCAGCGAGAAGACGGCGGCGGCCAGATGCGCCTCCGCCCAGCCGATGCCGGCGGAAAGCGCCAGGTCGGTGCGCGCCGAGACCAGCGTCGCCAGCGCCTCCGCCCCCACCGCGCCGACCGCGAGACCCAGGGCCGCCCCCGCCCCCATCAGCGTCGCCGCATAGGCCCAGACCACCGCCAGCACGAAGCGCCGCGGCGCGCCCAGCGCGCGCAGCAGCGCGAAGCGGCGGGCGAAGAGCCGCGTCAGCGCCACCAGCCCGCCCAGCACGCCCGCCGCCGAGAGCGCCTGCGCCGCCAGCGCCATCAGCGACATGGCCTCGCGCAGATCGCCCAGCAGCAGGTGCAGCCGCGCCAGCGTCGCGCCGGGGAAGAAGGCCATGGAGGCCGCGTCCGAATGCCGGGCCCGCGCGCCGTAGAGCCCGGCCAACGTTTCGGACGAGATCACGAAGGCCGGCGCGCCCGGGAAGAACGCAGGGTCGAAGGGCGGGCCGAGCCGGTCGTCCCCCGGCGCGTGGCCGTTGGCGAGGCCGTGGACCTCCCACACGAATTCCACCGGCGCGATCACCGCCCGGTCCCAGGGCCCGCCGGTGGGCGCGAGCCGGCCGACCACGGTCAGGGCCGCGCCCTCATGGGCATGGGCGTCGGCGGCGGGGCCGGCGCCGTGGGCGGGCGCCACCGCGTCGCCGAGGCGCAGGGGCGAGCGCGCGCCGACCACCGCCTCATGCGCCGTTTCCCAGACCCGCCCCTCGGCCAGCGGGCCGGCGAGACGGGGCAGGAAATCGGCGGTGGTCCCGATCACCGGCGCGCCGTCATGGCTGTCGCCGAAGGCCAGCGGCGCGCGGAGCGTGAGCCGCTCGTCCCTCTGCAGCCGGTCCAGCACCTCGCCCCCCAGCAGCGGCGCGGAGGCCGGCTGAAGGTAGACGGCGGCGAGCATCATCCCGATCTCGTCCCCCGGCGCGGCCACCAGGATGTCGAACGGGGCGGCGGCGCGGGCCGAGCCTTCGCGGATCGCGCGTTCCTGCGCGATGAGCGCCGCGCCCAGCCCCACCGACAGCGCCATCAGCAGCGCGAACAGCAGGTTGGTCCACCGGAAGCGCAGCAGCAGCGCCCGGACCAGCGCCCAGGGGGCCTGCCCGCGCAGGACCAGCGCCCCGGTCAGCGCCGCGGGCGCGAGCAGGGCCGCGAGGCGCAGCGCGTCCTGCGCGGCGGGCGAGGCGTCGAGCCAGGCGTCGCGAAACGCGTCGATCATCCCCGCACCTCCCCGTCGACCACCTGCACCACCCGGTCCATGGCCGCGATCAGCGCCGGGTCGTGGCTGACCGCGATCACCGTGCGCCCCGCCTCCCGCGCCAGCGCCAGAAGGTCGCCCGCCAGCCGGTCGGCGTTGTCGCGGTCGAGCGCGGCGGTCGGCTCGTCGGCCAGCACCGCCGCGGGGTCGCCCGCCAGCGCCCGCGCCGCGGCGACCCGCTGACGCTCCCCGCCCGACATCGCCGCAACCTCCCGGTCCCGGGGCGCGCCGAAACGGTCGAGCAGCGCCCCCGCCCGCGCCCGGATCGCCGCCCGCTCCGCCGCCGGGGCCCAGGCGGCGGCGACGGCGGCGTTCTCCTGCGCGGTCAGCTCCTCGAACAACAGGAAGTCCTGGAAGATCAGGCCGAGCCGGGCGCGGCGGAAGCCGTCCCGCTCCCGCTCCGACATCGCCGCGAGATCCGCCTCGCCCCACATCACCCGCCCGCGCGCCACGGGCGCGAGCCCCGCCGCGACCAGCAGCAGCGTGGACTTGCCGGCCCCCGACGGCCCCCGGATGCCCAGCGCCGCGCCCGCCGGCGCCTCCAGCCACGGCACCGACAGGATGGCGCGGCCATCGGGGGCGCGCACCTCCACATTCTCCAGCCGCAGGTCCGGAACCGGCGGTCCGGCGGCGACCGCACGGCCGACGGGGGCGGCGAAGGCTCGGGTCATGCCCGCGCGACCGACGCGCGCTCCAGCCGCACGCGGCTGACGAAGCCGGTCTCGGGGTCGGTATGCCCGCCCAGCCGCAGAACGCCCGACCCGACGATCGGCACGTTGAAGGGAATCACATCCACCACCCGGTCGGCGAAGACCGCGAGGATGTCGTCGGGCCATTCCGCCTCGCTCTCGCAGAACGGACAGACCGCCATCGGCCGCTTGGTCAGCACGAAGAACCGGCTCTGCGCCTTCAGCGGCGGGGCCATGAAGCCCGAGACCTCGACCCGGCTCCCCTCCAGCTCCCGCGCCAGCGCCGAGAAGCTCAGGTCCTTCTCGTAGAGGTCCCGCATCCGCAGCGCCTCGGCCGCGCGCGCCCGCAGGGCCGGGGCGACGGCGGCGGCGGCGAGGACGGCGAGAAGGCGGCGGCGGGCGATAGGGCGCGGGCGCATGGCGGGCTCCGGGTCGGGCGGTTCGAAACGGTCCGGGGGCCCGCGCGCGGCGGGCCCCCGGAAATCGCGGTCAGGCCGGGATCACTCGGCGGTGACGGCGTGCATCATGACATGGAAGATCACGTTCTGCTCGATGGTGCCGCTCAGCAGATGCGCGTAGGGGCCCTTGGCCCAGGCCACCACGTCCTCGGCCGAATGCGACTCGGAGGACTTGGGCAGCAGCGCCTGCTGCAGGAACTCCGGGTCCATCGCCTGCTCCTGCGTCAGGTCGGGACGCTCGCCCTTGTAGGAGCCGTCCGCCTGCTTGACCAGGATCGAGCCCGGGCCGTTCAGGTAGCCGATCACCGGATAGGGCTTGCCGTCGTCGGCGGTGACCAGCTCGTCCGAATGCTTCACGCCCTCGTTGTCGACGTCGAAGCACAGGCCGGTGATCGGGGTGCCGCGGCCGCAATAGCCGTTGAAGGCGATCGAGTGCTCATGGTCGGCGGTGACGATGATGAGGGTGTCCTCGTCGTCGGTCAGCTCGTCCGCCATCGCCACGGCCTGGGCGAAGGCGACGCCGTCGGTCACGGTGCGGAAGGCGTTGCCGGCGTGGTTGGCGTGGTCGACCCGGCCGCCCTCGATCTCCAGGTAATAGCCGTTCTCGTTGTTGGACAGCGACTTGATGGCCATTTCGGTCATCTCGGCCAGCGACGGCTCGCCGGTGCGGTCATATTCGTATTTCATGTGCGAGCTCTCGAAGAGGCCCAGCAGCGGGGTCCCGTCGAGCTTCGCCGCCTTCGCGGTCTCGTCGTTCCAGACATACTGGGCGCCGCCGGCGGTGATCTCGGCCACCAGGTCCTTGCCGTCCTTGCGGCGGCCGGTCTTGCCTTCGTCGTCGGTCACGGATTCGGGCAGGAAGTGCCGGCGCCCGCCGCCGAGCGCCACGTCGATCATGCCGGACTTCATCGCCTCGGCCATCTGGGAGGCGATGTCCATGCAGCCCTCGGGCGCCGCGTCCTCCCAGTTGCGGTAGGCGGTCTTGGCGTAGACGGCGGCCGGGGTGGCGTGGGTCAGGCGGGCGGTGGAGATGATGCCCACCGACTTGTCCATGCCGGACACGATCTCGCCGAAGGTGGTCAGCTGGTTGCCGGCCTCGGTCGCGCAGTCCTTGGTGATCGCGTTCTCACCGAGGTTGATGAGGTTGAAGCGCTGCTTGACGCCCGTGTTCATCGCGCCGGCGGTGGGGGCCGAGTCCGGGGTCTGGGCGTTGATGTTGTAGGTCTTGACCAGCGCCACGTTGGGGAACGCTTCGTAGGGGAGGACGTTCTCCTCGCCCAGCATGCCCTTCTGCTGGCCGTCGAAGACGCGGATGGCGAAGTTGGTGCCCACGCCCATGCCGTCGGCGATGAACAGGATGACGTTCTTGGCGCGCTTGACGATCGGCTGCGCGGCGAGGCGGGCGTCGATCGCGGCCTTGCCGTCGGTGAACCAGCCGCTGCCGGCCTGGGGCAGGTCGGCGGTCTGGGCGGCGGTCTGGGCGGCGGCGGCGCCGCCGAGAGTGGCGAGCGCCAGCGCGATGGCGGCGGTGTTGCGGAGCATGGTCCCTCTCCCGAGTCCGGAATTCGATGGACGCTCCGATAGCAGCGGCGCGACCGGGGGAGTCGTGAAATTTCAATGACGTAGTATGATATAACATAGCATGAGGCCGTCGGGAGGCCATCGGTGCGACCCGCGGTCCGGGCGCCCCGGGCTCGACGCGGGGCCTCCTGTCCTCCGCGGCCCGCGCGAGGCCCCGGCTCAGGCCCGGGGCGCCGCCCGGCGCGCCTTCGCGGACCGCCGGAGGACCAACGACCGGGGCCGCGCCCTCAGACCGTCTCCGCCCGCCCCGCCAGGTCGGTGAGGATCGGGCAGTCGGGCCGCCCGTCCCCGTGGCAGCGACGCACGAGGTCCGAGAGGCTGGCGCGCAACCCGGTCAGCTCGGCGATCTTGCGGTCGATCTCGTCCAGATGCGCCTCCGCCAGCCGCTTCACATCGGCCGAGGCGCGGTCCCGGTCCTCCCACAGCGCCAGCAGCGCGCGGCAATCCTCGATGGCGAAACCCAGGCCCCGGGCGCGGGCCAGGAAGGTCAGCTTGTGGGCGTCGGCCTCCGAGAAATCCCGGTAGCCGTTGTCGCCGCGGGCCGGGCGGATCAGCCCGATCTCCTCGTAATAGCGGATGGTCTTGGCCGGCAGGCCGGAGGCCGCGGCGGCGTCCTTGATGTTCATCGCGTCTCCTCCGGGGTCCAGCGGGTCAGCAGCAGCGCGTTCGAGACCACCGAGACCGAGCTCAGCGCCATCGCCGCGCCGGCCACCGCGGGGTTGAGCAGCCCGGCGGCGGCGACGGGCAGGCAGACGGCGTTCCAGGCGAAGGCCCAGAACAGGTTCTGGCGGATCTTGCGTTCCGTGGCCCGCGCGATGTCGAAGGCGGCGGCGACCAGCATCGCCTTCGGGCGCATCAGGGCGACGCCCGCCGTCTCCATCGCCACGTCGGCGCCGCCGCCCATGGCCACGCCCAGCTCCGCGGCGGCGAGCGCGGGGGCGTCGTTGATGCCGTCGCCCACCATCGCCACCCGGCGGCCCGACGCGGTCAGTTCGGCCACCGCCTGCGCCTTGCCCTCGGGCGTCATGCCGGCGCGCACCTCGTCGATGCCCAGCCGCGCCGCCACCGCCTCCGCCGCAGGGGCCGCGTCGCCGGTCATCATCAACGTGGCGATGCCGCGGGATTTCAGGGCGGCGACGGCTTCGGCCGCGTCGTCCCGGATCGCGTCGGTCAGGGCGATCAGGCCCAGCGGGCGGCCCTCCCGCGCGACCCAGACCACGGTGCGGCCCGCGGCTTGCAGGGTCTCGGCCCGCGCCAGCAGGTCGGCCCCGGCGTCGGGCGCGGCGAAGCCGCGGCGGCCGATGCGCACGGTCGCGCCCGACACCGTCGCCTCCACCCCCTCGCCCACCACGGCGCGGAAGCCCGTGGCTTCGGCGCGCGGCGCCTCGCCCGCCGCCTCGACCATCGCCCGGCCCAGCGGGTGCTCGGACCCGGCCTGCGCGGCGGCGGCGAGGGCGATCAGCCCCCTCTCATCAAGCCCCGCCTCGTCGCCTTCGAAGACCGCGACCTCCGCCACCTCGGGCTTGCCGCGGGTGAGGGTGCCGGTCTTGTCGAAGGCCACGAGGTCCACATGCGCCGCGCGCTCCAGCGCCTCGATGTCCTTGATCAGCACGCCGGCCTTCGCCGCCGCCCCGGTCCCCGCGACCAGCGCGGTCGGCGTGGCGAGCCCCAGCGCGCAGGGGCAGGCGATGACCAGCACCGACACCGCGGCCGCGAAGGCCGCGTCGAGCCCCTGCCCCGCCGCCAGCCAGCCCGCCAGCGTCAGCGCCGCGAAGACCAAAACCGCCGGCACGAACACGGCTGCGATCCGGTCCACCAGCCGCTGCACCGGGGCCTTGCCGGTCTGGGCGCCCGCCACCATGGCCGCGATGCGGGCGAGCGTGGTGTCCGCCCCGATCCGCTCCGCCCGGATGCGGACCGCGCCGGTCCCATTCACCGCGCCCGCGATCACCCGGTCGCCCTTCAGGCGGGGGACGGGCATCGGCTCTCCGGTCACCAGGCTTTCGTCGAACTCGCTCTCGCCGCGGGCCACGACGCCGTCGACCGGCGCGCGTTCGCCCGGGCGCAGGACCACCATGTCGCCCACCGCCACCTCGGCGATCGGCACGTCCACCTCCTGTCCGCCGCGCATCACCCGCGCGGTGGCCGGGGCCAGCGCCATCAGCTCGCGCAGCGCGGCGGAGGCGGCGCGCTTGGCCCGCGCCTCCAGCGCCTTGCCGGCGAGCACCAGGGTCACGATCACCGCAGCGGCCTCGAAATAGAGATGCGGGGCCCCCGCCCCCGACCCCGCCCCGGAATGGCCCAGCAGCATGACCAGCGAGAACAGGAACGACGCCGTCGCCCCCAGCGCCACCAGCGTATCCATGTTGGCGGTCCGCGCCCGCAGCGCGTTCCAGGCGCCGCGGAAGAAGCGGCGGCCGAACCAGAACAGCACGGGGGCGGCCAGCAGCGGCTCCAGCCAGCCCGGCATGCGCAGGGCCGGGTCGACCTGCATGGCGATCATCTGCACCACGAAGGGCGCGGTCAGGAGGGCGGCCAGCGCCAGCTCGGTCCGCTCCCGCGCCGCCTCGTCCCGGTCGGGGGCTGCGGGGGCGGCGCCTTCCCGCGCCGGCGTCGCGGGATAACCGGCGGCGGTCGCGGCGCCGGCCAGCGCCGCCGCGTCGGTCGCGCCGGGCAGATAGGCGACGCGCGCCTGCTCCAGCGCCAGGTTGACCTCGGCCGACAGCACGCCGGGCGCGGCGATGAGCGCCCGTTCCACCCGCCCCGCGCAGCCGGCGCAGGTCATGCCCGAGACGTCGAGCAGCGCCGTGCGCTCCCGCACGCCGAATCCCGCGTCGCGCACCGATGCGGCGAGGGCGGAGGCCGGCGCCGGGCGGTCCGGATCGGGCCGCACCTCCGCCCGCTCCAGGGCCAGGTTCACCGTGGCGGACGCCACGCCGGGCGCGGCGGAGAGCGCGCGCTCCACCCGCCCCGCGCACCCCGCGCAGGTCATGCCGGTGATCTCCAGCGCGATCGGGGAAAGACCCGCCTCGGGGCCGGGCTGCGGGTCGAATTCGGCGTCCTTCATGGCGCGCTCCTCATGACTTCGCCCGCCGAGATAGGGCTTCCAGTCACGGGAAGGTCAAGAGGCGCATGTCCGGAAAACGCGCCGATGCGCCCGGGCGCGATGCCTGGCGCGGATCCTGTCGACGAAAGCGGAGGCCCCGAAAAGCCGAACCGCGGGGGTGGGGCGCCCCCGCGGCCGAACGGCGACTGCCGTCTAGGACTTCGAACGCACGCGCCGGTTGCCCGGCTGTCCTTACGCGACCACGCAGTCCTGACCAGTGGCCAGGGGAATGCGACGACGCCTCGGGAAGGATTTCGGCCTGGGGAGCCTCGGTCTGGGGAAACCGTCCTTCCTATGAACGCCTTATGATTAACATGAGAGTCAGGGGCGGCATTGTCAACAATGTCGTGACGGTTATTGCGCCATATCGAACCGATTTTTCAGTCGCGATTCCCAACGGTTCGACGTGGCCGACGCGGGCTAGCGCCGAACCAGCTGACAACGCTGCGTCAACCTTCCGCCGTCGGCGCGGCGAACCCGCGGGCGTTGGCCAGCGACGGGATCCGCGCCCGGGTCTCCGCCACGCGGGAGAGGTCGAGATCGACCAGAATCGCCCCGGTTGATTCGCCCCCGTCCGCCAGCACCTCCCCCCAGGGGTCGACCGCCAGCGAATGCCCGTAGGTCTGGCGCACCCGTCCGCCCTCGGCCGCGATCACCGGATGTTCGCCGGTGGAGGCGGGGGCGAGCACGAAGCAGCCGGTCTCGATCGCCCGCGCCCGCATCAGCGCATGCCAGTGCGCGGCGCCGGTGGGGCGGGTGAAGGCGGAGGGGATGGTCAGGATCTCCGCCCCCGCCTCGGCCAGCGCGCGGTAGAGCGCGGGAAAGCGCAGGTCGTAGCAGATGGTCATGCCGATCCGCCCCCAGGGGGTGTCGGCTACGACCGCCTGCTCGCCGGGGCGGTAGGCGGCGGATTCGCGATAGCTCTCGCCCTCCCCCACCTCGACGTCGAACATGTGGATCTTGTCGTAGCGCGCCACGATCCCGCCCGCGGCGTCGATGAGGAAGGAGCGGTTGACGAAGCGCGGCCGCTCCTGGCCCGGATCATCCTCGGCCTTCAGAGCCAGCGAACCGATCAGCAGCCAGATCCCCAGCTCCGCGGCCAGCGCCCGGTAGGCGGCGAGGCTCTCGTCCTCCGCCTCGGTCCGCAGGATCTCCGCCTGAAGCTTGCGGGAGAAGGTGACGATGTTGGTCACCTCCGGCGTCAGGCAGAGCTGCGCGCCGGCGGCGGCCGCCTCCCGGATCAGGGCGGAGGTCTGGGCGAGATTCTCCGCCGGCACGTCGCCCGCGCAGGTCTGGATCAGGCCCGCGCGCAGCACGCTCATGCCGCCAGCAGCCCGTCGAGCTTGCCCTCGCGGTCGAGCGCATGCAGCTCGTCGCAGCCGCCGATCGCCTGACCGCCGATGAAGATCTGCGGCACGGTGCGGGCGCCGGGGTTGCGCTCGGCCATCTCGGCGCGGGCGCCGGGTTCGGAGAACACGTCGTGCTCCACATAGGCCACGCCCTTGGCGTCCAGCAGGCGCTTGGCGCGCACGCAGTAGCCGCAGATCGGGCTGGTGTAGATCTCCACCTGTTTCATGGCCTGTCCTTCTCCTCGATGCGGGAGAATATAGGGCCGTCGGCCTCCGGCGCAACGCGGGCGAGGCACAGCGCCTCGACCCGGCGCGCGCCTGCGGCAAGAAGCGCCTCCGCGCAGGCCGAAAGCGTGGCGCCGGAGGTGTAGACGTCGTCCACCAGCAGGATGCGCGCGCCCCGCGCCCGGTCCGGGCGGCGCACGGCGAAGGCGCCCTGGAGGTTGTCGCGCCGCTGGTCCCGCCCCAGCCCGCCCTGGGAACGGGTGGCCCGGGTCCGGCGCAGCAGGTCTCCGCAATAGGGCCGTCCCGCGTCGCGGGCCAGCCGGCGGGCGAGTTCGGCGGACTGGTTGAAGCGGCGCTTGAGCAGGCGTGTCCAGTGCAGGGGGACGGGGGCGACCCAGTCGGCGTCCTCCAGCAGCTCCCGCCCGATGCGGCGCATCCAGGTGGAGGCGGGTCGCGCGATGTCGAGCCGGTCGCCATGCTTGAAGGCGAGCGTCAGGTCCCGCCCCACGCCGTCGTAGAGCACCGCGGCGCGGGCCCGGCGGAAGGCGAGCGGGCGGTTGAGGCAATGGTCGCAGAACGGCGCGTCCTCCCCCCCCGAGATCGGCGCGCCGCAACGGTCGCAGAGCGGATGGGCGATGTAGTGCGTCTCCCGCCAGCAGGCGGGGCACAGGGCGTGGGGCTCCATCACCTCGGCCCGGCACCAGGTGCAGAGCGGCGGGTAGAGCAGGTCGGCGGCGGCGAGCCGGATGCGGCGCAGATGGTCCGAGAGCGTCGCGCGCGGGGCGGGCGGCTCCGGGGGGTCCGAGTCGCGCGGGTCGGGCGCGCCGGTGTCGTCGCCTAGGTCGTTGTCCGGGTCGTCGCCTTGGTCGGGCGCGCCGGAGCCGTCCCGCGGGTCGACTGCGGCGGAGGCGCCGCGTCCCGGGTCCGCCGGCTGGACCGCTTCGCCCGCGGCGCGCGGCGTCGGGGCGCCCGGCGGCGCCGTCTCCGGGTTCGGGTCCGGCGCTGGGTGCAGGGTGAGGCGCGGCGTTGGACCGGGTCGCTCGGCCAGCCCCAGGGGCGCGCCCTGCCCGCCCGCGCCCGTCGCCGCCCGCGGGTCGGGGCCGCGCGCCGCGGGCGGAAGCGGGCCGCCCTCGGGCGCTCCACGCGGCGCCTCGCCCGGGTCGGGGGGCGCGGGACGTCGCGGGGAAAGGAACGGGATGCGGACGAACGCAGGGGCTTGGCGCACGGTCAAAAGCCGGCCTCCTTCCCCTGTGTCCCGCCCCCGACTATACAGGCCCCGCGCCCGCGCGCCAGCGCCGCGATGCGCCCCCGAAACCATGCCCGCCTCCCCGCCCGTCTTCCCGCCAGCCGAGGCCCGTCCGATGTCCGACGCCCCCCCGCGCCTTTTCGACCGCGCGCTCTGGCTCGCCCGCCGCGCCCGCCGCGCCCTGCCCCGGCCCGAAGCGCGCTTCCTGCACCAGGCCGCGGCCGACGCGGTGGCGGAGCGGCTGGATACCGTCGCCCGCGACTTCCCGCAGACCCTGCTCGCCTGGCCGGGCGCGCCCGACTGGGCGGAGATGCTGGGCGCCCATCCCAAGATCGGACGGCTGACCATCGCCGAGCCGCGCGCGGACGAGATCCTCGACGCCGCCCCCGAAGCCTTCGACCTCGCCGTCCTCGGCCTGACCCTGCACTGGGTGGACGATCCCGTCGGCGCGCTGATCCAGATGCGCCGCGCCCTGCGCCCCGACGGGCTGCTGATCGCCTGCGGCTTCGGGGGCGAGACGCTGGCCGAACTGCGCGCCGCCTTCGCCGAGGCGGAGGCGGAGGTGGAGGGCGGCCTTTCCCCCCGCGTCTCCCCGATGGGCGAGATCCGGGCGCTCGGCGGGCTCGCCCAGCGGGCCGGGCTGGCGCTGCCGGTGGTCGATTCGGACCGGCTGGACGTGACCTACGCCCACCCGCTGGCGCTGATGCGCGACCTGCGCGCGATGGGCGAGGCCAACGCCCAGCACGCCCGCCGCCGCGCGCCCCTGCGCCGGGCGACGCTGGCGCGGGCCTGCGAGATCTACGCGGAGCGCTTCCCCGCCCCCCCGAACGCGCCGGACGAAGCGCCCCGCATCCGCGCCACGTTCGAGATCGTGACCCTCACCGGCTGGGCCCCCGGCCCCGACCAGCCCCAGCCCAAACGCCCCGGCTCCGCCACCACGCGGCTCGCCGACGCGCTGGGGGTGCCGGAGCTGAGGGCGGGGGAGAAGGCCGGGAAGTAGCCCGTCCTCCGCCCGCCTTCGCCCCGCGCCCCGGGCGTGTCCCGGGGCCTCGCGACGTCGGCGGCCCGGGCGAGGCCCCGGGACACGCCCGGGGCGCAGCGAACCGAAACGCTCCGAACTCGCCGCCCCTCAGCGCCCCGTGCGCTCGGGAATCAGCCCGCGCGGGGCGAAGCGCAGGGCGGCGAGCAGGATCAGGCCCATGAAGATCATCCGCATATGCGGGGCCCCGTCCTCGACATGCGCCGCGGCGGCCGAACCCTCCGGCAGGATCGAGACCAGCCCGCCCGCCAGCCACAGGCCCAGCGGCTCGGCCTCCACCCAGGCGAACCAGATCAGGAAGCCGCCCAGCACCGAACCCCAGTTCGACCCCGACCCGCCCACGATCACCATCACCCAGATCAGGAAGGTGAAGCGCAACGGGTTGTAGCTCGACGGGGTGAACTGGCCGTCGAAGGTGACCATCATCGCCCCCGCGATCCCCACCAGGGCCGAGCCCAGCACGAAGATCTCCAGATGCCTGCGGGCGACGTTCTTGCCCATCGCGGCGGCGGCGGTCTCGTTGTCGCGGATCGCGCGCATCATCCGCCCCCAGGGGGAGTTCAGCGCCCGCTCCGACAGCCAGATCAGCCCGCCCAGAACAACGGCGAACATCAGCGCATACAAGCCCTTGACCGCGATGCCGGAGGCCTCGCCCGGCTCCAGCCCCAGCGCTGCGGCGCGGGCGACGAACTCGGCGGAGGCCTGGAGGTCGATCTCGTATGGCACGGGGCGCGGCAGGCCGGTGACGTTCTTCACGCCGCGGGCCAGCCAGTCCTCGTTCTTCAGCACCGCGATCACGATCTCGGAGATGCCCAGCGTGGCGATGGCCAGGTAGTCCGAACGCAGGCCGAGCGCGGTCTTGCCGATCCCCCAGGCCGCCAGCGCCGCCAGCACCCCGCCCAGCGGCCAGGCCAGCACGACGGGCAGGCCGAGCCCGCCAAGATAGCCCTCGGCCGCCGGGTTCACCGCCTCGATGGCGTCCACGGCGGGGTCGAAGGCGGCGCGGGCGGCGGCGTAGCCGGCCCCGATCAGGGCGGCCGTGACCCAGGCCCGCGCCCGGCCGCGGGCCATCCGCCCGCGCACCGCGACGATGACCGCCACGGAGACCGCGACCGCAAGCAGGCTCAGCCCCAGTCCCGCGCCCCCCGCCGACCATGCCTCCGCCACCGGCGGCTGCGCGACCAGCACCGCGGCCAGTCCGCCGAGCGCCGCGAAGCCCATCACGCCGACGTTGAAGATCCCCGCATAGCCCCAGGCGATGTTCACCCCCAGCGCCATGATCGCCGAGATCAGGCCGAGGCACAGGATCGACAGCGCCACGTTCCAGCCCTGGATCGCCCCGACCGCGACCAGCAGCGCCGCCATTCCGGCATAGAGCGCGGGCCCCCGCCAGGCGGGGACGGGGGCGGCCGCGGGCCTCGCCCCGCCGCTCAAAACACCTTCCCCTTGAACAGGCCCGTCGGGCGCGTGACCAGCACCGCGACGAGGATGAGAAACGAGACCGAGAACTTGTATTCGGTCGAGAGCAGTTGCAGCAGCCCGTCCGGCGCCCAGCCCTCGGGCCCGAGATACATGGCGAATTTGCGATAGGCGTAGGTCACCATGACCTCCGAGAAGGCGACGATATAGGCCCCCGCCACCGCCCCCTTGGGCGAACCGATGCCGCCGAGGATCGCGGCCGCGAATACCGGCAGCAGAAGCTGGAAATAGGTGAAGGGCTTGAAGGATTTGTCGAGCCCGTAGAGCACGCCGGCCAGCGTCGCCAGCGCCGCCGCGATCACCCAGGTCCAGCGCACGACCTTCGCCGGATCCACGCCCGAAAGCAGCGCCAGGTCCTCGTTGTCGGAAAAGGCGCGCATCGCCTTGCCCATCCGCGTGCGCTCCAGAAACCGGAACAGCAGGACCATGGCGATCAGGGCCGCGACCACGGTCAGCGCCTGGGTGGAGCGGATGGCCAGCCCCTCCGACAGGCCCGACCAGTCGCGGAACTCGCGCACCGAGACCACGAACCGCGCGCCGTCGTCGAAGCGCTGGTCGTCCGGCCCGATGATGATGCGCACCAGCCCGTTGAGCACGAACATCACCCCCACGGAGGCGATGAAGAACACCACCGGCTTCGCCCGCTGGCGGCGGTAGAAGGCGAAGACCGCCCTGTCCGCGGTCAGCGCCGCCCCCGCCGCCGCCGCGATCCCCACCGGCAGCGCCAGCAGCGCGGTGGGCAGGACGCCGAGGCTGACCCCCATCGCCTGAAGCCCCCAGGTGGCGAGGATCGTGACCATGGTCCCGAAGGCCATCAGGTCGCCATGGGCGAAGAAGGCGAAGCGCAGCACCCCGAAGATCAACGTGACGCCGAGCGCGCCGAGCGCGAGTTGCGACCCGTAAGCCAGCGCCGGGACGCCCACGAAATTCAAGAACAGGACGATGGCGTTGAGAATGTCGGTCATCGCCTCAGCCCCCCAGGAACGACCGGCGGACATCCGGGTCGGCCATCAGCTCCGCCCCCGTGCCGGTGAACCGGTTCTCGCCCTGCGCCAGCACGTAGCCCCGGTCGGCGATGGCCAGCGCCTGGCGGGCGTTCTGCTCCACCATCACGATGGCGGGGCCGGCGGCGGCGATGTCGAGGATCTTGTCGAAAAGCTCGTCCATCACGATCGGCGACACGCCCGCGGTGGGTTCGTCGAGCATCAGCACCTCCGGCCGGGTCATCAGCGCCCGTCCCACCGCGACCTGCTGGCGCTGGCCGCCGGAAAGCTCGCCCGCCGGCTGGCGGCGCTTGTCGCGCAGGATGGGAAACAGGCCGTAGACCATCTCCATGGTCTCGGCCGCATCGTCCTCGCGCAGGAAGGCGCCCATCTCCAGGTTCTCCTCCACCGACATGGAGGCGAAGACGTTGCCGGTCTGGGGCACGAATCCCATGCCGGCCTTGACCCGGTCCTGCGGGCTCAGCCCGGTGATGTCGGTCCCGCGCAGGGTCACGGCGCCGAGCCGCAGGGGAACCATGCCGAACAGCGCCTTCATCGCGGTGGACTTGCCGGCGCCGTTGGGGCCGACGATGACCACGATCTCGCCGGCCCGCGCCTCCAGCGTCACGCCGCACAGGATGTCGGCGCCGCCGTAGCCGCCCACCATCCCGGTTCCCGCGAGCAGCGCGCTCATGGCCGCGCCTCCCCCGCCGCCTTGCGCGGCGGGCGGGTCTTCAGCCCGCGGCCCAGATAGGCCTCGATCACCCGTTCGTCGGATTTCACGGTCTCGGCCGAGCCCTCGACCAGCACGCGCCCCTCCGCCATCACGATCACCGGATCGCAGAGGCGGCCGATGAAATCCATGTCGTGCTCGATCATGCAGAAGGTGTAGCCGCGCTCCCGGTTCAGGCGCAGGATGGCGTCGCCGATGGTGTTGAGCAGCGTGCGGTTCACCCCCGCCCCCACCTCGTCGAGGAACACCATCCGCGCCTCGGTCATCATGGTGCGGCCGAGCTCCAGCAGCTTCTTCTGCCCGCCGGAGAGATTGCCGGCCAGTTCGTCCGCGACATGGCCGATCTCAAGAAACTCGATCACCTCGTCGGCGCGCGCGCGCACCGCGCGCTCCTCCTCCCGGATGCGGGCGGGGCGGATCCAGGCGTTCCAGATGCGCTCCCCCGACTGGTTCGGCGGCACGGCCATCAGGTTCTCGCGCACGGTGAGCGAGGAGAACTCGTGCGCGATCTGGAAGGTTCGCAGCACGCCGCGGGAGAACAGCTCATGCGGCGGCAGGCCGGTGATGTCCTCGCCCTCCAGCGTCACCCGGCCCGCATCGGGCGGGAAGGCCCCGGCGATCACGTTGAACAGCGTGGTCTTGCCCGCGCCGTTGGGGCCGATCAGGCCGGTGATCGCGCCCTTGCGCAGATGCAGGCTCGCGCCATCGACGGCGGTGACGCCGCCGAAGGTCTTGGTCAGGTGCTCCACGCGGATCAAGCGGCGGGCTCCGGGGGTTGGGCGATACGAAAAGCGGCCCGGCGCAGGTCATGCGCCGGGCCGCGGGGGCGTGCGGGGTCAGCGGAACGTGACGGTCTCGTACTTGCCGTCCTTGACCTCGTATTCGCGATAGGTCCCGGCGGCTTCGCCCGGTCCGATCAGCTCCACATTGGTCGCGCCCACATAGTCGACGTCGCCGCCGTCGGCGATGATCTTCAGGGCCTTGCCCAGTTCGCCCGGCAGGATCTTCTCGCCCGGCGCGTTGGCCACGTCGAGCACCTTGTCCTTGAAGGCGGCCGGGTCGGCGGAGCCCGCGGCCTGGATCGCCAGCGCGATCAGGGCGGCGGCGTCGTAGCTCTCGCGGCGGAAGGAGCCGTCGGGGTCCACGCCCGCCTCCTTGGCCAGGGCGACGAAGGCGTCGGCGCCCTCGCCCTCGGACCACGGGACCGAGCCGACCGTGCCGTTCAGGTCCGGGCCGATGGCGTCGATCAGGCTTTCGGCGAACATTCCGTCGCCCAGCGCGAAGCTGGCGAAGGCGCCCGAATCGACCGCGGCGCGGATGATGCCGACGCCGCCCTGGTCGGCGTAGCCCAGCACCGCCAGCCATTCGGCGCCCGAGGCCGACAGCGCCCCGACCTCGGCCGAATAGTCGGCCTTGCCGTCCTCATGCGCGGCCGAGATCAGCACCTTGCCGCCCATCTTCTCGAACGCGGCCTGGAAGCTGTCGGACAGGCCCTTGCCGTAGTCCGAATTGGTGTAAGTGACCGCGATTTCCTTCACGCCCTTGTCGAGCATGATCGAGGCCAGAACCTCGCCCTGCCGCGCGTCGGACGGGGCGGTGCGGAAGAACAGCCCCTGATCGGCGATGTCGGTCAGCGCCGGCGAGGTGGCCGACGGCGAGATCATCACCAGCCCGTTGGGGATGGCGACGTTGTTCAGGACCGCCGTGGTCACGCCCGAGCAGTCGGCGCCCATGATCGCGGCGACGCCTTCGGACGTCACCAGCCGCTCGGCGGCGGCGGAGGCGGCGGCGGCGTCGATGCAGGTGGAATCCGCCCGCACGCCGGCAAGCCGGGTTCCGCCCAGCACGCCGCCGGCGGCGTTGACCTCCGCCATCGCCAGTTCGGCGCTGTCGGCCATGCCCGGGGTCAGCGACTCGATGGGGCCCGTGTAGCCGAGCAGCACGCCGATCTTGATTTCGTCGGCCCGGGCGACGCCGGAAGCGGCGGCGGCGAGCCCCAGCGCCATGGCGGCGGAGGCGAGAAGGGTTCGTCTCATGGTCGTCTCCCTGTCGGTTCGGGCCTCCGCCGGGGGCGTCTCCGCCCGGCCGCCCGATCGCGCGCCGCGCGGCCCGCCCTCCCTCGCGCGGCCCGACCTATCCGTGTCGTCTGACGTCCCGCCTGTCAATCGCACCGGGCGGGCGGGGAGGCGGCCGTCGCTAGGCTTGCGCAAGTGGGTCGCGAAAAGCTACCCAGAGACCGCACGGCGGAACGGGACTCGCTTTCCTTATCAATCAGATTCCCTTACTGTCTGCCCATGATAAGCATGATCACAGATCAGCGGAGGGAGCTTAGATGAACCGACCGAGCAGCGTGATGCCGTCCTCGGCCGCGGGGGAGGGCGAGGCGCCCGCCTATGTCGCGCCGACCTCAGACGACGCCACCGTCAACGTCCGGTCGCTCGGCTTCCTGGTTCAGGACACCGCGCGGCTGCTGCGCGTCGAGTTCGGGCGCCGCGTCGCCCAGGCGGGGCTGGAGCTGACCACGGGCGAAGCCCGCGCGCTGGTCCACGCCGTTTCCGCCGCCGGCGCCCGCCAGACCGAGATCGCCGAGCGCATGGGCGTGGAGCCGATGACGCTGTGCGGCTATGTGGACCGGCTGGAGAAACGGGGCATGGTGACCCGCCAGCCGCATCCCGACGACAAGCGCGCCAAGCGGATCATGCCGACGCCCGAGGCTGAAACCGCCATCGCGACGATCATGCCGATGGCCCGACGCTCGATCAACGAGGCGATGGAAGGGCTGCCGGAGGCCGATGTGCTGGCCTTCCGCCGGGTGCTGGAGCATCTGCACGACCAGCTCGCCGACGCCCGCCGCGACGGCTGACGCCGGCGCAGGAAACGACCGGTCCGCGCGTCTTGGGAGGGCGCCGCGGCGCCGCGTACAAAATAAAGGCCGGGGCGCCCCCTGGGGGCGCCGGCCCTTGTGTTTTTTGGCCCGCCCCCCTGCGCCCGGCCCAGCGCCTCCGCCCCCCGAGCCCCGGCACCCCCGCGGCG
>JAYZWL010000127.1:0-4110 GCA_036154955.1 Pseudomonadota bacterium | reverse complement strand
CCCCGCGGTCCCCCCGCCGGCCGCGCCGGCCGGCGCGGCCCCGCCGCCGCCGACCTGCGGATAGTTGCGCACATGCTGGCGCAGCACCTCGTCCTTGGGTCCGAAGGCTTTCCGCACCCCTTCCTCCATCATCAGGATCAGGTCGCAATGCTGGATCGCGGCCGGACGGTGGGCCATGATGATCACCGCCTTGCCGCGGGATTTCAGGTCGGCGATGGCGTTGTTCAGCGCGTCCGAGCCCATGGCGTCGAGATTGGAATTCGGCTCGTCCAGGATCACCACCGCCGGGTCGCCGTACATGGCCCGCGCCAGCCCGATCCGCTGCCGCTGCCCGCCCGACAGCTTCCCGCCCCCGGCCGCGACCTGGAAGTCGTATCCCCCCGGCAGGCCGAGGATCATCTCATGCGCCCCGGCGCGCTTCGCCGCCGTCACCACCGCGTTGGCGTCGGGGGCCAGCGACATGCGGGCGATGTTCTCGGCCACCGAGCCGTCGAACAGCGCGATCTCCTGCGGCAGGTAGCCCACATGCCTGCCCAGGTCCTCGTCGCCGTATTGCTCAAGCGCGGCGCCGTCGAGCCGCACCACCCCCGCCGCCGGCTTCCAGATCCCCGCGATGGCCTTGGCCAGCGTCGACTTGCCCGAGGCGGACGGCCCGATCACGCCCATCGCCTGCCCCGGCTCCATCCGGAACGACACCATGCGGATCGCCGCCGACTGCTCGCCCGGCGCCACCACCGTCACCTGCTGCGCCTCCAGGATGGCGCGGGGGGCGGGCAGCTTGGTCCGCTCCTCCGGCTCCGGGGTCTTCTCCAGCAGCTCGCCCAGCGACTTCCAGCCCTGAATGGCCCGCTGCACCATCGCCCATTGCCCGATCGCCTGCTCGATCGGGGCCAGCGCCCGGCCCATCAGGATCGAGCCGGCGATCATCATGCCGGGGCTCAGCTGCCCGTCGATGGCCAGCCACGCGCCCAGCCCCAGCATGCAGGACTGCAGGAAGAATCGCAGCGTCTTGGAGGCGTTGGAGAAGATCCCCGTCCGGTCCGAGGCGGTGATCGTGGTCAGCAGCGACTTGGAGCGCAGCTTCTGCCAGCGCGCCAGCACCGCGCGCCGCATCCCCAGCCCCTGCACCGTCTCGCCCTGGGCGCGCACGGCTTCGGTGAAGCCCTCCGACTGGGCGGAGGCGACGTTGGCGTCGATCTGCAGCTGCTTGGAGAAATACTGGTTGGCCCAGGTCAGCGCGATCAGCAGGCAGCCGCCGAAGATCGCGAGACAGCCCAGCATCCAGTGAAAGGTGAAGATCGCCGCCAGGAACAGCGGCGTCCACGGGATGTCGAACACCGCGAAGGGCGCCGGCCCGGACATCAGCCGCTGGATCGATTCGAGGTCGCGCAGCCCGGTCGCCGGCCGCGCGCGTTCGATGGGAGAGACCGAGCGCCTGAGCACCGCCTCGAACACCCGGTTGTCGAGCCGGGCCTGAAACCGCGCGCCCACCCGCGCCAGCACCCGGCCGCGGGCGTAGTCGAGCACGCCCATGATGAAGAACATGAAGGCCATGATCGCGGTCAGCGCGACCAGCGTCGCCTCCGACCGGCTGGCCATGACCCGGTCGTAGACCTGGAGCATGTAGATCGGGCCGGTGAGCATCAGCACGTTCACGAACACGCTGAACAGCGCGATGGAGATGAACAGCGTCCGCCCCTCGGCCAGAACCGCCCTCAGCTCGGCCTTGCCCGCCTGTCCCTGACCCTTCACGCCCGCACTCCCCGATCGCTGGCGCCGCGCGCCCCCCTGGCGCCGGCCGGCGCGCGGTGCGGTCCGGTAGGTGCGCCGGACCCGGCCCGGGGTTCACGCCCCCCCCGCGCGCTCCGCGCGGCGGCTCGTCGCCCCGGGCTCCGGTTCGGTCCCCCGGTCCGCCGCGGATGGTCCGCGACGCGCCCTGCGTCGCCCGAACCCGTCGAAATCCCGGGCCGGACGACCCTCCCTTACGACTCAATGTTGCGTCGCGCCAGTGCGCCGCGCACATTCCTGCGGGCGGATCGCCGCGGATCTTCGCGATCCGCGGGCTTGTTCCCGCTCGGCAACAGACGGGGCGGGCGTCCGGCCGCCGTCCCGGGCGGATTGCGCGGCGCGCCCCGGGCCGCTATCTGGAGACAGGTTTCTGTCGCAACGCAAAAAATCGAGACCATCAGTCGTGACGCCTTTCCGCTCCGACATGTCCCGGGTCGACGCCGCCGGGACCGCCGAAACCGGCGCCGCCCCGAACGCCGTCGCCGCGTCCTCCGACGCCGCCCGGGCCCGCCTGCCGCGCGCCGCCGCAGCCCTGCTCGCCGCCGCGCTTCTGGCCGGCTGCGCCGCGGGCGAGGGGCCGAAGGACGGCGAACTGGTCTACGACCCGTGGGAGAAGACCAACCGCGAGGTCCACGCGTTCAACAAGGGCCTCGACACGGTGCTGCTGCGCCCGGCCTCCCAGCTCTACGACATCGCCACGCCCGGCCTGGTCAAGCACCTGGTGCGCAACGGGCTCGACATGCTGCAGATGCCGGCGATCTTCGTGAACTACGTCCTGCAGGGCGACGTGGACGGCGCGCTCACCGCCTTCGGGCGATTCGGCATCAACGCGGTGATGGGCCTCGGCCTGCTCGACCCCGCCACCGAAATGGGCCTGCCCAAGGAATACACCGATTTCGGCCTCACCCTCGCCTCATGGGGCGTCGAACAGGGGCCCTACCTGGAGCTTCCGATCCTCGGCCCCGCCAACCTGCGCGACGGGCCGGCCCGGATCGGGCACTGGGCGCTGGACCCGGTGACCTACGTCACCTCCATCTCGGCCTTCGACGGGGTGCGCGACACCGCGGACCTGCTCGGCTCGCCATGGATGTATCCGGTGCGCGCCGCCGTGGTGCGTTCCGAGATCGGGGGCCAGGTGGACGAGGTGCTGTATGGCAGCGAGGACAGCTACGTGACCACGCGCGCCATCTACACCCAGCTTCGCCGCCGCCAGGAGGCGGGCGGTGAGACCACGGCCGACGCGCTGCCCGACGTCTTCGCCGAATAAGCCCGGCGGGTCGGGCCGGGGACCGGGGCCGGCGAACGGGAACGGATCGGGACGCCTCGCGACGGGCGAACCGCGCCGGCGCGTATGGGAACATATGTCCAGGGCCTCGCGGCCGCGATCCCGCGGGCGGGGCCGGAACGGATGACGGGGTGAAGGCATGACTGTCGATCGACGCGGTTTCCTTGCGGCCGGGCTGGCCGCCGCGCTGGGCGCGGGCCTGGGTCTGGGGCTGGGGTCGGCGCCCGCCGCGCGCGCCGCCGCCGGCGCGACCGAGGCCGAGGGCTTCGTGAAGACCATGGTGGCCGACGTCACCGCGCTGGTGCGCTCCGGCAAGCCGATCGAGGCGCAGGCGGCCGAGTTCTCCACCCTCTTCGCGCGCTACGCCGCGGTGCCGCAGGTCACCCGCTTCGTGATGGGACAGACCTGGCGCGACATGTCCGCGGCCCAGCAGACCCGCGCGCAGGAGGCGCTGGTGACCTATGTGGGCCGGGTCTACACCGGCCTGCTCAAGGACTATCAGGGCCAGACGCTGGAAGTCACCGGCGCCCAGGACTTCGGGGCCAAGGGCGTGCTGGTGCGCACCCGCGGCATGGGCGAGGGCGTGCAGGACACCGAGGTGGAGTGGCTGATCTCCGACCGCGGCGGCGACGGGCTGAAGCTGGTCGACGTGGTGGCCGAGGGCGTGTCCCTCCTCCAGTCCCAGCGTCAGGAATTCGCCGCGATGATCGAGAAGCGCGGCGGGAACGTCGACCGTTTCATCGACGACCTCGCAGCCGGCCGAATCGCCGAGGAATAGGCCCCGCCGCTCCGCCGCCCCAGGGGCGGAGGACCCGAGACCCGGGGGGGCGTGCCGATGGGGGGGGGGCGGCGTCCGCGGTTCGGGGGGGGGGGCGGGCCGCCCGCGGGGGCGGGCCCGGGGCGTCGCCGGGGGCGGACCGGGCCTTCTACCATTCCCAGCGGGATTTCAGCCTGGTGCCGGAGAACGACCCCCGCGCCTATCCGCTGCGCGACACGGATTTCTCGGGCCTGCCGATGACGGTTTGCATCAACGCGCA
>JAYZWL010000126.1:0-55260 GCA_036154955.1 Pseudomonadota bacterium | reverse complement strand
ATATCGGGGGGCGGAGCGGCGACGACGGAGGCGACCGGGATGGCGGGTCGCCCCATGACGCCCGCCCCGCCCCATCCGGCGCCCTGCGCGCGCGGCCCGCCCCGCGAGGCCCCGGGTCGAGCCCGGGGCGCAGGGCCTGACGACGAGCGCCCTTCCCCGCCGCGGACGCGGCCGCGACGCACCGCATCCCATCCTTTCGCCCGAGCCCCCGACCTCAGGCCCGCCGCCCGGGCGCATCGCGGCCCGCAGGGCGCCCCGGACTTGATCCGGGGCCTCGTGCGGCCGGCCGCGCCGCGAGGCCCCGGGGCGGGCCCGGGGCGCCGGGCCGGGGTCGGGAGCGCCGGCGCGCGCCGCCTCGGAGCCGCCCGCCCGGTCGGCGCCTCAGCCCGCCGCGCGGTCCAGCATGCCGAACAGGTCCCGCGGCTCGTCGGGGTCGGCCAGCAGGTCCAGCCGCTCGGCGCAGCCCGCCGCCTCGGCCCGGTCATGGACCCAGCGCAGGGCGCTGAAATCCTCGATGGCGAAGCCCACGCTGTCGAACAGCGTGATCTGCGCCGCGTCCCGCCGTCCCTCCGCCTCGCCGCGCAGAACGGCGTGCAGCTCGGTCACCGGATGGTCCGCCGAAAGCTGCTGGATCTCGCCCTCCACCCGCGTCTGGGGCGTGTATTCCACGAAGATCCCCGACCGCAGCAGGATGTCGCGATGCAGCTCGGTCTTGCCCGGGCAGTCGCCGCCGATGGCGTTGATGTGCATCCCCGCCCCGACCATGTTGTCGGTCAGGATGGTGGCGTTGCGCTTGTCGGCGGTGCAGGTGGTCACGATGTCCGCGCCCTCCACCGCCTCCTGGGCCGAGCGGCAGACCACCGCCTCCAGCCCCCGCCCGGCGAGGTTGCGGGCCGCCTTCGCGGTCGCCGCCGGGTCGATGTCGTAGAGCCGCACCGTCTCCACCCCGCAGATCGCCTTGAAGGCCAGCGCCTGGAACTCGCATTGCGCGCCGTTGCCGATCATCGCCATCGCCCGGCTTTCGGGCCGCGCCAGCGCCCGCGCCGCCATGGCCGAGGCCGCCGCGGTGCGCAGCGCCGTCAGCAGGGTCATCTCCGTCAGCAGCAGCGGATAGCCGTTGGCGACCGAGGCCAGAACCCCGAAGGCGGTGACCGTCTGGAACCCCGCCTTGAGGTTGGCGGGGTGGCCGTTGACGTATTTGAACCCGTAGTTCTCCGCATCCGCGGTCGGCATCAGCTCGATCACCCCGTCGCGGGAATGGGAGGCGACGCGCGGGGTCTTGTCGAACTCCCCCCAGCGACGGAAGTCGGCCTCGATATAGTCGGCCAGCTCGCGCAGAACCGTCTCCACCCCGATCCCGTTGACCAGGGCCATCATGTTCTTGACCGAGACGAAGGGCACCCAGGCCAGCGGCGACGGGGCGGGCGCGCGGAAATCGGGGGCGGGCGTCGAAAGGGTCATGCTCAGGCTCCCATGGCTCGGTCGAGGATGCGGCGGCCGCAGAGGCTCGACGCCAGGTCGGTCATCAGCAGCGCGGTGCGCCCGCGCTCATCCAGGAAGGGGTTCAGCTCCGCGAGATCGAGCGAGCTGACCAGCCCGCTGTCATGCAGCATCTCCATGATCAGATGCGCCTCGCGGAAGGTGGCGCCGCCGGGGACCGCGGTGCCCACCGCCGGCGCGATCATCGGGTCGAGGAAGTCGACGTCGAGGCTCACATGCAGCCGCCCGTTCGCCGCCGCCACCCGGTCGAGAAAGGCGGCCAGCGGCCGGGCCGGGCCGCGCTCGTCCAGCGCGCGCATGTCATGGCTGTCGATCCCGACCTCGGCGATCAGCCGCCGCTCGGCCGGGTCGACCGAGCGCAGGCCCATCATGCACACGTCCCCCGGATCCACCGCGGCGGCCAGCGGCGGGAAGCCCGCGAACCCGCTCCGCCCGGTGAAATAGGCGACCGGGCAGCCATGCAGGGCGCCCGAGGCGGTCGTGCGCAGCGTATGCAGGTCGGGATGGGCGTCGAGCCACAGCACGAACTGCCGCTGTCCCAGCTCCGCCGAGCGGGCGGCCATGCCGGCCACGGTCCCCGCGGACATGGAATGGTCGCCGCCCAGGAACAGCGCCAGGTCGCAGCCCCGCGACATCTCCAGCGCCCGGGCGGCGAGCGCGCGGGTCCAGGCCGCGACCTCCGCGAGGTTGCGCGCGGCGCCTCCGGGGGCGGATGCGGAAACGAGCGGGGAGGCGATGCCGGGAACCGCGACCGGCCCGGGGCGCGGGCATGGCGCGGCGTCGCCCAGGTCCTCCACGACCCAGCCCAGGCCCTCCAGCGTCTCGGGCAGCCCCGCGGCCCGATAGGCCGCCGGCCCCATCGCGCAGCCCCGCCGCGCGGTCCCCGCCTGCGTCGGCGCCCCCAGCATCCGGCACATGCCCGTCATCGTCGTCCTCCGTCTCCATCGCGTCTCAGTCCTCCCGAACATGGCGGGGCGCGGCGGAGGGTCCGAGAGGGAGCATTGCGCAAAATCGCCGTATCCCTTGCCATTTCGACGGATCTCGCGTCATTTTGCGAAGATCGCGCGCCAGATCGCGCCCCCGCCCCGGACCCGCCGCCCATGCCCGACCTCACCGCCGCCGACCGCCGCCTGCTGGCCGAACTGCGCGACAACGCCCGCGCCTCGATCACCGAACTGGCGCTGGCCGCCGGCGTCTCCCGCACCACGGCGCGCAGCCGGCTCGACGCGCTGGTGCGCGACGGGCGCATCCGCCGCTTCACCATCGAGACCGATCTCGACGACGCCGACGCGGTGCGCGCCATCTGCATGGTGGAGCTTCAGGGCCGCATGTCGCGCGAGGTGATCCGCAAGCTGCGCGCCCTGCCGGAGGTCGACAGCATCCATTCCACCTCCGGCGCCTGGGACCTGGTGGTCGCCCTTCGCGCCCGCAGCCTGGCGGAGTTCGACCGGGCGCTGCGCGACCTGCGGGAGATCCCGGGCGTGTCCAACAGCGAAACCAGCCTGCTGCTGGCCCGGGCCGATGGCTGATCCCGCCGGCGCGCCGCCCGAGGGGGCCCGGTTCAGCCTCGTCGACCTGGCGGGGACCGACCTGCGCCTGTGCCTGCTGTCCTGCCCCGGAACCCGGCTCGGCCCCGCGGGGCGCGCGGCCTCCGCCGAGTGGCTGGCGCAGGACGCGGCGCGGCTGCGGGCGGCGGGGGCGACCTCCCTGCTCTGTCTGCTGCCCGCGTCCGAGATCCCGTTGGGCGAGGCCGCCCACGCCGCCGCCTTCGCCTCCGCCGGCCTGCCCCGCGCGGTGTTCGCGATCCCCGACATGACCGCGCCCGATCCGGCGCGGGCGGCGGCGCTGACCGCCCGCCTCGCCGCCCTGCGCGCCGAGATGGCCGGGGGCGGGCGCCCCGCGATCCATTGCATGGCCGGGCTCGGGCGCACCGGCACGCTGGCCGCCCGGCTGGCCATCGGCGCCGGGCTCTCCCCCGACGCGGCCATCGCCTTCATCCGCGCCCGCCACGACCCCGCCGCCATCGAGACCGCGGACCAGGAGGCGCATCTGCGCGGCCTCGCCCCGGGTTAAGAGGATGCTCACCCCTCCCGGCGCACAAAGCCCGCGGGAGACCGCCCGGAGGGAACCGGCGCGCGTCTCGCGACGGAAGGGGAGCCGGCGGATGCCCACCGCGATCGATTGTTTCGAGCTGTGCTTCGGCGCGTCGGACGCCGCCGCCTTCCTCACCGACGCCGACGGCCGCGTGCTGCGCGCCAACGCGGCCCTCGCCCGGCGGCTCGGCCGCATGCCCGGCTGGCGGCCGGCGCCGGACGGCGGCGACCTTCTGGCCCCCAGCGCGGTCCGGGGCGACGGTCTCGCGCCCGGCGGCGCACCCTCCCCCGATCCGGTCGCGGCCCTGCGCGCCGCCCGCGCCCGGGCGGCCGCGCTTCCCGGCGCGTCCATCGCCTGCGACGCGCCCCTGCGGGACGCCGACGGCCGGATCGACCGCGCCCGCCTCTCGGTCCGCAGGCTCGGCCGCGGCCCCCGCGCCCCCTGGCTGCACGAACTCGCCCCCGCCGACCCCGACCGCGTCGTCGCCCGCCTGCGCCAGGCGCTCGACCGGGCGGAGAAGGCGCAGCGCCAGCTCGCCATCCTGGCCGAAACCGCGCCGGTGGCGCTGTTCGAATACCTCGCCCATCCCGACGAACGCGTCGAGGTCCCCTATTTCAACGCCCGCCTGCCGGAGAACATGGGCGTGACCGCGGCGGAGATCGAGGCCGACGGCGCCGCCATGCTCGCCCATATCCCGCCCGAAGACCTGGAGGCGATGCGCGCCTCGATCGACGAGACGGTGGCGACCCGGCGCGCGCAGGGCTTCTCGTTCCGGGTCATGCATCCCGCGAAGGGGGAGCGTCAGCTCGTCGCCTGGGCCACGCCCGCCCCGCAGCCCGACGGCGCGGTGCTGTGGTATTGCGCCAATTTCGACGTCACCGCCCAGCGCGACGCCGAGGCGCGGGCGGAGGAGGCGGACGCGGAGCTGCGCCGCGCCCGCGAACGGCTGAGCGACGTGGCCGAAATCGCGCCGGTCGGGCTCTACGAATTCCGCATGGGCCCCGACGGCGCCCTGTCCTTCCCCCTCCTCAGCGCCCGGGCGACGGAACTGCTGGGCTGGTCCGACCGGTCCCGCCCCCCGGGGCCCGACCGGGTCTTCGACCGCATCGTGCCCGACGACCTGCCGGGCCTGATGGCGAGCATCGCCGAAAGCCGCACCGACCTGTCGCGCTGGAACCGGCGGATGCGGGTGCGCGACGGCGCCCGCGGGGTGATCTGGGTGCAGGGCGCGTCCTCGCCCCGCGCCGATCCCGACGGCGGCGTCACCTGGCGGGGCGTCCTGTTCGACGTGACCGAGGACGTGCGGAGGGAGGAGGAGCTCAAGCGCGCCCACCGCCTCGCCGAAGCCATGCGGATCGAGAATGAGCGTCAGGCCCTGCATGACGGCCTCACCGCCCTGCCCAACCGCCGCGCCTACGACCGCACGCTGGAGGCGCGGATCGAGGCCGCCCGCGCCGGAACGCTCCCCCCCGGCTGCATCCTGGTGCGCATCGACCTCGACCATTTCAAGCATGTCAACGACACGCTGGGGCACGAGGCCGGCGACCATGTGCTTCGCCGGGTGGCCGACGTGCTGCGCGCCCGCCTGCGCGCCGGCGATTTCGCGGCGCGGATCGGGGGCGACGAATTCTCGGTCCTGCTCTCCCCCGGCGCCTCCGTCGCCCAGGCGGAGGAGGTGGTGGCCCGCATCCAGACCGACCTGGCCGAGCCCTTGCTGCACGCGGGGCGGCAATGCCGCTTCGGAGCCAGCTTCGGCCTGGCCGAAGCCGATCTGACCGACGCGGGGATGGAGATCCAGATCTTCGCCGACGCCGCGCTCTACCGGGCCAAGTCCGCCGGCCGCAACCGGCTGGAGCTGTTCACGCCTGAGCTGCACCGCTCCATCCTCGACGACCGCGCCATGGCCACCGAGTTGCAGGAGGCGCTGGAGCGGGACGAGTTCACGCCCTTCTTCCAGCCCCAGGTCGACGCCCGCGACGGCCGCCTGGTCGGAGCGGAGACGCTGCTGCGCTGGCGTCACCCGACCCGCGGACTGCTCGCCCCGGACCGCTTCATGCACGTCGCCGCCCAGCTTCGCCTGGTCAACGAGGTCGACCGGCGCATGATGCTGCGCACCGGGGAGGTGCTGGACCGCTGGGCCCGCCTCGGCTTCACGCCGCCCAAGGTCAGCTTCAACGTCTCGGCGGGGCGGATGCATGACGCGGACGTGGTCGACATCGCCCGCCAGCTCGCCGCGCGCCCGTGCAAGATCGCGATGGAGCTGCTGGAATCGACGCTGGTGGAGGATGAGAGCGACGCTTTCCACTTCAACCTCGACCGGCTGCGCGAAGCGGGGATAGAGGTGGAGATCGACGATTTCGGCTCCGGCCACGCCTCCATCGTCGGGCTGATGCAGCTCGCGCCCGACGCGCTGAAGATCGACCGGCGCCTGATCGCCCCGATCGCGTCCAGCGCCCGGGCCCGCTCGGTGATCCGCGCCATCATCGAGATCGCGGAGACGCTGAACATCGCCACGGTGGCGGAGGGGGTGGAGACGCCGGAGCAGGCCCGCATCCTGCGCGATCTGGGCTGCGGCGTCCTGCAGGGCTTCCTGTTCTCCCGCCCGGTCGACGAGGACGCCTTCCTGGACTTCGCCGCCGCCCGCCAGACCCGCGGCGTCGCCTGAGGCCGCGTCTATTCCTTGGCCGGCGGGTGGCACTCCACCCGAATGGTGAAGCGCTTGGCCATGTCAGCGGCCGTCATCACCGTGTCGCCCTCGCCCGGATCGTCGTCGCCCAGAAGCGGCTCCACGCCATGCTCGCGTAGGAAGTCCATGGCGATGTCGCCCCGGATCACCCAGGCCATGTTCTCCACATTGCCCTCGATCTGGAACCCGGACGACGCCTTGGCCACCACCACCGCGATCTGCTGCCCGCTGCGGTCGAGCACCGGCCCGCCCGAATTGCCCGGCTGCACCGGCGCGGTGATCTGGATGCTGCGCCGATCCCCGCGCAGACCCGAGCGCGCCGACACCACCCCTGTGGTGACGTTGAGCGCGCGGCTCTGGATGAACACCGGGTAGCCGACCACGATCACGTCCTCTCCCAGCCGCGCGTCCTGCGCGCGAAACCGCACCGGCCCGCGCCGCGCGAAGAAATCGGAGCGGAGCAGCGCCAGGTCGTTGACGATATCCACCCCCAGCAGCAGCGCCGGATTGCCGTTGACCGTGAGCCGATCGCAGCCGTCCACCACGTGATGGTTGGTGAGGATATGCCCCTGCCAGGTGACGATGGAGCCGGAGCCGCTGCCGCGCATGGTCCTCGCCCAGTCCGGAAGCTCCCGGTAGCCGGGGATCTCGCCCCGGCGCACCCGCTCCACCCGGCCGCGCAGGTCGTATCCGGCGGTGTCGAAATGCCGGATCTCCGAGAAGATGCGCTGACGCACCGGCGCGAAAATGTTGGCGCGGCTCACCGGGTAGCTCAGGCGCACGCCCCGCGCCTCGCCGCCCCGGGTCTGGTAAATCAGGACGTGATGTTTGCCGCCGTTCAGATAATCGATGAGGAAATACTCGCCGTTCTGCTTTCCGTCGACATGGGTGTTGTCCTCGTTCTTGCGGAACGCGGCCAGAAGCTGCTGGTAGATCTGCCGCGCGCTCAGCGAAATACCTTCCAAGCGCTGGAAATCCACCGAGAACCCAGACGACCCGCGGGCGGGAAAACTGATCTCGGTGAATTCCTCCTGCAGCGGGCTGAGTTCGGCGGCCGAAACATAACCCATCGGCAGCGGAGCGGAGATGCCGGTCCAGTCGTCATGCACGACCTGGAAATCCGCCTGCCGTTTCGCACGATCCGCCCGGGTCCGCAGCGTGGCGACCTGGTCCGGCGTCAGCCGCCCGTCGCGGGCTTCGCCCAACGAGGCCTGGAACCGCTCCACAGCGCCGCGCAGATCGTCGCTGTTTCGCCCGTCGATCTCGCCGTAGTAGAAGCCGATGAGCAGCAGCAGGGTCTGCGTTTCCTCGACGGAGATGTCGCCGCGCGCCGACGGCGCTTCGGGCACCGCCGGCGCGCCCCAGAAGTCCCGGGGCACGCCCTGAGCCAGGCTCGCGCCGGCCCAGGACAACGCGATGGCCGTGGCGACGGCGCCGATGATGCAACGCATGGTCGACCTCCCCCTGTTGCGCCCGGCGCCCGGCCTCAGCCGGTCGCCACCAGCATGGCCTGCAGCCGCTGGTCGAACTGCTGCTGCGCGGCGGCGTCGGTGGCTCGCAGCGCGGCGGTGTCCTCCTGCACCTTCACCACATTGGGCGAGGTCTGGCGGACCTTGCGTTTCGCCTCCCGGGCCTGCTGGTCACGGCGTTCCGAGGCCAGAAGCTCGGCGTTGACGTTCGACGCGGCGGCGGTGGTGTCGACATAGGAGGTCACGCGCTTGTCGGCCCCGTCCAGCATCGCGGTCACCAGGCGGTTGTCGACCGCCACCCGGTCGCGGATCGCCAGCAGCTGCGCCTGCGCCGCGTCGCGCTTCAGCCCGCCCGAGGCGACAGCCTTGCGCACGGTCTCCAGCTCGTCGTTGCGGCAGTCGCGCAGGTTGTTCACCGCGCGGGCGCTGGTGGTCAGCCGCGCGCTCTCCGCCCGGGCGTCGCCATCGACGCTGCGCAGAAGCTGGTCTCGGGTCGTGTTCTCCTTGGCCTTCTGCTCGAAATAGGCCTTGGAATAACCCACCAACGCCCCGGCGGCACCTGCGTAAAGCCCCTTCTGCCACCACTTGTTATCCCCGGACGCCGCTGCGATCGCCGAGGTGAGCGCCGCGGCCAGGACCGCGCCGGCCAGCGCCTGCTGGATCCGGTCCTGCTGATCGGTCGACCGCGCGTCGATGATGGCGGTCCGGAAGCCGGAGCAACTGTCGGAGGCATCGACGTATTGCTGCTTCATCTCGGCCGTGCTCTGGGCGCAACCGCCCGAAAGCGCCAGGGCGGCGACCAGCCCGAGCGACACCGCGCCGTGTCCGATGCGCCGCGCGCGGGCGCCGTTGCGAATGCTCATGCCTTGTCTCCCCATGTGTCCAATTACCTGAAATCCGGGAACTCGCGCGCCCGCAGGCCGCGCACCGTGTCGAGTTGGTCGAGCCAGCGCAGCCGCATCGTCTCGGTCACCGCGCTGCGGGCGGCGCGAGCCTCGGTCTGGTGGGCGATGAACAGCGCGAGATTGTCCGAGAACGTCTCAAGCCCGTCGCCGACCAGGCCGTTCCGCGCGGCAGCGAGCTGGTCCGACACGAACCCCTCCGGCTCCTGGGACAGCTCGATCTGGATGGCGAGATACAGGTCGAAAGTGGCGTTGATCCGCCGTGCGTTCTCGCCCATCCGAGCCTGCCAGACGTCGAGCGCCAGCGCCTTGCGCTGCGTGTCGCTGAGCGCGCCGCCCTGCATCAGCGTGCGCCGCTCGCCCAACACGAAATACATGTTGCGCCCGACCCGGTCGATCAGGTTGCCTGCCACCACCCCGGCCCGGATCAGCTGGCGGGCCTTGTCGCGCGCGCCGTCGTTCAGCCGCGTGTTCAGCGCCTCCACCCGCTGGGTCAGCGAGGCGACCTGCGCCGTGAGCTCCTCGCGGTCGAGCGTCTGGTCACGCAACCGGTCGCGCAGTTCCGCCAACTCGCGGCCCAGGTCCGCACGGCTGTCGCGTTCGGGCCCGACGCCCGCCTCCACCAGCCGGTCGCGCGCCGCGGTCAGCGCCTCGTTCAGCGGCTCGTTGGCCAGGCCCTCCTCGAAGGGGCCGTCGGCGTCGCGCCGTCCGGTGAAGGCCGTGGTCCCGATCGCCAGCCGCACGCCGACGGTGTTGACCCGTCCCACGCCCTCCAGGCGGAACAGCTCCTTCTCGACCCGAAGCCCGACCGTCGCCTGCTCTCGCCCCGCCTTGGAGCCGCCGCCCCGCGTGACATAGCCGCCGACCTGACCGTGCATTCCGTCGGGCCGGCTCATGCGGAACAGGTCGAGCGTCATCTCCTCGGCGTTGCACACCACGTCATGCAGACCCAGCAGGTTGGGCAGACGCCGGCCGACGGGACCCGTCGCCTCCGTGCCGACGGGCGCCGGGGCGCAGACCTCGTCAAGCTGCGCCTCGCGCACCTCGCCGCTCAGCGGGTCGAGGATCTGGGGCAGCGACAGGCTCTGGGTCTGCGGGGTGGAGGCGGCGGCGCCGCCGCGCGCGGCGTATTCCCATTCCGCCTCCGACGGCAGGCGCGGGGCGCCGGTCGAGCCCTGCTCCCAGGGCGAGAGGGGTTTGAGCCCGTCCGCGATCCGCGCCGCGTCTCGCGCCAGCAGCCATTCCGCATAGTCGCGCGAAAACGCGATCCCGTCGAACCACGAGAACCCGCCCGCCGCCGCATCCGCCCGGGGGCCGAGCGCCGCCAGGGCGTCGCGATAGGCGGCGCAGGCCGGGGCGTCCGCCTGCGCCGGCGCGCCGTCGCGGCCCAGGAGCCCCATGGACCAGACCAGCGCCTGCGCTTCGGTCGTCTCGTATCGCGCCAGATAGTAGGCCCGCGCGCTCGGCTTCGCCATCGCCTCGGTCACGCCGTCGGGGGCCTGGTCGGACAGGGTGAAACCGCCCGACACCGCCTCCGCCCATGGGCCCGAGGACAACGAGGTCTGCACCGTCTCGCTGGCCAGATCCACGCGCCGCCCGAAGGCGCCGACCACCTGGTCGAGCATGTGCTCGACCGGCACGTCGATGCGCTGGAACACCATGGTTCGGCCACAGGGCATCGGCAGATGCAGCCGCTCCGGCAAGGCGCCCTCCGCGCCCCGCCGTTCCGGGCACACGATCCCCGACGTGTCCGAGGCGCCGGCCTCCGCCGCCTCCTGACGCAACCGACGCCACGTTCCCGGGTCGTCGAGCCGGCACCATTGCGGGTCGGCGCCGAAGGCCGGCCCCGTCTGCGCCGCCGCCGGCTCCGCCCAGATCCCCGCGATAAGCGCCATCGCGGCGCCGAGAACGCGTCCCGCGCCGCCGCCCCAGCGCACCCGGTTTCGACGGTCAGCGCTGTCAGTCATGTCGCAATCCCTCCGAAGTCTCCGCCCGGATCGCCTGCCGTCCCGCGGCGACGCCGGCCGCCGCCCCCGCCGCGGCCATCGCCAGCGTCGCCGCCAGCGCGTGCCAGGGCTCCAGCCGCGACATCGGCCCGTCGAACCCGCCCAGCCCGGCCAGGCGCAGGTTGACCAGCGGCTGCGCCGCCAGCACCGCCAGCCCGGCCGCGGCCGCCGCGCTCCCCGCGATCATGCCGCCCTGCACCATGGGGATCGCTCCCAGCTCCAGGCTCTCCAGCCCCAGCATCCGCAGAATGGCGAGGTCGCCGCGCTTCTCCGCCGTCGCTGCGGCGAGCTGGAAGCCCAGCGTCAGCAGCACCCCGCCCGAGGCCAGCGCCAGAATGGCCAGGAACACCGCGCCCAGCCCCCGCTCGATGGCCAGCGCGCGCGAGATCGCCTCCGCCTCGGTGCGCACATCCATGTTGCGCGCCAGCAGCTCTGCCCGCATCGCCGGCACGTCGCGCACGTCGCGCGCATAAAGCCGGAAGCTCGCCCAGGTCCGGCGCCCGGCCCGGTCCGGGTCGCCCGCCCAGCCAAACGTCGGGGCCTCCCCCCCCTCGCGCCAGCGCTCCACCTCGTCCACCAGCAGGGAGGAGGCGAACACCGCCGCTCGCGGGTAGGCCGAGGACTCGATCAACCCCGTCACCGTCAGACGCAGCGTCTCCCGCTCCCGTCGCTCGCCGACCCGGCGCACGACGACCAGCTCGACCGCATCCCCGACCGCCACCTTGGCAGCCTGCGCCGCCCGCAGGGTCAACGCCACGGTGGCCGCCCCATCCGGCGCGGCGCCCCCGCCCAGCAGCGGGTCGCCAGGCGCGGAGGGGATCAGCTCCACATCCGTCAGCCCCGGCGCGCCGGCGGCCCGCATCTCCGCCGAACTCGCCAGATAGCGGGTGCGCGGCAGCACGAAATCGACCCTCGGGTCGTCGCGCCGCGCCGCGAACCAGTCCGCGTCCAGCGCGTATTGCCCCACCGGGCGCAGCTCCCGCGTCAGCGGGTCTCGCCGCAGATCCTCGATCAGGCCCGAGACGAAGCCGTAGTTCAGCCCGAACAGCAGCAGCACCGGAACCAGCGCCACCGCGGCGGCCAACGCCAGGCACAGGCTCGCCCCCCAGGAATGGGTCAGGTCCCGCCAGGCCAGCCGGGCGATCAGGCTCAGGCGCACGACGCCACCTCCCGCCGTCGGACCAGGCGCGCGCGCCGCTCGGTCCCCGCGGCGTCCAGCTCCGCGGTCACCTCCGCCAGCTCGAAGCCGAAGCGCTCCAGCAGGCCCCGGTCATGCGACACGCAAACCAGCGCCGCGCCCGCGCCCTCGGCCGCGTCTACCAGCGCCGCCATCACCGTCTCGCCGTTGGCCCGGTCGAGCGAGGCGGTGGGCTCGTCCGCCAGGAACAGCCGCGCCTCGGCCACCGCCATGCGCAGCACCGCCGCACGCTGCCGCTCCCCCCCCGACAGGCGGTTGGGGCGTTTGTCGAGCAGCGCGGCGATGCCGAGCCGCGCTGCCAGCGTCTCCACCCGCGGGCCCACCCCGTCCATCGGCTTGCGGGCCAGCCGGGCGGCGAGCAACGCGTTCTCCCGCACGCTGAGATAAGGCAACAACCCGCCGTTCTGGGGCGCATAGGCGAGCTCCCGCGCCCGCTCCCGCGCCGCGCCGTCCGCATCTCTCCCGCAAATCAGGTCGGCCAGCGACCGGCCGCACAGGTCGAACCGCCCCACCCGCGTCGGCCAGGCCAGCAGCGCCGCCAGCTCCAGCAGCGTGCTCTTGCCCGCCCCGCTGGGACCGACCAGGCCCAGCCGCTCCCCGAAGCCGACGTCCAGCGCCTCGACCTCGAGCCGAAATCCCAGTTCACCCGGCGCGGCCCCGCGGCGGATTTCGGCGTCCCTGATGATGAGCGCGGCCGTCATCGGACGCGCTCAGGGCAGCTGGCTGAGCGGCAGCGGGTAGGACTCCAGCGCCGGGTCCCCGGCCCCGAAATCCACCCAGTTCTCGGTCTGGTCGTACAGGCGCCGGTAGAAGGCGAGCTTGCCCTCCAGCGCCTCCACGAAACGCTGCTTGTCGGCGTTGGAGAACGACCGCCACAACGGCCGGTCCAGCCGAAGCACCTCGGACAGGTAGGGCAGGCCCTGGACGAAGGAGGGCAGGATCTCCCGCACCGCGGCGCGTTCGTCGGCCCGCACCTGCTCGGGGTCGCGGGCGGTGCGCGCGGCGATCAGCTGCAACTCGTCGAAGAAGGCGTCCGGGCTGGTCCCGGCGGACCGGAACGCGTCCACCAGCAACTCCACTCCCTGCGCCAGCGCACTGACCTGGTTGCGCGTCAGGAACACGCTGAAGGTCAGCGTCGCACGGCTCGGATCGGTCAGGTCCCGGTTCGCCGCCCAGCCGGAGATGAAGCTCGGCGCAGCGGCCGCGTCGCGTTCGCCCAGATATTCCAGCTTGGCGCGCAAGAGCTCGTTGGCCACCAGCCCCGCGAGGCGCGAGCGCGGCCCGGCCTCGCCGCCGCCTTGCAGGCCATCGGACTTCAGGAAACCGTCGTTGCGCGACGGGTCGAGAGGCGCCTGCTGCGCCTGCTCCTCCGCCTGCATCCGTCGAATGTCCTCGACGATCAGCGACGCCGCGTCGCGAACCTCCCGGATGAACGCGGCGTCCGAGGTGGCGTCCACCGCCAGATACTTCTGCGAATTAGCGTCCCCGGTCAGCCCCAGTTCCGAGTACTGCCGCGCCGCGCCCGCCACCTCGCCCAGCTTCTGCGCCTCGGGCGTGATCAGGTGGATCGGAACGATCGCGATCTTGTTGAGCCGAGCCGCCTCCGCCAGCACCGAGGTGGTCAGGTCCTGGCGAGCGGCGAGCGCATCGCCCCCCTCCCGCGCGCCGGCGTCGGTGATGAGAAACATGAGCTTGAGGTCGTAGGGGTTCCAGTCGAACCGCTCCATCGCCTCGGCGATGCCGGCATAGGCGTCCTCGCGCCAGTCCACGGTCGGCGCCTTCGAGGGCCGGACCGAGCCGATATTGGCCACCACGCTGCGCGGGTTGGCCCCGGGGTCCAACGGCTGGATCACTTCGGTGACGTAGCCCACGCCGGCGTCATGGCTGGTGTTGTCGCGGTAAGCCACCAGCCCGATGGAGATCGAGGCCTCCAGCCCCGCCAGCGCCTCGTAGATGGCGCGCACCGTCTCATGGGTCCGCCGGATGTAGGGCCCCATGGAGGCGGTGGTATCCATCACGAAGGTCAGCCCGATGCGGAAATCCTTCAGCGACCGCTGCGTCTCTTCCTGAGGGGCGAGCGATTTCGCGTCGCGCGCCGCCAGCTCCCCGGTCTTGAGCGACACCGACGCCACCTTGACCAGCGTCACCGCGGAACCGTCGTCGAACCGCTCCTCCAGATGGTCGAGGATCGGAAGCAGATAGGGTTCGGAGTCGTATTGCACCGCCGTCGCCGGCTCCGCGGCGATGATGCGCCGGTCCTCGAGCGCGCCGCGGTCGAGCTGTTCGTAAAGCTCGCCCGCCTCGCTGACGAACTGGAAATCCGCGATCAGGTCCACCAAGTCGCGGGACGACTCGAAGAACAGAGCCCGCTTGCGGCGGCCAACCGGCGCGAACTGCATGACCAGCGCGCTGTTCCATTCCAGCGTCCGCTCCGCGTCGATCCAGCCGGCCCGCTCGCCGGCGACGCCGGGCCCTACGCCCAGCCAGGCCCGACCGCCGACCTCGGCACGCTCGTAGACGTAGAGCACCGAGAACGGCGGCGCGGGCTCCGCTCCGCCGTCTTCAGCGCCAGCCTCCGGCACGATGCGCGCATCGGGCAGGGTCAGCACCCGCTGGAAAACCAGGTCGTTGCCGTCGACCTTCAGCGGCTCGGCGGCCGCGGACCCTGCGGCGCCTTCGTCCGGCGCCTCCGCCGTGCGCTCCGGATCGGTCGGTGTCGGAGCGGGGGTCGTTGAGGCCGCGGCGTCCTCCAGCGCGATCACCAGCGCCTCGCGCGCCTCCACCGCCTCGGAGAACGCGTCCACCCGGTCGCGGAACCCCGCCAGCCCGAAAGTCGCCGCAGCGAGCGCGTCGGCCACCTCGTCCTCCCGTTCGCAATCCACCAGCGGGTCGCCGTCCGGGCCGAACCCGTCCGCCTCGCGCCCTGGCGCATCCGGCGCCGCCGGCGGGTCCGACGGCGGCGGTTCCAGCGCCTCCAGCCGCCGGGTCTGGCCGCGCAGCGTGGCCTGCGCCTGGTCCAGCCCGCGGGAGGCGGACATGTAAGCGGCTTTCAGATCACGAATTTCCGAGGATTGGCCTGGCGTGCAGTCCGCATGGACGGGGCCGGAGAGCACGGCGACCAGGGCGGCGACCAGAGCGACCGCGACGGGCGAAAGTCTCAATCCATCAACTCCATGAAAAATAACGTCCACGCCGAAGGGTTCGACCGCGCCGCCGTCAATGAGTCGGCGTCCACAGCTTCGCCGCGAAGCAATCCGGAAGCAACCGCTACCGAATATTGCGGAATCACCGGAAGCATCGTAGCCTGAACTGCATGTGAAGCGTATTGCAGGGTAGAGTATGCCCAATTCCTCTGCGGCGCCCGACGTGCGGGCCTTGCCGTCATCGCGCATCAAACGGCTTCCGCTCCGTCGCCGGCGCGCTATCGCAGGACCTGCGCTTCGCTTCGGCTGGATCGCGCTCAAGACCGCCGCGCTCGCTGGCCTGGCCGGCGCCTGCATCTTCGCGGCCTGGCAAGACGGTCGAATGTCCGGCATGGCCCAGATCGGCGGAGAGCTTTATGCGGACACCGCCACGGCGGAACGCAGCTTCGCTTCCGCCGAAGCCTGCGGCTCCCACGTCACGGCCACGCTGGAGCGCCTGGGCTCCACGGCGGAGCTCGACTGGCGGCGACCGCGCGACCGGGTGTTCTACGTCTCAGGACCCGAACGCTCGATTTTCGTGATCCGCTGTTTCGAAATCGGCGCCGCATCCTTCATCCCGTTCATTTCCGGGGCCGGCGAAAGCCAGGACCGGATCTCGCGCACCACCGCCCTGCTTTATCGCGGCCTGTCCGGGGCTTGACGCGTCCGGCCCGCGCGACGGCGGCCGCCCGCGCCGGCCGGCGCGCGACGGAGGATGCGCCATACCGTCCGGACCGCCAGCGCCGCGGCCCAGGCGCCGGCCAGCGCCAGGCCCAACCCCTGCTCCGCATAGTCCGCAAGCGAGGGGTAGCGGCCCAGTTGCGCTCTTCCCGCGATCTCCATCGCCGCCCACAGGCACCAGCCCAGCGCCCCGGGCGAGGGCGCGATGCGGACAAGCGCCGTCGACATGGCGCAGACCGCCAGCGCGGCGCCCGACAGCGCCCCCGCCAGACGGATCCCTTCGGCCGGGCCCGTCTCGGCCCCGATCCCGGCATCCCGCAGCGCCGAGGCCAGCGCCAGCAGCACCAACGCCGTCGGCGCCGCGGTCAGAGCCGCCCGCGACGGGCGTTCCAACGCGCAGAGCAGCGCCAGCCCCAGCGCCAGCGGCGCCGCCCCGGCCAGATCGGCGACGGATAGTCCCGCGGCGTCAGCGGGGATCATCGCCGCCCCCCCCGTTCCCCGTCCTCGCGCCCGCCCGGCGCAGCGCCGCCGCCGCGCCGGCGCAGACCGCCTTCCCCTCCGCCGCCATGTCATCCGCCAGCGCCGCCAGCAACGCATCGTTGCGCGACACATAGGCCAGCGCCACCCGGCGCAGCGCCCGCGCCGCGCCGCCGTTGGAGGCGGGCGGCAGCCAGCGGTCCGCGGTCAGGTCCAGATGCGCGACATGGACCGGGCAGGCCCCCAGGCGCAGCGGCGGCTCGATCGCCTCCGCGATCCGCTGCAGCAACCGGGCGCATTGCGCCGGCGTGGGCGGCGCGCCCTCCGCCCCCGCGGCGTTCAGCCGGACCAGCGCCAGCACGGTCTGCGCGCCATAGTGCCTGGGCGCGCCATCGACGACCCGCGCCGCCTCGACCTCCGCCGTCGCCCAGTCGCGACGGTCCAGCGCCGCGGCCGCCCGAAGATAGGCCGCGTCGGGATCTCCGGCCAGCTCGGGCGCGGCGAGAAGCTCCAGCGCCTCCGTCGTCCCCCCCGGCCCGCTGCGCAGCAGCGCCATGGCGAGCGTCACCGCCGCCGCCAGCCGATGCGCCGGCGCGGCATCGTCGAGCCATGGACGCAGCAGGCGACGCGCCGGGTCCGCCTCGCCCGACGCCAGCGCCGCCGCGATCACGGCCTGAAGTTCCGGCGCAAGCTCCGCCCGCGGACGCTCGCCCCGCCCCCAGGCGGTGTCGGCGAAGCTGCGCGCCGCGTCCCCCGCGCCGCAGGCGCTTTCGCGCAGGCTGTCCAGCTTCGCAGGGGGCGCTCCGCCCGCCTCCGACGGCGGCGGAGGCGCCGGGCGCCACAGGTTCCAGAACGCCGCCGCTTCCCCCGGCCCCCAGCACGCCGCCGCCGCGGCCAGAGCCACCGCCGCCGTTCGCGTGCGCCTGCGCGCATGGCCCCGACACGTCGCGACCCGGCGGTTCATTTGTAGATCTCCTCGAACCCGGCGTTGGACGACGCGCGCTCCACCGCAAAGATGTCCTTGCGAGGCAGAAACAGGAACCGGAACCGCTTCTCATGCGCATGCAGCCAGACGGCGACGTCCCAGGCCGCCGTCTCGTCGCCGGGCGCGACGAACAGGTCGAACCCATCCCCTTGCGCAAGCTCCGCCGCCGGACCCGGCGCCAGCGCCTCGCTACTTCCTCCGCCTGCGGCCCCGCCCGGCTCCTCTTCCCCGGCGAAGACCGCCGCCGGAACGGTCCAGGCCGAGAACGCCGCGGGCGGCGGCTGGTCCGGCTCCAGATAGAGGAATATCCGGAACGCGCCCGGGTCCGGATCCCCCTCCAGCAGGAACGAGCCGTCCACCCCGGGCGGCTCGGTGGCCAGCGGCTCTCCCCGGGCGAAGGCCAGGGCGAAGTCGTCGAACCGCATACGGGTGACCAGCCCGCCTCGGATCAGAAGCCGGGTCTGGATCGGCTGCACCGGCTGCCAGCTGCGCACGATGGCCAGCGGCTGCGCGCGATCGGCCTCCGAGGCGTGCCGGCCCGGCAGCCCGACGCGGGAGACGAGCACGCTGACCACGCTCAGCGTCGCCAGCACGACCAGCAGGATCATGAACAGGTTGACCGAAAGGTCGCCCTGCACGACGCCGTCATCCGCGGCGCGCGTTTCCGGACGGGACCGCGGGCGATGCGACCGCGGAAGCGGGGGAGGGGGCGGGGGCCGGGTCATCGCCTCATCGCTCCGGCAGGAAGGCGAGCGCCAGCGCGGGACGAGAAACGCCGCCCTCTTCACGCATCGACAGTCGCAGATTGTGGGCCCGCACCGCGGCCGACAGGTCCCGGTAGCAGTCGAGCTGGCCGCGACCGACCCGCACGCCGACCCGCAGCAGCAACATGGCCTCGCGCCGCCGGTCCACCCAGTCCTCCGGCGTCGCCCCGCTCGTCGCCTCACCCGTCGCGTCGCCCTGCCCTGCCCCGCCCGTCTCAGGGACCGGGGACAGCCGCCATCCCGCCTCCGCGTCCCCCGCGCAGGCGACCTCCATGTCGACCTGGCGAAGCGTCCGGTCCTCCGGCGTCTCGGAGGCCAGCACTATCAGGCAGATCAGCACCCCCGACGCTCCCACGAACAGGTCGCCCACGCCCATCATCATCGCCGCGCCGATGCGCTCGCGCGAGGCGGGCATCCCGGACGCCGCTCAGGCCGCGGAGGGCGCGGCGCGGCCGGGCCGGGCCGCGGCGGCGGCGAGCTCCGCGTCACGGATCGCCTGGGCCGCCCGCTCCGTCGCGGCCAGGCCCAGCGACATGAGGCCCAGCAGCAGCGCCGCGACGAGCCCGAGGAAGGTGGTGTCGAACGCCGTGCGCAGGCCCGCCAGAAGGATCGCGGAATCCCCACCCGCCAGCACGCCTTCAAGCCCGCCGATGGCGATGGAGACGCCGACCACGGTGCCCAAAAAGCCGACGGCGGGGAACATCGCCGCCGCGTCGCGCACCGGGGCGGCCAGATGCCCCGCGCCATGGTCGGCGAACAGCGCCCAGCCCGCCGGCCGCGCAACCGCGTCGCCGGGCAGGCCGCAAAGCGCCGCCAGCCCCCGCGTGACCCGGTCCGGCGGCGACAGGCGCCCGCGGATCATCCGCCGCGCCGCCGCGGACGCTGCCAGCGCATAGCCCAGCACCCCTAGCAGCCCGGTCAGGATCGCCTGCAGGAACAGCCCGTCCCAGACCCGGCCGGCGAGCTCCGCCAGATATCCCTCCCCCAGATCGGGGAGGGAGAGATAGCGCAGCGCCAGCGACAGGCCGAAGGCCGCGGCCAGGATCCACACCAGGCAGGCGCGCAGGCAGCGATAGTCCCGCAACCCCTCGACCTTGCGGGCGCGTCTCATTCGGTGGGCACGCCGGCCGCTTTCGCGAGGTCCTTGTTGAAGCTCGACACCTCATCGACCGTGGTCTCGAAATCGTCGATCATTGTCTTGTAGAGCGAGGCGAGCGCCTGCGCGTCCTTGACTACCATCAGCGCCACGATGTCGTCCTTGCTGGCCTTCAGCTTGCGGATCTCGGCCAGCGCCTTGCCCACCAGCTCGTCGCGGCGCGCATCGCTTTCCCGGATGCTCTCCAGGCTGACGCGCAGCGCTTCGGCGGCCTGCTTCTGAACGTCGGTGCCCTCGCGGAACTTGTCGATATAGGTCTGGATCTCGAGGCCCGACCGCTGGATGGACTCGTAGATCTCCGACCCGGTCTTGAGCTGGTCCACATAGGCTTCGAGGTCGGCGATCATCTTGTCGGCGATCTGCGGCGCCTCGGTGATCGCCTTCTCCTTCTCCAGCACCAGCGGCCGGCTTTCCTCGACCAGCTGGCCGGACGTGGCCACGCGGGCCTTGAGCGAGTCCACCCGCTCCATCAGCTGGGAGACCGTCTCGGTCGACAGCGCGCCGACCTGCGCGACGGCGGGGCTGGAGGCGGCCAGCGCCGCCGTCAGTCCGGCGACGAGCACCATGGGCAGGGTGAAAGTCCTGAAGGCGTTCATGATGAAATCTCCCTGGTCGCCCCGGTGCGGGGCATGATTGGCCGCGCCCCGGCTTGGGGCAATGTCGGCGACGCCCCGAAGAGGGACGCGCCTGGTCGTTTTCCGGTCAGTTTCCGGTCGCCGGTTTCGACGGATTGGACCGGCGGCAGGCGAGGTTGTAGGCGAGCGTCAGATCCCGGATCCGCTTCGGCGCGCCTTCGAGCTTCTCGATCCGGGTGTAGACGGCCCCCTCGCGCTGCTTGAGCTGGGTCATGCCCTCCACCAGCAGCGAGCGGATGCCGTCCCACAGCTCCTCCGAAATCACTTCCGGAGGCCCGCCCTCGATGAACTCGTTCATGGTGTTGGCGCAGGCCAGAAGCTGCGAGAGGTCGGCGCGATAGTCCGACAGGTTTTCGGTGTCCTGCTCGGCCAGCGACTTGAACTCCTCCAGCTGCCCGCCGGAGAAAGCGCAGAGCTGGTCCTTGTCGCCGATCTCCCGAGGGTTGAGCGCGATAAGCCCCGCATAGGGCTCCAGCGCCACGTCGAGCAGCGCCAGAACCGAGTCGTACCCGTCCACGAGATCGGGGATCGACCGGGGGCAGGTCATCATGTTGCTCTTGCAGAAATGGGCATCGATCGGGTCGTCCACGTCCGAACAGTCCGGCGGCGCGCAGGCGGCCGCGTCATAGGCGGCGCAGCTCTCCGCATCGGGTTTGCCGCTGAGCGCGTCGAGGCAGGACAGAGCATTGCCGGACCTGAACGCCTCGTCGTCCCGACATTCCTGCACATAGAGGCTGGGGCATTCCCCGATCGAAGGCCGGACGCATTCCTGAGCCGACGCCTGGCTTGAAAACGCCAAAAGCGCAAGAGCCGCCCAAGCGGGCGCCAGTCTCGTCATGACAAATTTCTTCCCGAATCATTAGCGCTCGGCCATTTTGCCATAGAGTTTTTTTAAAGGAAGCCTTTATGGCGTCGGCATTGGACTTCAAAAAAGCGTCGCACTCGACCTGCGTTTTGGCCACTCCTCGTCGGGAGAGCCCCTTCGATGGCGCGTGATCCCTCAGGTTCCTGCGCGGGCTCCAGCGGGCGCGCTTGGCTGATCCGCGCGGAAAGCATCGCCATCGGACTTCCCGCGCCGGGCGAGCCGGGCCGGCTCGGCGGCTTTGCGCTGGACCGGTTGCGCATCCCCGACCGCGGTGTCACCGCGATCGTCGGGCCGTCGGGGTCGGGCAAGTCCACCCTGCTCGGGGCGCTGACAGGGCTGAGGCGGATCGGACTCGCGACGCCCGGCAGCGCGGCGTTGACGATGCGCGGACCGGACGGGCCCGGCGCGCCGGTCATCGATCTGCTTGCGGGCGAGTCCCCGCCCCCGGGTCAGGTGGGGCTGGTTTTCCAGGACGGCCATCTGATCAAGCCCCTGTCCGCGCGCGCCAACGCCGATCTCACCGGCGCGCAGAACGGGTGCCCGCCGGGCGGGACCTTCGACCGCTGGGCTTCCGCATTCGGGATCGCCGCGCTCGGCGACCGGCTGGTCGAAAGCCTGTCGGGCGGCGAGGCGCAGCGCGTCGCGGTGATCCGCGCGCTGGGCGGCGCGGACCGACTGCTGGTCTGCGACGAGCCGACGTCGAACCTCGACCCGGACTTCTCCGCCCGTCTCATGGCCGGGATCCGGGAGATTTCCGAGCGCGAAGGTCTTGCGGTGCTTTGGGTCACCCACGGCCACGACCTGGCCGCGCGTTACGCCCATGGCGTCGTCGCGTTGAAGGACGGCCGAGTGGCGACGGACGACGGCTGGCCGTTCGCCCTGCCCGCGAACGCCCCCGCCGCTGCGTCGGCCGCGATCGAGAGGGCGAAGGCGGCGGCGGAGGCGCTGGCGGCGACTGGCCGTCTGGGTCCCGCCCTGCTCGACGCCCTCAGGCTGGAACCGGTCGACCGAGCGATCCGCTCGGCCCCGGAAGACGCTGCGCAAAAAGCCCCAGAACAGGCGTCGGCGGCGCCCGCCATCCCGCCCCGAGCGCAACCCCGTTCGAAGCGAACGACAGGGACGACGTCGCGGCGGCTGGGCTTCGTCGCCCGCGCCGCCTGCGCCGACCTCTTCGCGCCATGGGTCCGCGCGAAAGCGGCAGGCGGCGGACATGCGCGCCGGGCGGCGGCCCGGTCCGTCGCCTCCCGCACCATGTCCTGGGTGTTCGTGCTGGGCCTTCTGGTCTTCTACGGCGTGCTGCTGGCTTGGAACGCCTATCAACAGGACCTCCTCCGCCAGCTGTCCGACCCGTCTGTCGGCAGCGTGCAGGTCGTAGCCACCACCGACGCCATGAAGGCGCTCTTCACCCGCAACACGCTGCCCGACCTCGAAGACGCGTTCGAGAAAAGCGTCGGCCTCGGCCTGTCGGAAACCCCCGCCGACGTCGCGCCCGGCGCTTTCATCTTCGGGCGCCGCGAGATTCACCTGCCCAATGTCTGGCTGCCGCTGGACGGCCTCTGCCCGGCGATCGGCGCCCGGCTGCCGGTAATGCTGACCGTATTCAACGGGCGCGAGCCGCAATTCGCCAGCCTGGAGGCGATGTCGTCGGGCAAGGACCGCTTCAGCCTCGGCGCCCTGTCGATCCGCGACATGCGCGGCGGCGCCTTCCTGTCCCGGAGCTTCGTGGACACCTTGTCCGCCCGGGGCCATCCCCCGCCGGACCTGCTCTGCGTCGCGCCGATCGACGGCACGTTGCCGACTCCGATGAAGGTGCTCGGCGTGGCCGACCGGCTTCCCGAATATGCTGGCCGCTCTCCCGACATCGCCATCGAGCACAGCGCCTGGACCAAGCTGGCCGAGGAGACGCCCCTCCCCGACGGCGCCGAGAAGATCCCCAATCTCGACCCGGATGGCCGGTGGGTCGGCGAGACGTTCGAGATCGCCGTGATCTACTTCAACGCCTCGGATTTCGGCCGGGTGAACTGCGCGCTCAAGGGCGTGTGCGACGCCGGCGGCGAGCGGCTGACCGGCCTAGATCCGCGCAACGCTGCGCTAGACCAGCTTCGCCGCCTGCTGGACGCGCTGGACGGCAGCCGCGCGATCCTCGCCGCGGTTATGTTCGCCTTCGCGGCCTCGATCGCGATCTCCTCCACCCTCGCGGCCCAGGCCTTCGTTGAGCGCAACGAGCGCGTGGTGGCGGTCATGCGCGTGTTCGGCTGGCGGTTCAGCCCGGTCTGGGCGCTGCTGGCCGCGCAGCTGGCGATGCTGTTCGTCCCGGCTCTGGCGTTGGCCGCGGCGCTGGTCGCGCTGTTCCACGGGGCCGCCGCCCCCGCGCTCGGCGCGAGTTTCCGGGTGGCGCTCGGCTTCGACGCCGCGGCCTTCGCCATGGCCGCGACGTTCACCTTGTGCCTCGCTCTGACCGTCAGCCTGGCGGTGATGGGGCTGTGGTGGAGACGAAACCGCTACCTCGGCGCTGTTCTTCAGAAACTGTGAGGCCCGCTCATGACGCTGAAACACTTGGTTCCCGTCGGCGCGATCCTGCTGGCCCTCGCCGCCGCGCCGCTGGCGGCTCAGGCCCCGGACACCCCTGCGCCCCCGTCCCCGGCGGAGGCCGCTCCCGCGGCGGAGGCCGCGCCCGCCGCCCCTGCGCCCGCCCCCTCCGCACCGCCCGCCACCGCCGCCGAACTCGCGGCGCTCCGCTCGGAATTCGCGAGCGTGACGGATGTGGCGCTTCGTCTCTCGCTCAAGGTCAACGAGCTTGAAACCCGCCTCGCGGCGCAGCAGGAGGCCAGCCGTCGGGATCTCGGCATCCTGACCGAGCGGATCGCCGCCCTGTGCGCGGGCCAGGACCCCGAGACCTGCGCCGACGCTTTCGCCCGGGCTCGCGCCGGCCGCGAGGCGGCGGAGGCCCGCGTCGCGCAGTTGGAGGCTCGCCTGGCCGCGCTGGAGCCCCGGGTCGAGACGCTGGAGACCGCGCCCCCGCCGGTCGCCCAGCCCGTGGAACCGCCGGCGGCGCCCCGGTCTCCCGACACGTCGCCCGACCGGGGCTCTCCCACCGGCGCCGAGTCGATCTCCCCTCCGCCGGCGCCTCAGCAGCCCCCGGAGCCCTATGTCCTGATGCGGTCCGATCAGCTTCCGACGCTCATGCCCCGCAGCCGGATCAGGGCCGAAGGGCTGGACCGCGCGATCCCCCCCGCCGAGGAATGCGCCGTCGCCGGCGCCTGGTTCATCGAGAACGCCGAGGACCGCTACAAGACCGTGTTCTTCGTCAACGACAATGCGGACATCCGCATGTGCCTGTCGGTGCGCGGCAAGTGGAGCGTGACCAGCGCGCGCAGCGACGACACCGCCCATGTGGTGATCGCCGCCGGAAAGGCCGCGCGATGAGCGTCCTGCGCGCCTTCGCCGTCGCCGGCCTGACCCTCGGCCTCGCCGTCGCCGGAACAGACGCCCGCTCGGCCGTCACCGGCGAATGCCTCGACGCCCTGCGCAACGCCGATCTTGAAGCGAAATCCATCCGGTCGGACATCATCGCCATGACCGAAGGCCCGGAGCAGGCGGCGCGCATCCGCACGGCGCTCATGCAAGGCAAGGACCCGACGACGGTCGTGACCGGCGGCGACTTCAAGACCCCTGCGGACGCGAGCGGATGCCTCAAGGCCAGAGTCAGGCTTGAGATCCGCTACAATAACGCCGAGGGCGAGCCCAAAGCGGCGCACAGCCTGAACGTCGACGCCTACGCCTTCTTCGAAGGAACCCAGCCGCCCACGGGTTCCTTGAACGTCGGTCCGTTCTATCGCCCGGTCAGCGACGGAGGGGAACCGGGGGCCGTCGGGCAGAACACGCCGATCTATCTCGCCAATCGCAAGGGTGCGAACCAGAACGCGGGCAAGACCTTCTCCGCTTCGAACGTCGCGACGATCACGGCCGGCGAGATCGACGAATTCGTGATCTGGATGGCGCCGCTGTCCGGCTCCGCCGAATACGCATTGGCGCTTTGTCAGAGCAAATGCTCCGAGGTCATCCAGAAGCACGCGTTGCGCAAGACCGATGGCAATGCGCCGACTGGAGCCATGACGGCGCGCGGGACGGACGGCTCCGCTCCGGAACCGGAAAGGACCGAAATCGTCACCGCTGCGGCGGCAGGCGCCAGCGGAACCGAGAGCTCGCCCCTGTCCCCCCCCACTGTCGCCGATGCCGACGCCGACGCCGGGCGATCCGCGCAGGAGACACCGGTGGAGGAGAAGGATCAGGTCGCCGACGCCGGCGCCACCCCTGCGCAGCCTGCTCCTTCCGCCCCGCCCGCGACCGACGCCGCGCCGACGCCTCCGCCTCCAGCGCCCGACAAGGTCCGAGACGCCTTGCTCGACGCGCCGATCGACGTCCGGGTGACGCTCGACGGCCTGCCGCAGACGCCGCTCCCCCGGGTCCGGCCCAACACGGACTGCCTGCTCCAGGCCGCGCCGCCGAGCACGCTTCGGGAACTGCTCGACCTCCATGCGAACTGCCTCGCGTTCGCCTCCGACGCCGGCCTGACCTGGACCGGAGTCCGCACCTTCCTCGAAGACGGCGTCCCGGTGATCGAGATCATGGCCCGGCCCGCGAAGCCGCCTCTGATCTCAGCGATCCGCCTGAGCCCACGCATGGTGGACAAATCGCCTCAAGGCCTCGAATGCGCTCTGGAGCTCTCGATCACGCCCGTGGCTGGCGCGCCCGTGGACAAGTTCGCCCTGCAGGACACCCAACCCGCAGGCGAGCCGCTGCGGTTCGTCACCGGCTCCGGCGACCCGGACAAGCTCGCCCGGCTGCGCGAAACGCGATGGGAAGGGGCGGAGGTCGAGCTGTCGCCGGGGCCCGGATCCACCTGCGCGCCGATCCGCCAGAACCGGCGCGTCCCGATCCGGTCGAATCATGTGGATGAGGAAGGCGTCGTCGATCTCGGCGAGATCCTGCTGCAATGGACCACGCCGGATGTGCATCTGTTCCTGACCGGCTATATCGGCGCCCCGGATCAGGCCGGCGCCCGGGGCGGTCAGGCCCGCCACGCGCTGTCCGCCGCTGATTTCCGGCGCGCGACGCGGCTGTTCCTCGAAACCGCGTTCCGGGAGATCGGCCTGAGCGACGGCCGCGCCGTCATCGTCCACACCCCCGGCGAGGGGCACAACGACTTCGCCCAGCGCGAGCCCTACACGCCCGGCGGCGGGGCCAAGGAAGCAAAGGACCTCGCCGGCCGGATCGCGTCCGAGATGAGGTTGCGCGAAAGCGATTTCAACGACGCTGCTCTCGACCTGCCGTTGAGAAAGGTCTTCGGCGAGCCGGGCGCGACGCCCGCCGTCATCGTGTTCGGCCGCACCGGCTTCGCGCCCGAGACCGCGGCCTGCGCCGAGACCCTGCGCGGGGCCGGCCCCGCCGCCGACGTCGCATTCATCGACGCGGTGACCCGCGACAACGCCTCGGCCAGGGCGAAGGAGAACCCGGCGATCGAGACCGGCCCGCTGGAATACGACGCTTATCGCTGCGCGGGCGATCCGGACCACTGGCTCCTCGTGCCCGAGAACGCCAACAAGCGCACCGAGGCAGAGGCGCTCGAAATTCTGTTCCGCGGCTTCTTCCAGGACTGGAGAAGCCGCGGCGAAACGGCCGGGGAGCAACCGCAATGACGTTCCGACATCTGGCGGCGATCGCGCTCGCCGCCCTGTTCGCCCTGCCGCAGCCGGCGGCTGCCCAGACCCGTGAGATCATGGAGTTCCGGGAAGCAGGCGGCCAGTGCGACGCGGCTCAGAAGCGGCTGCTGGACCAATTCCTCAGCGGCGAGACGGTGACGCTCAGGGAGTCGGTGATCTACGAATCCGGCAGCCGGAATCCCCTGGCCACCTCGACCCGGCTGGAGCCGATGACGGCGCTGACCTGCCATGCCCGCAGCGGCGACCGGATCCTGGTCAGCGAGTCGCTGGTGGACTCCGCCGGCCGGTGCGGCTGGATCGACGCGGACAGCGTGCTGCAGGGCCTGCGGCCGGCCTCCTCGCGCCCCTCGCTCGCCACCGCGCCGCAAAGCGCGGTCTGCGGCTCGTTCCGGCCGATGACGGTCGCCGATTTCTGCCGACGGTTGGAGGATCTCGGCGAGCCGCCCAGCCGCACCTGCCTGGAGCCACGGGCCGCGTCTTCGAGCATCCACGCCAAGTTTCTGGTCTGGAACGCCGCGCAGCTGGGCCACGACCCCGAAAGGCGCACGGTTCCCTACTATGCGGAGCCGGATTTCGGCAGCCGCATCGACGATATCGACATATTCACCGTGCTCAGGATCTACGACCTGCGCAAAAGCGGGGAGGACCTGTCGCTGCTGATCGGGTCCAGCGAACAGCGGATGCTGGGCTGGATGAGGCTCGACGACGGCGCCGTCTGGTATTCCAGGCTCGCGGCCTTCTTCGCCGAAGGAGGGACCGCGGACCTGCTCTCGGCGGAGCCGCACGTGCCGGGGGCGATCCCCATCGCCAGCCGTCCCGACGCGCTGGAGGAGATGCTGAAAGGCAAGGAGTTCCGCCGCTACCCGGTGCTGCTCGATCATCGCGCGACCCTGCCCCGCGATGATGCGCGGGCCGCGGCGTCCTATCTGGAAATGGGCTTCATCGGTCGGTTCTGCTCCGACGCCGCCGCCTCGGGCCTGTGCGTCGAAGGCAGCTCCGACGCACCGGTCAACGATCCCGACCTGGTGCGCAAGTCCGACGTCCTGTTTCTGATCGACGGCACCCTGTCGATGACCGACTACTTCAAGGCGGTGGTCAAGGCGGTGCGCAACAGCGCGGCGCGGCTCGGCGGCAATCCCGACTACGCGGTCGGGGTCTCGGTCTACGGCGATCACCTCGACCGTTCCCGCACCGCGCTGCGCGACGACCTGCAGTTCCGCGAGGTCTTCCCGATGGAGCCGCTCTACGACGAGGGCGATCTCGACGACCTCTCCGGCATCGCGCCCTTCCCCGACGATGCGATCCACGACAAGCCCGAAGCGCTGCACGCCGCGATCGTGCGGGCCGCGGAAACCACCGCCTGGCGCGGGAAACCGCCGCGCTTCATCATCCATATCGGCGACCATGGCGACCGGATCGGCCGGCCGGCGGATGTCGCGGCCGCTCTGCTTGAGCACAAGGTCTTCTACCTGCCGGTCGCGGTGCGCGGAGCCTACGTCCGCGACGTGAACCGGGCCTTCGTCGACCAGACAGCCGCGGTCGCCTCGGCGCATGTCCTGCCGTCGGGCGCGCCCATGGCCACGGAGCCGCTGACCACCTACCAGGGGACGAAGGCCCGGGAAACCGAGGCGCAACGCGTCGAGGCCATTGAAACGGCGATCCGCAGCGCGCTCGACTTCGGCCAAGGCATGAAGGAGCGGGCCCTTGCGCAGCGTCTCGGCGATGACCGGCCGGGGCTGGCGGAAAGCCGCCGATACCTGCCCGGCTACAGCAAGGTGCTGGACGCGGCTGTCGAGTTGTACGAACTCAACGGCCGCGACGGAGTTTCCGAACAAGGCTTCGTGATCTCCGCCCGAGGCTTCGCGCAGGCGGCGCCGGACGGCGCGACGGAAACCAACTGGGACTTCTTCGCGGCGATGCGGCCGGACGAATTGGGCAAGCTCGTCGCGTCGTTCAACAATCTCTGCGCGAAGATCCGCACCAGCGACGCGCCCTACGACCTGACCCTCACGGTGTTCGACGTGCTCGCCCTGCTCACCGGCGACGTCTACGACGACCCCGAGGCCGCGAAGCGCGCCTATTTCGACCGGGATGCGGTGCCGCTCATCACCCGCACCATGCTGGGCGACGGGCTGCTGGCGTTGGTCAACACGCTCGGCGGAACCTCGCAGGCCGCCCTGCACGCCGCCGCGCAGTTCGAACCGGAGGTCTGCCGCACCGCCCTGCTGCTCAACCATATGCAGATCGGCAACCGCTTCGATCGCCCCTTCGACCGGCGCGACGGGATCAAGGGGGCGCTTACCTGGAACCCGGAGACCCGGCGTCATGACTTTGACGCCTCCGCGCTGACGCCGCATGACTGGGTGTTCAAGGACGAGATGGGCGACCGCGTGCTGTTCCTGCCGCTCAGCTACCTGCCTGCCCTGCCCTGACGCCGACCGCGCCGCGCTCCCCGGACCGGCCGCGCCGGTCCGGGCATTCCCCCCACGTTAACTTTTTACTTGCCGCCTGCGGGAAAAGCGGCGAGATTGTGATCCAGAATTTATATCCGGTTCATTTTACTCGGCGGACCCGCCGCATGTTCCTCCCCCGATACGAGCGTCTCGCTCGATCCAGCCACACCGTTCTGATCGTCGGCGAGACCGGCTCCGGCAAAACCCAGCTCGCCGCGGCCCTGCACCGTCAATCCTCCCGCGCCGCCGGGCCGTTCCGCATCAAGGGCTGCGGAGAGATCGTCGGCAGCCTGTTTCCCGCAGAGCTGTTCGGCCATGAACGCGGCGCCTTCACCGGGGCCGACCATGCGCGGCCGGGCCTCCTGCGCAGCTGCGACGGGGGTACGCTGGTGCTCGACGACATCGACGCGCTGTCGCCGGGAGAGCAGTCGACGCTGCTTCGCTTCCTCGACAGCGGCGCGGTCCGCCCGCTGGGCGCCTCGGCGGCTGAAGACGCCCGCGTCGACGTGCGCATCATCGCCACCACCAACGCCGATCTCGGCCAGTTGCAGGCCAAGGGCGCGTTGCGGCCCGACTTCTTCTTCCGTCTGTCCGCATTCTCCCTGCGGGTTCCCCCGTTGCGGGAGCGGCGCGCCGACTTCGCGGACATCGTGCGCCGGATCGAAACCGAAATCCTCGCGGAGTTCGTCGACGACGACCTTCCCAAGCGCCGCCTCTCCGCCGATGCGCTGCGCCTGCTGCAACTGCACGACTGGCCCGGCAACCTTCGGGAGCTGCGTTCGACCCTGCTCCGGGTCAACCTGATGGCGGAGCGGGGCGACGCCGGGTCGGTCGGCGCGGCCGAGCTGATCACGCTGGCCGAGGCCGGCGGCCCGGGCGGGTTTCTGGACGGTCTGCGCCGCCGGGCGCGGGCGAATCCGGCGGTTATCCAGGAAACGCTCCGCGTCCTGGGCGGCAACAAGGCGCTGACCGCGCGGGCCACGGGCTTCAGCCGCGAGGCGATCTACCAGAAGATCGAGAAACACGGCTGGCGGCTCTGACCCTGTGTCAACTTTGCCGGACGCGCGGTGGAAGTTGACACGTGGCGGCCGCCCCACCGCCTCCTATCCTGCTGAAATCGCTGGGTTGGAAACCTGGCACGCCGCTTGCCATGCCTTGGGATGACATGATGCCGATCCCTCGCATACTCCGGCGCCCCGCCGCCCCCCGCCCGCGCCCCCGCGGGTTCGGCCGCGCCCACGCCGTCGCCGCCCTGGCCGCGCTGGGTCTCTCCGTGGCGCTCTCCACGCCTGCGTCGGGCCAGGCCGGAGACGACCCCAGGCCGGTCGACCTGTTTCTCTATATGGACCAGTCCATTCCGATCCTGAGAGAGGCGGTCGCTGGGTCCTCGGAGTTCTCCTTCGACATGGCGCAGCGCACGGTCGATGCGCTGGGTGCGCTCGGCCCGGCCGCATCCGGCGACGACCCCGCCCTGCTCGGCCCCGACAGCGAGGTGCGGATCTACGGTTTCAGCCAGTCCGGCACGGGAGCCGGCCGTTGCCCTGTCGATCGGGGGATCCGTTTCGCCTCGGCCGCCTCCTCCGGCGCAGGCTCCATCGCTGGGAGGCTTGGCGACGCGCTGAAGGACCGAACAGGCCAGCAATACACGGATTTCTCCTGCCTGATGACGGCCATAGCCGAAAACCAGGACATCGCCAGGGCGCGCAATCGGGGCCGCATCCCGCTGGTGGTCATCGCCAGCGACTTCCTGCACGACACGACCGGGTCATCCGGCGACCAGGCCCTGCCGGCGACGACGATCAACGGCGCCGGCGTGTGCAACCTGCTCGGAGCCTATCAGCAAGGCGAACTTCCGCGGGAGATCAACGACGCCGCCGAGCGCGCCCGTCAGAGGCATCCCGGCGCGGTCTTCGCCTTTATCCGCCAAGCCTACAACACCGAAATTCTGACGAACGGAGGGTATCGGAACTGCGTCACCGCCACCTCGGGCCCCAGCCAGAGCGAGGCGCCGTTGGCGCGGCTTCTCGCGGAGAAGACCGACGCCGAGATTTTGCAGCCCGACGAGAACGTCGTCCTGCTGCGCGAGCGCCTCGGCCTCCGTCTGAGGGATGCGGCGCTGCGGATGGTGTTGCCGACGGTTCAGGTCAGCGCCAGGAACACTGGCGGCCCGAACGGCGAGGACGGACTCTGGCTTCAGATCGATACCGCGCTCGACCCACAGTCCAGGGATCGGTTCGTTATCGTCTCAACCGAGGTCGACGGCCACCTGGAGCCGGTTCGTCCCCCCCTGGAGCTGACGGCCGGGGGCCGCGTGCGGGTGCATGCGCGGCTTAACAACTTCACCGACAAACACGGACAGGCGGTGCAGGTCGCCGTGCATGTCCGACGCGATGGCGAATTCCAGCCGCTCAGGCTGGTCGCGCTGCCCTACGTCGTGCCCGCCCGCGTCCCGCTGGTGACCGCCCCCCTTGACCTGCAGCCCGCGCCGGGCGAGACCCGGCGCACCCTGACTCTCCCCCTCCACAACCGGGCCGACTTCGATGTGGCGCTGACTGGGATCAGGGAGTCTATCGCCAACGGCAACCGACAACTGTTCAGCCAGAGGCGGACGATCAATTCCGAGGAAACGCTCCGCCTTCCCCTCACGCTCGACGTCGGCGGGCTGGACGGCGGCGACAGGTTGGAGCTGATCCTGACGCTGGAAGCGTTCGACGAGACCTGGACGGAAACCGTCGCGGTGACCGTGCTCGACAAACCCCGGCTCGACATGAGCGGCGCGGAAGCCACGATCGAATACGAGAGCTTCGACGCGGCCTTCCCGTTTGTGAAGGTGACCCGGGTCAACAATCCGTCGACCGTGCCCATCGCCATCGCAAAGGTGGCGATCTCAGTCGGCGGCGACCAAGCCGAGACGCTGAAACTCAACACCGAGCAGATCGTCCAGCCGGGGGAGCTCGGCCAGATCCGGTTCGGCTTCAACGGTCTCACGCCCCCCAACGAGAGCCTCGTCGCCCGGCTGCGCCAGGACGCTTCCGCGACGATCAGGCTGATCGACGCCGACGGGAGCGAGACCGAAGCCACGCAGCTTCGCCGGACCTTTCGCCGGATCGACATGGACTGCAGGGTCCAGGATCGCCCCGGCTCTTTCCAGTGGAGCGCCGGCGACGACGGCCCGGAGCTGACGCTGCGGCTGACCCCTCCCGAAGGCGCGGCCAATGTCGAGGCCTTTCGGGTGAGGTCCGCGTCGCTGGCAGGCGTGGCCGTCCCCCTCGACTGGCAGTTCGAAGACGGCGGAGAGCGGCTGGCCTACCGGCTTCGGTTCAACACCGAGAGCTCGCAAGGCGCCTTGGCGGCATCGACGCCCAGCGCGCCGCTGACTCTCGCCCTGAGCAATGCGGGCAACGACACGATCTGCGGCGGCGACCTGCAGATCATGCGGATGCCCAACGGCCGCCCCGCGCTCAACGAGACGCTGAAAGCACAGGTCGCCACGTGGTCGCCGGATGGGTCGACTCCCGGCGTTCGAACCGTACTTGAGCACGACGACGTCGAGACGCTCTATGAGATCCGTTCCGTGCAGGTTCGCCCTCGCAGCGGCCCCGGCCCGAACCGGGAGCCGAGCACGGGCGAAGCGCTGCAGTTCAGACTGTCGCCGGAAGATAAGTATATCCGGGCCGGCGAGCAGTTCACGCTGACCGCCTACAGAGACTCCCTCACCGCCGCCCACTTCCAAAACGCCGAGCTTGCGCTGCGGATCGGGCCGGACGACCGGGATCTTGTAATTCCGATCGAGAACAGCGAGGCGGCCGTCCCCCGGATCGCCGGCGTGTACTGGAGCGACGTCACCGCCGAACTCGGCCTCGAAGGCGCTCCCCCTGCGACGAAAGAAACGGTGGCGCGCGTGCTGCTCGCCCCGACCCGCACCGCGCCGCCCGGGGCGATCATCGAACACAGGTTCCCCTCGCCCGTCACCTGGAAGGCCGAGACGCGGCCGCCGCCCCTGCTGATCCCGCTGACGGGCCCCCAGGCAGGCGGGGAATACACGGACCTTCAGCGTCGCACGCTGGGCGGCGAGCGGATTTTCGCCTGTCTCCTGCGTCCGGAGGAGGCCGCGGAGCGCTGCGGCGACCAGGCGCGATGGACGTTGATCGACACGCCGCCGCTGAACGGCGTCGAGGTCACCCGTGCCGACATGCGATGGAACTTCATCGCCTGGGTCGCCAATCCGCGCCCCTACCCGTTGGTGGTGCGCGGCTTGGACCTGGTGTCGACGGTCGACGGCCGAACGATCCGGACCGTCAGCGCGGGGGCCGGAGGCGAGCTGGCGCCCGCCGACACGGCCGAAACGCGGATCGACGCGCACTTCGCCGCCGGCGAGGGCGCCGCCCTGGTGAAAGAGGCGATGCGGGTTCGCGTGAAGCTGACGGGCGTGGCCGATGACGAAGGTCTTGTGCTCGACGTCGCCCCGCCTTCGCTGGAAACCCCCTCGCCCACGCTGCGCGCCTTTCTGCCCGGGGTGGAGGCGGCTGCATCGCTCTTTTTCGACATCGCCGACTACATCCTGCCGGGCGGCATGGAATATTTCGACATCGACCGGAACCGCAAACCGGTCCTGACCGGCGAAGTCCTGGTTCACTCCCACGCATTCGGCGACGTTCGGGGACGCCTGAAAGTCGAGTACGCATCAGTCTCGGGCGGCGATCCGGAGGGGACCGGAGGGGCGCCGCAGACGATCGGCGACGCCACGCTGCTGCCGCTCGCGCCTCAGAACAGCCGTGGCAAGGAGTTGACCCGCATCGGCTACGCGATCGACGTGCCGCAGGTCGAAGGGAGCGACCTCGTCGAAGCCACCTTCAGCGTCATCGCCCCAGACGACGCGCCGGTGACCACGCCGCGGAAAGTGTTCTCCAATCAGGTGCGGTTTTTCTGGACGTCGAATCTCGTCCAGTACGGCCTGCCGATCATCTTTTCTGTCTTCCTGTTCCTGCTGATGTTTCAGAGTGAGAAGTTCAGGTCCATCCCTCTGATCAACCGTCTGTCGTCGGGGCGGCTGCCCCATCTGGCGGCCGCCCTGGTCGTGGTGTTCGTGGTCGGGACGCTGGCGCTCCATCTCATCAGCCCGAAGATCGCGGATGTGTTGTCGCTGATGCTGACATGGCTGTTTCCCTCGGTGACCACCACGGCGCTGGTCGCCACGCCCCTCGCCGAGCGGATCTATCTCAGCAAGACCGGAAAGGGCGGACGCCGCCGCCGGGCCCGCATGGATCACGCGGATCGCAACAGGTTCTTCAGCTACGTCAACCGGGTCGCCTTCGTGGTTTTCGCGCTCGGCTTCGGTCTTCTGATCTTCCTGATGCCCGATTGGTGGCCGCGCACGAGCGCCTGCGACTATGACCCGGAACGCTTCCAGATCCGCCTGCAAGACAATGGTGCACCATGTCTGTGACGCCCGCCGGTTCCTCTCGTCACGACGCGCGCTACGCGTCGGCCGTCATCGTCGGGCTCGGCGGCTCCGGCGTTCTGGCGGCGCGCTTCGCCATGCTCGCCGGCTCCGTCGGCGGCCGGGCGAGATCGCCTCTGGACGCCGGTCTGGACGCGGCCCTCAGATCGGGCCGGATCAGGACGGTGGGCATCGACACCGACGGTCCGGATCTCAGGGGGGTCAAGCCGGTCAGGGTCGAGACGCTTCCCCGCTCCATGGCGGCGGCGCTGGCGGAAGGGCGCCTGCCCCCCGACCTGCCCGGGCTGAATTCCCCGCTGGGACTGTCGACGCAGGACATCCGCGACGCGGTCGAGCTGATTCAGACCTACGGCAGATCCGCCGGGCGCGGCCTTGAAACCCCTGATGGCGAGAACAGGGTCGGCGACAAGGTCGACACCGGCCGATGGCTGGCCGAGTCGATCGGCATCCCGCTGGAGCGGATCGCCGACGACCTCCTGCCGGCGAACCTGAGCGACGAAGGCGCGCGCAGGATGCGGGCGCTCGGCCGGCTCGCGATCCTGCAACGGCTGGCGGACGTGCAGAACACCATCTCCGCCGCCTATGGCGAAGCCAGCAGCGCCGATTCCGGCAAGCCGGCGCGGGTGATCCTGCTCAGTTCCCTCGCCGGCGGCAGCGGCGCGGGCATGGCGATCGACGTCGCGCTGATGCTGCGGCGGATCCTGCCGAAGGGCGTGCGGATCAGCGGCCATTTCCTCATGCCTTCGGTGTTCGAGGCGAAGGCAGCCGACCGGCGCCTGAAGCTCAATGCGTACTCCATGCTCCGTGAGCTGGCCCAGATCGCTCAGCCCAACAACCGGACGGCGCTGACCGTGATCCACCGGGTCGCGAGCGCGGAAAACAGGATCACTCTGGTCAAGGGCGACCCTGCGCAGTTCGACGACGTCTACATCTACGGCCGGGAGTCGTGGGCCCTGGACTGGGAGCCCCCCGGGCGCACGGCGGACGACAGCGTCGCCTCCGCCTGCCGAGCCATGGCCGACGGCGCCATGTCGCTGCTCCGTCGCGACCTGGCCGAGGCCAAAACCGGCCGCCAGAACAGCATTTCGGGCAGCGCGCTGGGTCAGGACTTCCGCCGGCGGGTGTTCCACAGCGTCTCCGTCACTCCGCTGCGGCCGCTCGATGTCGCCGAATTCGGGGACATGCTGTTCAACGAGCTGGGCGAGATCATGGTTCGCCCCGCCTTCGCCCCCACCGCCGACTCCGACATTCCGCGGGAAGAGAGGATGGCCCGGCGCCTGGTGGACGACACGCTCGCTGAGTTGGACAAGGCCGATCAGGCTGCGTCGCGCCAGGTCTCGGCAGGCTCAGCCTGGAGGGACGACGCGACGCTGCTGGGTGCGGTGTGGAACGACCAGGCCTTCGATGACGCGTTCAGGGACACGGACCGAAGCTTCGCAAGCTGCGCCCCCGCCGAGACCGGCGAACCGGAATGCGTGGTCGCCACGCGCAAGGCGCTCGATGCGTTGCAGCTTCGGGACATCCTCCGACCGATGGTGGAGCGGCTCGTCACCTGGCATGCCGGCGGCACGATGGACGACTCCCGGGAGCTGAAATGCCAGGTCGACGCGACGGGCCTGTTCTCCGAGCAGATCGAGGCGGTTCTCGGCGAGATAGACGGGGCCATCGCCGACATCGGTGCGCTGGACACCGCCTCGGCCAGGGCCGGGCGCAGACTCTGCAAGGATCTCATCGCGAAGCTGGATCGGTACAGCGCCGATCAAACCGGCCCCGCCTCCGCCCCGCCCACGTCCCTGACCATCTCGCTGGACGACGCAGCGTTGTTCGAAAACCGTCAGCTTCTTCAGGCGGCGCTCGGCATCGGCGACCGGGAGGCGGCGATCCGCAACATCGCCGTATGGAAATACGCGCCCGACAACCGCGCGCAGATCCATGCCGTCGCCGAATGGGCGGTCGGCGCGGTGCGCCGGGCGTTCCGGGACGCCGCGTCGTCCCAGACCGAACGGTTCATCGCGCTCCGCACCGCATTCCAAAGCGCCGACTACACGGACCGGCGCGTTGGCTGGCGGAACGCGCTCGATAACCACATCATCCGGTTCGACCAGATCGAAGCCAATCGCGACGAGTTCGGCGGCGCCTTCGACGGCGCCTTCGACGCCACCTCCCGGCACGACCCGGAAACCCTGAGGGCGCGCGCGCGGTTCAACCTGGCGCTTGACCCGCTCACGACCATCGTCGCCGCCCTCGCGCCGCAGGCGGAGGGCGCGGACAGGCGGACGACCTCCCACGTCGACCGCATCGCGCTGCGACTTCGCCGGGAGAAACTGGCCGACGCCTATGCTGAGCGGGTTCTGCGTGGCGGAAGCCGCATCATGGGGGATCGGTTAGGTCGGATCGACGGTCTTCTGAACTTTTTTCACCAGCGCTTCGACGAGATCGGCGCGCGGACGCGGCCTGACTACGACCTGCTGGAGGCCATGGCCCGGGCGATCGACGATTTCGAGAGCAGCGACAGGGACGCCGCCTCCGCCTCGCCCCTCGGGACCCTCCGTTCCCCCGACTTGCTGAACCCAGAGTTCGACCCCGCCAAGGTCAACCGGCTGCTGGAGGCGGCGCGGGACCATTGCCACCGCTTCGTCGAACTTATCTTCGCCCAGCCGGAGATGAGCCTGTCGCGCCTCGGCGGCAAAGCCGGCCTGAGCGCTTCGGCGAATTTCGTGAAAGCCAGCCCCTTCAAGGGGGAGGGCGTGCCCGGCGGCGACCTGGCCCGTTTCGTCACCCTCGCCCTTCCCGTGCCCGACGCCGAGTTCGGCGCGACGCGCGTCGGCGTCGACCCGCAGTCCGCGCCGCGGGACATCATCGAAGAGACCCTTAGCTTCCGCGTAGACCCGACGCCCCTTCCCTCCCACATGCCGGTGCTCATGCTGGAGCGCCGAAACCATGCCGCCCACGAGATCGAAGAGATCGAGGCACTTCGCCAGGCTTATGACGAAGCCGGAGACGCCGAACGAGTGATGAGCCACGCCCTGCCCGAAGGCGCCCGCTTCCCCCATCTGGTGGCGGCGACCTTCGTCGGTCACCGCAGGGCCCAGTGGCTCTGCGTGGATGCCGACCACCCGCAGGACTTCGTCAATCATCCCGACGCGGAGTTCTGCAGCCTGTGCCTTGAGGAATACCGCGCCGGGCGTCGCCCGCTGCAGGCCGTCGCCGCCCGGCCGGACCTGCGCCCGTTGCGCGCGGTTCCCCATGCATTCAAAATCGGCGAGATCGATCCGGACCTGCGCTTGACCGGCGCCGACGCGGAGCATTTCGACAACGGCGTGCCCGGCGCGCAGTTCGACGACGCGATGTGGCGGGCGCTCACCGACCGGCTGAAGGACGAAAAGCTCAACGGCCGCCGCTGGGATCCGCACGCGCCGCCGCTGCTGCGCGCGCCGCAGGCGCCCCGGCGCGACGGGCGTTCGCTGGAAAGCGTGGCGCGGATGGGCGGTCCCGGCACGCCGTTCCTGCGCGGCGTGCTGGGCGATCCGCTGCACGAATGCTTCCATTGCGGCTTTCCGATCGCCACCGAACTCGACCCGGCGACCGGAACCGCCTCGGCGGCCTGTCCCCGCTGCCGGCGTGAGCTGCACCGCTGCGACGGCTGCACCTCCAACCTCGGCGTCTATGTAGAGGCGGCGGCGCTGTCCTCGGCGCCGGCGAGCCGCGTCTGCCTTCGCTGCGACGGGGAGATCGCGCCATGAGCTTTCCCGACTGGCGGTCCCGCTGGCGCAGACGGCCGCGCCCTGAACGGCGCGCCGCGCCCGACGGAAAAACGACCCATGTCGAGATGTCCTTCTCGCATTGGGAGGAGGCGGTCTGCACCAATCCGTTCGGCTGCGGTCTCGGCGCGCGGCCGTGGGCGCGCCGCACCGATCTCAGGCTGCGCATCTGCCCCAGCTGCGTCGACGGCTCGCCGGTTCCCATCGAGCTGCGGCCGGCCGACGACTTCGAAAGCCGGGTGAGGATCTGTCCGATCTGCGCCTGGCTGTTCGGGGACGCGAAGCCCGAGGACGACGCCTGCGGCTGCGTCGACCCGATCGACGGCCCGGACGGCTTCGATGACGCGGCGGCCTGTCCTGGCGACCCGAACGCCGACCCTGCCGACAGGCGTCACGGATGCGAATTCGAGCGTTTCGCCGCGCGGACATGGGCGCGGGAACCGGCCTGCGCGGACCGCTCCCGCTGCTGGATGTGCGGCTTCTCCTCCGGCGCGGTCGTGGAAGAGTTGAGGAAGATCGCCAGTTCCCCGGGCCCGCGCGCCCGGGGGTTGGAAACCGCGCTGCTGGTGCTGCGCGCCATGCTGCCCATCGGGCCGGAGGCGTTGCGATATCAACTGGCCAGGGAGGTCCTGGGCGGCGACGCCGAAGCGCGTGTCCGGCGGCTGCGCAAGGTGCGCGCCCTGCTGCGCAGGCTGCAGGCGGCCGGGGTGCCGGCGAGCGTCGCCATGTGGGCGCGCCTCGACGCCCTGGAAAGGCATGTGCGCAGCTTCGGCGCCTATGACCGCTGACCGCCGCGGGCCCCGCCCCGCAGGGGCGCCGGCCCAGCATTCATCTTGATTAAATGACACGGATGCGCTTGTTTTCCGTGGGGGAACCGCCCCTGCCCGACATTTCGAACCGGTGTTGTTCGCGCCCTCTCCGGCCCGGGGAGCTTGCGGCTCGCACCCGCCCTCCGACCCGGCGACATGCATTTCTCATCCAACGCCCGCCGCCTGCCCACCTCCGCGCCTCGCGGCATCGCCGGCGCGGCTCCGGCGACGCTCGACGCAAGACGGACGGCGTTTCCAGCACGCAGGACGTCGAGACGCCGGCCGGACCGCGCCGCGCGCCCGGATGAGCGCCCCGGACAGGGATATGGAGGCTTGCGGTGACGCAATCGAACGAGCGCCCCGACAGACGCGGCGGGGCCGGCATCCTGGCCGCCGGCTTCGTGATCGCGCTGGGGCTCGTCACCGTGCTGCTGTTCGGATGGCAGCTGATGGCGACGAACGACCTGCACACGGAGCTGCGCAGCCTGGAGCGGAATCGCGCCCGAATCGAAGCTGATATCCGCCGCGCGTCGGACGCCTACGCCAAGCTCCAGGCCGATATCGACGCGCTGGAGGCCCGCCGGCGCCAGGCCCGCGACGAGGCCGAGCAGGAGGAGCGGCGCGCCCGGCGGTCCCGGGACCTCGCGGCGCAGATCGAGGATCGTCGCGCCGAGACGGAGGCGCTCGACCGCAGGCGCGCCGACCTTCAGGCCGCCGTCGACGGCCTGACCGCGCGCATCGCGGACCTCGAACCGGAGAAGGCGCGGCTGGAGGATGAGGCCGCGGCGCTGACCCGCCGCACCCATGACCTCGCCCGCGACGCCGAGCAGGCCGAGGCGCTCGACCGCCGGATCGAGGCGCAGACCGCCCGCCGCGACGATCTGGACGCCGCGCTTCGCGCCCTGGAGGCCGAGCGCGCGACGCTGGAAACGGACGTCGCCTCGCTGACCCGGGACCGGGCCGATAGCGTGGCGCTGCGCGAGGCCCTCGCCGCCGCCCGGGCCGGTCTCGCCACGCTGGACGCCAACCGCGCCAGGGCGGAGGACGCCGCCGCGACCGCTTCCCGCCAGCAGGCGGAGGCGCAGTCGGCGCTGGAGACCGCGCGCCAGTCGCTCGCCGCCCTGCGCCGGGACGCCGAAACCGCGACCGCCGCGACCGAGGCCGCCCGCCAGGACCTCGCCCGCGCCCGGGGCGAGCTCGACGCGGCGCGCCGCGAAACGGCGGAGCTCGACGGCCGCGCCGCGGAAGCGAAGACCCGCCTGGACGAAACGACCCGCGCCCGGGACGCGATCGAAAGCCGCCTCGCCGCGCTCGACGGCCGGACGGTGGAGGCCGAGGCCCGCGCGGACGCCGCCGCGAGCAAGGCGGCGGAGACGGAGGCCGCGCTGGCCGCCCTGGGCGGGGAGCGCGAGCTCCTCGCCGCCGCCGTCGCCGCGCTGCGCGCCGAGCACGACGACCTGACCGTTCGTCGCGACCAGTTGGCCGCGCAGCGCGACGCGCTGACCGCGGAGCGCGACGCGGCCTCCGCCGACAGCGCCCGGACGCGGGAACGGCTGACCGCCGCGCGCGACCAGCTCGACGCAGCCCTGGCCGACCGGGCGTCGCTTCAGGCCGTGACCGCCGCGCTCGACCAGCGCCGCTCTGCTCTGGAAGCGCGGGTGGCGGAGCTGGACGAACGGCGCCGCTCGCTCGAGGGCGGCTTGGAAGGCCTGGAGACCCGGCTTGGCGACGCGCGCGCCGCGCTCGCCGCGCTGGCCGAGGACGGCCGCGCGACCGAAGCCCGCAACGACGACCTGGCCGCCCGCGGCGGCGCGCTGGCCGGACGGCTGGGCGCGCTCGAACAGGCGGAGGCCGACGCCCTTGCGCGGGAAGCGGCCCTGCGCGGCCAGATCGAAAGCCTCGACGCCGCGCTCGCCACCCGTCTCAAACGCCATGCCGCCGCCGATCTCGCCTCCGCCGCCGCCCGCGCGGGCGCGGTCGAGACGCGCGAGGACCTGGCAGCCGCCAAAGCCGACCTGGCCGCGGCGCGCCTGTCCCTCGCGTCGCGCGCCGAGGACGCCCGGGCCCTGACCGAACGACGCGATGCGCTGACCGCGGAAATCGGAGAGCTGGAAGGGCGGCGCGCGGCGCTGGCCCGGTCGGTCGACGCGGCCCGGCGGGATTTGGGCGCCCTGCGCGAAGGGCTCGCCGTCGCGGGCCCGCCGCCGTCGACGGACCCGCCCTCCTCCGGACCGGACGTGGCCGCCGACCTCGGGCCAGAGGCCGCGCCCGATACCGCGCCGCCCCCCGGTCGCGAAGCCCCGCCCGCCTCCGGGCCACCCCCCGCCGCTTCGCCCGCCACTTCCGACACGGGACGCTGAGCCATGAACCTTCTCGGCATGGAGGCCCTCGTCTTCGGATCCGTCGCCTTCTTCGCCCTGCTGCTGGCTCTTGTCGCCATCGGCGCCTTCACCGCCTACCGGAACCGCCAGGGCCCCACCCTCGTGGCGCTCAGCGCCGCCGACCACACCCTCGCGGTCCGCCGGAAGGAGGTCGAGGACGCCGAGACCAGGCTGCGAGAGCTGCGCCCCCTGCTCGTCGACGCCGACAAGAAGTCGGCCGAAGTCGCGTGGCTGGAGCAACGGCGGAGCGAGCTCGCCACCTGCATCGCGAAACTGGAGGCCCGGATCATCGAGATAGGCGGAACAGGCGCGGACGACTCCGACGCGGACAAGCTCGAGGACCTGCGCAAGATGCCCGCCGCGCTCGGATACCTTGAGAGGGCCGCGGATGTCTCCATCCCCAATGACGACCGCTCCGAAAGCGCCTATCTCCACCGGGCCGCCGACTGGATCCGCGATGCCGGGCTGAACTACCCGCCCCGCACGCTGCGCGCGCTGCACACCTCCTTCAAGATCGCGCAGGAAGCGCCGATCACCGTCCTGTCGGGCATCTCCGGCACCGGCAAGACCCAGCTTCCGCGCGCCTATGCCCAGGCCATGGGCATGGGCTTCCTGCCGGTCCCTGTGCAGCCGCGCTGGGATAGTCCGCAGGATCTGCTGGGCTTCTACAATTTCATCGAGAAACGCTTCAAGGCCACCGATCTCGCCCGCGCCATGTGGCGGCTCGACATCTGGCGCGAACGCGCTTCGGCCTCGAAGGACGACCCGATCTTCGACGACCGGATGCTGCTGGTGCTGCTCGACGAAATGAACCTGGCCCGGGTGGAATACTACTTCTCCGAGTTCCTCAGCCGGCTGGAGCTGCGCCCCCGTCCGTCGGAGACCGCCAACCCGGACCGCCGCCTCGGCGCGGAGATCGTCATCGACATTCCCGGGGCCGAGCCCCTGCGCATGTTCCCGGGCCACAACCTGCTGTTCGTCGGCACCATGAACGAGGACGAAACCACCCAGGCCCTGTCCGACAAGGTGCTGGACCGGGGCGCCATGCTGCGCTTCCCCGCCCCTCTCAAGCTGGCCGAGGCCCCCGCCGCCGGCCAACCGCCGCTCGTCGCCCCCCTCTCGCGCCGGGTGTGGGAGGGTTGGCGGCGCGAGCCCGCCGCGATGGGCGAGGCCGACCGCAGCCGAGCGAAGCGGATCGTCGACGACCTGTCGAAGACCATGAAGGATCTCGGCCGCCCCTTCGGTCATCGCGTCGGCCAGGCGATGCTGGCCTATGCGGCCAACTATCCCGATGCGGGCGACCGGCCGGTCTCCACCCTGTCCATGGCGATGGCCGACCAGGTGGAGATGCGGCTCCTGCCGAAGCTGCGCGGTCTCGAACTCGATCAGGCCGCGGCGGACATGGACCGGCTCGCCCTCTATGTCCGGGAGGAGCTGCAGGACGACCGGCTGGCGGAGGCGATCGACGCCTCGGTCGCCGACTCCGCCGACGCCTCCGGCCGCTTCGCCTGGAGCGGCCTGGCGCGATGAGGCTTCGCCGCCGACCCTGGGCGCCCGCCACGGCGGACGAGAGCCCGCAGGAGGTCGGCCCGACCGACGCCATGGTGCTGGAGGCGCTGGCCCCGCTGCCGCGCGACTCCGCCCCCCTGCCCGGCCTGCGCCGCGACGGCGCGCGCTTCCACGAGCTCCCCCTGCCCGTCCGTCCCGGCGGCGACCTGCGCGGCGTCGGCATCCCCGCCCGGCCCCGCACGGGCCGCGTCCCCGACGGTGCCGAGGAAGAGGCCGCCGACGCCGCGCGCCGACGGATGGAAGCGACGCTGACCCGCGTCAACGAACTGGGCTACGCCGCCGACGACCCGATGCGGGTCTGGGACCGGCTGGACGCCTTCTGGGCGAAGGCGGGGGAGGAGGATCGGCCGCTGGTCTCCGAGATCGTGCGCCAGGCCGCGCCGGGGCGGGCCGGCATGCTCCGGGTTCTGGACCTTCTGATGGGCCGGCTCAGGCGGGTGCTGCGCCGCGAACGCGCGCTGACGCCGCTGGACCGGGTGCAGGAGATGGACGAGGCCTCGATGGTCTGGCTGATCCGGCAGCCCGGGCGCACGCTGGCCGAACGGGCCGGCCCCTCGCAGCGCGTGCAGGCGATCGTGCGCCGCGAAAGCCACGATACTGCGGAGAACCGCGTGCTGCACGCGTGGTGCCGGCTGGCCGAGGCGGTGGCGCGCGACTGGCTGCGCCGCAACGCCGGGGCGCGCGCCTCCCGCCGCTTCGCCGAGGTGGAGCGGCTGCGGCGGCGCGCGCGTCAGGCGATGCGCGACCTGGAACGGTCGGGCGTGGGCGTGGCCCCGCCCGACCAGACGCCAAATTTCGTCCTGTCCCGGGATCCCGACTATCGCGCGGTCTACGAGGCCTGGCGGCGCCTGCTGACCGAAACCCGGCGACTGGACGAGCTCTGGGCCTGGCAGGCCCGCACCTGGGCGGATTTCTGCGCGCTGGCCGTGACCCTGTCGGCGCGGGCGATCCCGGGGGCCGAACTGGTGGCGAGCTGCCCGCTGCAACTGCGCGACGACCTGGACCGGGGGTCCGGCTTCCGCGCCGACACGCCGCTCGCGGTGTTCCATCTCCGCGACCATGGGCTGATCGTGGAGGTGCAGCATCGGCCCCGCTTCGTGGAGACCCACCAGGACGCGCTCGCCGCCCCGATCTGGCTCCGCATCGGCGATCTGGCGGGGACGGCGGAGCTTCGGCGCGTTCCGGTGTGGCCCCGGCTGGTTTTCCGACCGGTGGACCTCGCGGCGGAGGCGGCGGACTGCGCCCGCGCCATCGCCGCCGTGGCCCCGCGGCTGTCGATCCATCAGGCGATCCTGCTGCATTCCGACCCGGCGGAGGGCGAGGCGCGCGCCGGCCCGTCCGCGGGCCTGAGCTCCGGCGTCCCCGTCATCTCCTCTCTCGGGCTGGCGCCGTCCGGAGACGGGCTGCGGCGCGGCCTCGACGCCATCGGCCGGGCGCTGGGCGCCGAGGTCGAGGCGCGGAGGGCGCGCCCATGACGCAGCGGCTGGTCGGGCTCGACGTGAACGGCTGGCACGACCGCGCCGCGCGCAATTGGTCGGTGGACGACACCGGCGCCGCGATCTTCGACGACCGGGCCGCGCAGCGCATCGACGGCGGCGCGCTGTCCTGCGTGGTGCTGATCGACCGCGAGGACCCGCCGCGCCCCGGCCTCGGATCGCACCGCCGCCGGTCCGCCCCCGGGCCGGAGGACGCAGGGCCAGGGACGATTCCCATCGGCGGGCCGGGCGCGCGCCTCGCCCCGCATGGCCGCGGCGACGGATGGGGAGAGCGCGGGGCGTCCGACCGCCGCCACCGCCTGCGCGAGGCGGGCGGCGGGGTAAGCGACGCCGACTGGGCGCTCGCCATCCGGGCGCTCGGCGCCGACCCCGCGATCGCGGTGCTGGCCATACCCGACCTGCCCGAGATGACCGAGGCGGCCCGCGAACGCCGGCTCGCGGCCCTGCGCGCCGCCCGAGCCCGACGGCCGCTGTTGGCCTGGTCGTCGGTGCTCATCGCGCTGAGCGAGATCGAGGCCCGCGCCCTTCCCGCCGGCCATCGGCTGCGCGTGGTGGAAATCGACGGCGACGGCCTGCGCTCCCAGCTGCTGACCGTGCGCGACGGCGAGGGGGCTGCCGCGCCCGAGCGCCGCGAGGCGGGGCGCCGGCATGGTTCGGGCCTGGGCTTCGCAGCTCGCGAAGCGGCGGCGCGGCGCGCGTTGATAGACGCCGCCGCCGGGCCCGCCGGTCTGCGCCGCGCCATCGAGGCGGCCGATCTGCCAGGTCGCCTCGCCCTGTCCGCGCCCCCGACCGCGCTGCGGGAAGTCGTGCTCACCTCCCGCCAGGAATGGCATGAGCTCGCGGCGACGGCGCCCCCCCTTTCAGCTGTGGATCTTGACGGAATTCCGCTCGACGACTGCGACGAGATCGTGGTCCACAGCCCCGGCGGCGCCGATTTCAACGCCGCGGCCGCGGCCTTGCTGCGCGGCTGCGGCGGCCCTGCGCCGGTGCGCTGCGCCTCCCCCTGGGCCACGGCCGAAGGCGGGCTGATCGCGGCGCGGCGCATGACGCTCGACCTGCCGCTTTGGTACGATTTCCTGCCCGCCGTCGACACCATCGTCGAACGCGACGGCAAGCCCGGCGGCATGCCGCTGGTCCCGCCCGACGCGGTGGCCCGGGCCGGCCGCGTCTGGCGCAGTCCAACCCCGGTGGAACTGACCTGGCCCGCCGACCGCGACCGCATCGAGGTCTGGCTGCGCAAGGAGGACGACCCCCGCCCCCGCCGCGCCCCGGCCACGGTCGGCGCGCCCCCCGACGCCCCCCGCCGCGTGCTCCTGTCGCTGGAGCAGCACCCCGCGCAGGGGCGGGCGCGGCTGACCATCGGCTCGGCCGAATGGCCCGAGCTGGAGGCGCGGCCCGCCCTGGTCGACTGGGAGGCGGGTGAGCCTGACCCGCGCGACTGGTCGACGATCATGGCCGAGCTCCGCGGCAAACCCCCGGGCTATCCCGAACGCGTGGTGCTGCCGGCCCATGCCGAACTGTGGCGCGCCACCGGGGCGAAGTCCGGATCCCCCGCGCTCGCCGAGGCCCTGGCCCGGTTCGACGGCAGAAATTTCACGCCGGTCTACAAGGCGCTGAGTCACCGCCTCCAGGTCCATCGCGACGCGCCCGGACACCCGCTGCAAGATCGCAAGTTCTTCGCCGTGGACAGCGACGGAGGTCGCCCCGCCGGCGTGGACGACGGAGACTGGCGTGCGTTGCTGGCGGTCGTGTCGCGCGCCGAAGCGATCTTCGTCTCCGGAAAGGCGCCCAACAACCACGCGCTTGGGGTCCTGAGCTGGAGCTTCCGGCTCTGTCCGCCGTCGGTCTGGCCGCATGTGGCCGCCCAGCTCATGCATGGCGACGGGCGATACGCCCATAACGGCTGGTGGATCATGTATCCGCACGCCATGGGACGAATCGCCGGCGACGACGATGCCTTCGCCGCGGCGATCGCCTATCTGCGCAGGCTGCCGAAGCCTTGGAACCAGCACCAGCAAGCCAGCGCCGCTTTCCTGCTCACCCGAAACGACCGTGTGTTCGGGCATCTCGACCGGGCCACGGTGGATGACTGGGCGAACGAAGCCTGCAACCAGATGCGCAGCGCGCGCGCATCGTTCGGCAAGCGCCCGCAACACGGCTTCGGCGAGCCGTTCAGATACCTCCCCACCCTCATCGCCGGCCTGATCCGCTGGCGCATCGAGGAGCCCTACGCGTTCCTGCGCAAGACGGATCCGATGGGCGTGAAGCTCGGCGCGGCGCTGGATGCCGTTTGCAAGGAGCTTGCGCGACGCGGCCCGGCCGTCCGCCGCCATCTCGCGGCCTATGAGGGTTTGCGCAACTTCATCGACGCGGAGAACCAGCGGCCGGACCTGCTGGTCGACCTGTTCGACCTGACCTGATCCGACCCGCCCGCCGGCGCGTCAGCCCCCCGCGCCGCCCGCGTCTTCGCCTCCCGCCTCCCGCGCCAGCGCCTCGGGGGTCAGGACCAGGCGCAGCAGCGAATCGCCGACCTGGCGCTTCAGGCGCGCCTGGCCTTCCGGGGTGAACAGCGCTTCGCCGAAGATGCGGGAGAAGGTCGCCCGGTTGGCGACGTTGAAATAGCTCAGCGCCGAGATCTGCCAGTGCAGCTCCAGCGGGGTCAGGCCGGGGCGGAACAGGCCCGCCGCCAGACCCCGGTCGTAGATGTCGGCCAGCAGCCGGATCACCGACAGGTTGGGCCCCGCCATCTCGTCGGCCTGAGGCATGTGCGCGCCCTCGTGGACGTTCTCGATCATCACCAGCCGGATGAAGTCGCGCCGCGCCGCGTGGCTTTCGAAGGTGAACTCCGCCAGCCGGCGCAGGGCCGCGACCGGGGGCAGGCCGCCCAGATCCAGCGCCGCCTCCGCCTCGCGGGTGCGCCGGTAAGCTTCGGCCAGCACCGCGCGCCACAGCCCCTCCTTGTCGCCGAAATAGTAGTAGATCATGCGCTTGGAGCAGGCGGTCCGCGCCGCGATCTCCTCCACCCGCGTCCCCGAATAGCCCTTGCGCGCGAACAGCGCCTCCGCCGCGCCGAGGATGTCGGCGCGCACCGCCTCCGGGTCCTGCTTCCAGCGCCGCCGGGCGCCGTCGCCCGTCTCCGCGCCCGACTCCGCCCCCGTGTCGGTCCCCGTGTCGGTCCCCGCGTCCGTTCCCGCGTCCGCCTCCGTCTCGGTCATCCGGCCTCCCTTTCCCCCGCCAGTCTAGCGCCCCCCGCCCGGCGCCGTCCGGACGCGCTTGGTCGCGGCCATTTTAACCGAAACGAACATTCTTGACATATTTAACCGCACCGGACATTTTCCCGCCAAGCCGAAGGGAGATCGGCGCAGGGAGGAACACGGCTTGGCGGACCACACGGCCCCCCACGGCACGGGCGACGCGGCGCGCGCGGACGGCGCCGGCGCGCGCAGGCGCGTGCGGCTCGGCCTCGTCGGCCAGGGCATCGGCCCGTCCCGCACCCCCCGCATGCATATGGAGGAGGGGCGCGCCCAGGGTCTCGACCTCGACTACCGCCTTCACGACGCCGCCGCGGGCGACGAGCCGCTAGGCGACCTCCTCTCCCGGCTGGAGGCGGAGGGCTATGACGGGCTCAACGTCACCTATCCGTTCAAGCGCGCCGCCATGGCCCACCTGCACCGCCTGTCCCCCAACGCCGAGGCGGTGGGCGCGGTGAATACGGTGGTGTTCCGCGACGGCCGCCGGCTGGGGCACAACACCGACCATTTCGGCTTCGCGGAAAGCTTCCGCCTCGGCCTGCCCGGCGCCCCGCGCGAGGCGGTGTTGCTGGTCGGGGCCGGGGGGGCCGGGGGGGCCGTCGCCCATGCGCTGGCCGATGCGGGCGTGGACAAGCTGCTGATCCTCGACACCGACGCCGCCCTCGCCCGCGACCTCGCCGCCGCCATCGCCGCCCGCCACGGCGCCGGCCGGGCCGAGGCGGTGCGCGAACCCGCCTGCGCCCGCCTCGCCGACGGCATCGTCAACGCCACCCCCGTCGGCATGGCCAAGCTGCCCGGAACCCCGATCCCGACCGCGGTGATCGAGCCGCGCCACTGGGTCGCCGACGTGATCTATTTCCCGATGGAGACCGCCCTGCTCGCCGCCGCCCGCGCCCGCGGCTGCCTTGTGCTGCCCGGCGCCGGCATGGCGATCTTCCAGGCCGCGCGCGCCTTCGGCCTGTTCACCGGCCTGACCGCGGACCCCGCCCGGATGCGCGCGACGTTCGAAAGCTTCGACGCCCCCGCCGCCTCCCCCGCCTCCCCCCGACCGGCGGAGGGCGCCGCATGATCCGCGCGCCGCTGAAAACCTCCATCGCCACCGTCTGCCTCGCCGGCGACCTGCGCGAGAAGCTGGCCGCCATCGCCGCCGCCGGTTTCGACGGCATCGAGATCTTCGAACAGGACTTCATCGCCTTCGAGCGCGGGGCCGAGGACGTGGCCCGCATGGCCGCCGATCACGGGCTGGAGATCACCCTGTTCCAGCCGTTCCGCGATTTCGAGGGCCTGCCCGAGCCGCTCCGCGCCCGCGCCTTCGACCGGGCGGAGCGCAAGTTCGACCTGATGGCGCGGATGGGCTGCGACCTGGTGCTGGTCTGCTCCTCCTGCCACCCGGAGGCGCTGGGCGGCATCGACCGCATGGCCGACGACTTCGCCGAGCTGGGCGCGCGGGCGGCGGCGCGCGGCCTGCGCGTGGGGTTCGAGGCGCTGGCCTGGGGCCGCCATGTCAACGACCATCGCGACGCGTGGGAGGTGGTGCGCCGGGCGGATCACCCCTCCGTCGGACTGATCGTGGACAGCTTCCACACGCTGGGCCGCGGCATCGACCCGGACACGATCCGGCGCATCCCGGGCGACCGCATCTTCTTCGTCCAGCTCGCCGACGCGCCACGGATCGACATGGACCTGCTCTACTGGTCCCGGCATTTTCGCTGCATGCCGGGCGAGGGCGACCTCGACGTCGCCGGCTTCATGCGCGCCGTCGCCGCGACCGGCTATGCCGGGCCGCTGAGCCTGGAGGTGTTCAACGACCAGTTCCGCGGCGGCAGCCCGGGCGCCATCGCTGTCGACGGGCGCCGCTCGCTCCTGCACCTGATGGACCAGGTGGCGCGCACCGAACCCGAAATCGCCATCGCCCCCCCGCCCATGCCCCCGCGCATCCGGGCCGAGGGGGTGAGCTTCGTCGAATTCGCCGCCGATGAGCGGGAGGCCGCGGCGCTCGGCCGGCTCCTGCGCGCCATGGGCTTCGCGCGGGTGGGGCGGCATGTCTCCAAGGCGGTGGACCTGTGGCGGCAGGGCGAGGCGCGGGTGGTGGTCAACACCGACCGCGACGGCTTCGCGGGCTCGGCCCATGTGGCGCACGGGCTCAACGTCTGCGACCTCGGGCTGGCGGTGCAGGACGCCGCCGCCACCGTCGCCCGGGCCGAGGCGCTGGGCGCGGCCACCTTCGCCCAGGCCGTCGGGCCGGGGGAGCTGGACATTCCCGCCATCCGCGGCGTCGGCGGCGGGGTGCTGCATTTCATCGACCGGGGCGCCGGCCTCGCCCGGGTGTGGGAGACGGAGTTCCGCCCCCTGCCCGACCCGGCGGAGGACGACGCCCCCGCCCGCCCCGCCGGCCTGACCCGCGTCGATCACGTCGCCCAGACCATGAACTACGAGGAAATGCTGACCTGGTCGCTGTTCTACCTCTCGCTTTTCGAGGTGGAGAAGCAGCCGATGGTCGACGTTGTGGACCCCGGCGGCCTCGTCCGCTCCCAGGCGATCGAGGCGCGGGACGGCGCCCTTCGCCTGACCCTGAACGGGGCGGAGACGCATCGCACCTTCGCCGGCCGCTTCGTCGCCGACAGTTTCGGAAGCTCGGTCCAGCACGTGGCCTTCGCCTGTCCGGACCTGCTCGCGGCGGCGGAGGCGCTGGCCGCCAACGGCTTCCGGCCCCTGCCGATCCCGGGCAACTATTACGACGACCTCGCCGCCCGCTTCGCCCTGCCGGAGGACTACGTGGCCCGGCTGCGCGCCGCGAACATCCTTTACGACCAGGACGCCGGCGGGCGGTTCCTGCAGCTCTATTCGCGCCCGTTCGGCGACGGGATCTTCTTCGAGATCGTGGAGCGGCAGGGCGCCTATGCCGGCTATGGCGGCCCCAACGCCCCCTACCGGGTGGCGGCGCAGGCCCGCCTGATGGGCCCGCCCGGCCTGCCCCGCGACGCGCGGACGCGGCTCGACCCCGGACCCGAGCGCGGCCCCGACTGACGGACCGCCCCCGGGAAGGGAGCCCGGGGGCGGTCGCCCGACCGCAAGCCAGACCCAGAAGAAATCACCCAAGGGAGGAACACCATGATGAAGATCGCGCGCCGCACCGCGCTGGGGCTGATGGCGGGGGCGATGACGCTCGCCGCCGCCGGCGCCTTCGCCGCCGACAAGCCGACGCTGAAGTTCTCGGCCGTGTTCTCGGAGCAGGACATCCGCGCCGAGATGATGAAGAAGCTCGTCGCCGACGTGGCCGACGTGGCGACCATCGAGCCCTATTACGGCGGCGCCCTGTTCAAGCAGGGGACCGAGATCATCGCCATCCAGCGTGGCAACCTGCAGATGGGCAACGTCGCCCCCCAGGACATCGCCAACCAGATCCCGGCCTTCTCGATCCTGACCTCGGCCTACCTGTTCCGCGACGCCGCGCATCTGAAGGCGTTCTTCGACAGCGAGGCGGGGGCGGAGATGAAGAAGCTGGCCGAGGACCAGCTCGGCATCCACATCCTCGGCCCCACCTATTTCGGCACGCGGCAGGTCGGCCTGCGCATCGACAAGCAGGTGACGACCCCCGCCGACATGGACGGCGTCAAGCTGCGCATGCCCGGCGGCGAGGCGTGGCAGTTTCTCGGCCAGGCGCTGGGCGCGAACCCCACGCCCATGGCCTATGCGGAGGTCTATACCGGCCTGCAGACCGGGGCCATCGACGGCCAGGACAACCCGCTCCCCAATGTCGAGAACATGAAGTTCTACGAGGTGATGAAGCAGATCGTGCTGACCTCGCATCTGGTGGGCTACGACCTGCTGGTCATCTCCAAGGACGCCTACGAGGGCATGTCGGAGGCCGACCGCGCCGCCTTCGACGCGGCCGCCGACGCCGCCATCGCCTGGTCGACCGAGCAGCATCTCGCGCGCGAGAAGACGCTCGCCGACAGCTTCGTCGCCAAGGGGCTGAAGATCAGCACCCCCGACGTCGAGGCCTTCCGCGCCCATGCCCAGAAGATGTATCTGGACAGCGACCTCTCCGCCTCCTGGCCCGAGGGGATGCTGGACAAGATCAACGCCCTCTGAGCCCGCGCCGCGGTCGCGCCGCGCCTGGAGCCCGGCTCCGGGCGCGGACCGAAAGGACGCCCCCGATGACCGATCGCCTGAAATCCCTCGGCGGATGGCTGCACCGCCGGGCCGAGAACGTCGCGGTCGCCATGCTGGCCGTGATGTTCGCGGCCTTCATCGTGCAGATCGTGTTCCGCTACGTGCTGAACCTGCCGGTCGGCTGGGCCTCCGAACTCACGCTGGTCATGTGGCTGTGGCTGGTGCTGTGGGGCGCGGGCCTGGTGCTGCCGGAGCGGGAGGAGATCCGCTTCGACGTGATCTGGCACGCGGTCGGCCCCCGGACCCGGCGCCGGATGCAGGCGGTCGCGGCCACGGCGCTGCTGGCGCTTTACGGCGCCGCCCTGCCCGCGTCCTGGGATTTCGTCAGCTTCATGCGGGTGCAGAAGACCGCCTATCTCAGGATCCGCTACGATCACCTGTTCATGGTGTTCATGGTCTTCGCCCTGGCCATCCTGGTCCGCTACGCCTGGCTGCTGGTCCGGGCCCTGCGCGGGCGCGCCGACCCCGCCGACCCTGACGCCCCCGTCGCCCTTGCCGTCGAGGACCTGCCGTGATCCCGATCGACCCGTTCGCGGCCTCGGTGGTCTCGATCCTGGCGCTGGCCCTGCTGGGCCTGCCGATCGGGCACGCCATGATCGCCTCCTCCATCCTCTACCTGACGATGAAGGGGCTCGACCTCGGCATGGCGGCCGAGCAGATGCTCAACGGCCTCTATTCCTCCTGGATCCTGCTGGCGGTGCCGCTGTTCATCCTGGCGGCGGAGCTGATGAACGCCGGCGCCATGACCTCGCGCCTGCTCGCCTTCTGCAACGCCTTCGTGGGGCGGTTCCGCGGCGGGCTTGCGCTGGTCAACGTGGTGCAGTCGGTGATCTTCGCCGGCATGTCGGGCTCGGCCATCGCCGATGCGGCGGGGACCGGCAAGCTGATGCAGAAGATGATGACCGAGGGCGGCAAGTATCCCCCCGCCTTCGCCGCCGCGCTCACCGCCTCCTCCGCCGTGATCGGGCCGATCATTCCGCCCTCCATTCCGGTGGTGATCTACGCGCTCGTCTCCGACGCCTCCATCGGCTTCCTGTTCCTCGCCGGCGTGGTCCCGGGGCTGCTGATGGGGCTGATGCAGGCCGGGCTGATCGTCGGCGTCTCCCGCCGCCGCGCCTTCCCGGTGGAGCCGCCGGTCCCCGCCCGCGACCTGCCCGGCGTCACCCTCAGGGCCCTGCCCGCGCTGCTGATGCCCGCGGTGCTGCTGGGCGGCATCTACGGCGGCGCCACCACGCCGACCGAGGCGGCGGCGGTCGCGGCCCTCTACGCGCTGCTGGTCTCCGCCCTGCTCTATCGCTCCATCACCCCGGCGAGCCTTTATTCCTCGCTGTCCGGAGCGGCGCGGACCACCGTCTCCATCGGCATGCTGATCGCCGGGGCCATCGTCTACAACTACGTGGTGACGCTGGAGAACATCCCCGCCGCGCTGTCGGGCTGGCTGGGCGGGTTCGACCTCTCGCCGCTGGGCTTCCTGGTGATGGTCAACGTCATCCTGCTGGCGCTCGGCTGCCTGCTGGAGGGGACGACGATCCTGCTGGTGATCGTGCCGGTGTTCATCCCCACCGCCAACGCGCTGGGCGTGGACATGGTGCATTTCGGGATCGTGTGCGTGGTCAACATCATGCTCGGCCTGATCACGCCGCCCTACGGGCTCTTGCTGTTCGTGATGAGCTCGATCTCCGGCGAGCCGCTCAAGGCCATCGTGCGCGAGGCGGCGCCCTTCCTGCTGGCCATGCTGGCGGCGCTGGCGCTGATCACCTTCTTCCCGGGGCTGTCGCTGTGGCTGCCCCGGCTGTTCGGCTATCAGGGATGACCCCATGACCAGCGCGATCTGGGTCCTGAACGGACCCAACCTCAACCGTCTCGGCAAGCGCGAGCCGGAGATCTACGGAACCACCACGCTCGCCGAGGTCGAGGCGATGTGCCGGGCCGAGGCCGGGTCCGTCCCGCTGGAATTCCGCCAGACCAATTCCGAATCCCAGCTCATCGACTGGATTCACGAGGCGATCGACGCGGGCGCCGCCGGGGTGGTCATCAACCCCGCCGCCTTCACCTTCTACTCGATGGCGGTGATGGACGCGCTGAAGATGCTGCCCTGCCCGCTGATCGAGCTGCACATCTCCAACATCCACAAGCGCGAGAAGATCTACCATGACAGCCTGGTCTCGCCGGTCGCGACCGCGGTGATGGCGGGCCTCGGCGCGGCAGGCTATCCGCTGGCGGTGCGGGCGCTGATCGGCATGGCGAAGGGCTGAGCCGCCCTCTCCGCCGCGCGCGCCCCGGGCCTGACCCGGGGCCTCGCGACGCCCGATCTCCCGCGCCGGACGCGCCATCCCGCGCGCCCCGGGCTCGACCCGGGGCCTCCCGGAGCGCCCCGCGCACGCGCGGCCCCCCGCGCGGCGCCCGGATCGGGTTCCGCGTCGCGTGCGGAGAGGGCGAGGCCCCGGGTCAGGCCCGGGGCGCCCTTGCGTCGCCGCGGCCGCCCGTCGCCCTACGCGCCGCCCTCCGGATCGACCTCCGCAAGAAAGTCGAGGATCGCCGCGGCCATCGGCGCCGCCGCCGCGGGGTCGAGATGGAAATGGTGGTCGCCGGGCAGGTCGAGGCGCCGGTAATCCGCGATCAGCCCGGCCGCGGCCTTCGCCGTCTCCGCCGCGTCGCCGCGCCGGTCCAGCGTCCCGTTCTCCGCCCAGATGTTGAGCACCGGGCAGCGGATGGCGCGCAGCACCCCCTCCACCTGCGTCCGGGTCAGCTTCACCGCGGAACTGGCGAAGAGCCGCGGGTCGCCGCGCATGCGCAGCCCCTCCGCCGTCTCCTCCAGCGCCCGGTCGGCCAGCGCCTCCGAGGTCATGCGCGAATTGCCCTGCTCGCCCCGCCGGCGCAGGTAGTCCTCGCGGCTGGCGAAGGTCCGGGGCGGGCGCGAGGTCCGCTCCCGCGTCTCCAGCACGAAGGCGCGCAGGGTCGCGGCCACGTCCCCCGGATGCGGCCGCGGCGCGATGGTGTCGAGCGCCACGAAGGCGCGCACCCGCTCCGGGAACGCCGCCGTCAGCAGGGCCCCGATGATGCCGCCGCGCGAATGGCCGACCAGCGCGCAATCCTCCCAGCCCAGCCGGTCCAGCACGCCGATCAGCTGGGGCAGGTCGTCCCAGATGTTGTAGGTGGCATGCGCCGCGCGCCGGGCGCTCAGCCCCTGCCCGCTCAGGTCCACGGCCACCACCCGGCAGCCCGCCAGCCGCGGCGCCAGCTCCCGGAAGCTTTCGGCATGGTCCATCCAGCCATGCAGCGCCAGCACCCGCCGCCCGTCCTGCGGCCCCCATTCCAGCCCGGCGAGCCGCAGCCCGTCCACCTCCCACGCCACCTCGCGCGCGCCCGTCTCCGGCGTCTCCGTTTCCGGCGCCTCCACCCGTTTCGTCCCGTCCATCCGCCGCTCCCCGTCGCTTTCCGTCATGTCGTTCCCCCGGTGATAGCGCATCCCGCGCCGGGTCTCGACCGGGCGCGCCTCGAGACGATCCTCACCCCGGCCTGGGACGAGGCGGTCGCGTTCCCCCGGCGCTTCTCTCGAACGTTCTCCGCGAACGCGGCC